>JBHJHM010000126.1:0-52380 GCA_050330865.1 Leptolyngbyaceae cyanobacterium
TGTGCGAGTTCTCAAAGCACTGGATAGAAGCGGCGACCAAGCTCGCGGACGAACTATAATGAGCCCATCCTGAATAGGATGAGTCCATTATGAACCAGGGGATAAGGGTCTACCGCTCCTGACTCTAAACATACAAGGGGACGGAAACCATAGACACCTTCTGGCGCACCAGAAAGGGTAATGGGTTTCAAAACCACCCCCCCGCTAGGGGACGAAAACCAGGATCTGCCCCGAGGCTATGCGGCCCAAACTTGGTGTTTCAAAACCACCACCCCACGAGCGATTATGTTTGTTGTCAAGGCTGAGTTGGAGCTGCCAAGGGAAAGTTAACAACAACCAGAGGGTCGTTTGGGGTAGTTTTCATCGCAATATCGTCTTCCCTGGCTCCGCTGCCAATCCGCCCGCGAGTTAACTGCGGGCTAGTCGGGGAAACTCATTGAAATGAGTTGAAGCCCTTGCTAGATAAGTCATGGAACCTCTGAGTCTACTTTCAGTAGACTTTCCCAATTAGCCCGCGATTCATCTGCGGGTGGGACGCAAACGTAGCCAAAACGCTGTCGTCGAACTCACCTTTACCGGGTGGGACGTAAACGGAGCCAAAACGCTGTCGTCGAATTCACCTTTACCGAGTCCAGAGGTCATAAATTGCCAGCACAATTTCCACAACGATCAGGATGACGATGTACCACTCCACCCGGTGGCTGCTGTTACGTTGCAGGATGCCCAGCGAAGTTTCCACAGTTTTAGAAATCAGCGTCAGCTTTTGCTCTAGGGTAACCAGTCGCTCTCGCAGCTCGTATTCATCTTCTAACCGCAGATACAGGCGATCGAGCTCAGGATGATCCCAAACCGGATCCGGTTTCTCGCCCACTTCCACAATGCCGAACATTTTTTGCTGGATGAGCAGCGTACCCCCAATGTAGCTAAGCAGTTCTTGCTCAGTCGGGGGACGCAGATTCTTGCCTTGAATGGCAACTGTGAAAGGTTTGATGCGCTCAAAAATGCTAGCGATCTCGGCTTCGTAATATTCCAGCACAACGCTTTTACCCAACGCTTCAGCGACAATCTGCAAGCGTTCAGCGCTGCATTCCTGGAGCCAGAGAATATTATTTTCCAAGCGCTCCTTAACCTGTGAGCGAAAGGCCATGGGCAATTCTTCGGTAATGCCCGATTGGAAGGGCTCCCGAATCTGTGGTCGGAGTGTCTCTATCAGTTTGCTTTCTTCTTCAGGACTAAGATCAAACGTAACCACGACCCCGTAGCGTAGGAGGACGGCGCAGCCAGTAGCACCAGCCCGAATCGTTAGTGGATTCGTGGCCAGTGGTTCCGTGCGCTCTAGCATTTTGAGAACCAGGCGTTCACCCACAATGCTGGCCCGGGCTGAGATGGCTTCTTTGGTAGACCAGTCAAGATTAACAGCCGGAATCAGCGTCTGAGATTCCGAGCTGGGGGTCGCAATATCGTTAGAGGAAACCATAATTACTAGGGTAGAGTGTCGTGCGATCGCAAACAGAACAAAAGATAAGACAGTCGTTAAGCAGGCGTCAGTTGGTGGCCAACTCTAGCTGCGCCATCTGCAGGCGCTGACACATCCGCAGCTGTTGATAAAGCGGTCGCCAGTGCCAAAGTACATTGGCAAGCGCCTCCCAAAGGGTAAGCCAGCCAAAAACGGTTACACCCTGGCTCAGCAGCAGCAGGCCGATACCAACATCGGCGTTCGCATTACGAGCCTCAAGAAATACCGATAGACCTAAAGTGGCGGTTCCCAACACCCCTAATAATGCCGCATCCCAAGCCAGCCTTTGTAAATCCTGACGGCGAACCCCTTCCAGATAGGTAAAGTAGCGTTGGATGGCCGTTTGGATAACATCGGCAGAGCAAGTGGGTGCAGGCTTGTCAGTTGATTCCTGGGGCAAATTGATGCGCAGCAGCAGCGATTCGTCTTCGAGTTCGGCAAGGCGGGCGAAGAGATAATCGACAAAATCCTTGTTGAGATTGAGGACCGGCGAGGCTTTGTCGTCGGCTTCGATGCCAAAGTTAGCCGGAAACCCTTCAAAGGGCATGAGCAGAGCCGTTGGCGAACTCAAACGCAGGCGTACGACGACATGTCCCTCCGGCGATCGCGTATAGCATTCGGCAATTCGCTTCTCTTTGAGAGTTTGGCGACGCGGAGGAAAAAGTCGGAACACTCGTTTCATGCGCTTAACCCATCAGGGGCGTGATCACTTCAGGCCGGCAGCAGCCACCTTTTTATGTGTAAGGCAATTTAATTTGTAAGGCAAAAAACGAGATTTCAGCAGATGGGATGCAATAGTTTATCTAAACCACATCCGATTTGGAAACTAGAATTTTTCCTGAGGCTACACCCGGAAATCTGGATGTGGACAGGGTATCGTTCTCTCGCTCTCTCATCCTGCGCCATGAATCAATCAGCTGTCACGCTCAAATCGCTTAAAGCCAATCTCATTACGTCCGAGGCGTTTGCGCCCTTTGGGCAGGCCATTTTTGCGTCTCCTGACGGGGCCACGTATGGTCCCCAAGATGCCCAGCTGAAGTTGGATGAGGGTATCCCGCGCTTCTACATCATGCAGCTGACAGACAGGGGGCGACGGTTCCACACCATTACCCGGCACCAAAAATGCACCCAGTGCTTAGGGTCGCTAAACGGGGCCGACTGGCTCATGGGGGTGGCACCACCCTGTGCCGCTAACGAGCCGGATCCCGAAGCAATTCGAGCTTTTCAGATTCCGGGGAACTGCTTCATCAAGCTGCATGTGGGAACCTGGCATGCTGGTCCCTTATTTGAATCACCCCAGATTAGTTTCTACAATCTGGAACTGAGCGATACCAATGTTACCGACCATCACACCTGTAACTTGCGATCGCGCTACCGTCTAGAATTTGAAATCGTGTAGTGCTTGGGAAAACCCGATGGCCAAGTTTGTGATGTGGGGCAGCTACTGTGAAAATGCGCTGGAAAAGCGGACACCCTATCGAACTGCTCACCTTGAAGGGCTTCAGTCCCAAAAGGACAGCGGCGTGCTGGTGGCCCTCGGCCCCACAGTCGATAACACTAAGGTATTCGGCATTTACGAAGCTGAAAATGAAGCCAAAGTCCGACAGCTTGTTGAAACCGATCCCTATTGGCAAAATGGCATCTGGACAGACTACGAAATCCACGCCTGGAACCAAGTGTTTTAGCCTATTCCCCCCGCTCTAAACCAACGTATCTTGAGACCATGCCAAAAAGCTCATCAATATTTTTTGGTGAGGAGGGCCGAGCGGTCGTATCTGTCCAGCTTTATCGGAATAGCGCTCACCCTTGTAAATGTCGTCTACTGTCCAGAGGCCCAGATCCCAGCCTTCATTCAGTTCTAGCTGTTCAACCGGAACCGTCAACGGACCATAAAACACGTTTCGAGCGACTCTCTCGTCCTCTGCCCGCTCAAAAAGTTTGAGCCAGGGAGGGGTGTAACCAATCTCCTCTTTCAGCTCCCGCCAAACCCCCACTTCTGGCGTTTCGCCAGGTTCCAGATGTCCGCCAAAAAAGGCCCAATAGCCGGGATACAAAATAGTGGGAATATTGTCCCTAAGCTGCAGTAAGAACTGATTGTTCTGAGTGAGAATCGCGATCGCCACCTCAACTTTAGGCCCTGCCGTCATACTCATCTCCCCTAGGCTCGTGGCTTGTATCCTCAAAAGCGTAATTGCTGAGGCTAAGAAATAATAGGGATAAGGATACTAATCACTTGCCCGTGAAATAGCGTGAATGATTCTTGTTTAATTCCCATCATCGACTGGTTTGCTCATCAGGGCTGGCAGCCGCTGGCATTTCAGCGGCGGACCTGGGACGCCTACTTGGCAGGACACAGTGGTTTGATTCAGGTGCCGACTGGATCGGGTAAAACCTACGCTTCGATCATGGGCCCCCTAGCTGAAATGCTAGAAACCCCAGGCGTAGGGCTGCAACTGCTGTACATTACTCCCCTGCGAGCGCTATCGCGCGATATTGAACAGTCCATTCAGCGCCCGATCGCCGATATGGCATGGGATCTTCGCGTCGAGGCTCGAACAGGAGACACGAGTTCTTCGCGCAAGACGCGACAGCTCAAGAAAATGCCGGATGTGCTGATCACCACACCTGAGTCGTTGTCGGTGCTGCTGTCCTACAAAGAAGGAGCCAAGCGGTTTCAGCATCTGCGCTGCATCATTTTGGATGAATGGCATGAGCTGATGAGTTCTAAACGAGGCACTCAGGCAGAGCTGTGTCTCTCGCAGCTGCGGCAGTTTGCACCCGCGTTGCGGACATGGGCGGTGTCAGCGACGCTAGGCAATTTAGCAGAGGCGGCTCAGACCGCTGTCGGATTAGAAACCCAGCCGGTCATTATCCGGGCTGACCTGAAGCGTGAAACGGTGATCAAGAGTGTGTTACCAGAGTCCGTGGATAGCTTTCCCTGGGGCGGGCATCTAGGGCTGCGGATGTTTGAGGAACTGGTCGCCGCGCTGGATATTAACAAGTCAACTCTGATTTTTACCAACACGCGAAATCAAGCGGAGCGCTGGTATCAAGCTCTCCACTTTGCTCTGCCTGATTACGAACATCAAATTGCGCTGCATCACGGTTCCATCGATGTGAAAGAACGGGAAGCGATCGAGGCGGGGGTGAAGGCGGGGGATATCAAATGGGTGGTCTGTACGTCGTCTTTGGACCTGGGCGTCGATTTTCAGCCCGTTGAGCGCGTAGTGCAGATTGGCAGTGCCAAGAAACTGGCTCGGCTTTTGCAGCGCGCTGGGCGATCAGCTCACGTGCCAGAGGGGACGTCGGAGGTGTTTTTTCTACCTACAAATGCGCTGGAACTGCTGGAGATTTCGGCGTTTCGGCGCGGGTTAGAAGCAGGGGCGATCGAAACCCGGCATCCTCAAAACAAACCCTATGATGTGCTGGCACAGCATCTCGTGACGCTGGCCTGCGGTGATGGATTTGAACCCGTAGCAACCCGCACTGCCATTCAGCAAACGGTTGCATACCAGCATCTCACCGTCGAAGAATTTGATTGGGTGCTGGAATTTGTCGAGAAGGGCGGTAAATGTCTGGGGGCGTATCCTCGCTACCAAAAGGTTGTACCCGAAGCAGGCGTGTATCGGGTTACCGACACTAAGCTGGCGCGCATGCACCGGATGGGCATTGGCACTATCACGGGCAATCAGGCGGTTCGGATTGTGTATACCAACCGTCGCGAAATTGGCACCGTAGAAGAGAACTTTGTATCGCGCTTGAAGCCAGGGGATGTCTTTTTCTTCGCCGGACGACAGCTAGAGTTTTTTCAGATGAAAGACATGGTGGTGTACGTGAAAAACACGCGCCGTCAATCGACCGTAACGCCGACCTGGGCCGGTGGACAGTTGGCGATTTCGGACACGCTCAGTACGCACCTACGTCAGGAAGTAGAGCGCGTCCGGCAGTCGGAAGACTGGAACCGCGAAGTCCACTGCATTGCACCAATCCTAGAGACTCAGGAACGCTTGTCATACATCCCTACCGCGGATGAGTTACTAGTAGAGTGCTGTAAAACCCGTGAGGGCCAACATCTGTACGTGTTTCCTTTTGAGGGCCGCTTCGTCCATGAAGGACTGGGCTTTTTGTGGGGTTATCGCTTTGCCAATCAGCAGCAAACTACATTTACGATTTCGGTCAATGACTATGGGTTCGAGATTTTGGCTCCCAAGGGATATCCGTTTAAGGAGTTGTTCTCTGAATCGTTCTTGAGTCTGAAGAATTTGGAAGCCGATGTCAAAGCTAGCCTGAATATTTCGGAGCTGACTCAGCGCAAGTTTCGGGGGGTGGCTCAGGTGGCAGGGCTGGTGTTCAAGGGCTATCCCGGTTCGCGTAAAACCTCCTCGCAGTTACAGGTAAGCTCGTCACTACTGTATGAGGTTTTCAGCAAGTATGAGCCAGATAATTTGCTGCTTAAACAAGCGGAACGCGAAGTCCTTCAAGAACAGTTAGAAACCCATCGTTTGACTAAGACATTGGAGCGCTTGGCAGAATTATCGGTTGTTTGGCAGGAAACTAAACGACCTTCGCCCATGGCATTTCCGCTGTTGGTCGAGCGCTTAGGGACACGCATGTCCAATGAGAGCTTGTTGGAGCGGATTGAACGGCTGAAGCAGCAGTGGGCTAAAAAGTAAGTGTATATAAACATGAATTATGACAGTCAACATTCGGCTTGCTGCAGAGGATGAAATAGAAGAAATTATTAAGCTGCTCAAATTCTTAAGAGCGGCCATAGAAAGACAAAGCAGGCGACGAGAAAGAACAAGCTACCGCCTAATCCCAGAAGATCGCCATTCTGTAGGGTTGAGCCTGTGAAGCATAGGGCGGATGCAATGAATAACAACCATCCGGCTATTTGAATTCGCCGATGAACAGTCGGTTCTCGATCAGATTTCATAGTGGGTTATTCTCCTGAGAAACACAAACTAATTTGACCTAAAAAGGGCTGATTGTCGCCAAGAACAAGACAGTTGTGTTTCTTTCAGGTTTATCGAGCAGCACCGCTGTTCGTTCAAGGCTCAGATCTTGCACTTGGCCGGGAAACCGCTAAACACCGCCCTGCTGAAAGTGTCAGGGCTCACTGACTCAAACTCCTAAAGGGGTTGAAGAGCGTGTAATCCTTATGCATCAATGGATTTAGCCTTTGATAGTCCCTTTAGGGACTTGGCTCAGTGAGCGCTGAGTTTTTAACTCGGCGCGGATGTCTGGGCATGGCCAGCTAATCGCTATCCTTATGCTGATCGAAGGTTAAGGTGATCTTTGAAAAAGAAAATACCCAGAAAATTGTCTGTGGTAGGTGGGGTTGCAGCGCTAGCAAAACCCAACAGAGCAGGATGTTGGCAATGTTGGGGCTCGTGCCTCGACGCCAACCTACAGTGGTACATTCATCTCTGGAAATCTCCTAAGATTTTTGGAGAGCCCATAATATTGGGTAGAACTGACAGAACCCTGTGATTTTCCAGCCATGACGATCGCAACTCAACGCCTTACCTTAGGAGAATATTTGGCCTACGACGACGGGAGCGATCGCCGCTATGAGTTGGTCAATGGAGAATTGCCCATGGCACTAGGGACGGGCCAACATGCCGCTATCATCAAACGATTAGAGCGCATATTTGACGACGAGATAGCGCATACTCGGCAACCTTGGATTGCGCTAGCAGGTACGATAGGAATTCAATCACCCCGTGGCGACAAATGGGATACGATACGAATTCCCGACCTGACGTTAGTAACGCTAGAGCAGTGGGAAACCCTGCAAAATCGCGAGGCGGTAATTCGCCTGAATGAATCTCCCCCACTGCTGGTAGTAGAGGGGGTGAGTGAATCTACAAAGAGCACAGACTACCGTGCCAAACGAGCAGAGTACAGTGTTCTAGACGTCTCTGAATATTGGATTGTCGATCCGCTGGTAGATCAGGTAACACTTTGTACGCTGCTGGAAGGATGGTACGAATCAGCAGAATTTAGAGGCGAAGAAGTTGCCAGATCACCCCTTTTTTCAGAGCTGGTTTTGAGGGCTACCCAAATTTTGCAGGGATAGAGAGCATAACACTCCAATGGCGCAACTTCAGTCCAGCTCAACCAAAACTGATGATCGCACCTTTGCCCTCACCGCTGAGCAACAATCAGCGTTGGAGTTGCTCGATGCGTTCGTTGAAAGTGAGGAGAAGCTGTATCTGCTGACAGGCTATGCTGGCACCGGCAAAACCACGCTGCTGCAAATCTTTGTCAATGGTCTACGCGATCGCGGCGACGATCGCAAAATCGTACTCACCGCCTTCAGCAATAAGGCTACTAAAGTACTGGAGACGATGGCTGATCGCTGGCAGTTAGAAATCGACGCCATGACCTGCTGTAAGTTGCTAGGGCTGCGTCCGGTGATCAACGAAGAAGACGGTAACCAAATCTTTCAAGTTGATCAGAAGCAGCGTAGCCAAATTGATCGCTACGAGCTAGTGATTGTCGATGAATGTTCTATGGTCAATGAAGAGCTGTGGCGGCTGTTGATCAACGAAGTCTCCAGCTTATACCGCAGCACGCAAATTCTATTTGTGGGCGATCCGGCCCAGTTGCCTCCGGTCAATGAGTCAGAATCGGCCTGCTTTCGCCAAATCTTCCTGAAGTCGGAACTGACCGAGGTGGTGCGCTATGGCGGCGCGATCGGGGTGATTGCGGAAGACCTGAGACAGAATTTGGACCGCGATCGCTTGCCTCATTTTCAAAGCGACACAAACGCTGACAATACGGAAGGGTGCTTTGTAGTGCCTCGTCCGGTATGGGAAACCCTGATGCTGCGAGCGTTTAGCAGCAATGCCTACGCCTCAAATCCAGATCAGGTACGGGCTCTGGCCTATACGAATCGGCGGGTAGCCCAGTTGAACCGGATGATTCGTCGAGCCATATACGGCTCGACGGCACGGCGATTTGTGATTGGTGAGCGGCTGATTGCTATCACCCCCTGTCTAGAAGAAGACAACATTATTCTGCCTACGTCTGCTGAATGCGAAGTCATTGAAGTGCGCCAAGGACGTTACGGCGAGTGGCCTGTCTGGTTTTTGTCAGTAGAAACCGAGGAAGAAAGCTATAAGACCCTGCAAGTCTTGCATGAGTCCGGAGCCAGCGAAATGAAGCTGAAGCTGGATGTGCTCGCTCGGGAAAGGCGATGGCTAGAGTTTTGGGATCTGAAGCAGCAGTTTCATGAAGTGGACTACGCCTACAGCCTTACTATCCACAAAAGCCAAGGCTCGACGTTTCAAGACGTCTTTGTCGATGTCCCTTCGATGGCTGTAAATCCCAACGTGATTGAGCGCAACCAGCTTTGCTATGTAGCCTTTACCCGTGCAGCCAAGCGGCTGTTTTTATATCAATCGTCCATACCGCCTCGGCGGCACCCCCAAGGATAAAACCCGTAGTGTCATCCGCGCAGCGATGCACCTTTGACCGTTATTGTCTGGAGGCGGACTTCACATTGCTCATAAATCTGTATACTCGCGGCGATCGCCCACTCGATACATCCGCTTTGCCTGCTTGGGATAGTCGCACACGTCATAGTCCAAGTTGGTGCCTCCAACCAAATACACCAAATCTTCCTCAAAAGGATTGTGCAGGCTATGGGCCAAACTGTTGGGTGCGAATCCCATAAAATCACCGGGTTTCACTTCAAAGGTTTCATCCCCAATAGCAGCAATACCTCGCCCAGCCAGGATGTAGATAAACTCCTCCTCGCCATGATGACAGTGATACTCAGTTGAGTCATGGCCGCAGGTAATTCGTACTTGATGCACGCCCAGATGAAGGCAGCCCGTTGCAGCAGCCAGCGATTTAGTGTGCCGAACCGCATTCGTATTGAGCGGATGCACAAACACATGCTCTGGCATCTTAGCAATGGCCTCAGCCGCAATAAGCGGGTGAGCCGGTTCAGGATGGGTGGGTTCAGCCATCTCACCGCCAACCCTAGAGAATCTTAGGAACTTTGAAGAAGTCGTCTTCACGCTCAGGAGCGGTGTTGAGGATGCCGTCGCGATCGCCAAACACTTCCTGTTGGTCGGCACGTGTGATATTGCTTACTTCGATTGCTCGCGTTGTTGGCGGTACATCATTGGTTTCCAGCTCATTTAACTGTTCAACATACTCCAGAATGCTGTTGAGCTGAGTCGTGAACTGGGCTTCTTCTTCCTCAGCAAGCTCCAGACGAGCCAGATGGGCAACTTTGCGAACTTGGTCAGAATCGATCATGGGTTTGGTGTTGATTTTTGGTGATTGGTTTTTGGTGATTGGTTCTTGCTTGGTAGTTGATGACTGAGTTGGGGCGAGGCATTTGGAGCGTAGAGTTTCGTCGGGTGGCAAGCATACGGGCCAAATGCCTCGTCCTTACGGATTTTGCTTCCCTATCCCCTATCACTCCCCCTTCTCCCCCTTGCTCCTTCTACTCAGTTACCCTGCCACGCTGGCTACCCTCTTTCCTAAAAGAACGAATCCACCTTCATCCGTCCGGTGTTTTTCAGCCAATTCTGAGCCTCAATGTAGTTATTGGGCGCAATGCGAATGGCTTCCATCCAATAATTGCCAGCCTGGTCATACAGTTCTTCAGCGGTTTGGCTGTCGCCAGTGGCTTCGGCCTGTTCACCTTTGTAGTGATAGATAACAGCTATGTTGTTTAGAGCCTGGCACAAACGCGGGTTAAGTTCCAGTGCTTCTTGATAGCGATTCAGGGCGTTTTCGTGCTCACCATTGCTGGCGTGGATAAGACCCATATTGTAAAGAATGAAGCTTTTATCGTAAGGGTCTTCTTCGAGCGTGAGTGCTTCTTCGTAATTCTGCATGGCCTCGGCGTATTCGCCGTCTGCTTGGGCAGACATACCGTCTCGATAGTACGCAAAAGCCTCTTTAGCACTTTGCTTGGTCGGCATCATTTTGAGGATCATGTCGGCCATGACTGTGAAAGTCTTATCGATAAAGTTGTCGTTGCGCTGAGTTCTGGGCATGACAAGCAACCGAATTGTGAATGGGTGAGTAATTAAAAGGTATATTTCCTCTGGCTATATTACTCTAGCGCTCGCTGACTTAGCTGGCGCAATCGGCGTGGGGCTCAAGACGGCACAGAATCCATGGATTGTAGGTAGCAGTTCAAGGCGTAGACGAGATCGCCCACGGTTTCCTGTAAGGATTCGTCAAATTCGTCGCTAATATCGATTTGAAACGTATTGTAAAAATCGTCACATAGCCGAAGCGCCCAATCGAACCAGCAAACTGCCGGAATCTGCAAATCTTCAATCAGGCGATCGCTGGGCCGCATCCGGCCAACATCCAGTCCTGAATACTGCTGTAGCTGTGTGTAAACGAAGTTAAGTAGTGATGGCGCGATCGAGGTATCCTGTTTCACAAATAGATTTGACCAGGCTTCGAAAGATAGTTTAGGGCGGTGGCGTAACTGTTGATTCACCTGCCACCGTACTGCCCTATCAGGGCTCAGGTCGCCATACGTTCGCAGGCTCTGAAAATAGTTGAAAACTGATTGCCACATGGAGTTCAGCCAGGTCGGCTTGCTGTTTCAGTGTGCCCAGAGAGACCCTCTGGACACCGGCAGCGCTTAAACAAATCTACATTTTATGATGTGATGTTTAATGGTTAGAGCTGCTCCGCAAACCTATCGGCGATCATAGGTAATCCTACCCAATATCCTTGAATAAAGTCACATCCATAGTCTTTTAGCAACACCATTTCTTCCCGAGTTTCGACCCCCTCTGCTACCACCGTTAGGTTCAAATCATGGGCCATCGCAATGATGTGGTTGATGATGACCTGATTCTTACGACGATGCGCGACACCTCGCACAAAGCAGGTATCAATTTTGAGCGTGTGAATAGGAAATTGCTGCAGATAGCCTAAAGATGCATAGCCTGTACCAAAGTCATCAATGGCCAGCCGTACACCCAAATTCTTGAGACGATGCAGGAGGGCAAGGGCGGCTTCGACGTTCTGCATCAGGGATGTTTCGGTGACCTCTAGTTCCAAACATTGGGGGGGTAGCTGCGTCTCCGTCAAAATCTCATCCAGGATTTGGCAGAGTTTAGGCTGGTGTAGCTGAACGCTGGAGAGATTGACTGCAACGGTAATCTTGCGCTGACCGCTATTGAGCCAGTGAGCAGCCTGGGCACAAACATTCCTGAGTACCCAGTCTCCAATGGGGACAATCAGGCCCGTTTCCTCTGCTAAGGGGACAAACCGGGCAGGAGAAATGTAGCCACGGTCGGGATGTTGCCAGCGGATAAGGGCTTCAGCCCCAACAATATGCCCCGTGTCGAGATTTTGCTTGGGCTGATAGCAGACTTCAAATTCTTGCCGCTTGAGGGCATATCGGAGCCAGGTTTCTACCTGCAGCTCATCACCAGACACTACTGCCATATCAGAACTGTAGAACCGGTAGGCATTGCTTTTTTGCAGCTTGGCCCAATCGAGCGCGGCATCTGCCTGCCGTAATAGCGTACTGATATCGCCTGTATCGTCGGGAAAGACAGCAATACCAATGCTTGTGGTCATAAAAACTTCTTGTCCTGGTAGAGAAAAACAGCGCGATAGGCTATCGAAGATATCTTCGGCGATCGCTACAATCGACGCTCGATCTTTAGGGGCCGGTAGGACAATGGCAAACTGATTGCCGGTTAAGCGCGCCACAGCGGTTGATCGGGGCAAGCGGCCTGTCAATCGACGAGCAGCGGCTCGCAGTAAAGTGTCGCCAGCAGGATAGCCCAAAGTATTGTTGACTTGACGTAAGCGATCCAGGCTAAGGGAGAACAAAGCGACCCGCTGATTACCGGTTGCGGCGCGCTGAATCGCCTGCATCAGCCGCTGTCGTAGTAGCTGGTGGTTGGGTAAGTCAGTTAGGCTGTCGTAGTGGGACAACCGATTTAAGCGCGCAGCTGTGTGGCGCATGAGTTTGTTGTAGCGATAGGTGAGGGCGTCTTGTTTACGCAAACGTCCAACAATTGCCTCAATCAGGTCTTTGTCGGTAAAGGGCAGCATGAGACAATCATCTGCTCCTAAGACCGCACATTGACGCCAACGACTGATATTTCCTGAGGGCGTCATCAGAATGACCGGAATAGCGAGTAAATCGCGTCGTGATTGCAGGTGTTGGAGCAGTTCGTAATTGCCACCGCCGGTTAAATCCAGACCACATAAAATCAAATCAGGTCGCTGTTGCCGAGCGATCGCGATGGCCGACTCGATGGTCTCTGCTGTGATCGTGGTGTACCCCTCTTTGGTCAAGACGGCAAGATGTGAGTCGCGCTGCGTGCCATCTTTTTCAATGACCAATAGTTTTCGCATAATGCTTTAAGCGGTGCCGCTTTGGTAGAGAAAAGAAGCCTGGTTTAAATTACGGGCGGAGTAATTTCAAGTCACACAGCAAACTCGCTCAAGGGTGGATAAAAACGTGGGGTATGAGATGGAAGCGGCCTCAGCTCGATGCAATGTAGTGGTACCCCGAGCTCTGAGGGCCGCGATCGCTAGGCTCATGCCGACCCGGTGATCGGTATAGCTATCAACGGTTGCCCCCTCTAACGTTGCCAGTCCGCCCGCAATCTCTAACCCATCCGGCAACTCGGTAACGCGAGCACCCATTTGGTTAAGCTGGGAGGCCATGACGGCGATGCGATCGCTCTCCTTGACTCGTAGTTCAGCTGCATCCCGAATCACGGTAGTTCCTTCAGCAAATAGAGCGGCCACCGCCAAAATGGGAATCTCGTCAATCATGCGAGGTATCAAATCGCCCTCAAATTTTGCGGCTTTCAGCGGGCCATAGCGGACCCGCAGATCGGCTACAGGTTCGCCTGTAACCAGCCGTTCATTTTCGCGGGTGATATCGGCCTCCATCGACTCGAGTGCTTCCAGAATGCCCGTTCGAGTCGGATTAACGCCCACATTTTCAATGACCAATTCCGATCCGGGTGTAATAGCCGCTCCCACTAGCCAGAAAGCAGCCGAGCTGATGTCACCTGGGACGACCACTGTCTGGCCGGTAAGATGTGCGGGTCCATTTACCGTAACGGTGCGGGCGGCTTGATCCACGGTTAAATCGGCTCCAAAAGCCTGCAGCATCCGTTCACTGTGATCGCGGGAAAGACTGGGTTCAGTCACTGTCGTTTGTCCTTCCGTCAACAACCCTGCCAGCAGCACGCAGGACTTTACTTGTGCCGAGGCAATGGGAGAGTGATAGTGAAGTGGCTGCAGCGATCGCCCTTGTACTGCCAGCGGTGCTAATGTATTGCCCTGTCGCCCCCAGATAGCGGCCCCCATTTCAGCAAGGGGCTTGATGACACGTCCCATAGGGCGCGATCGTAGCGACGCATCGCCTGTCACAGTAAACAATCGACCTGGGTGTGATGCCAGTAGACCTAGCATTAATCGCAGCGTTGTCCCCGAATTGCCAGCGTCTAGAACCTCAGTAGGCTCCTGAAGATTCCCTAATCCAACGCCCTGCACCACAACCCACTCAGCTTCTAAGTCCGAGAGCTGTACTCCCATCGCTTGGAAACACTGAGCTGTACTCCGCGGGTCTTCTCCTAGTAACAGCCCTTGAATGCGCGTTTCGCCTGTCGCGATGCTCCCCAACATGAGGGCTCGATGTGAAATAGATTTATCGCCTGGAACGCGAATCTTCCCCTGCAGCGACACGCCTTCCTTTGGCACCTGCACAATAAGCTGTTTGTGAGGGGGCCTGTCAGTCGTCGTCAGCAGCGTTGCGGTCATGGTGGCGTGTGTGATGAACCGCTTGTCATCGTAAGTTTGTGTTGCCCTCAAAGCAAGGGGTTAGGACCGCTCACCATCGTATCTTTACGTATATGAGAAAGGGGAAAGAGAGGCAGGGCTGCGGTGTGAGTTCTCAGATGAACGGTGGATAGGCAATGGGGGCAGGGAGTGATGGCGAATGTACTGGCTACAGATACAATGGCTAACGCCCAATTAGCTGTTGTAATCCACTACCTCCAATGAATCTGAAGCCACCCAATGGCTCGGAAACTCATGTTTGGCAACTGCACATACCCGGCTTTCGCTCCCAGCTGGCCCTTTGGTGTAAGTGGCTGTCTGCCGACGAGCGCGATCGCGCCCAGCGTTTCTTCAAGCCTGAAGATCGAGAGCGCTTTATTCTGAGCCGAGGTGGACTGCGCTATCTCCTTGCCTGCTATTTAAGCTGTGCTCCCGAATCGCTAGTGTTTGCCTACAGCGATTACGGTAAACCCAGCTTGGCTGATCCCGGTCGCTCGCTGCAGTTTAACTTGGCTCATAGCGGTGAATGGGTTGTTTATGCCGTTGGGCAGCAGGCGCTTTTAGGGATCGATGTGGAGCACATCAATCGCCGCACCCGTCTGGACGGGTTGATCGAACGCTGCCTCACGCCCAATGAGCAGGCTACGCTGCCCACAGCACCCGCCGCCAGACTGGAAGGCTTTTTCAAACACTGGACCGTGAAGGAAGCCCATCTCAAAGCCATTGGCTTGGGCTTGAGCTATCCGATGACCGATGTCGAGATTGCCTGGTATCCTGAACCCACATTGGCCATTCCCGCTAAGATTGCCGAATCTCCTGCCCAGTGGACTGTCAAGCTTTGGTATCCGGCTAGTGATGCGATCGCGGCGGCGTGTATTGGGCGATCGGAGAGTTGGGTTGTCATGCGGGCTTTTCCAGCAATGGAATGATGAAGAGACGCGGCATATCGCGTCTTCGTGCTGTGGTTATTCCTATCTCTTTTCTTTGGCTTCGCTCAGAGCAAACCACCTATCCACTCCCTTACTCCTGCTTGCCCTCAATAGGAGGTAATCAACAGCTCCGAAATCCTCCCCCGCCGCTTGGCGTTGGAATTGATAGCTCGCGAGGCCTGAATTTCATGAATGTGAAAATCGCGATACAGGTCACGAATGAAGGGACAATCGGAATTAGAAAGCATGACTTGAACACCGCGATTAGCCAGGGATGCGAAGGTCTGATGTAACCTTATTTGATCTTCAGCCCTAAAGCCATAACGGTTGTAGCCTGTAAAGTTGCTCGTGGCGCTGATGGGATGATAGGGCGGATCAAAGTAGGCAAAGTCATGCGGCTGCAGCGTCTGTTCCAAAATGTGGGTAAAAGGCGCACAGCTGATTTCAGCCCGCTGCAGAGCTTTAGACGCGAGTCGAAGCGTTGCTGCATCACAAATCTTGGGGTTCTTATAGCGACCCATGGGCACATTGAACAACCCCTTGGAATTCTCGCGGTAAAGACCGTTAAAGCACGTCTTATTCAAATAGATGAGTCGGGCGGCGCGTTGGGTGGGAGACGTGAGGGCTGTCTGCGATCGCACTCGGTAATAGTGGGTTTGGCAGTGATGGGTCCGATGTCTTTCCAGCAGGTCGATAACGGCCTCTACCTCGTCCCGAACACACTGATAAACATTCACTAGTTCATGATTCAGATCCGCCAGGATGGCACTTTGGCAGTCGTCAGATAGATGGAAAAAGATGGCGCCTCCCCCCAAAAAAGGTTCGCAATAACGCTGCAATTGTTGGGGGAAATAGGGCTTATATTGCTCAATGAGACGCCCTTTTCCCCCAGCCCACTTGAGAAATGGACGAGGTGCTAAATGAGGGGAGGCAAGGGGCATCATTCGACGAAGGGGCCAGCAGACTTAGGAACAAAGGCAATACTGAAGGCAGGCATAGAGAAACTATTCACTATTTTATAAGAACATATGATCTTATGCATTAATTGACTGCAATTTGATTCGTTGATTAACGCCACCTCAGACCTGCGATAGGATAAATATCAAGCTGTCTCTGTCGAGCGATCGCTCTTTAGTCCAGCGGAAAGGCTGCGATGGTTTGAATTATGCAAGAGTTTTTTAAGAACGTTTCACGATATCCCAGATATTTGATTTCCTTTACGCTGGGAATCTTCTTTAATGCAATTGAGCCGCTCATGCCGCTGATTAAAAAACCGACAACCGCGATCGCGCTGGTGGGGATTGCAATTTCTGTTTTCTTATTTCTGACCTTCACACTGCGCGCGATGTTAGGGCTATCTGCCGTGTAGGGTCGCTTCCCCCAAAGAATCCAAATTGCTGCTTCGAGGAGGCTTGACCATCCTGTGATGAGGATGCCGTGATGACGGGTCTAAGGTCAGGCTACGCCAGCGTCAGGCCAAGCAGCCCAGCTTTATTGAGAGGAATTTGCCGTGGCTAATGATCGACGAGTCGCTCGGGTAGCGTCTTTAATCAAACGCGAAGTCAGTCAGATGCTGATGTCTGATATCAAGGACGATCGCGTGGGTGCAGGCATGGTTAGCATCACAGACGTGGATGTTTCTGGCGATTTGCAACATGCCAAGATTTTCGTCAGCATCTATGGGACGGAAGAGGCTCGAATGGAAACAATGGCGGGACTCCACGCTGCCACCAGTTTTGTTCGGAGTGAGTTAGGGCATCGGATTCGCCTGCGTCGGACCCCGGCTATCATTTTCCGAGAAGATCGCTCAGTCGAACGAGGCACGCAAGTTCTGAGTCTGATCAATCGACTTGAGGCTGAGCGAACCTCAAAGGAAGCAGCCGCTGCCGATGCATCTTCATCCGAAACTGCAACGGCTGATTTGGAGAGTCCTGATGCTGATGACATTCCCAATGCTGAGGAACTATAGCGGTGACCACGCTCGGTTTGCCTAGTCCTGAAACGCTGCCGCTGTCGGCTCAAGTTGCTCAGCTTGTGGTCGTGCGGGCGTCTGGCTACTTGTTTGATCATCAGCGTCGTTATCCTCAATGGGAATTAGCCAACCCTGACCTGCAGCGCTGTGTGCAGTCGCTAGGGGTGGGTGGGGTCATTTTGTTGGGGGGCAGTGCCGTCGAACTCGGAGTGCGATCGCAGCAGTTGCAGTCCTGGGCGGAGGTGCCATTACTCATCGCGGCTGATGTCGAAGAGGGGGTAGGGCAGCGGTTTTCCGGGGCGACTCACTACCCGCCGCCGATGGCGCTAGCCGCGATCGCCGCCCAAGATCTGGCGCTAGCTTGTCAGTACGCTGAGCAGATGGGTACGATTACAGCCGAGGAAGCTCTAGCAGTGGGTCTGAACTGGTTACTGGCACCCGTTGTAGACGTTAATAATAATGCTGAAAACCCGGTCATTAACGTTCGGGCTTTTGGGGAAACGGCAGCGCAGGTGAGTCAGCTTAGCAAGGCCTTTATTCAGGGGGCGCAGCAGTTTCCGGTCCTGACAACTGCCAAGCACTTTCCCGGACACGGGGATACAGCCGTGGATTCGCATTTGTATTTGCCCACAATTCCCCATGATCGCGCTCGCTTAGACCGCGTGGAGCTGGCTCCCTTCCGAGGCGCGATCGCGGCTGGCGTCGATACAGTGATGACCGCTCATCTGCAGGTTCCAGCGCTAGATGGGCAGCTACCGGCGACGCTATCCCCCGCTGTATTGGGGAGGCTATTGCGGCAAGACCTGGGATTTAAGGGGTTGATTGTGACTGATGCCCTGATCATGGGCGCGATCGCTAAACACTATGGGCCTTACGAAGCTGCTGTGATGGCTTTAGAAGCAGGGGCCGATGTCTTACTCATGCCAGAGGATCCTGACGGCACCATTCAAGCGGTCTGTGAAGCGGTTCGGACTGGGCGCCTTGCCCCAGAGCGTATTTTAGCCTCGGTCGAGCGTGTATGGCGGGCCAAGCAAAAGGTCAGCGATCGCCTGACGATTCCACCAGAGACCTGTCATGCTTGGGAACATATTCCCCCACCTGCCGTACAGCTGGAATCATTGGCACGGCCTTCATCGAGACAGATGATTACCCAAATTACGCAGGCATCTATGCGGTGGAATGGTCAGATTCCCGCTCTGGCGAGTTCCCATGTGGGTCGGACGCTCGTGATTGTGGACGATGTGCTGAGCATAGACTGGCTCTCCCGTCAGGCGCCTGCGATCGCTATTCCGAAACAGCACGGCTATGCGCCGCGCTTGCTAGACACCGGGGTTTGTTCACTGCCGCCTCATGACCCATCGCCGCACCAGCCTCGCACGGTTCTGCAATTGTTCAGCCGGGGCAATCCTTTCCGAGGCAACGCCGGACTCAGCGATTTTGCCCTGAGTTGGTTCCGTCTTCTGCAAGATGCCGACTGTTTAGTGGGTCTCATTGTGTATGGTAGCCCTTACGTTTTAGAGACTTTGCTGTCAGAACTTGCTGCCGCAACGCCCTACGGCTTTGTCTACGGGCAGATGCCCGCTGCGCAGCAGGTAGTCCTGTCGGCACTATTCGCTGAGAAAGCTCAACAAGGTGTGGATGTAACGTTTACGGATTAGGGCCAAAGACAGAACGAATATTATCACTGGCAGACTTAGAGCGAAGCTCATAGAATATCTGTATTGTTTTGCACAATCCTGATATGGCAGGTCAGTTTTTTAGGAGAACCCCTCCTACCCCACCCCTATCGGATATTTCGCCAGCGCTGTTCCGGCATCAGCGATTTTGGCAGAAGATAATAGCTTATCGCCCGATTCTGATACTGGCCGGTATTTGGGTTGTGCTGCTAGCGATCGCGCTTGTTGCTTTCGAAAACTTGCTTTACACCGAAAAAGATCCGACTCAGACCAAAGCATCTGCACCCGAGACTGCAATTACGGTCTACCCTCACCAGCGACTAGAGAGCGATCGCACCCAAGCGGCTTCGGTGCCGACCGACCCCGCAACGACGGAGGGCGATCAGCCGCCCGAGGCCGAGACGAGCCCAGAAGTGACCGATACCCCTGCGATATCGAATGAACTCCCTCAGACAGGAAGCGTAGGAATTTCTCCCTGGTCTTTAGCCGCTCTGGTCGTGACCTGTGCCGCTGGCTGTTCTCTCCTTTCGCGGCAGCTCCAGAAGCCTCGGCGTCCTCGACGCCCAAAAAAGACAAAGCAAGTGCTGCTGAAACGTCAGTTTGTACGCTTGCAAGATATTCAAGGGCGTCCTGTACGACAGTCTGTTGTACCCCATGCGCCTAAGCGATTAGCGACCTACAGTCCCGACCAGCCCCTTGTTCCGCCACTACGCTCAGAACCGTTACCGCAATCGTCGCCTCTACCCGTGAATATGAGACCGCCAACAACTGACCCGGTTAATGTGACGGTCGTTCCTAACGATACCCAGCATCCTCTCGATTGGCCCCAAGATAGCCTTATCAATACAGCTGATGTGCGGCGGCGGCGATCGCTCTCCTCTTTTATGTAGAACGTAAAACGAAACACAGATCACCAGTAACCAGCAACCAGTAGCGAGCAACCAGTAACGAACACCGACTAAAGTTTTGTCCGGCCTTCCTGTTATCTACCACACCGATTACGTTGCTCCTCTGCCGGCAGGTCATCGGTTTCCGATGCCGAAATTTGGACTCCTCAAAGATCTATTGGTGCATGACGGTGTGATTGCAGCAGAGCAGATTTACCAACCGGGCGCGCCGCCTCACGACTGGATTAAACGCGTCCATGTCCCCGATTATGTCGCTGCCTACTGCAATGGCACACTAGAACCGAAAGCGCAGCGACGGATTGGGCTACCTTGGAGTCCAAATTTGGTCAAGCGGACCTGTACGGCTGTAGGAGGAACTATCCTAACGGCCAAACTCGCGTTGAGTCATGGGATTGCCTGCAATACGGCTGGAGGAACCCATCACGCTTTTCCGACTTATGGATCGGGGTTCTGTATTTTCAATGACTTGGCGATCGCAGCCCGTGTTTTGCTGGCCCAGAAGCTTGTGGAGCGTATTCTGATTTTTGACCTTGACGTTCACCAGGGAGACGGGACGGCCTGGATTTTTCGCGATGAGCCGAGAGTCTTCACTTTCTCCATGCACTGCGACGTTAACTTTCCGCGTCAAAAGCAGGCCAGTGATTTGGATGTGCCCCTTGCTGAAGGCATCGCCGATGAGGCCTACCTGCGCCAGGTTCACACAAACTTGCCGGATGTTCTTAGTCAAGTTCGCCCGGACATCGTTTTGTATGATGCGGGCGCCGATCCTCACGTTTGTGACCGCTTAGGGAAACTGGCCCTGACGAATACGGGGTTGTACGACCGCGATCGCACCGTCTTAGAAACCTGTGTTGCTGCTGGTTATCCAGTCGCTTGCGTCATCGGCGGTGGCTATGATGACGACATGCTGGCTCTGGTTTATCGCCACTCGCTGCTACACCGGGCCGCTGCCGACGTTTACCGACGCTATCGTTTGTAGAATGTTATTGGTTCTTTGTTGTTCGTTGTTGGTTATTGGTTGTTGGTTTTTGGTTGTTGGTTATTGGTTAAGTTCTGAGCTTTGAGTTCTGAGTTCAATTCAAAAATCAAAACTGAGAACTCATAACTCCCCCTTCCCCCTTCTCCCTTTCCCTTTCTCTACCTCCCCTGCTCCTTCTACCCGTCCACTCTCCCCATGCCCGTCACTGTTGCCACCTTCTATAAGTTCGTGTCTCTTGAAGATTGCGTTGAGCTGCAGCGATCGCTTCAGGCAGTCTGTGATGATAATGCTCTGCAGGGAACGATTTTGCTGGCGATGGAGGGAATTAATGCAACGATTTCAGGCACGGAGATGGGGATCGATCACGTCATAGCGTGGCTCAAGTTAGATCCTCGTCTGGCGGACTTGAAGGTGAAAACCGCGATCGCAGACGAGCATCCTTTTGGTCGGATGAAGGTGAAAGTAAAGCGAGAAATTGTCACCTTAGACCAACCGTTGGCTAGGCCCAGCGAGCGGGTTGGTACGTATGTGACTCCCCAGAACTGGAACCGCCTCATCGCCGATCCAGACGTTGTGTTACTGGACGCGCGCAACGACTATGAAGTTAATGTTGGCACGTTTAAGGGAGCTATAAACCCCCAAACACAGGCGTTTCGCCAGCTTCCAGACTACTTACAAACCCACCTTAATCCTCAGGAACACAAAAAAGTGGCGATGTTTTGTACCGGAGGCATCCGCTGCGAAAAGGCGACGTCTTATCTTCTGCAGCAAGGGTTTGAAGAGGTTTATCATCTTCAGGGCGGCATTCTCAAATATCTGGAGGAGATTCCTGAAACCGAAAGCCTCTGGGAGGGAGAATGCTTTGTGTTTGACGAACGGGTTACGGTTCGGCATGGTTTGCAGCCTGGTAACTACGACCTGTGCCATGCCTGCGGCAATCCGATCAGCGCAGCGGATAAAGCGTCACCCCAATTTGAAGCGGGGATTGCTTGTCCTCACTGTTATCCGACGCAAACTCCCGAAAAACGCGCTAAGCAGGTCATGCGGAAGTATCAGTACGACCAAAAGCACGGCAAGCTTCTATAGCTTTGTCTTTACCGAAATTGTGGAACCCGACACTTCCAAAACCTACAGCAGAAAGTCCGCGAAATTCGGGACTGCCGACATCAAGAGGGCGAGGCGCGATGGGGTAGGGGGTAGGGCTGATTTTCTGACAGGAGAAAATTCGAGAAATCTCAATCAGAGCCACGGATGTCATGTCGAGTGAAGTAAAACGGAGTCGAGACATCTCGGTCTTTCGCACTCAATTGAGATTCCTCATTACGCTCCGCTCCTTTCGGAATGACACAATACATATTTCTCTCAGTAGAGAACCATCCCTAGGACAAGGGACGAATAAATGGTATGTGCCCTGTGCCCTGTGCCCTGTGCCCTCAACTTTTCACCCATCCACCGTTCGGCTGAGGGCTCACGCCGAAGCCCTCCTACGCTTCAACTCTTCCGCCCTCACCCTTCCTGCTCGTTGCGAATGCGCTCGCGACAGACACTGCCTCGCTCACCCGTTGCTTTGCACTGCTCAACCGCGATTTGCTCGGCGGTTTCGGATGGCAGTTGGTCTTCGTAAGCCAAAGCCTGACCGAAGAAGTCAATACCTTCGGCGTCGCGATCAAGGCGGACTAGAATCTGAGCTTTGAGATACAGCAGATCAGGATTTTGAGGCGATGCCGCGATCGCCTGCTCAATGGCCTGCAAGGCTTCTTCATTACGATCCAAATCGCGATAGCCTACGGCGATGCCGCGATAGGCAACATAATCCGGCTTCCCGTAGGTGCCTAGGTGCTCAATGGCTCGTTCAGGGTTCGCAAACGGCAGATTCACTGCCAGAAGCAGATCCATGAAGCCTTTGATCAGGCTCAGCTCCGGATCTTCAGGATCAATCGCTTCCGCCTCATCCAGACGGTCAAACACCTGCTGTAGCATGGCCAGCGCTCTGGGAGTACCCTGAGCAATTCCTTCGGTTTGCAGAATATAGGCTCCGTCTAGGAAGATCCCCACCGCTTCATACAAATTGCCACGTAGGGGGTCGGTTTCAGCGAGAGCGATCGCAGTTTGTCTCGTCAGAGCGGCTTTACTCTGCATGCCTTCCCAGTCTTCTTCCAAATAGTGGAGAGCGGCGCTCATGGCATGGAACATGGGATCACTTTCAGCACTGGCATCGCTGCTATTCACATATTCCTGGGCAGTGGCATAGTCCCCGTCACGGAACATGGCATAAAACAACTGTTCGGATGCGTCGCTAATATCGTGGGGATCTTCAGAGCGAAATGGATCCCCGGCGAAGGCAGGTTGTCCGACTTGTAGGAGTAATGTGCTGGCCCCTGCTAGCATCAAACCCAAGCGTCTCGACGCTTTTGGGGAAAAGACTTTTTGAATCGAACCAATCACGAAATTTGACATAGTCCGTATGAAATATAGTCGGCTGTGTTGACGTGGGACAAACGCAGTATTCTCTAACTACCTGAGTCTAATACGCTCCTCAGGAACTTGACAGGTGAGCCTAAGCGAGTCCCGTATTCTGTGATACAACATCCCCGGTTATTGTGTGGTCAAAAGGTTCCAAATGCTGATCTGGCACAGGTCTCAGCCATATTTAAAGTGCAATTACCCACGCTTTTCATCAATTCCGGGTACCTTAAGGAAAGCTGATCCGCCCGCTTGATGGCATGCTCAATCTCCGCAATTTGATTTATCATCCTGCTTCCACGCCGGAACCTATCCTTAAGACCCTCAATTTAGAGTTGGGTCCTCAAGAGTTAGGACTGGTGATTGGTCCCAGTGGATCAGGCAAGACAACGCTGCTGGAAATCTTAGCCGGGTTAGCCTATCCCACATCGGGAGAAATTCGATGGCGTAATCAGGTCTTAACGCCAGAGGCCTTACAGCAGCTGGCTGGACTCGTGTTTCAATTTCCTGAGCGTCACTTCTGTGGTCACAATTTGCTCGAAGAGCTCCGTCTAGGCCATCCCGAGCTAGCCAAGGACCGGATGACACAAGCGCTAGCAGCTGTCGGGTTAGAGCATTTATCGTTGGAAGTAGAGCCCCACGCCCTTAGCGGTGGACAGCAGCGCCGCTTGGCTCTGGCAGTGCAGTTGATTCGCCAGCCTTATTTGCTGCTTTTGGATGAGCCTACAGCGGGTCTCGATTGGTCCATGCGGCGACAGATTGTGACGCTGCTGAAGCATTTGAAGAAGGATTGGAGTTTGCTGATTGTTTCTCACGATGCGGGCGAATTAATTGACCTCGCCGATCGCGTCTGGAACCTGAACCAGGGTGTTTTAGAGTCCGTTCCTCTATCGCCGCCCGTTGCTGAGGCTGCCCGATGACTCCGACTGAACCGGTTACCCCCCTTCTGCCCGACCACGTTCAGACTTGGCAGGATAGTTTGCAGTGGCAGCCTGCGCCAGAACAGCAGGCCCAGTTTCAGGCCATCTATGCCGGAATTCTGGCTGGGAATCAGCAGATGAACCTGACACGTATTACCGAACCGACTGAGTTCTGGGAAAAGCATCTATGGGATTCTTTGAGCGGCCTTTCTCCCTGGCTGCAGACGCCAGAATTGCGTCCCGATTGGCTCGCCGAACATGTCATTGATAAAGTGACAGCAATTGATATTGGCACAGGGGCCGGATTTCCTGGACTCCCCGCTGCGATCGCGCTTCCCTCCTGGCAAATTACACTTCTGGACTCGACGCAGAAGAAGATCCGGTTCCTGCAAGAGCTAGTCCAGGAACGTGGATTGGGCAATGTACGAGCGATCGCTGATCGCGCTGAATTTTTGGCTCATCAGCCCGGACACCGTGAGCAGTACGACCTCGCGCTAGTGCGGGCAGTTGGCTCGGCTGCTACCTGTGCTGAGTACGCCCTACCGCTGATCAAGGTTGGTGGTATCGCCTTACTCTATCGGGGGCAGTGGACTGAGGAAGAGGCTCAGAGCTTGGCTCAGGCTGCTGGTCAGTTAGGAGGCCACCTATTGGCGCAACAGCCTCGGAAAACGCCACTTAGCCAAGGTACGCGTCACTGTATTTATCTCCACAAACACAGCAGGACAGGCGAAACCTTTCCTCGCACCGCTGGTATCCCTGCCAAGCAGCCGTTGGCCTGAAGCAAGGTTAGTTTCATTCCCTTCATCACCCCCTAGCTTTTCCATAAAAATCAACCTGATTAACTGAGAGGCCGGTACCGATGCCTGGGTCTTTGGGCCTGTTGGTTATTTCACTCTCCGGGATCATTAATGTTTTTTATGGAATCCTGCGACCCGTAACCTCCTGTCGTCTGATAATGTAGTTTTATGAATAAATGAGAAGTTGCTAATACTGTTGGGAGTGTTACACAATTGTCTCCTGCGGCTTCAGGGTGACTCCTCTTCGTTAGAGGATAGATTCGATGACTTTTGAGATGAATGATACGCGGGCAAAGTCCGCCGACACTAAGGAGCTACAGCGCTGGGCAGAGGCGCTACAGCGTTATCTAACAACACGCCTTCTGATTGTGATGGCTGTTCTAGTTCTCTTCACGGTGGTCAGTGTTGATTCCTTTCAAAACACGGCATCGGCTGCCGATATCAGTACCTCAGAGGTGGAAGCGAGCGTACTCTCTGTATTTTCAACAGAGCTACAAGCTGAAACATTGCCTCAGCCCACAGTTCGTGAAGAGGATCACCCATCTGACAATACTTACTTAGAGTTCGACTCTGAGACGGCAGCCCGATTGCGCCGGAGTGGTTTGACGAGTGCCAGTATGACGCGCAGTCGCTTGACGGATGCCCATTTGTTTACCCGGCGAATGCAGTAGGCGGCAAAAAAATGCCCCCAGCGTACTGCCAGGGGACTCAATGTGCTGTCTGTTTGCTTGAGGAGAAAACTTGAGGGACTCAATAACCAAGTTGTGGTGCCGGGCTACGCGGGCTGGCGGTTGGTTTTCAATTCTCTCAGTTTCTACTGTCGTAGATTTCCCAGCTTCTAGCAGTGACTAACGCTATACAGGCTTGTGATGCTTGCTCCAGAATAGGGTGAGAACGTTTGGCGATCGCTGTGATTGATGTCACTTCTCTATGTCCTCTGACTACCAAGGAATCGGGCTGCCATCCCAGGAGAAGAACGAGCCAGTACGGTCTTCTGTCAGGCTGTAGATAATCGTAAGTAGCTGGCTTACCGTTCGATCAATCGAGAAAAGCTTTGCGGGGGGAACGTTTCGTTGAAAGGGCTCGGACAGGCGAGTGTCTGTTGTGCCTGGATGGAGCGCCACCACGATAGTGTGGGGATTTTTGCGGTTAAATTCGATCGCGATCGTCTTCAAGAACATGTTGAGCGCCGCCTTGGACGCGCGATAGCCATACCAACCGCCCAAATGGTTATCTTCAATGCTGCCGATTTTGGCGGAAATGGTAGTAAAAACGCTTTGGGGACTTTTCTTGAGCAGCGGCTGCAAATGCTTAGCTAATAGGGCTGTCGGAATACTGTTGACCTGAAAATACTGCAGCAGTTGCGCAGCATCGATTTGACGTAGGCTTTTTTCGGGCTGCAGCGAGCCCGCATGCAGCATGCCCACGCAATTAATGACAAGATCGAGCTTTTCGCTGTGGGCTTGAATGTGTGCCATTTGCTGAGCGATTGCGGCTTCCTCGATCACGTCCATCGGCAAACAGACTAGTTGAGGCTGCGTATCTAGTGCCAGCAGTCCTTTGGCGGTTTCTGGCGAACGATAGGTCGCGTAGATACGAGTAATGCGATCGTTGGCTAACAGGTGTTTTACAAAACCTAATCCAATGCCCTGACTAGCCCCTACTACCAGCGCCGTACCTTCCTGCAAATTGTCGCCAAATGTCATTTACTCGTACCGAATTGTTATTTTTCTATGGTGACTGAAAAATTGTTCTGGTGCTAGATATATGTTTCTTCTGTGCACCCAAATATCCTTGACATGGAAACAGAGATGACAGCAGCGACGCGAAATTTCGCGTCGCTGCTGTCGACTAGGACGTTCCGTCGTCCTAGAACCTCACGAAAGGGGAGGGGTGGTGAGGTTAACTATAGCGTTGTATTGAGGGTTGGATTCGCCGCGGGAGGTCGCTCCACCCATCCACCGTATTCCCTCCGGGAAGGCTACGCTCACGGCGAAGCCCTTTCACTCCCTTCTCTCTAATTCCGCTCTGCTACCTGCAATATTTTCTCCAGCAAGCCGGGAAAGCGATCGCTCAAATCTTCTTGACGCAAGGAATTCATATGCTGCGTTCCTTGCTTGCGGCAGTAAATTACTCCAGCTTCCCGCAGAATCTTGAAGTGATGGGATAGCGTTGATTTGGCTACAGATACATCGATCGCGGCACAAGGTAATTCTTTCTCAGCGGCTAGGCGCCTCACAATTTCCAACCGCACCGGATCGCCTAGCGCGTACAAAACACACTCCAAAGAGATATCAGCTTTATTGGGATGATTAATAGGCCTCATAGTTGCAGTATGACATAGATGACGCTATAGTTTAATTGTTCGAGAAAATCGAACAAAGCAATATTCGCTTCAGTTGTCGTTTACTTAGTGAGCGGAGGTTCCTATCATGTCCGCTGTTGCCGAAATTACCACAGCCAATTTTGAGACTGATGTACTCCAGAGTGACCTGCCCGTGCTGGTCGATTTCTGGGCTCCTTGGTGTGGCCCTTGTCGATTGGTCTCTGGTGTGGTCGATGAGCTAGCTCAGGACTATGCCGGGCGTGTCAAGGTGGTCAAGATCAATACCGATGAACAGGCTGCGATCGCCTCTCAATATGGCATCCGCAGCATTCCCACCTTGATTGTGTTCAAAGATGGTCAGGTTGCTGATCAGGTTGTTGGTGCAGTACCTAAAACCGCATTGTCGAAGACGCTGGATAAGTACGCCGCATAGGAGAGCCGCATAAGAGAGTAGAGGGGGGATGGGATGTGAGTTCGGAGTTGGGAATTATCTATGCCCTCTCACGCGTTGTCAGCGGCTCTCATTTCCCAACTCCCCTGACTCCCTCTACCTTTCCACTCCATCGCTCTCCTACTCCCTTACTCCCCAACCCATCACTTCCCGGAGGAATCAAAAATGTCTGAACCCAAAGATCTCTTCACGCCGATTCAGCTGGGCCGATACGAGTTACCGAATCGCATCGCTATGGCTCCGCTGACGCGCAATCGAGCGGGTGAAGGGAATGTGCCGCTGGATATTCATGCGACGTATTACACTCAACGGGCGTCGGCTGGACTGATCATCACTGAAGCAACTCAGGTTTCGCCTCTGGGTGTTGGCTATCCCAGCACGCCAGGGATTCATTCTCAGGCTCAGGTTGACGGATGGCGTCAGGTAACGGAGGGTGTGCACCAGCAGGGTGGACGGATTTTTCTGCAGCTTTGGCATGTGGGGCGCGTGTCACATCCATCATTTCATGGAGGCGACTTGCCCGTTGCGCCAAGTGCGATCGCACCGGCAGGGGAGGCTATGACCTATGAAGGAATGCAGCCGTTCGTGACACCTCGGGCGTTAGAGCTAGACGAAATTCCAGGCATTATTGAACAGTTTCGTCAGGGGGCTAAGAATGCCCTGGATGCTGGATTTGATGGTGTCGAGGTGCACGGGGCGAATGGTTATCTGCTGGATCAGTTCCTGCGCGATGGCGCGAACAAGCGCACGGATGCCTATGGTGGAGCAATTGAAAATCGAGCACGGCTGCTGCTAGAGGTGACACAGGCGGTAGTCGATGTCTGGGGCAGCGATCGCGTTGGAGTGCGCTTGTCTCCCAGCAGCACGTTCAACGATATGAGCGATTCGGCACCCAAAGCGACCTTTAGCTATGCGGTGGATGCCCTCAATACGTTCAATCTGGCGTATCTGCATTTGTTGGAACCCAGCGAGGCAGATTTGCGCCACGGTGGCACCCCTGTGCCCACGCAAGAATTTCGTCCCCTCTATCAGGGCAATCTGATGGTGAATTGGGACTATGACAAAGAGAAGGGCAATGCGGCGATCGCAGCGGGCAATGCCGACCTCGTTTCCTACGGTAAGCTTTTCATCGCTAATCCAGATTTGCCCAAGCGCTTTAAGCTCGATGCCTCTCTCAATGAGCCCGATCCCAATACCTTCTACGGGGGGGATGAGCATGGCTACACTGACTATCCGACGCTGGAGCAGCAAGCAGCGGCATAGGCTGAGGAAGTGTTGTGTAGTCATCACAAGGAAATGTGGAGACGTTCGGAGACAGCCATCGCAAGACTGTAGCTGTTTGTAGCTGATGGTTGTCTATCCCTGGCAAAGAGCTTATGAAAGCTGTTCTGTGCAATCGGTTGACGCTCTGGGTCCTATTTCCAACAACGGTTGCGCTGTTGCTGCCAGGTTCGGCCCACGCCCTCCCCGGCGATACGTTTCAAGAAGCAAAAGAGACTCTTCGCAGCTCGACCCTATTTGAAGGTGTACCGCTTCCAGTTGAGCAACCTGGACTGCAAAACTATAGCCTCAAAACACCCTATGACGGGGGCGAAGCCGTTCTTTACCTGTATTTAGAGAACGGCACTGTCCGTTCCGAAGCTCTGCAGTTGCGCTATCCAGACACAGTCGTTGCTTTTGATCGCGAGGGTGGCCTCGGCCTCGACCTTGTTGAAGCGACGTGGGGTGAGGGGGTTGCCCAGGATTTTGTCGCCTCCCGCTACACAGATGTCATTGAAGAACCGCACCGCTCACCGAGTTATTTCTATCTAGGGGAACAGTACGGTTACATGGTCTCAACGTTGCCAGAATATCGAGGGGACAGCGGTATCTACACACTGTTTCTAATGGATCATGCTGCTTGGGAAGACGCTCGTGAGCTGAACCGGTTTTGTGTGGCTAATCCCAACCATGAGGACTGCCTGGGGCTATAGCGATCGCCTTCCCGGCCAGAAATTGCTATAAATCCTAACGCCTCCACCATCTACGTGTTTTGAATGTGCCCAAAGCCATTCCGCCCAAGAGCAACGTCGTCAAAGGCGTAGCAGGTTCTGGTACAGATGTTGGGGGAGCATCGTCCTCAAGTTCTGCCAGGGCCAAATCGCTCACCAATTGATAGGCTGCCGTGGTCGGGTGGACATCATCCCAAAACAAGAACTCGTCTGGGTTCTCGCAGATCCCATCAAACTGAAAACCCGGTTGGAAATTGAGTAGACAGGCATCTGTCACGTTCGTCAATCCAAAGGGTTCCGGGTTCGCCAAGATGTCGGTAAACAGCGCATTGGCATTCAGTGCTGTGATGTTAGTCGTTGGCTGACTCTGGCTAAAAGTGCTCAGCTTTACCGCAAGAAGTTCATTGTGCGCAATTGAGAGTTGATTGAGAACCGTAGAAATGTCTTGCTCTGTAAGCGTGTCTAACGTGTCGGCAAAAGGGACTTCTCCCAATGGCGGTAGGTTAACCACCAAAAACGCTTCGGCTCCCAGACTGTTGAGCTGCGACAGACCATTCAGAATATTATTGGTGACCGTATTGGGTAGCTGGTCGATAGGCGTATCTCCCAGCGAGTCTGAATCGGCGAACGCTTCATAGTAATCATTGGCACCGACCCAAATAACATGCAGGGCATCAGGATCCACTGGAGTTGTCGCTGAGAAAGCGGTGAAAGCGTCTATTTGATCCAGAAAGCCGGGTAGTGAGTCGGCAAAAGCGGGAAAATCGTCATCGGCATTATGGACATCCGATGAGAGTGCGCCTGAAAAAGCGAAGTTAATGCCCTGAGTAGGAAGAGGCGCGGTGGGATTGAGGGAGAGCTCGGTAGATAAGGTTGGCGATAGTCCTAAGGCTTGTCCCACAGTGTCAATCCAGAGAGGACCGTTGGAATTGTTTTGAGCATAGGGTGGACTGGGGGGAATTGCCGGGATACCTAACGGTGCGAGAGAACTGGTGAGATTGAACAAATTTCCCGAATCAACCAAGCTATCGCCAAATATGTTCAACCCTGTAAAAGAGGCTGCTGCTGCACTTTTCGCGACTAGGCAGGAGGCGATCGCGATCGGCAGCGCTATACGCATCTTCCAGACTGCTTGCTTCATAGGAGTTAAGTCTCTCAATTAAGGGGTCGTCTCAAATTGCTCTGTTTGCTTGTAGTGGCAAACCTACTTCTGACACACCAAGTCCCAACATGACATTTCTAGCATGACGGATATCAACGGAGCAGATGACTCAGTTTGCTGTCTCAGTTATTTCAGGTTCGCTGCAACTAGCCGTATAGGGTGTGCTCTTTTCCCCCTCAACCGCGTAGCCCCAAGTCGAAAAAGCGCGCTGCCAAGCTTGGTAAATTTGTTGTTTGGTGGCTGGCTCCAGGGGCAGAAAGGTGTTTTTGCGATACCCTTGGCGAGTCGCGAGGGATCCCTGCAGTCTGGTGTCGAAGGTTTCAGAATAGGGCAAGCCTAAGGTGCGATAAATCGTTTGAACCTGCTGGATGGGATCTTGCTCTAGGTCTGAGAATCGCACATCGCAGAATTGTCCGGCAGGAATGAGATCTTTCTGCGCGAAATAAGCATCGTAGAGGATTTGGTAGCGGCGTAAGATACCAGAATCAATATCCTGGAGGTTGGGCTTTTGCAAGTACGTCCGCCAGCCCGCCGTCGCGAAGTAATGCTGCATGGACTGAAACACGCGATAAGGGTGGCGATGGATGTGGATAAAGCGAGCCCGAGGGAATAGTTCCAGCAGTAATCGGATCCGAGCAGTGTGGGGAGGAGATTTGAGCACTAGCCGGCGGCGATATTTGAAGGTCAGCTTCTGGAGTAACCATTGCAAGGACTCCTGCCATTGCTGGCGTTCCTTTGGCGATAAGTCCTGCAAGGTTAGATAACGTTCGTAATATTTCTCTGCTTGGGGAAAGGAGAAAGCGAGATAGTAAGACTGCCCCGTCATTAATGACAGCGCCAACTCATCTTCTTGGGGCGAGTGAAACCCCAGTGACATATTGTCCATGGGGCGCTGCTTAGGAACTAGGCCAGCAAACCATCGTGTCCAAAGCTTCTCGGTTAGGAGAAAGGTTTTGGGGCTCATGGTTTGGAAGGTGTTGGGAAAAGCTAAGTGCTCGGTATCTAAGGCCAGCAGCTCATGTAAGAGGGTGGTGCCGCTGCGCCAGTGCCCCAGAATAAAAATGGGGTCTTCTGGCAGTTTCACCGCCGCGATCGCGCGATCGTAGCGCTGCGATTCGATCCAGCTAAGAAGAGTGCTGAGCCCACTGGTCAGGGTAATAGCCCCGGCGCGATACCAATATGCTGGGGCAATTTGAAACTGATTTTGTTGCAGCAAGGGCCACCAACGTTCAAGGGTAATTCCGGTTAGGTAGTTCCCTTTGAGCTGCCATTGATAGGGGAGAGATGGTCTCATTGGTTCTCAGTCCCAGGCTCCCGCGTTTGCAATGCCATAGGTCTGGCGCAGCGTTTCTAGGTCTTGATCGATCACCGTTGCCAAATCGATATAGGCATCAATTGTCTGGCGAACCGTTAGTCCTTGTTTAACCCCGGCAAGATAAAACCGCAGGAGCTGGAGTGGCGAATATCTGACCGCCTCAGTGCCGACGGCTCGCCCCCAACAGGCGCGCCAAATGACTTCGATCGCGGTGCCAATGCTCTGCAGGTAATAAATCCAAGGCCGCCGCCAGGTTATTGACGTTAATAAAAAACCAATGAGGCGCATTTCGTCATCCAAATCGGTGCTGTAGCCGGTAACCACATGCATGACGTCATGTCGTTCTAGGTCGCGCCAAGGAATCGTCAGCCAACCCAATTGCAAATCGCGATCGCGAACGAAATCCGGATTGGCGCGATAGTACTTCTCTAAGCCTTGCCGCAGAGTTTGTTGGGTTGTCATGCTGTGCTCTCCTTCGGACACGACTCAGCAAGTAATTCATTCTGGCAACATCCTTGGTGAAAATACGATGAGCGCGATCCAGACTAGAGAAGTGGATCGAAGTTTTTCGAAGTGATATGAAGTCTGCTTATACACCTTGTCATTCTGTCCCTTACACCATCACTCCGTGACTCCATCACACCGCTACCGCAATGAACAGCTCTGTTTCGCAGAATGGGTATAACTTCCGCGTCAAGGGGCCGCTTCTAGCCCTTCTCCCCAACTGGGCACCCTAATAAGCGTTGGATCGGTTGCAGGGTGCCATGCTGTCAAAAATCTGGAGTGCCACCATTGTGGGCATCAATGCCATCAAGGTCGGTGTTGAGGTCGATATTTCCGGGGGCTTGCCGGCAATGGTTGTGGTGGGGCTGCCCGATACGGCGGTGCAGGAATCGCGGGAGCGGACGCGCGCTGCGGTGAAAAATTCGGGGTTTCCCTTTCCGATGGGCAAAGTGGTGATTAATCTCACCCCAGCCGATTTGCGCAAGGAAGGGCCAAGTTTTGACTTGCCTATCAGCGTCGGTATTTTGGCAGCTTATGGTCAGGTCAAGACTGATTTGCTGGAGGACTTTCTCTTCTTAGGTGAGCTGTCTTTGGATGGGTCTCTACGCGCCGTGGCAGGGGTGTTGGCGATCGCCGCTGCCGCCCAATCGCTCGGCTTCAAAGGCATCGTCGTCCCTGTCGACAACGCCCGTGAAGCCGCCGTGGTTCCTGGCCTGCAGGTTTATGGCCTCAAGCATGTGTCGGAAGTCGCCGACTTCCTCAATGACCCCAAAGGGCAGGTTCCCTGTCAACTCGATGGCAAAGCCGAACTAGCGAATGCCCGTACCAATGCTCTCGATTTACGCGATGTGAAAGGGCAAGTTCAAGCGCGTCGGGCTCTGGAGATTGCTGCAGCCGGAGGACATAATCTGGTCTTTGTCGGGCCGCCGGGTAGTGGCAAAACCATGCTGGCGCGTCGTTTACCCAGCATTTTGCCGACCTTATCGTTCCAAGAAGCGTTGGATGTGACGCAGATTCATTCTGTTGCCGGTCTATTGAAAAATAAGGGGAGTCTGGTCACAACGCGTCCGTTTCGGAGTCCGCACCATTCCGCATCGGGGCCATCTCTGGTGGGTGGCGGCAGCTTTCCCAAGCCTGGAGAAATTTCACTGGCCCATCGTGGTGTACTTTTTCTCGACGAGCTGACAGAGTTCAAACGGGATGTTCTAGAGTTTCTCCGTCAGCCTCTAGAAGATGGTTATGTCACCATCACGCGCACCCGCCAGTCGGTCGAATTCCCGGCTCAGTTCACGTTAATTGCCAGCACGAATCCTTGCCCTTGTGGCTATTACGGTGATGTTGTCCAAACCTGCACCTGTACGCCTCGTAGTCGCGAACAATATTGGTCACGCCTGTCAGGTCCGCTGATGGATCGCATTGACCTGCAGGTCGTGGTAGGACGTCTGAAGCCAGAAGAAATGACGAGTATTGCTGAGGGAGAGCCATCGGCGCAGGTGAGAGTACGGGTGGAGGCGGCACGCGATCGCGCCCACACCCGTTTCCAATCCGAACCTTCGCTGCAGTGCAATGCCGATATGCAAAGCCGCCACCTGCGTCATTGGTGTCCGCTCGATGATACGACTCAGGGATTGCTGGAGAATGCCGTGCGTAAACTCGGACTCTCAGCCCGTGCCACTGACCGCATCTTGAAAGTGGGTCGCACGATCGCGGACTTGGATAATTCGGATACCTTACAAGCTCAACACGTTGCCGAAGCCATTCAATACCGCACAATTGATCGCATGCAGTAATCGGCTATTAATATTTCTCTCATTGAAAGATGAAGTGTAGAATCAGGCTCTCTTCAGAAATTTTGTAAGCCCCAAACTGCTTCTACGAAATAGCTTCCGGTAAGCTTGTAGAACCCATTAAGTATTTCTCCGATTAGAACTTTTACAGATCATCTGGAGTTTACGAAATCAGGGTCTCTTGCTGCCATAAAAATGATGCTTGTTGATGAAGCACTCTTACTGTTAGATGCCATTCTGAAGCCAGAACACCTCAGTGACGTGCAGGAGTTGGTGTTTCGTCAGGTGTGGGATGGGAAAACCTACGAAGAAATCGCTCAAAATAGTGGGTATGACACTGATTATGTTAAACACGTAGGGGCTCAACTCTGGAAGTCTCTTTCCCGTAATCTGGCCCAAAAGGTGACGAAGAGTAATGTCCGGTCAATCTTGAGACAGACTCGTCAGAAGCAAACATCGTCCAATAGTAAACGTCAGGATCAGAGGCCCGTATTATCTACTACCCAACATCAAGATTGGGGGGATGCTCCGGATGTTTCCACGTTTTATGGTCGCACGGAAGAACTTGCTAAACTTCAACGTTGGGTGATCGGTGATCGGTGTCGTTTAATTTCTATTGTCGGTATCGGGGGGATTGGCAAAACTACCTTGGCTGTCAAACTCGCGCAGCAGGTAACCATTGTCAGCTCACTGTCTGAACCAGATTCGTTTCAATATCTGATTTGGCGATCGCTACGCAATGCTCCCCCGCTGTTGGATTTATTAGCCGACTTAATCAACATTCTTTCAAATCAACAGGCACAGGATCTTTCCGAAACAGTTAATGGCCGCATGCTTCAGTTACTAGAGTATCTACGCAATTCTCGCTGTCTGCTGATTTTGGACAATGCAGAAGCCATCCTTGCCAGTACGGGCAAGGCCGGTAGCTATCGGGAAGACTACGAAGGATATGGACAGCTTTTAGACTGTATCGGTGAAACTTCGCATCAAAGCTGTTTAATCTTGACCAGTCGTGAAAAACCGCAAGGGCTGAGTAGAAGGGAAGGTCAGTATCTGCCTGTTCGGTCCTTTCGATTGGCTGGTTTGCAGCAAGATGAAGGACGCAATATTCTTGAAACAAAAGGATTTGCACTATCACCTGAAGACAGCCAGATATTGATCAAGCATTATGCCGGGAATCCTCTAGCGCTAAAAATTGTGGCGACCACTATTCAAGAATTATTTGGTGGTAACGTGACTCAATTTTTACAGCAAGGTGTTGTCATCTTCGGCGATATTTCTGACTTACTAGAGCAGCAATTTAGTCGCCTGTCGGCTTTAGAACAACAGGTGATGAATTGGCTAGCCATTCATCGGGAATGGATACTGCTACCAGAACTCCAGCAGGACATCGCGCCTCCAGTCGCCACAAGCTCGCTATTTGAAGCTTTGGAATCCCTTTTTCAAAGATCATTGATTGAAAAAAAATCCTCATCCTTCTACAAACGAGACATATGTGGTTATACGCAACAGCCGGTTGTGATGGAATTTGTCACTGCAAGATTGATTGAGCAGGTGTATCAGGAAATCTGCACGCGAAACATCAAATACCTGAATCACTATGCGCTGATTAAGGCTCAGTCTAAAGATTATCTTCGGGCAGCCCAAATCTCCTTAATCCTGCAACCGATTACCAATCGTCTGCTGCATCATTTTGGTTCCTGGAAGCGAATAGGTCGACATCTGGATCAAATGCTCTCAGATTTGCGATCGCAATATGATCCTCTAGCAATAGATAGGTATTCACAGACCACGACCTCTGGGCCTTTGCTAGTCGCTGGTTATAGTGCTGGTAATATCATTAACCTCCTAAGACAGTTAAATATTAATTTGCGGGGTTACGATTTTTCTAACCTACCGATTTGGCAGGCAAATTTTCAGGATGTTGATCTGCACCACGTCAATTTTTCTGGCTCCGATGTGAGTAAATCTGTGTTCACTCAAATGATAGGAGGCCTCGGTTCTATTGCCTTTAGTCCTGACGGTATCTTTTTAGCAATCGGAAAGTATAAAGATATATGGCTATACAACACAGAGACAATGCAGCATCAAGCGGTCTTTGAAGGTCACCTCAGTTGGATAAATTCGCTTGCTTTTAATACACAGCTGATGGATTCGGAGGAATGTCTGTTAGCGAGTGGTGGCAATGACCGAACGGTACGATTATGGAACACCCAAACTGGCCAGTGCCTTAAAACTCTGAAAGGTCATACCGACTCAATTCAATCGGTTGCGTTTAGCCCTAATGCTTCCATCTTGGCGAGCAGCAGTTGCGATCAGACCATAAGACTGTGGGACATTCAGACGGGAAAATGCCTGACGATTATGCAAGGGCATACAGGGCGTCCCTTTTCGCTCTTCTTTATGCCTAATGGAGAAACGCTGATTACCAATAGTGAGGATCAGACGGTTCGGCTCTGGGATGTCCATACCGGAACCTGCCTGCGGGTGTTGAAAAGTCCGTCTTGGCCATTTATGATCGCTCCCAGTCCAGATGGTCAAACACTTGCCATGGTGTGCGATCGCAAAATCGTAAAGCTCTGGAACCTCGATACCGGAAAATGCTTGAAAACGTTAATCTGCTACAGGGATAACTCAATAAGAGCAATTGCCTATGCGCCCCAGAAACAAGCAAGAGAGAAGTTATCCCATCAAATCCTGGCAACGGGCGGCAGAGACAAGACTATTAAATTTTGGGATACCTCTACAGGAGAGTGCCTCCAAACCCTATCAGGGCATGACGATGGCGTTTGGCTGATGCAATTTAACCCAGATGGGAGTAGGCTAATCAGCGTCAGTGAAGATAGTCGCTGTACGCTTAAACTCTGGGATACCCATGCAGGACGATGTTTGAGAACACTCTCCAGCTACATTAACTGGATTACATCAGTCACCTTTAGTCCCAATGGACAGTGGTTGGCGAGTGGTGGATATGACCAGCAAGTAAGAATCTGGAACGTGTCAACCGGAGCCTATGAGAGAACGTTATCAGGACATTCAAATATCGTTTCAGCCCTAGCCTTTGTTGCCTCTGAGACAAGTCGATTGCTGCTCAGCAGCAGCCACGATCAAACCATTAGACTTTGGAACTGGCAAACAGGTGACTGCATCAGAATTCTCCGAGGGCACAGCAGCGATGTGGATTCACTCAGCCTCAGTCCAGAGGAAAAAGTTCTTGCAAGCAGCAGTGCTGACAAAACGATTAGACTTTGGAACTGGCAAACGGGAGAGTGTTTACAAACATTGGCAGGGCATATTCGTCGAGTCCGTTCGGTTGTGTTTAGTCCCAATGGTAAAAGCCTAGCCAGTGCTAGTGATGACCAGACCGTGAAGCTGTGGCAGGTGAGTACAGGCGTTTGTTTACAGACGTTACACGGGCATCAAGATCGGGTTTTCTCTGTTTCCTTTAGCCCGAATGGTCGTATGGTTGCTAGCAGTAGTTTTGATCGAACGGTTCGGTTATGGGATGTTCAAACCGGAGTCTGTTTGCAGACCTTTGTAGGTCACCTTCATCAGATTTTGACAGTTGTCTTTAGTCCCGATGGCCGGTTTCTGATCAGTGGCAGCAACGATCGCCTAGTAAAAGTATGGGATTTGCAATCAGGGACCTGCTACAGAACTTTGCAAGGGCATAAAAGAGGGGTCGGTCCTGTAGCTTGTCATCCAGATAGTCAGCGCTTGGCTAGCGGCAGTGGCGACGAGACCATTAAGCTTTGGAATTTAGAGACAGGTGAGTGCTTGAAGACTCTGCGGGCCGAGCGCCCCTATGAAGGCATGAACATCAGTGGAACCACAGGATTAACTGCAGCACAAAGAACAACTCTCAAGGCACTAGGGGCTATTGAAATCAAATAGTCTGTGCATGCATGACTGTCTGGCAATCAGCTCAAACTGTTCGCGATGGCGCGATCGCTGCAGCCTCTCCTCAATCTCCCTTACTTCAACTGTCAATCTTGAATATGCCTTCAGCCAATCTCCTTGAAATAGGGATCTGCGAAGCTAAGACAGCTAACCTTCTGCCTCACGATGGTGTGAAAAAGTGCTCTGAGGCAAAAATATCTTCATCGCAGTAATTTTTCGGTAAATGCCCTGCTAATCCTTTAGCTAAAGCATTACAAGTAGCTGCTCCTAAGTGTCATCGAAAGAGGACACTTTTTCTCACGGCCATACGATTTTTGCTAGGTCATGATCAACTTGTTCGAGAAGGAAACCAACCTATTGCTTTGAGAGCCTAAACCTAAAAACAGACCAATATTAGGCTTTCTATCATCGTTAAAAACATGAACAAAGCACCTAGACTCCCTTTCTAGCATACCTTGCATCTACCAAAACCAATATTTTGAAGGAGTCAATCATGACTGAACGCATTTCTGATTATGGGCCTCGGATCAAGATCGAAGATTCTGAGACTAAAGCTATCGCTCAACATGTGCTGGATACGATGAAACTAAGTGTTCTGAAAGGAGTAGCTCATACCGATAATCCTCAAGAATATCCGTTAGAAGATAAAAATGATTCGGTTGAAAAAATAGCCGTTGAATATCTGCAAAAGAAGTCACAGGAAAGACAAAATGAGGCTCGAACTAATGCACGTCAAATGATTGGTGATAGTGCATCTTTTGTCGACAGATCTTATGCCTCTTTTGTAGGCGTAGATTTTCGCTCGAGTCTTCCTATCATGGAGCAAACGGAAAGCCTGAATCTCTCGTCCACAGTGAAGTTTAACCTTACTCATTTCAATCAGTTAGAGCTTTCCGAGAATACGATACGGCTACGTCAGGATGTATCTTCAGTGACCAATTTGACTGATCGCGTTATTGAACGTAGAGCAGGCGATTTCTTACGTCAGGACATGTCTGTATTGACCGGTTCGACTGATCGCATTATCGCTCCCAATTTAGAGGATCAGCAACCTCAAGATGTCTTTACTGCTACTGATTTAACAGGTCGTGATGTCACTTCTGAGTTGAAAGATCAGCTACGTCAGGATGTCTCTACTGTCGTTGGTACGGTTCCGGATGACACGGCTGAGGCGCTTCAATTCGCGCTTCAATTCGCGTTGCGCGCACAGGAAGACATTACCCAAAAGTACTCACAATTGGGGGGCAAGACTGGCTTTCTTGGCAAAGCTGTCGGCAACATAAAAGTTTGTCCTGATGGTAGGGGAAGATATCAGCACTATGAGAACGGTGGTTCAATTTATTGGTCACCGGAGACAGGCGCTCACGAAGTTCATGGAGCTATCCGAATAAAGTGGTCTCAATTACATTGGGCAAAAGGATATCTTGGTTATCCGACAACAGATGAACTACCTATTGGTGACACAGTAGGGCGTTTTAGTGACTTTCAAGGAGGAACTGTCTATTGGACGCCAGATACCGGTGCTCGCGTTGTGCATAAAAAGCTGAGGCAAGCTTTTGCAAAACATGGTGGAGTACTCGGGGCTTTAGGTTATCCCCTTGGCGATAGCAGCACAATTAATCATGACTGGCATGGAAGGTTTCAAGGAGGAAAGCTTATTGCGAAAAAAAATGGAGAAACTCGATTGATTGTACCGAAAAAAAATCTCCAACTTCGAATTCATCGAGTTAAATGTATTGATGAAACGAATCCGGAATGGTGGGGGAGTGATGAAATTGATATGGGTGGAGTTGCTACGTCCTTAAATAACAGTTCAACGGCTAAAATAGCTCCTTTTCGAGTTAGTAAGAGCTTTGATGATGGTGAAGAGTTCATTTATAACCCGCCTAGAGTTTTCTGTAACTTTGACCTTCAGAAAATTTCAGGATGGCCTAAGAATTTCCTGGTAACTATGGCCTTGACAGAAGTCGATAGTGGAGGATTTAACAGTTTTCTCGATAAATTAGTCCAAATGGTCCGCGATAAGGTCGTCAAGATGGTGGTCGAGAAGGTTGCCGCTTTAACAGGAGCTGCTATAGGTTCCGTTATTGGCGCTTTAGGGGGCCCTATCGGTGCGCTCATTGGTGCCCTTGTTGGTTGGGTGATCGGTGAGCTTTTTGACTTCATCATCGGTCTATTTAAAGATGATCCCTTTCCGGTCTGGACTGTTAATTTGGGTTTACCTTCGATCTGGTACAGGTGGTCTGGAAAGTCAGATAGTCCTGAATACTCTTTCTGGACTGAAGATCATGGAGGTAAGTATCAAGTTTGGTTTGACTGGGCTTTGACTTAATTAGCCTGGATTTCGGAACATTCCATTTATTCAAGACTGCCAACAACAGGTTCATAGAGTTGATGACCCTAACGGGTATTTCAAGAACTCTTAGTCGCCTACTGTTGGTAGTCAATCAATTTTTGAGATGCCACAATCAGAGCACAATTTCAAGAAGCACTGAGAGTAGTGCAGTCAGTTGCTACTCGTAAATGAGTTTCAACATGGGGCGAATGCCTCTAAGGAAGTTGCTTGCTCTTGAAGCTCTGTCCTAATAGGTATCTACGCGACCGATGGGATGGAAGCTGTTGAAGGCCTGTAACGCGCCATGCACTTCATTCTTGGGAATAAACCCTTCGTAGATCGGCGTTGCAACCACAGCTGGCGATACCGCATTCACTCGAATATTGTTGCTAGCCAACTCCATTGCCAAATGTTGAGTCAAGGAATGGAGTCCGGCTTTTGCCATGGAATAAGCGGACGAGGGCGTGGCCTAGACAGCTTGCTTGGCCCACATGGAGCCGACATTGACGATGGCTCCACCTTGACCGCGGTCTACCATATTTTGAGCCACTGTTTGAGTGAGGAAAGCGATGCCTACCTGCTGTGAGATATCGGCGTAGCTAAAGGCGCTATACCCCCGGCAATGCACAAGATCTTGAGCGACATCTAAAATTTGCTGAGCAGTTTCTTTCATATCTAGATTATTTACCTACTATGGTGGTAGATGCCAATCTCTCTATAAATTTTTCTGCGGGTAGGTTGTGGCGAGCTTAATGAGGTTGGCTTCTGCTGAGTCCCAGGCAATGCATCCTGCTAGATCTGGTGCGTTTCTGCCCAATGCTTGAGTTCTTTCAGGAAACCTAGGGCAGTCTTACCAAACTCGGTAATTTCGTAGGTGACGGCAATGGGGCGATCGCTGACTACGTTACGGGTCACTAGGCCAGCTTCTTCCATTTCGCGGAGTCGCTGCGTCACCATCTTTTTGCTGGCACCTCCCAGCTGACGCGCTAAATCATTGAAGCGTACTGGACCATCCTTGAGATGCCAGAGAATCGACCCTTTCCATTTGCCGCCCAAAATCCGCATACCTCGCTCAATTGGGCAGGGTTCTAGGCAGGGATCTAAGACTTGTTTGCGACCTTGGTCATCAGTGGTGATGCCTAAAGAATTGCTCATGGCATGGGTGGTTACTAAAAGTAAACTGATTGACTCTAGTAACTTACCTGATTACGTTAAATCACAGCAGCAAATGTCATTAGTTCCCATTCCTGAGGGGGCTGGGCTGCTACCTGTGCCTTCTATGACGGTCCCCCGCCCGATTGGGGCAAGACTGGGAGCCCATTTATGCGGTGGACGTTAGAAGGACTCGGTGTCCTAAGCAAATTGGCCAAAGCTGTAACTCTGAGTCACCATCAGCGAGGAAACCCCGATGCCGACCCCCGATATCCATCTCTACACCGCTTCCACCATGAATGGCTGGAAACCTGTCATTTTTCTCGAAGAAGCCGAGGTTGAATATGACTTGACCTATATCGACTTTGGGAAAAAAGAGCAGAAGTCTGATTGGTATATGCGGCTCAATCCCAATGGCCGGATTCCGACGATTGTTGATCGCAGCAATGGTGATTTTGTCGTCTTTGAATCCGGTGCAATTCTTTGGTATTTGGCGGAGAAGTACCAAAAGTTTCTGCCCAAGGGCGACAAGGCAAAATCGCAAGCGTTGCAATGGTTGATGTTCCAGATGTCCGGTATTGGGCCGATGATGGGTCAGGCTATGTACTTTCAGCGCATCGCTGCTCCCAAAGGCCACGAAGACCCCTACGCGATTGATCGCTATGTGAACGAATCCAGACGACTGTTAGAAGTGTTAGACAAACAACTCACGGGCAAAGCCTACTTACTTGGCGACAATCTCACCATTGTGGATATGGCGATGTATCCTTGGGCGCGATCGTACCCCTGGGCCAAAGTTTCGGTAGAGGGTTTGAATAGCTTGCAAGCCTGGTTCAATCGCATCGATGCCCGTCCCGCTACGCAAAAGGCCGTTACCATTCCCAAACCTTTTCCGGCCTTCTTTGGCAAGGGCGATGAAGCCAAATCTGAAACTGAAAATGCATCTCGGTTTTAAGCCCTTTTTGCTGAGGCCATATTCTCAATCGAGTTCACTTCCAGCCCTTGATCTATAGCTACCTGCACAGAATTAGCGGCATTGCGGGTCAAAAGTCTACGGACCTCAGGACGTGCACCCTGAGGCCCCTCTACCCATGGTTGCCCTCAGACCAGAAGGCTTGGGTCGAAGTCGCCAAACGACACCATCAAATCGCCCGCGTTGGCGGCCTCGCCAGGCAAGGTGGCAAGCGTTGTATTGTTGAATATGCCGCCGTCGTTGACCACGAGATTGAGAGCGTTGCCAGCAATGACGCCAACGACCGACGATACCCCAGCGATCGCAATCAGGAAGTCGTCCTGTCTAAGGTTGACATTGCGGATCTCGTCAGCTGCATCTGTGTCGGTCAGAACGATCGTGTCAGCACCGCCACCAGCACGGATGGTGTCGGCCCCGCCACCGCCGACGAGAACGTCATTGCCGCCCCGACCGCGCAAGTCGTCGTTGCCGCCGCCGCCCACAAGGAGATTGGCGTCACCGTCACCTAAAAGGGTATCCGCGAATTGGTCGGTTCCGAAAGCGTTTCCAAAGTTTTCGACGGCAACCGTAAACTCGGTGCCGGCAGGGATATTGTCGATCACACCGGGGATGCCGGGGATTTCGATTTCAACCGTCGCGGTAATATCGCCAGCCTGGAGATCGACTGCCACGCTGATGTTGGAGCCGCCAGAGTTGTCGAGAGTGTTGCTGCCTAGATTGGTGGCGTTGCCCTTGAAGGCAGCATCGGCGATCACTTCTTCGATAAAGCTGAATTGGAAGTCTCGGCCAAGCTGGTCGACGCCTAGCGCACCGTCTTCTCCTTTGAAGATCCGGCCAGCTTGTGAAAAGGTGATCGGTGCACCCAATTTGGAGTAGTCTGCTGTATCAAAGCCGGCATCACCAATGATAGTGTCGTTGCCAGTGCTACCAACAAAACGGTCGTTGCCGTTATTGCCAAGCAGATCATCGTCGCCGTTGCCGCCATCAATTACATCATTGCCGCCGCCACCACGAATCGTGTCGTTGCCGTTGTTCCCTTTAATGTTATCGTTGCCGCCCTGACCCCGCAGCTCGTCATCGCCGCCACGCCCACGAATGATGTCGTTGCCGGCTCCGCCAAAAATTTCGTTCGCTTGATTGTCGCCACGCAACTTGTCGTCGAGATTCGTGCCGATAATGTCGTTGAAATTGCTGATATCAACGGTGAAGCTGGGGCCGCCATCCTCTTCGGTTACCGTGATGAAACCGTCTCGGAGATCGACTTCAGCGCTAGCGAGGGCAATGTCTCCGGCCTGTGCTTCGAGGCTGACGAGATTGTCGCCCTTGCCAGCAGGCGCAATCACGTTCTCGACAGGAACGATGTCAGCAATGGTGCCGTCAGGGTTAAGTTCAAAACGTCCGATAATGTCCGTACCTAGATTGTTTCCTTTGGTAATGACGCCGCCGAAACCGAAGACGAAGCGACCGACGATGCTGTTCGCGAGGCCCGAGGCATCATAGGTGTCGTTGCCGCCCTGCCCGTCAAAGTGGTCATTCCCGACGCCCGCGAAATAGGTGTCATTGCCGCCGCCTCCCAGAATCCCGTCATTGCCGCGACCACTTCTGATGGCGTCGTTGCCACCGCGACCGCGAATAAGCAGATCGAGGAGCGAGGTCCTCTCATCGATAACATCAGCACCACTGGTGCCAATGATCACGTCGTCGAAGTTTTTCGGGTCGAAAGATGTACTCATCTATTTCTCCCAGAGATTAAAATCCCTTATATTTTTATTGGCAAGAAAATTAGCTTATTTTCTAAGCGAAAAATAAGCTTAAAATTGCCAATAAGATGTGCGTAAAAAGCTGGATTTTCGAATACTTGAGTATTATTAATTATCTACTGACATCAAAAATTTGGTTCTTGCAAACTTTTCATTATTTCAATATTAAGAGATGGTTTCTTTATAGAGGCTTTATATCTACCGACATATGAAAAGCTAAGCGTCATATGAAGTCCGTTTATACGCATACACTTTGTCATTCCGTTCGCGAAGCGACTCCGCTAGGAGTAATGAAGCAAAGCGTAATGTAGACGCTACGTGGCTTCCCGCAGGGTGGAATCTCTACATATTGCTGAGCACCGAGATGTCTCGACTTCGTTGCACTGCACTCGACATGATATGGCCAATTAATCAGCCTTGATAGCAGAACTGATTACACAACTGATATCAACTGAAAATAGAGCATGAGTACAAAGAAGAAGGGAATTCATGCTTCTAGAAATCTGCCTGTAGAACCCTATTCCCTATTCCCTGAATACAAATGAGTTAGCCTCTACCGCTCAGCTTCAGATAGTCGAAAAATGTCGCGACTGGTTTCATTGCTGCCGTAGCGCACAAATCCACCCGAAACATAGATGTCGCCTTCATAGGTAAAAGCGGCATGGGCATAGCGGGGTTCTGGCAGTGGTGGCAACGTTTGCCAAGACGTTAGATTGCCTTGCTCGTCGATATCAGCCGCTTCCACAGAGGTAAGCACCTGCTGGTCACCGCCACCAGCAATCACAACTAGTGTGCGGTCAACTAACACGGTGGTATGACGCTGACGAGGCACGATTGTACTCACAGGCTCAAATGGAGAAAGCGATCGCTCTGCCTGTGTTTCAGCAACCCAAACCGTTTCCGTAAGTTCGGTGGGCCTAAATTGTGTCTTGCCGGAAAGCGCGACAATACGCTGGTCTACGGCAACGGCTGTCAACCAACCAATCTTAGTCGGGAAAGCAGTCAGAGATTCAAATGCTCCCACTTCACCATTGTCCGCAATGGTCGCCGTGAAGATAGTATCTTCAAACGTGATTCCGGGGCGAAAGGTTTGGCTGCCTCCTATAACGTAGAGCTGATTATCAATTGTTGTGACCGCGTGGACTGTCAGCGGCATCGGCAGTTGGCCTACCTCCACCCACTCGATGATGTCGCCCTCAGGCGTGGGAACAGCTCGCAAGATGCGGTCTGAAACGGTGCTGCCCTCCCAAAAACCGTTGTCTCCCCCCAAGACATAAAGCGCGTTGTTATGGGCGATGACGGCGTGATGTTGGAGTCGTAAGGGTAGGGCCGCAGACGCTTCTTGCCAGTTTTCTAAAGTGCCTGCCGGTGTCATTGGGGTGAAAAAGACCTCTGCATAAGGGCCACGCGTATCATTCCAGCCGCCCAACGTGTACACAAACCCATTCAAGACGACTGTTTGATGTGACTCCAGAGCGAGCGGAAGCTGTCCCACCAATTCCCATACGCTCGATTGAGTCTGCTGGGAAGCGTTCTGCGGTGTATCACTCTGTGGTGAGCAGGCTGCTGTTGTAGTAACCGCTAGCAAAGCAATCCCACTAGACAAGACTGAGGCAAATGACTTAATCACTGGATGAGCCCTAAAGTCTTGCCCAGTGTAGTCGGTGTTTGGCCAAGTTGGGTGAATTAGCAGTTGCTAGCCTCAGATTACCTCCCAGTCAACTCATCGCCAAGATACGTTTCAACACCCTGCAAATGCGATAGGTCAGTCTTCTGCCTAGCTGCGCCGCCAGTGCATAAGCTCAAAATGCCGAGATGTATAAACCTCTGAACGGTCCATTGAGGGCTTTTGAGGAGAAAACCAGTGCCTTTTCCACAGCTAAAACTAGATAGACTGATCGTCGCGATCATTGCAGTCCTTGTTGTTGCCGATTTGCTTCCGCATCCATCATTATCGGCTGGCGTTATCGAAAGAACAGTTTCCAAAGTTCAGGATACTTGGACGGAGTCGGCAAATTGAAGAACTTTTCAGCAGCCAAGGAGGAAAAGATTTGGAAAAATTGTATACAAAGTCCTAAGAAAATTCCCCAAAAAGGTAAACATGAAAAAGTCGCAACCTTTTAAGTTTGGTTTGTGATGTTTCAAGAATAAGCACATGATTTTTTCGTGCAGACATTCCTTGTAGGACCACCTATTCTTAGCAGCGTAAACGTTCACTTGCTAATGCAAATGAAGCGGTGTTGTGAGGCTGAAGCGATAGATTTGGGTCAATAACTTTGCTGCTGCTATCCGGTAAAGCGGCGCTTGTTTTGAACCATCGCTATTGGATTCCGCTCATAGCGATGGAGGTGACAGGATGCTCAATTCGCTGCGATCGCACTGGCCCGAATATTTCATGGAAGGGGCTGAATTAGGGATATTCATGGTGTTGGCGGGCATCTTTGCGACAGCCTTGTACGCACCGTCATCGCCGCTTCCGACATGGCTGCCCAATGAATTTCTCCGAGGAGCGTTGATGGGCATAGCCATGGGAGTGACCGCGATCGCGATTATCTACTCACCTTGGGGGATGCGCTCGGGAGCGCACTTTAATCCTGCTGTGACGCTCGCCTTCTATCGGTTAGGCAAGTTGGCTATCTGGGATGCGATTTTTTACGTTCTGGCCCAGTTTGTAGGCGGGGCGATCGGCGTAGCGCTTGTCGTCGTCGTTTTGGGCGATCCGTTTACCAATCTACCGGTTAACTACGTTGTGACTGTGCCCGGAATTTGGGGATGGCTAGGGGCGTTAATTACTGAAGCGCTGTTGGCATTTGGATTAATGATGACGGTGCTCATCGTGTCGAATCATCCCGGGTTAAATCAGTTTACGGGGCTGTTTGCGGGCATGCTCGTGGCGCTGTTCATTACCTTTGCGGCGCCCATTTCTGGCATGAGTATTAATCCTGCTCGGACGTTTGCATCCGCTTTTGTCGCGCGAGTCTGGACTGCCTTCTGGATTTACTATTTCGTGCCCCCTTTAGCCATGTTATTAGCCGCTGAGGTATATCGATGGGTGTCAGGGCGGCGATCGCGTCACATCTGCGGCAAGCTTCAACCCAATTCAGAAACGCCCTGCATCTGCACAACCTGCCCATGCCACGAAGACCTTCTGCTTCGCTAATCACACGTCCATCACTTCATCACTCCAACATTCCTCTCATTCCCGTTCCTTACTTTCCACATAACCAACAATCGATATGAAACTTAAGCGGTTTGGGGTCCTAGCTGTACTGTCAGTCGGCTTAGCGAGTTCATTGACGGTGGGCGTTCACGCTGTACCAGCACCGCGTCCGACCGATCCAGCTGCAACGGCTGTTACACTTCAGACGCAGACTGTGCCTGCGCATGTTCGCGTCCGCGACGTTCCGGTTGTCGGCATGGTGGTTTCTGATATGGATACGGCTGTGCGTTTCTATACAGACGTGCTGACCTTCCAGCAAATTTCGGATGTCGAAGTATGGGGGCCAGAGGTCGAACGGCTGCAGGGAGTATTTGGGACACGGATGCGAGTTGTCCAAATGCGTTTGGGCCGTGAGGTGATTGAACTCACGCAGTACCTGACGCCTCAGGGACGATCTATCCCGGTAGATTCCCGCAGTAATGACCTGTGGTTTCAGCACATTGCGATCGTGGTCAGCGACATGGATGCAGCCTATGAACGGCTGCGCGAATTTGACGTACAGTACGTTTCCACCGCACCTCAGCGCCTGCCAGACTACCTTCCAGCGGCGGCTGGCATCGAAGCGTTTTACTTTCAAGATCCAGATGGGCACAACTTGGAAGTTATTTTTTTCCCAGAAGATAAAGGGAACCCTCGCTGGCAAGATAGTAGGGGTGAATTATTCCTTGGGATTGACCATACGGCAATTGGGATTGCTGATACCGCAACCAGTCTGGCCTTTTATCGCGATTTATTGGGGTTAGAGGTCGCTGGCGAAAGCTTCAATTATGGTCCGGAACAAGAGCATCTTAATAATGTGTTCGGGGCCCGCCTGCATATCAGTGGCTTAACAGCGGGTGCTGGCATCGGTGTGGAGTTTTTAGAGTATCTCTCGCCGCCAACAGGACGGCCCTATCCAACCGATTCACAAGCGAATGATCTCTGGCATTGGGACATCACACTGGTGGTAGACGATGCGAATGCCGCAGCAGAACGGCTTCAGCAGGCAGGCGTTCCCTTCATTTCTGCTGGCGTGATTGAACTACCCGATGCGTTGCTGGGGTTTCAAACAGGCTTTTTGGTCCGCGATCCCGATGGCCACGCGGTTCGGATTATTGAGCGATCGCCAGCACCGTAACCTGCTCAGAATCTAATACCTACAACCACCCTGTCCGCTATGGTGCCCTGTATACCTTTCACCATGATGATTTAGCACCGTAGCATCGGCAAGGTCTTGAGTGTTGGCCGCAGCAGTTTTGAAGTGCCCGCCCGCAGCGAGAGGAGTGGCCAGCCAGAGCGCCAATGCGATAAAAACCACACCAATAATAGAGGTTCGTTTCATTGTGTCCTCCTCAGTTGGTTGAGTATTTATACCGTGATCCTAGCTCTCTGAAGGTCTAGCTAACCGTGTTGATTACAGTTGTTGACATCGCGTTGGTTGAGTAGTTGCCAAACGTGAATTTCCGAACCATTAAGTGGCATCAGATTCATTGAGTGTATTGGACTACATGCGATCGCCAGAGAATCCATTTCTTTCTATCGTTTCTTTAGCAGAGATATTATTAATGATGTGACGCCAGTAAGTTGATGGATATCCCTCATCTTCATCAGGTAAAAATATGCCTTCCTCTAATTTTGTATCGAAGTCATAGTCTTCTTCTCTAGTTATGTAAATCAAAGTATCAATGATTTCTGAGGGCAAGTCGGCTTTAATGTGACAAATGAGTGCGATTTCAAAGGCCGTTCCCATATCGTTCCTCGGTAAGAATTATTATTCGCTTTTTGAGTCTGGCAAGAATATTTCTACAGACTAATAAGCGAGGCTCTAACGGAACCACGATATGGTATTGAGAATAGCATTCAGGTTGGGTAATTGTTTATTGGCACAGTTGGCTGATTTATTGGCACAGTTGGCTGAGCGAAGTCGAAGCCAACTTCGGCTTTATTGAGTCAAATTCGACTTTGCTCAATGAAGGCTTACCAAACTTGAATGTCCTGTCTTCACCGAGGAGGAAGCGATGACGCGGTGGCAATTCTGGATCGATCGCGGCGGCACCTTTACCGACATCGTGGCGCGGCGTCCGGATGGGCAGCTGGTCGTCCACAAACTGCTGTCGGAGAATCCCGATCGCTATGCCGATGCCCCACTCCAAGGCATCCGTGACCTGATGGGGATTGCTGCCAAAGACCCGATTCCAGCCGCAGACATTGAAGCGCTGAAGATGGGCACTACCGTAGCCACGAATGCGCTGTTGGAACGTAAGGGCGATCGCACCCTCCTCCTGATCACCGACGGCTTTCAGGATGCACTTCGCATAGGCTACCAAAACCGCCCCGATATCTTTGCCCGCCAAATTCACCTGCCTGAAATGCTTTACGAGCAAGTGATGGGTGTTCCCGAACGCATCGACGCCCACGGCACCGTCCTTCAGCCCCTTACGCCCGAGAACGAGCAAGCCCTGACTGAGCAACTCCAGTCCGCCTACGATGATGGGATTCGAGCCTGCGCGATCGTGCTCATGCACGGCTATCGCTATCCCGCTCATGAACAGCGCGTTGCCGAGTTAGCGCAACAGGTCGGCTTTTCCCAAGTATCTGTTTCCCACCAAGTCAGCCCCCTGATGAAGCTCGTTAGCCGGGGTGACACGACCGTCGTGGATGCGTATTTGTCGCCGATTTTGCGGCGCTATGTGGAGCGGATTGCGAGCGCATTGCAGGGAACAGGGAACGGGCTTCGTCGTGAGCGCTCAGCCGAACGGTAACTGGTATCGGGCGATTGGGAACGGGTGATAGGGAACAGGGAACAGGTAGAAGGCAGAAGGCAGAAGGCAGACTTCGTCGTGAGCCCTCGACCTGAGCTCGGGCCGAAGGTCGCTCAGTCGAACGAAGGCAGAGGACAACCGGAGAAATTCCGACTTCCGACTTCCGACTTCCGACTGCGTCTGATGTTCATGCAGTCGAACGGCGGTTTGACAGATGCGGCATTGTTTCAGGGGAAGGACAGTATTCTTTCGGGACCTGCTGGGGGCATTGTGGGAGCGGTTCAGACCAGCCTAAGAGCAGGCTTCGAGAAGATTATTGGCTTTGATATGGGGGGCACTTCTACAGATGTGTCGCACTACAGCGGTGAGTATGAGCGCACTTTTGAAACGGAGGTAGCTGGGGTGCGGTTGCGGGCTCCCATGATGGCGATTCATACCGTGGCAGCGGGGGGCGGATCGATCTTGAGCTTTGATGGTAACCGCTATCGGGTCGGACCCGACTCAGCAGGAGCGTATCCGGGGCCTGCCTGTTACCGCAACGGGGGGCCGCTAGCGGTGACGGATTGCAATGTGATGTTGGGCAAGCTGCAGCCGGACTTTTTTCCGCAGGTGTTTGGGCCAGAGGGTGACCAGCCGTTAGATGCCAAAGGGGTCAAAATACAGTTTGCCGAGCTGACCGATCGCATCCACCAGGCCACCGACGATCGGCGATCGCCTGAACAGGTTGCTGCCGGATTTCTGGCGATCGCGGTCGAAAAAATGGCCAATGCGATTAAAAAGATCTCGGTACAGCGGGGGTATGACGTTTCGGAGTACACCCTGTGCTGCTTTGGCGGTGCTGGCGGCCAACATGCCTGCCTGATTGCGGAAAGTCTGGGCATGAAGGAGATTTTTATCCATCCCTATGCAGGCGTGCTGTCGGCCTATGGCATGGGACTGGCGGACGTGCGATCGCTCCGGGAGCGATCGCTGGAGGTGCCGCTAACACCGGATACGCTGCCAGAATTAGAAACGGCGCTGAGCGAATTGGCTGCGGCTGGGCTAGAGGAATTGGCACAGCAGGGTATTAGAGCAAAGGAAACTGTAGCGCCGCCATATGTCACGTCTGAAACAGGGAATGTCACGCCGCCATCAGAGGCCCCCCCCGAAAACGTCCAGGTCTTGCCCCGCGTTCATTTGAAATATGAAGGGACCGACGCAACACTGATTATTGCCTGGGGCGCACTAGCCGAAATGACAGCGGCGTTTGCCGATTTGCATCAACAGCGGTATGGCTTCGTGCAGCCGAACAAAAGACTACTGGTAGACACCGTTTCCGTAGAAGTCATCGGCCAGACTGAGACACCGGCAGAACCCCAGCTAGCGCACCAACGCCAGGAACCACTGACCGCCCGCGCAACCGTCCCCCTGTATGCCCGCGATCGCTGGCACGACATCCCCCTCTACCACCGCGACGACCTCTGCCCCGGCGACGAAATTGCTGGACCCGCTCTCATCATCGAAGCCACCGGCACCAACGTCATCGAACCCAACTGGCAAGCTGCCTTCACCCCTCTCGGGGCAATTATCCTCACCCATTCCCCCACTCCCGCTGCCTCCCTGCCATCCCCCCCCGCCGTACAGACGCGATTCATCGCGTCTCCAACCCCTCCTATACCACCCCCCACCCCCGACCCCGTCCTCCTCGAAAGCTTCAACTACCTCTTCCGTGCGATCGCAGAGGAAATGTGCGTCACGCTTCAAAAGACCTGCACCTCCTTCAACATCAATGAGCGTTTGGACTTCTCCTTTGC
>JBHJHM010000127.1:0-11869 GCA_050330865.1 Leptolyngbyaceae cyanobacterium
GCCGCTCCATCGACTTGTTAGCTGGCGTTGCTAGAGATACAAAACTGTTCGTAAACCCTCATCTATCTCCTCTTGCAGGTAGTCAGGTAGCGAACCAATACACTTAACCAAAAACGTCTTATCGATCGTAAAAATTTGAGAGACATTTACAACGGAATCTCTCGACAAACCTGATATTCCACGAGGCAATAGCACATTGCCCGGTGCTTCCGCTAACTGAATATTTGAGGTGATAATGACGACGATAACCGTGCTAATGCGGCTCTGGGTAAAAGTATCATCCTGAATCATCAGGACGGGACGGCGATGTCCGGGTTCTGAACCGGCTGGCTCGGGTAAGTTCGCCCACCAAATTTCTCCCCGATACATTACCAATCCTCGCGGGGCAAAGACATAAACTGCATCCTTGCCATCACTGGATCGAGTTCAGAAGATTCTCTAGCGTAAACTTGGTTTAATTTGAGCAAGATTTGATCACGGTTGTACCTTTTCAAATATGCCTGCAACGCTTTTGTATAAAGCTCACTGCGCGACACACCTAACTGCTGAGCGAGTGCTTCCGCCTGTTCAAAAACTGGGTCTGGAAGCGAAATAGCAGTTTTCATAGTGACCTCAGCTTCAAGTTCTACTCTCTGGTTATACCTCAGTTATACTGAGACTACAAGAACAAGCACACCCAGATACCAGCAGATAGCCTTTCTGTACGTCCCGAGCTGGAAAAACGGAGCCCGTTAACTCTTATTAGATCGACTATTGCAGTCTATCTCCCTCGAATGGGGCGGATATATTGTGACCTTGCAGTCTATTCAACTAAATCAGCTACATATACTGCGAGCTGTCCGTATAGCGCACTTATATCGGGTGGATATACTGCAAGTTTCAGTCTATCTCCCAGAGACTAGCAAAAATTGATGCTTCTAGCAGAGTGCCAAAAACCTCCCCTTTTGAAACTCTCTCATAAGAGGAAAATACCTATAGCGGTATGCAGGCTAATCAAGTACAGCAGGTTCCTTAACTGCATAGCCTTGAGGCTTAAAAGTGTGCTTAACCAACTTGCATACCGCTATATGCCTTCCTTGCTGCCAGGTGCATTGAGGGTTTCTGAAGAGAGCGACCTTCTTGGGGTGCTTTTGGAGTCGAATCGGAGGTGACAGGCGGCGCAAAGTGCTTTGAGGTTGACGCATTGACAAAGCTGCCCCAGAGGGGCATCGCAGTTCTCCGGTCGTTGCTCTCAGTGGGCAACGGTCAGTAGGCAACGTCTAGCAGCCTTGGTAAAGTCGGCTCCTTTGAAATTCCAGATTTAACCAATCTCGGTCTGTGCGTGATGAATGCGGTGCTGACTGGCAGTTGCTTGTAGTGTTTCCTGAGCTGCCGCGATCGCCCCATGCATCTCTTTGCGATCGCGCTCACTAATCACCACAGCTGAATGTCGATAATCCAGGGGTGGCTTCTCGGTGTTGCCGGTCTCTGCCGTGTAGCGTTCATTGAGTTGTTGGCCCTTGGCGATGATGTTATCCGTGAGGGGTTTGTCATCGTTCGCGATCGCCACCGCACACCATTGCCGGAGTTCTTGTCGGGAGGGGGCATAAGTTTGGTGCGGGTCGCTGGCCTCATAGGTGGCTGGAGCTTCGGCAGCTTTGGGCTGTTCTACGGATGCAGGGAACGGGAGCATCTGAGCTGAAGCGGTGGCTGGAGCAACGCCTTCAGTCTCAGCTAGGTCAAGCACGCGCATCTGTGCCGATTTTCCCGACTCATTAATCTCCAAGTGGGCTTTCACGGTGGTTCCCAGTGGCAGGTGAACACTTCGCGCTGAGATAGCCCCAAACTGTTGCTCGCTGCCATCGTCGCCCACAATCGCGACAGAAGCGGTCGTTTTGGTTTGACCCGCTTTCTGGTAGCTGTACTCGCTGAAGCGAACGGTATAGTCTCCCGGTGCGATCGGGCCCACTTCGTTGATACTCTGCTGTATCCCGGTGAGCGTGATCTCGGGGACACTCTGCAAGCGATCGCTGATTTCGGGCGCGAAATGCTTGAGCGCTAACCCCATCCCTTCACTTTGCCGCCACAGTGCGGAGAGGTAGGCAGGGCGTTCTTCCTTAGGGATATGAGCGATGGAGCGCTCGACCGCGCTAGTAGCTCGGATTAGGATTTCGTCTGCATCATTTTGCTGAGCATAGGGAGCCTGGATCTGGGCGTGAGGATTTTGGATGGTTAGAGTCTGGTGGGGGAGTTGCTGGAGGCGTTGGGCCAGGTGATGCTCGGTTGCCGACTCGGGAGCCACATCGCCGAGGGTCTCAGTGCGGCGATCGCCGTTGGTATCGGTGAAGCTGAGAGCGGCTGAAAACTGAGTAGCTTTTGACTGGGCGCGAGGATTCCGTTTGACGGCTATTTCCCAATCTGGCTGTTGGTCGTTGGCCCGCCAAATTGGGAGGACTCCCTCGGGGTCTTTCAGGGTTTGAATCGTCAGCTGGCGGCCACTGGGAGATGTCACCTGGAGGGCTGGCTGTTGGTCTTCAGGGCGATTCTCCCGCAATCGCGTCTTGGCCGCTTGATAGTTCGCAATCCGCTCGTTGTAGGTGCGAGCAATGCCTAGCGCTTCGCCCGCTTGACCGAGGGTGGCAGTTTTGGGGAAGAGGTCGCGGAAGGCTTCATTTCTGAGTTCAGGCAAGTGAACATCTTTGTAGACGGCATTGACGGCCTCGACGCCCCAGCCGATGGGTTCCTGTGTGTTGGTGGGCATCAACTGCCCATTGACGTAGTTGTTGGGGTCTTTTTGGTGCTGCCGGAGTTCGTGATCTTTGTAGGCGAGTCCTCGAATGAAGGCATGATGGGATTCATCAATCCCTCGGGAGCTTTTGGCTGTGTCTACAGCGGTTTGCAGGTTGACAGCATTAGGGCCGTTAACCGCATCCGAGAGGAGTTTGGCCGCAGCTTGCAGGCTCTGTTCAACATACTGCTTTCGTTTTTGGGGATCTGAGAGTGCTGGAATGACTGTTTTAGCCTCAGCAATCTGTTTCATCCGGGATTTGAACTGATACCGAGGGAAGCCTTGCGACTCAAGCCCATCATCATCGGGAATTGTCAGTTTGCCTGCGTTAGCTTGTTTCAGTTGTTTAGCAAAGTGAGTCGATACCTGCCGCAGCAACCTCTCCTGTTGAGCGGGTGGCGTGTGGGTCATCTCCAAGGCCAGAGATTGTAAAGTCATGCCCGCATTCGCAACTTTGCCGGTCGGGTTGTCGGCAGTGATGCCCCACGCTCTCCAGGTCGCAGCCGCATGGGATTCTCCTTCTTGCCAGGGATGCTTTACCTTCTTCTGCTTGACAATATCAGGCGGCTTTTGGTCGGGGGCGTTTTTCTCCACGAACTCCTTGACGGCCAGAGGATACTCAGCGGGAGTGATGCGATCCTCTTGCCCCTGTTCTTGGCCTTGAATGAGCTGGGCGATCGCGGCGCGGCCTGCTTCGTATTGTTGAGCGGGCGGTAGTGCCTCGACTGAAGCGAGCTGTTGCCGGAGCTGTTGCGGGAGGTCAGGAACCGTCGCTTGATAGCCCTCGAAATAGCCATTGGCATCCCGGTCAAAGTCAGTAATTGCAATGTGTTTGGCGGTCCAAGGCGAAAGATACGCCACACCGTTCTTGCTGAAAGCCTCCCGATCCTGTTGCCGGATGATGTCCGTGTTGTTGATGGCGATCGCGGCAGCGCCGACGTTCGGAAAGGGAGAACGGTAGTAGGCCACGATTGACCCATGCGGCAAATCCTTATTGCAAACTTCCCAAGGCTTGAGCTGAGAATGATGCTGAGCCATGGCCGAGGGAACATGAATGCCTCTAAGCACGGTGTCCTGCCACTGGCCCTTAAGGTGGCGTTCTAAGCCTTTGTTGACCTTGCTAAAGCCCACAAACTGGTTGAACTTATCAGCTTTGAGGGTGTCGTACAGCCATTCGGAGCGCTGCGCTTGAGGAGCTTCTATCGACTCATCGGTGGTTTGGGGACGGTCACGCTGGCGCTCTTTTTGCTGGAGGTAATAGTCTTTGAGTTGAATCGGGTCACCGGCCACTGCTGCGAGTGCTTGGGCTTGAGCCTCGATGCGTGGGTTGAACTCGTGCTGGGTCGCTTCGGGAATGCAGCCCTTGACCTGTGGCCCCACCGCCTGCTGGCCGTACTGACCATCGGATTTACGGTTGACCCAGAGCTGCGATACTTCTTGGATGCCGGGAGTCGATAACCGGCCATCGTCACCTTTGATGTCATTGGTGGAAATGATGGCATCGACACCCAAGCGCTCACACCAACGGCTGGAGGCCATCGTGCCCTTGATCATGCCAGGAAGGTCAGGCGTAGCGGCTCGGAACTGGGTCACCGTTCGGCTTGCTAGGGCGTCAACCTGTTTTTCGACGGCTGCGATCGCTGAATTCATCTGGGTAAGTTCTTCAGCGATGGTGGTCAGGTCGGTGCTGATATCGGCTTTCTGGAAAGCCTTGGCAGTTAGCGCTTCGTGTTCTTCCGGTGTTATCAGGTCGCGCATGGTCTTCGGAGTGACGAGCATCGTGCCGTCGCCCATCTTGTCGTAAAGCTTTTCGAGTTGCGCTGGGGGGATGGGTTGGCCTTGTTTGTCCAGCAGCGGTTCATCACCGTGCGATCGCTGCTCGTCGTCGATGACCAGAATCCGAGCCCTCTCGACATTGGTTGAGGCCATGCCATCCGAAGCCAGCAAACTGCCGTAGGCGACAGTGTTGTGAGGCGAGTTGATGTCGTTGGCATAGAGAGGGGAAATGCCTTGTTCAGCATCCCCTTCGGTCATTAACTTAGCGGTGTCCGGGTCGGTAAAATACCCGTTTTTGCCGTTGGTAAAGACTAGTACCTTGCCGTCCGCTTCGAGGCGTTGTCGGTCGGCATCATTCACCTGGTCGTAGAACTTGCCCGTGAAGAATTGGGTGTTGATCTGATGGGTGTGGAGCCAGTGCTCTAGGTAGGAGTGCTCAACCTCTTTGAACTGCGGTTGCGGGTTGCCTCCAACTGTTTCGTGGAGGTCCGAGCCGGTCTTGACGTCAATTTGGCCGATCTGAAAGCTGACCATGTTTGCTCAGATGAACGCTACGCAAATCCGTTAGCTACTCGCCACTGGTGATGTGACTCCATCACAGCTATTGCTTCTTCTTCGGTATAGACTTTGGGTCCTTCCCGATCAGAAGGTTCGCCCTCAACCTGCCAACCCCAACCTTCTGTCTCGATTTCCACAGCTCCAGAGGTAATCAAGTCATCAATGTCGGCGCCACCAGACAGCAGAGCTTCGATATCTTCATCGCTGGTATTGAGTTGGGCTAGATACAGTTCTTGGTCTGTGGGTTCTTGAGGAGTTGGCATAAGGTTTCTCTCGAATCAAGCTGTAAACCTATTTTGCCTTCATCTTTTTCAGCCTGGAAATATTTTGCAAAGAATGATGACTATACGCCGCCTTGAATGAGTGCTGAAGTTCAGACTTAATAGGGGCAGAAAAATGTGAGGGGATTGCCATGTCAGGCGACCAGAATCGCGGCAACAACAATTCTGCGCGACGAGAATTTGAGATTCAAAAGATTCGCGAGCTATTCATCAAGATGTACGAGAGGCTTGATAATAAGGCCGCTCTGATGCAGGAATTCATGCCCGAGGAGATGATTGCACTGACCTCTCATGTAAGACGGATACCTGTAATTAGCTCTGAATCTATTCTGCAAGAAAGGTTGATACAAAAGTCTGGCATGGGTCTGTTTCAACAGAAGCGAAGTATTGTCTGCTGCCGTCGTAATCGGCGATTGCAAAAAGTCTGGCTCGGCCCAAAGCTTTGGGATATTCCAATTTGGATTGTTCGATAAGTCTCCAAGAAAAAACTTCCTGCATTGGCAGGAACTTATCTATGATGCGTTGGCTTTTGTGGCTAAACAATATTGGTCGATCACCGCTGCTAGTCCCAGGAATGCTTCAGAAGAACCATCAGGAACTCCTGATGGTAGGGAATTTGTTCCCTTGCACTATACGTACTGCAGTTTGCGGTATTTCATCTGAAGTCGGGCAGCAAACCTGAAATCGTGCCTTCCTGGCAGGTGATGGTTAGGCGATCACCCTCCACCACCACCTGATCGAGGGTGTGGACTTGCTGGGTTCGTACATCCCAGACCCGATCGCCTGCCCTGAGCTTTGCTGCAACCTTGTGGGATATCGGAGAACGGTTGTTGAGCGCTTCCAGCTTGCCGTTGACTATACTGAGCCGTTCCTCGCAGTAGCGCACTCGGGCCAAGTGTTTTGCGTACAGCTCGCGCTTCCGTTGCATTTGATTGAAGCGGGCCTGGTTGCGATCGGTGATGCGGTCCTTTTGTTGATTTAGGCGTCGGATAGCCTTTTGGGTGCCAGAGCCGCCGACCCTGCCAAGGTGAAAGTGCTGCCCGACATCATGAACCTCGTACTGTTCATGACAGCGACGCTCAGCATCATCTTTCTGGGCAGAGGAGGTTTCAGCGCGGCGGCGAGCTCTGCTCAGCTCTGACTCCCAGAACTTAATGCTGGGTCTCGGGTTGACGATACGCCGATAGCGAAGTCGCTTCTCCGGTTTGAATAGCTCTTTGCGGACTAGGTGCTCGATGCGATCGCCGATCGCCTTGCCTCTGTCGTTGATACTGATGTTTCGGTCTAAGCAGGTACGAAATAGCGAGTGCAAGAAAACAACATCGGGGTCAGCGTTGACCGTCTTTAGGTAGAGCTGAAAGTTTTGTTTGCGTAGCTTAGCGTGGCGTCGCCACACCATATTTCTGTACGACTCATAGAATGGCTTGATGCCGTGAAATATCCGATTGCTAGCCCGATACTCCTCGGTGATTTGGATGTCTTCCTGGGTTAAAAGCAGAGCTTCACGAGCGACATCCACTTCAATCCTTGTCATGAATTCTGGGCTGATGAGCCCTTCCAGCAGTGAAAGTATCTCTGAGTCGGAGGCGTCGGGTAGGTTGGCGACTCCTTCTAATCGTTCTTCCAAAGTTTCGGAGCAATAAGCTGATGCATTAACGCACATCAGCATAGCCTCCATAAGAGTGGAGTGATACATGTTTGCGCCTTGGTTGATTTCACCAAAGCGATGCGTAAGCATCCTCCTTGTTGCAAAACACCGGCTGAATGCAGCCGGTAAATGACTTTTCCTTATTCGTCCATCGCTGACGCGATGAGGGTTTGCGGTTTATGGCCGCATCACAACCCTCATGAGGAAAAACCATGGTGGCAACACAAACCAAAATTGCTATAACTCAACCGAAGCTAGCCGCTCGCTTCCGTAAAAAGGCTGATACGCTTGCGAGCAAAGTAGAGTCGAAACTCGCCCCTCGCGATATGGGTACCTGGCGAAAGTTTGGTCAGGCGATGTCTGCCCGTGAAGATGGGCTCAGGATGCTCTGCCTGCAAACGGTACTTACCCATCTGGCTGATGGATTGGAAGCCGGTGTGCTTGAATTCCCCTTGTCTACACTCAGCAAACCACAGCAGATTGAAGACCTACTAAGCATTGCATCCAGACTTGACCTCGACTCCGAAACGATTCGACGGCGCGATCTACAATGCAAATCTCAATGGACATCGGAAGCGGTTACCGCCGATTGCGATCGCCCAGACTCGATGATCGGCGAACTCTACTCAGAACTGAAGCTAGCTGAACCAAGTGAGATGTTGGCTCTAGTCCAGCGACTGCAAGGGATTATCGAAGATTCCAACTGTATTGATTGGGATGCTGAAGAGTTGCTGCGGCTCCGGGGCGAGGTGCGTCTTCAGAAGATATCGGGCTTCGTGCCCACGCCACCTGATTTAGCGGATGAGTTGATTGACTGGCTCTGTTTAGAGGATGGCGATCGCCTCTGTGACCCGGCAGCCGGTGATGGAGCGATTCTGGAACAGGTTCGACTGCGATATCCTCATTTGAAACAGGTTCAGTGCTGCGAGGTCAACGCAGACTTAAGCCGAATCCTCAGACTAGCTGGCTTTGAGCTGGAATCTCGGGACTATTTCGAGTGGAATCCCACACCAGAGAAACGCCCGACGAAGATTGCTGCGAACCCTCCGTTCGAGCAGCTTGAGGAGATCGACTTCCTCTACAAGATGTGGCGCGACCTAGCCCCTGGTGGCCGCCTCGCCACGATCATGAGTAACTCCTACACCTTCTCGTCCAAGAGGAAGGCCAGAGAGTTTCGCGAATGGCTGACGACGGTTCCAGTGATTCTCGAACAGGAGAACGACCGTAATGCGTTTAAGCCCAGCGGCTGCAACATTGCCACCCGAATGCTTGTGCTGCAAAAGCCTGTCTAATCGACACTGCGTTTAGCCCTGGAGGACTTCCCCTCTAGGGTTAAAATTTTCTCTGCCCCAACCGGAGTTGAGAGCAGGAAAACATTGAGGTTAAACGGAGAGTGTCAACCCCTCAATAATTCACCCGTTGACAGGCATATGCCATGCAAACAAAGTGTCTTTTCGGGCTTGATTTGTCAACACCCCGCCGAAGTTCCTGCTAGGGAGACATCGAAGCTAAGCCGAGAGTGCCAAGTCGCGATCGCGAGTCACGCAGGGCTGGAGTTTGCAAGCGTAGCTGATAACTGTGTGGCGATGATAGCCGTCGCTGATGTCCTCATCAATAATGCCGTGGGGCTTCTTCGCTTCCGGAGCATTCCAAATGAAGTAGTTCAGCGTAGGGCGTATCGGTAACCCTTTGCCCGAATAAACAATGACCGTAAACCGAGCGTATCCATAGCGAGTCATGATGCTGCTTCCTGCTCTAAAGGGCATTGTCCCTGAGCGGAAGCTCGTCAAAGAATTCCCTTACCCTCAACTGCGAGCTGAGAGTAAGGGAAGGCAAGGGGTGGGTTGTTTGTCTAAAACTCGTCGTTGTCTTCAGGTGCTTCGGCAGAGTCCTGAGGTTTGGGAGACAGGTTTTCGATGCGACTAGCCTTAATGATGAGACGACTGCGTTTCTGCCCTTCTTCGGTCCAAGTGTTTTCTACAACAGAGCCTTGAACGTTTACCAACGTCCCACTCTGGAGATATTGGGTAGCATACTCAGCCGTTTTACCCCAAGCTTCGATCGGGATGCGATGGGTGCGCTCCTGAACTTGGCCGTTTCTCCTGTAGCGTTCATTCACATACAGCGTGAAATGCACTACTTTCGCTCCGGACTCAAAGTCTCTGGGATTAGGATCGGCACCAAGGTGTCCGGTTCCACAAAATACGTTCATAAAGTCTCCTTTTGAGGTGGTCGTCTTGTAGGATGGTCGTGGTCTCCAGGCGTTAGCCATCTTTGGCAGAGTGTTCAAAATTCGTCGTCGAAGCTGAAATGAGAGGCAGTAGAACAAACGTTTCGTATGATCTTATCGTCCAGCGCTTTGATCGCCTGAAGGTAACTGAATCGGCTGAAGCTGTTTGACGACAATTTCGGCAGCGGCGATGCCTGTTGGGTTGAGCTGTCGCTGCCAAGCCCTTTCGCTTCGTGCCCATCGGAATCCGTGAGTTTTGACGATGGCTCTAATTTCCTCCGAGGGTTTGCTGTCAAATATGAGCTGGATGCGGTTGAGTACATTGTTGTGAACTACTTCCAATCCCAGGTCGGGATAGGTAGTGGAGGCCCCTTCGCCCTGCTCGGCAATGCGTTCATACTGCCGCTCTAGCTCGGCAATCCGCTCGCGAACCCGCCGCATATTGCCGTTGTTGTTCTGGAGTTCGTAGGCTGGGAACCCTGTGCGTTTAGCGAAATCTGGGGTTAGCAACCCTTCTGCGACTTGGGCGGTCATCTCCAGGTCTTTGGCTTCAGCCAGCTCAACTAGCTTCTCAACCTGTTGAGATAAGTCGAGGTCCGTCATCTTGAGCACCTTACGAACGAGTTTATTGGCCTCTTTCATGAAGTGCTGATTCGCTTCCATCGACGCTAACTTGTCTCGCAGTTTCGCCAAGGCGTCGGGATCGTCGCTGCTGATGGCCTGGTTGTGGTCCATTGCCGTGAGTTTTCCTCGATAGTAGTCAGCTGTGCGACTGTGCTCAACACCTTTGTCCATGTGTCTACCAATGCGACCCCGGTAGGCACGATCGCTTCGTTCGCTGTGGTGACCGACTAGAATCGGCTGGCCGAACGGAATGACCGAGCCCATGCGGCTGGCAGTTTGGAAATGGTCAGAACTTTGGCGCTGATGTTTCGTAGCAAGCTCCTCATAGCGTTCGCGTCGGTGTTCCTGTTTGTCTGTAATCACAGCCCTCCGTTGCGTCATAACGGCCTCAAGTTGTTCGTTTGAGAGGGCATCCTCTGCATCTTCATCGTCAGAGACATCGGTGTTAGGCGCATCAATGACAACCTCAGCCTTTTCCAGCAGCAACGTGGCGGCCTTCTGAGCCAAGCTGATGGCTTTGAAGAACGCTTTGTGGTCACGCTTGATAATCGACATCCAGCCCTCTAAGTAGCTGGCGTGATGCTCTAAAGCTGGAGTGAGCGCCAGTTCATTGCAGACAAAGGCGGCTCCCAGTTCAGCCACTAGTTCCTCAAAGGCGTAGGCCCTAGAGCCAAAACGATTTTGAAGCTTACGGTCAAGGCGGCTACTGTGCCCTGTCCAATGTGCTAGCTCATGAAGGGCCGTACTGTAATACAGCTCGGCACTGCTGAAGTCCTTGAACGCGGGGAGTTGGATGCGGTCTGTCTCAGCGTTGTAGCAGGCTCTGTTGCCGCCATGCTGGATGGTGGCATTTTGGCTAGCGATAAACGCTTCGGCCTGGTCGATACGAGGATCCGTGTTCTCTGGGCCTTGGAATTTGGCGATGACATCGGCAACTTTAGTCTCCGCCTCAGAATCGTCGAAACAGTCCAAATTGAAGACTTGGAGCCACCGGACGGAAGGGAAGACTTGCTTGGATATCGCTCCAGTAAGAGTATCTTCCTCTTCTTTGCAGATCGTGCAGCCATGACGGAGCCAAGTGGCTTTACTGCCTTTCTTGACTTGCCAATTACGCTCTTTCGCTTGACTAATGCCAGCAAACAGCGTCGTGCTGTAGTTAGATGCCATGACGTCAATCTGGGCCAGCAGTGGATTCATGCCGCTGTACTCATGTCCGGTTATGGCATTGCCAGAGGGAATACAATGCCAGGGTTTGCGCCAAGGCAATGTGCCCGATTCCATGAGATGCAGTAGCTTATTGGCAATAAGTTGAAATTTGTCGCAGGCTTTTCGAGTGTTCTTAGGCATAACGGCTCTCTTTGTAGGGGTGCAGCACAGCCTTGCGACAGCAAATGAAACCCCTTCTGCCGGAGTACAAGCCGTATGCCATGTGCCAGTTTGGCCCTTTTAAGCGATGAGGGCCTGCAGCTGCAAAGACAACCACCGGTGACCAGGGTGTAGTAAGTGAGGGGACTAGAAGCTTTGATATGCCGTTATCCTTGGGGTTAACTTTGGATCTCTCTGGCGGCCTAGTGAAATGTGTTCGACATGTGCCAGTTGCGCTCGAAATTCAAGGGATGGCGGATTTTTCGTGTCACCTTGAGATGCTTGTATTCTTGAGTGACACAGGAAAAAGGATGCCTGGAAGGGCGATCGCTCTGAACGCCTCTCCTAGGAGAGGCTCGAAAAAATCCAGCACTTCTGAACCTCAGGAGTGCTGTTTCTCTGGTTTATTGGGGAGTTAGCTGATGCTAATGCCGCCTTCAGCGTAGGTTGGCTGCGGTCGAACCGGGACTTGCTCGGAGAGGGCTTCGCCACACCGTTGAGCGAAGCGATTGAGCAGATTGTTGTCAGTGATGCGAGGCTGTTCACCTCTAATCTCATCGATCAGTTGCCGAGCAATCACCTCTGAGACATGGTGACGGTTGCGGCCCCAATCGATCAGC
>JBHJHM010000128.1:0-26528 GCA_050330865.1 Leptolyngbyaceae cyanobacterium
AAGGACAAGGTCAAGGGCAAGGGCACGGGCACGGGCACGGGCACGGTCAAGGGCAAGGGCAAGGGCAAGGGCAGCGGCTCGTTTGGCAGCGGGTTTAACATCTCCAGGAGAACCTTGTGTCGCCTCATCCGCCCAAGCTAAAAGGGCCTTGAGCCGATCGCTCTGCAGAAAGGTTTGAGCCTGTTTCTCCATCGCTAGCAAGAAGGTATCAGCCCCGCGTTTTCCTGGTACCAGCCCCGCCACCAGCAAAAAGACTTCGTACCAGCGTTGATCTATGCCGTGATCCTTCACCACCTGATCAACTTTTTGGTTGTCTACTATGCACTTAGCTGTCAGGTATTCCTGAAAGGTTAGATGAGAGAAGGAGTAGGCATCACGGGAGCGCTCCACCAAAATGCCCTGCTGCACTTCAATTGCCCGGAGGATTTCCCCGGCGTCTAATTCAGGCGCGTTTTCATTTTCAACCTGAAAATCGCGGATCTGATCCAACACGGTTTGCTTAGGAAAGAAGAGCTGGTCATCCACAAAGCTGGTATAGGCAATTTCGGAGAGAAGTTCTAGTTCTAAATCGGCTCCAAACTTCTGGTAAATCGGCTCATTTTGCAGCCGTTTTTCTGCTGCCCACTTGCGCAGCAGCACATCTAACGCTTCGCCGTAGACCTGATGACGTTTTTTCGGAAAATCTTGAAACTCGTCGTAAATGACACACAGCAGTGTCAGCAGCAACGGGGTTTGGGCCAGTTCTTTGGCAGCGGTGTAATCGGGACTGCTCAACAGTTCCCAACAGCTTTTGGCAGTCTCAGTCTCAATATCGCGCGGCTTACGAAACCAGTTGTGAATAAACCGCTCAATCTGCTCATCTTCAAAGGCGGCCATCGCCACATCGGTAAAGCGCTTAAAGCCACCAAAGGTATAGGCAGCTACTCGACAGGAAGCAATAAAGCGGCTATCGCTGTACCGATCCACTAAATTCTCAATTTCGGTGATGGCATGGTTCAACGCATCGGCAGGCACTTCATCCAAGCCATCCAGCAGCACTAGCAGCTTGCCACTTTTCAGAAACAGTTCTGTGAAGTTTTCAGCTTCCGGAAATCCACAGGTTTCAAATTCCCGAGCAATTACATTCTTAATAGTGAGATTGCTGCTATTGAACTGCCGGAGCTCTAGCATCACCGGAATGCACTCGTGCGCGTAATAAACTGCCTGCGGTTTCAACGCCTCTGGGGTTTGCTGCGCAAAATTCATAATGGCAAGGCGGCGCAGGGCTTCCAGACCCATCTTGCGCAAAAACGTAGATTTCCCCACCCCTGGACCACCCAGCAACATCAGATACTGCTGCTCGTTGGCAACCTCAATGCCCTGTTTCTTCTCCGCATCGTGGAAATCAAAGCCGCGCTTGCCAGTCTCGCGAAAGAGTTCTTGCAGCGATTCAGTGGATTCGTAATAGTGCAGGGCCGATCGCGGCAGGAGCTGCACGGCGGTGTAAATCTCATCTAGCTTGACGGGGGTATCCATCCGCACACAGGCCACCTTCAAATTCCCGTGGCGATCCGCGTAGCGCCGCACATATTTCTGAATCGCCCGGTTGAAGGCACTGCCTGGGCCCAAGTCAATATCGGCTTGCTTCAGCAGATCACTGCCTTTCTCTTTAATAACGTTGCCAATCAGTCCAGCGAGTCCGGCGGTGGCAGCGCCAATTAGGGGCTCAAATCCAGTCATGGGGGCGGTGTTGCGATAGTTTGGCCTCAGTGTAACCGCTGTTTATGCGTGTGATGTGTGACTGATGTCGTATCAATGCATCAGAGACTGCACTCCACAAATTCAAACGGATTAAACACAGGTGTACCTCAGATCTTGCACTTGGCCGGGAAACCGCTAAACACCGCCCTGCACTGAAAGTGTCAGGGCTCACTGACTCAAACCCCTAAAGGGGTTGAAGAGCGTGTAATCCTTATGCATCAATGGGTTTAGCCTTTGATAGTCCCTTTAGGAACTTGGCTCAGTGAGCGCTGAGGTTTCAACTCGGCGCGGATGTCTGGGCATAGCCAGCTGGGTGCAAGATCTAAGAGACTCCGGTATAAGCTCACTTGAACCTAGACAGGAACTGGAATCTGGTAACGCGCTGTATTCTGGCTCCAGCTTCTATCGCAGAAATAACCTTTCACTTTAAGTTGACAGCCAATTCATTCGTAAGCTTGTTAGGAATCCTGAAAGAAGATGAGTAGATTTGAAGCGAGTGAATCTAGAACGATCTGGTCAAAAATTCGCAACCCCAAGGGCAAAGTCGGTAAACTTCTTTATGCGACTGCACCCGTCTGGGGACGTCCTCTATCGGTATTTCGTCCTGGTAATGTGGCCATGTTTCACATGGGCCGGTGTGGAAGTAGCGTTCTAGGCGATTTGCTGAGTCAACATCCTAAAATTTATTGGGGTGGCGAAATATATACATCTCGGATTCGTGGCTGGCGATCGCAAAAACGCCTGAATAACTCAGGAGGGAAGTTGGCTCTAGAACCTGATCCGCTTAAGCTGTTGCAGCGCAAAATGCTGGTAGCCGGAGCTAACTATTATGGCTGCGAAGTCAAGTTTCATCATCTGTCTGAAGGAAACATCGACATTGCTGACTATATTGATTATCTCAATCGGCGAAACTTTTTATACATTACGCTTGTGCGCAAGAATTTCCTACGCTCGATTGTCTCTAATACGATTATGTTTAGCTCTTTAAAGGCGAAAACTCATAATCGATCCGATGAGAAAGCGAAGCTGACTGAGGTGAAGCTCGACGTTAAGCGAACCCGATATAATGGCTATGAAAAAACGCTGTTTGAGCATTTAGAAATACACCAAAGAAACTTTCGAGACTTTGAAAAGCGGCTACCCGCTCAGAATGTTCTCAAACTAACCTATGAGGATGATATTTCTCATGATCCCAGAAATGCTTATCAAAAGGTCTGTAAGTTTTTGGGAGTTCAATATAAGGACTTACCCATTCGACTAAGCAAGACAAATCCCTTTCCTTTATCTAAGATACTGGTGAACTATGAAGAAGTCAAAGACTATCTGATCAATACCGATTTTGCTTGGATGTGTGAATAGCTAGTATCGATTTGAGCTGAGAAACTCTGACTTCCAAATTGCCCATGCCCAAAACACAGGACGCTGCCAATACTTCAGCCGCCAAGGCGCAGCCTTTTAACTTTGTAAAGCTAACCCGAGAGACCTTAAAGATTGACCGTCGGAAGTATCATCGGAAGTCTCGTCCCACGACCATAGCGCGACTATTCAGTAATCTCTCTCCTAATCTAAAGCGTCCCATTTTTCTCCTAGGCTCCCCTCGTTCTGGTACGACGTTTCTTGGTGAATGTTTGGGGCAAATTCCAGAAATCTCATATCACTTCGAGCCTGCAGCGACGAAATTTGCCGCGAATTATGTCTTCAATGGGAACTGGAGTCTACCGCGATCGCAGCGCTACTATCGCCGCCTGTATGCCTGGCTCATGCAACAGCATCTAGATGGCGATCTGCGGTTTGCCGAGAAAACACCACGCAACTGTTTTCTCATCGACTTCTTATACAAAACCTTTCCAGATGCTCAATTCGTCCACATCATTCGTGATGGCCGTGATGCTGCTCTTTCACACAGCAAAAAACCTTGGATGCAGTCTGCCTCAGCCAAGGGAAACGACGACAAGGGCTACGAACCGGGGGGCTTCCGGATTGGTCCCTATGCTCGCTTTTGGGTTGAGCGCGATCGCATTGCTGAATTTGAATCTACCAGTGATGTACACCGCTGCATCTGGGCCTGGCGGCGACATACGGAAAGTGCTTTGAACGCAGCCAAGGAACTGCCCCAGCAGCAGTATCACGAACTCCGCTACGAAGCGATCGCGGCTAATCCTGTTCAAGAAGCTGATCGGCTCCTGGACTTTTTAGGTATTCATCACACGACGTCACGAGATTGCTTTCATAACGCAATTTCCCAAATGCGATCGACCTCAATTGGACAGTGGCGCCAGGAAATTTCCGAAGAAGATTTGCAGCTTGTTTATCGGGAAGCAAAACCTTTGCTGGAGGCCCTCGGCTATTGGCAGCCAGCGGCAAGATAGCAGGGAGTAGAAGCGTAGAACATGCGCAAAAGAAAGTAACCGTAGGTCGCCTTCGCGCAGCAATGCACCGTCATGAGGGTGTAGATAAAAGGGGATAGAGAATGGGTAATTGGCAAATTGAACGCGCCTTCTTTATCGTGGGGTGTCCACGCTCAGGAACGACCCTTTTACAGCAGATGCTAGACGCCCATCCAGAGGTTGCCGTCGCACCTGAGACTCACTTCATGCGCCTGTTCTGGAATGCTCGGGATGAATACGGCGACCTTACCGAAGACCACAACTATCAACAACTACTCGATAAGATTATCGCCCTACCAGAATTTCTAGAAATGGAGCTGGATGCTCAGGAGTTTCTTGAGACAGCTTGGCATGTTAAAAGAACCTATGCAGTCATTTTCCAACTACTGCTAGAGAAGTTTGCTCACCGTAGAAGCGCCAAGATCATAGGCGAGAAAACGCCCAATCATGTGCTTTATATGCCCGCCATTCAGACACTTTTCCCCAATGCCCGATTTATTCATATCGTGCGCGATCCCCGCTCCGTTGTGAATTCTTGGCGTTCCGTTCCTTGGTCGAAGGGAACCGTGACAGGCGATGCTGAAATGTGGCGTTACTACGTGTCTGCTGCTCAGCGAAAGCCACCTTCAGAGAAGAACCAGCTATTCACACTCCACTACGAAAAATTAGTCTTAGAGCCGGAGAGAACCCTGCGATCGCTCTGCCAATTTCTTGACCTAGAATTTGAGCCTGTAATGCTGGACTATCACCAAAAGCAGTCAAATCTTGTCAATACCCGAAGAGAGCCCTGGAAAGGTAATGCCGTTAAACCTGTGAGTCAAGACTCATTGATCAAGTGGCAAAAAGAGCTGTCGCATCAAGAAGTTGCTGAAATCGAAAGTATTGTTTGGTTTGAGATGCAGCGCTTAGGGTATAAACCCCAAACCCATTTAATTAGCGTGCTGCCAACTCTGACGCAATTTGCTATTAGCCAAAGATTCAAACGGATTACAAACTCTATTAAGTATCGAGCGAAAAAAGTGGTGTCCTCATGAGAATTGGTTACCTCCATATGGGTCCTTCACGGCATGGGGTCCATCGCTATGGGTACTTGTTAGCCCAAGCAGCGACTCAGCGCGAAGATCTGGATGTTATTGAAGCCAGTGTCTGCTTGAGTGAGGATAAATTCAAAAATCGTAAGCTACTCATTGAAGCAGCTCAAGAACTCTCAAAGGCTGATATTGTTCATATTCAGTTCAGTAAATTTGGGAAGCAACTATGGGGTGAGGGCTGGTCACAGCTACAGCATTTGCGGCTTTTCTTTAAGTCCTGTGCCGCCCCTGTCGTAGTGACGCTACACGACGTCTACTATCCGCCCGCCAATCTTGTTGGTGTCATTCGCTCGGCTACAGCAAAACTGCATCGTAAAGCTGCGAAACCCAGCCAGAAACAACTGGACACAGAAAGAGTCAGTAAGCAGGAGAAGACTCAGAAGAACTCAAACCGGGTTGCTAAACCCCAGCGTTCGGCCATCGCGAAGGGATTCAATTTTGTTCGGACAGTTATTAAAGGTGTCGTAGGTCCTGATGCATTAGCACTGAGTGAGATTGCCCGTCGGACTCAAAAGGTTATTGTCTGTACGCAAGAGGAACAAAAGCGAATTCGCGATCGCGTCCAGTCCCCCAAATTAGCCGTTATCCCTCATTTTGTGGAGACGCGCACAATTTCTACAACGGCTGACGAGGCGCGTAAAACGCTGGATCTAGAAGGGGTCAAGGTCATTACCTTATTGGGATTCATCTATCCACCTAAGGGCCATCAGCTTTTGGTCGAAGCGATGCAAGATCTGCCGGAAGAGATCAGGGTTATTTTTGCGGGGGGACCTTCTAGTTCGTCATACGAACCTTTTGTCCAGGAACTGCGTGATATCGCCAAGTCCAACGGCGTAGACAGTCGGTTACGGATCACGGGCTATTTGTCAGAAACAGACATGGAAAGCTACTTGAAGGCGACCGATATTGCAGTTTGTCCCTTCTCGCGGATCTCGGCTTCAGGATCTTTATCAACCTGGATTTCGGTTGCGTGTCCCATTTTGGCTTCTGAGTCGCCTCAAATTGAAGAACTCAGCCAGCTTGAACCAGAGGCGATTAAAACGTTTTCCCCCTATACCCCCATAGCGCTTGCCAAAGCCATTAGAGAGCAACTCAGTCAACCTCAATCTCAAGCTCAATCTGCAGTTAAAAGATTGAGGGAAAAGCTCCTAATTCCAACAATCTTGAACCAGCACGTCAGCGTCTATCGACGTGTCGCGAATTTATAAGTAACGGAGAACACGGGTGAGTCATTTGAAAGTTCTGTTTTTATCTAATTGGTTCTCGAACCCCTATAAAACACTACTCATCAAAAATCTGCAGATCCAAGATATTGAGGTAGAAGAACACCGAGTCAGTCGCTTCTTTCTATTGAAAGCACTTCAAATCAAAGATTTGAATATTATCCATTTCCACAAAATTCCACTTCCACTGACCTGGAAAAATCCGTTATCCCAAACCTTTAAGCTTTTCCTGTTCATTATTCAAACCTTTATTCTAAGGCAATTAGGAGTAAAAATTGTCTGGACAATCCATGAATGGGATCAAAAGCTTTCCTCTAAGAAGGTTAGCTTTAATCCACTCTATGCAAAAGTCTTCAGCAGCTGTTTTGACGCATTCATCACTCATTGTGAGACAGCCAAGGCTAATTTGGTTCAAGAGCTTGGGCAGCAAACACGAGACAAAACGCACGTCGTTTATCATGGCAACTACATAGACTGGTATGAAAATACAACCAGTGCGTTAGAAGCTCATGAAGCACTTGATATTGCCACTGATGCGTTTGTTTTTCTACTGTTTGGTAGTATCTATCCTCACAAAGGTGTTTTAGAGGCGATCGCAGCTTTCCAAAAAGTAGAGTCTAACCAGGCTCAACTCTTAATTGTGGGTAGCGTAAAGTCTGAAGAGCTCCGCAAAACTATTGAGAGTCAGATTGAAAATTCAGAAAATATTAGACTCATTGCTGAGAGAGTTGAAGATGATGATGTTCAAACTTATATGAATGTCAGCGATTGTGTGCTGCTGCCCTACACAGTCTTCACAACATCAGGTGTAGCTGTTTTAGCGATGTCCTTCGGACGTGCCTGCATTGCCCCTGCGATGGGTTTCTTTACAGATGTTTTGGATGATTCAGGAACCTTCTTTTATGACCCTGATGAGAACGTGACAGGCCTTAACTTGGCGATGGTCAAAGCCTTAGAGCACAAGCAGAAGGTTCCCGAAATGGGAAATCATAACCGCGACACTGCGGAACGTTGGAACTGGAATTACGTCTCAACAGAAACCGCCAAAGTTTACGACTTTTGCTTGAAATCATACCGTTCTTAAGGCATCTGCTGTTCTTCCCTGATGTGATGGCTAAATGACTGAATCAGGATATTTCATCAAACCTCTGGATTCTAACGCAAGAGCTCTATCGCAATGTTTTCCAGTCCTCCTCTAAAGTCGGCAGTACTCCTGCTAACGTTCAAGCGTCTTGATACCACTCAAAAAGTTCTGCAGGCAATTGGCAGCGTCAAGCCCCAGCGACTATATATTTCATCCGACGGACCTCGCAGTCATAAGGACGGTGAATCAGAACAGGTTCAAGCGGTTCGAGACTATGTGACCCAAAATATTGATTGGGACTGTGAGGTTAAAACGCTTTTTAGGGAAGAAAACTTAGGCTGTAAGTACGCTGTCTTTAGTGCAATGAAGTGGTTTTTTGACCATGAAGAAGCGGGAATTATTTTGGAAGATGACTGTCTGCCAAATCAAAGTTTTTTTGGGTATTGTGATGAACTGCTGGAGAAGTATCAGGGCGATCGCCGCATCGCTATGATTAGTGGACGCAATGATCTGGACGGCTACAAAGCATCGAACGGTAACCCGTATTTTTTCTCTAGTAGAGGACTAATTTGGGGATGGGCTACTTGGCGACGAACCTTTGAAACCTTTGATGTTGAACTAGGGACTGCCAAAAGGCCAGTCTGTCCTTGGAAGCTAGCGCGATCGTCTACCTCCGTAATTGAATTTCTCTACCGACGTAGAAATCTGCAGCGGATTCGCAATCAAGAAGTCAGCTCATGGGCCTATCCCTGGAGCCTCAACATGTTGCTAAATCGGCAGCTAGCCGTCATTCCTACTCATAACATGATCCGCAACATTGGATTTGATGAGTTCGCCACCCATACGCTCAAAGTCAAAACTGATAAAGTACCGGTTCATGAACTCTCATTTCCGTGCTTTTCTGAACAGGAAATTACGGCAGATTCTGACTTTTCTCGCAAGCTAACCCTTATGAAATATGGTGGTTTGGTCAGATTTCTGGTCAATTCTTTTGCCCCCCTCAGATCGGTTCGAGACCTCTTAAAAAGAGGGGTTCGTTTCGTTGTCTCCTGAGCAAACGACATTCATTTGAGCACTGACTCCTGGATTCTGACTCCTGACTCCTAATTTCCTCTACGAAAAGCATTTATGAAAGTTCTACATATCAGTACTGAAGATACTCGTCCAGGTGCGTCCCGCGCAGCTTACCGCCTCAGTCATGGACTCCAGCGCATTGGTATCGACTCCAGCATGCTGGTGCAAAACAAACGCAGCGACGATGCCATGGTCCACACCGTACTCAAGGGTGGCATGGGCAGAATCCTCATGGAGTCGCGCAAACTTTTAGACAAAACGCGCCTGACCCGATATCCTCAACGGCTGTCGACGCCCTTCTCAGCCCAATGGATACCCAATACGCGATCGCTGGAGTATATTCAACACCTGAATCCAGATATCTTGAGCTTGCATTGGGTCGGCGATGGTTTTCTGCAAGTTGAAAGTCTGCCCAAACTGCAGAGACCCTTTGTCTGGACGCTCAGGGATATGTGGCCGTTTACGGGGGGCTGCCACTATGACCAAAACTGTGGCAAATACACTGCATCCTGCGGAACGTGCCCGCAATTGGGGAGTCAAAAATCCAATGATCTATCCCGTGCCATCTTGAACCGCAAAAAGAAATCTTGGCAGTCCATTGACCTCACCATCGTGGCGCTTAGCCGGTGGATTGGCCAGTGCGCGGCTTCGAGTGCTGTATTCAAAGATCGCCGCATCGAAGTGATTCCCAACGGTTTGGATACGGAGCTCTATCGACCGATTGATCCAGGGGTCGCTCGGAAAGTGCTGCGGCTACCCAAAGATAAACATTTGGTTGTCTTCGGGGCTGTAGGTGCCACCAGTGACCCTCGTAAGGGATTTCATTTACTGCAGGCAGCTCTGCAGGAGTTGAGCGCGTCTGAGTGGAGGGACAAGCTGGAGCTAGTGGTGTTCGGTGCTTCTAAAGCGAACACGACAGATGACTTCGGCTTTAAGACTCATTTTCTCGGCAAGCTGAATGATGATCTTTCGCTGGTGCTGGCCTATTCGGCAGCCGATGTGTTAGTCGCGCCCTCGATGCAGGAGAACTTGGCAAATACGGTTCTAGAGTCGATCGCCTGTGGAACGCCGAGTGTCGCCTTCAAAATCGGCGGTATGCCGGATTTGATCGCTCACGAGCAGAATGGGTATTTAGTGCAACCCTTTGAGGCGACCGATCTCGCCAAGGGAATCGTTTGGGTGCTGGAGAATCGCGATCGCTACCAAAAGCTGGCTGCTAATGCCCGCAAGAAAGTCGAACAGGAATTTACGCTCGATATTCAGGCAAATCGATATAAGTCTCTCTTTGAAGAGATTTTGCAAACGAGTAAACACGCGAGTACTTGATACGTTGACTCATTAGTAATCAGGACATTTACAGTGACCTATCAACAGTATCAACCTGTTTCCTTGTACACCCATGTGGGGACAGAGCTAACGTCTGAAACGGTTGTCGAGGATAAACCGGCTGGCAGGCTCGAGCTTGCCCTTACAGTGCTTCTGATCATGTTTTTTGCGGATGGTTTGGATGTTATCAAACCCCTAGAGAAGCTGCTGGCGGTCTCTTCGTACATCATTATTCCAGCTCTAGTTGCCAGACAATGGAAGCGATTTCTGTACTTCGGTACGCGCGATATCACGCTACTTCTCTTGGTCGGCCTAGCGTTGCTCTCATTCTTTTGGTCAGAAAGTCCAGCCTCGACAATAACAAACGGCAGGGCGCTGGTGCGAGTCACTGCCTTTGGCGTCTATCTCGCCATGCGGTATAGCATCCGTGAGCAGCTCATGCTGCTGGCTTGTTCGTTTGGCCTAATGACGGTGATTAGTCTGGTCAGTGGGGTTGTTCAACCCTTCCGAGGTATTCGTTCAGCGGCGTGGCGAGGGGCTTTTCCTCATAAAAACTATCTCGCTCGCATGATGGTGATTTCAGCGATCGCATTTCTCGTCAGCTGGTTAAGCCCATCAAAGTATCGTCGCCTTTTCCTAGCAGGGTTTTTACTCTCAGGTGTGCTCATTCTTCTATCGAATGGCAAAACGGCGCTCGTTCAAATTATTTTCTTAATGTTCTTTGTACTGCCTGTTTGCCATGTCATAAAGTCACATTACAAGATCAGAGTCTTTGTATTAAGTCTGATCGTTTCACCGGCTTTACTCATCTCTTACCTGTTTATTAACCACTTTGAGACCATCGCTGTCACTGTTTTTGATAAGGAAAACTCACTGGGCGGGCGCAGCAATCTTAAAAAGGTGCTGTGGGATATCTTTTTCTGGGAAAAACCTTGGATTGGGCACGGGTATTTTGGCTTTTGGCGATCCCAGTACGATCGCGTCGTGAGCGCAGTGAGTGAGGTTGACAACTTTCGAGGGGTTCCGTGGGTACCAAGTCATGCCCATAGTGGCTTTATCGACCTAGGTTTGAGTCTAGGACTATTAGGACTATTAATTTTTGGCTTGAACTTTGCAATTGCCTATTTAGCCTCAATCTCTTTCTTAAGTTCATCAAAAGATCCTTTAAGTTTTTGGCCCTTCGTCTACTTAACCATTTTCTTTCTATCCAATATCAACGTCTCGATGACTATCTTATCTTCCAAAAACCTCATGTGGGTTTTGTATGTTGCCACAACAATTAGTCTACAGCTCTGGCCTAAAAAACAAATTATTTAGGCAAAGAAGCTTATGAACTAGCTATTGGCGTCTATTCAGAAATGACTTTCTCTGCCCTCTAATTCAAGACGATATCGGTAAAAATGGCAAACTACGGCCACATCGTAAATTCGTTTCCCTTACGCATGTCCCTTGGCTGCTATCCTTGGTTATTTTATCCGCTCTACAGCTTAGTACCCATCAATCGACAGCTGGCGGTTAATCCAACGACAGAGCTTGTGATTGAGGGTTTTCCGCGCTCTGCTAATACGTTTGCTGTTTTAGCGTTTGAACATTCTCAATCCCGAAAAGTAAGCATTGCTCACCATATGCATGTGCCCGCTCAAATTATCCGAGCGGCTTATTGGAAGATTCCAACCCTGGTTTTAGTCCGCAAACCTCAAGATGCGATCGCTTCCTATGTGATGCGCAAATCGCAGCTTTCTTTAGACGATGCGCTGAAGTGCTACATCCGCTTTTATACCGTGGCATTACAGTATACAGAGAGCTATGTTACTGCCAGCTTTGAAGAAGCCACTGGTAATTTTGCAGCAATCGTTGAGCGTATCAACCAGAAGTTTGGAACAAGCTTTGTGGCGTTGACCCCTAAAGATGAGGATCTGGAGAAAATTTTCGAGCGCACCAACAATATTGCTCAAAGGAACGGGATGGGCGAGATGGGGATTGCTCGTCCTTCTGCCGAAAGAAGTGCTCGCAAGCAGGAACTTATTGCGGAACTTCAATCGCCCAAGTATCAGTCGCTACTAGGGTCAGCTAAAGACATCTACCTTGAATTTCATCATCGAGGATTACTTACAGATACCCCCCTTTGAGTTATCTCAAAAGGGCTTTTAATGGAAAACTTTGCTCTTCTCATGTCCTACGCTATGAGCCATGCTATGAAGCCAATTCTAGTCACAGGCGCCCACCGCTCTGGTTCAACCTGGGTCGGTCGAATGTTAGCATCTGCTCCTCAGGTTGGCTACATCCAGGAACCCTTAAACTTATATCATCGTCCAGGTATCTGCGGGGCTCAGGTCAAGCATTGGTTCCCTTACATTTCATGTGAAAATGAGGCGCTCTACTATGAGAATATTAGAGACACAATCAATTTTCGCTATAAGGTTGGGAAAGAATTACAGTCAGTGCGATCGCTGAAGGATCTGTTGCGAGCTGCGCGAGACTATAGAGATTTTAGTCGATACCAGGCGACCCAGTCTAGACCCCTAATCAAAGATCCGTTAGCAATATTTTCGGCTGAATGGCTAGCTTCAAAATTTGAGATGGATGTCGTGATGTTGATTCGGCATCCAGCTGCTTTTGTCGCAAGCATCAAGTCAAAAAAATGGGCGTTTCCTTTCTCTCATATTTTAGAGCAGACACATCTTATCGAAGCACATCTTCATCCCTTTGCGGCTGAAATTCAAGCTTATACAGAAGTCGAACAGGATCTGGTTGACCAAGCGTGTCTATTGTGGAAGCTCATTCATTTTAGAATCAGCCAGTATCAAAATCACCACAAAGATTGGATCTTCAAACGTCATGAAGATATTTCGCTGAATCCTTTATCTGAGTTCAAGGACATATGCGAACGATTAAACCTTGAGTTTTCAGAAGCGGCTCGACATACTATCACGAGTCACAGTGCGACTAAAAATCCTGTCGATGCACTTAAATATGATCCTTTCCTGTTTCTGAGGCGCCACCTCAAGCGCGACAGTAAGGCAAATATCTTCAATTGGAAAAGTCGCCTGAATCATTCAGAAATCGCAAGAATAAAAGAACAGACTCATGCGATTTCCAGTCTCTTTTACACCGAGTCTGATTGGACTTAGCGAGTTTATGGAAGTTCCCATCGAGAACAGCAGGGTATTTACCAAAAACCAAAATATTCAACGTCAGATGACGATATCTCTCTCTAGGGTATATATCGCTGCTGTTGATATCTAGGTTGAGACACCGATTAAAAAATATCTCCTACAGGGAGAATCTGATTCTATCTTCTGCTTTTTGCCATATTTCTGCCGATGAAGTTTCCTAAAATTTCGTTAGTCACGCCTTCTTTCAACCAGGCTAGGTTTCTTGAAGAGACGCTAAACAGCGTATTTAGTCAAAACTATCCTAATCTCGAATATATCGTGATGGATGGCGGTTCTACAGATGGTAGTTTAGACATTATTAAGCGCTACGCAAGCAAGCTCAGTTATTGGGTTAGTGAACCCGATGATGGTCAAACCGATGCACTCATGCGAGGCTTTTCAAAAACAACTGGAGAAATCCTAGGCTGGCTTTGTTCAGACGATATTTTAGAACCCAATTCACTGCATGAAGTTTCGGAATTTTTTCTGGCAAATCCTCATGCCGATGTTGTATATGGTGACAGCCTCTGGATTGATCCGGAAGGTAAGCTAATCAAAAGTAGAAAGGAACATGCCTTTAGTCGGGCTGTCTTACTTTACGAACACAATTTTATTCCACAGCCCTCTACTTTCTGGAAAAGTCATCTCTATGAAGATGTTGGCGGGTTGAATCCAGATTTTAATGTTGCAATGGATGCTGATTTATGGCTGCGATTTTCTGAAGTGGGTCCTATCCATCATGTGCAGAAATGCTGGTCTCGTATGCGTATCTACCCAGAACAAAAGACTTATCGCCTGCTAGAGCAGAGAGAGGTCGAAAAACAGATACTGCGAGAGCGATATTTTGGTAAAGAACCCGACTGGTTAGTCCAGAGCAAGCGAACCCTTGCTAAGGTCGATCGCGTCTTCAGGAAATCAATCAGCGGATGCTATTGGTAATCATCCGTTTAGACCATCAGAGAGCCTGTGACCTGCCATGAAAATTCTGCAAATTCATAACGAATATCAAACGCTTGGGGGTGAAGAAGCAGTTCTTAGTGCAGAGAAAGCTGTCCTGGAAGCGAACGGACATACCGTTCAGCAGTGGATTGCCAAAAGTTCAGAAATACAGAATCTTTCCACTACCCAAAAGCTTCGAGTTTCGTTGGATTCAATCTGGTCGCGCAATATTTATCAGCAAATCAAAAGCTTTCTGCAGGAACACAAACCTGACATAGCACATGTCCACAATACGGTTCCACTGATCTCTCCGTCAGTATATACGGCTTGTCAGTCTGAAAGTGTTCCCGTCGTTCAAACATTGCATAACTTTAAACTTGTTTGCCCAGGCTCTAATTTGTATCGCAACAATCAGATCTGCGAAAGCTGCATCGGCAAATCATTTACATACCCAGCTTTAATACATGGATGTTATCGGCGAGATTATTTGAGTACAGCTTTTTTGGTCTCAAGCCTAACATTTAATCGAATGCGAGGAACTTACTCAAAGGAGATTAATACATATATTGCCCTCACAGAGTTTGCCCGTAAAAAATTTGTCGAAGCGGGGCTGCCCTCCGAAAAATTAGTCGTAAAGCCTAATTTCGTGACAGCTCAGATTGGCAAGGGTTCGCACCAGGGAGGGTATGCGCTGTTTGCAGGACGTTTGATTTCGCAAAAGGGTGTGGAAACCTTGATGCAAGCTTGGTCGCTGTTGGCGGGAGAAGTTCCGCTTAAAATTGCGGGTACTGGATACTTAGCCGAACGAGTACAGTCGCAGCTATCAACTAAGGTTGAATATCTGGGACAGCTACCGCGTCAGGAGGTGATTTCCCTGATGCAAAATGCAGCTTTTCTCGTGTTTCCTTCCGAGTGGTATGAAGGATTTCCCATGACTATTGTGGAAGCTTTTGCAACGGGGCTTCCTGTTATTGCTAGTAATTTAGGAGGGATGGCGGAGATTGTTCAAGCTGGTTCCTCGGGCTGGCATTTTGAACCGGGCAATCCTCAAGACCTAGCAGCAACCGTCCGACAGGCATGGCGCGATCTTCAGGAAGTTAAACGACGAGGTGAATTGGCGCGAGTTCAATATGAGGAACTCTATTCACCTGATAAGAACTATCAGATGCTGATCAATATCTACCAAAATGCCCTGAAAGCTAAAGATGTGGATGAGATACGTACGGGTCTAGCTCTAAGACGCACGAATGTCTAAATTTTAGACATTTTCACTTCCCAACCAGTTTCTGTTTTCCATTCATTGACTCTACTTGGCGTAGAGCTTGCTTCATTCGTCTATCAACCTTGAGTTCCATGGAATCTAAAAGCGTTCTTATTCTAGTCGAAAATCTCTCCGTTCCGTTCGATCGCCGGGTATGGATGGAAGCGACGACCCTTAAATCAGCTGGATACCACGTATCCGTAATCTCGCCTAAGGGAAATGGCTTTGATGAAGCCTATGAAGTAATTGATGACATTCATATCTATCGTCATCCTTTACCGCAAGAAATGAGCTCAGTGTTTGGCTATTTACGCGAATACAGCTGGGCGGTTTTCTGGCAATTTCGACTTGCTCAGAAAGTTTGGCGTGAACAAGGATTTGATATTATCCACCTTTGTAATCCGCCTGATTTGCTGTTTTTAATTGCCATCTGGTTCAAACTTCTAAAGGGCGTACGCGTCATTTTTGATCACCATGATTTGGCTCCTGAGATGTACATTGCCAAATACAACCGGATTGATATTTTTTACCATGGCCTACGTTTAGTTGAACGCCTAACCTATGCGGTCGCTGACTATGCGATCGCGACCAATCAATCACACCACAAAATTGCCACGACCCGAGGCGGGAAAAAGCCAGATCAAGTATTTATTGTTCGGAGTGCTCCCGACTTGTCACGGTTTCATCCTCTCCCTGTCAAAGACCATTACCGGAAGGGCCGGACCTATCTAGTCGGCTACATGGGCGTGATGGGAGAACCAGAGGGTATTGACTATCTACTGCGAGTTATCAAGTACATCACGCAGGAAAGAAAGCGCGAAGATATCCACTTCATGCTGATCGGTGATGGGCCAGCCTTTGATTCCCTAAAGTCACTTGCCTCAGAGCTAGAAATTTCCAACTATGTGGAATTTACTGGGTTCATGCGAGGAGCTGACCTACTCGAGCGCCTCTCCAGCTGCGACATTTGCGTGGAGCCGTCTCCCACATCGGCATATAACGAAAACTGCACCATGAACAAGATTCTGGAATATATGGCGTTAGGTAAGCCCATTGTTCAGTTTGATTTGCGCGAAGGCCGGCGATCAGCTGCAACCGCATCCCTATATGCCAGACCCAACAACGAACTTGAATTTGCCGCGAAAATCCTAGAATTGCTGGCTGATCCAGAACTTCGAGCCGCGATGGGCACTGAAGGCCAGCGTCGGATGAAAGAAGAGTTGGAATGGAAACATCAGGCTCCCAAGTTGCTGGACACCTACAAAACGGTTGCGACATCAATCGCCGATTAGTTTGATTAGATTTTCTTCGTGGCAAGGATATCCACAGAGCGGAGTAGACTGCCATTAATGCGCTCTTCTACTCTGCTCTTCGAAGGTTATGCTTAGGCGATTCAGCAAGACGCTGTTTCCAAAGAATTTTTATGCGTAGTTTTGCGTAGATGGTAAGAGGCATAGCCATCAAACGTCCAGCTCTTTTCTCTTCGTATGTTGAGCTGATGCCAGTCTATATTTAGCTTCTTGATTTTATTGAAACTCAGTATATTTAACCATATATCCAGTAAACTTAAGAACAGTTTTTTGTGGATATTACGGTTTCCTAACTGGCAAATTATAGATTTATTGTTAAAGTAATACCGCATACCTACTGATAGACTGCTAAGGATTTGCTTAAAGGGAGTTGTTAAGCAGCGTCAGTAACGCGAGTAGGGTTGGAGTTCCTGGATAGTTGGTTGTGTCAGTTGTTTGGGCTGGGTTAACGGCTCTGGGTTCTGATTAAGCGGTCGTGTCTTAGGCTTCCTGCTGATGAGTTAGCGCACGGGCATTGTTGTCTTTGAGCTTACTCAACGGTCTATCCAGCTTTGTGGTTTTACATCATTTGCTCATATTTTCACTCGTTTGCTCATTGAAGTGGTAGTTTCACGCTGTCTTACAGGAATGGTTGTTCTTAACCCCATTGTTTGGGAACAGTTGTAAACATTTCGCCTTCATATCTGTATAAGAGCGATAACCCCCTTGCTGATGTGAATAAGTTAGAAATGAAGGGTCATACTACCTGGCATCTCCTCGGAAAACTGCCCTAGTCTTACTTACTAACACCCGTAGAATTCCCATGAGCTACCTTAGGTATTTCGCTGCACATTCGGTTCTGCCCGTGGAAAAAACGGGCACGCCTGATGCGACCGCTCAGACCAAAGATATTCGCAGTATCCCCGGCATCGCGGGCCTTCGCCGAGGTGTTTTTCTCAGTTGGGCAAGACGTGCGGTTTTGTTCACCTCGGATATTTTCTTCATTAGCCTTGCTTGGATGCTAGCTAAGACGTTGGCAAATCCATCGCAGCCTTTGTGGAGTACCGGGAATCTTGAGATTCACCTCGCTTTAGCGCTGTGTCTTTGTATCAGTTTATTTTCTACTCGGGGTCTCTATCGTCCGGGCGATGCTCGACGAGATTATCCAGGCATTATTAAAGCCCAGAGTCTGTCTGTTGTTCTACTTCTGCTGATTAGTTACTTCTATAATCCAGAGCAGTTTATTTCGCGAACTGAGTTTCTGGGTTTCTGGAGCTTCAGCATTTTGTTTGTTTGCGGCGGACGCTTGATGGTTGACCAGTTGACTCATATGCTCCGGTTGCGAGGTTCTATCCGCTACCCGGCAATGGTCATCGCTGACCCGGCCTATCGAGAACGAGCTGAGGGAGTTGTCCGCAACGAACAGCGCTACCACTTGGCTAGCGTTAAAGGAGCCAGAGCACTAGATCGTGCTCGTCGCGAAGCTACCTTTGCAGAAATTCAGCGTCTTGGCATTGCGGAAGTGTTTGTCGCTTGGGATGCCATTAAAAACCGCATGTTTTTAGGACAGCGTTTTCAATCTTTGGGGATCACGCTTCACGTCGTTCCTGTTGAGCAAGATCAGGTTCTCAGGGGCGCCAATATTCACACGCTGAACAACGAGGTTCCCTGTGTCAGCTTTTATCCAGCGCTGATTGCTGGCGTTGACTTTTGGCTCAAGCGTGCCTTTGATGTGACCTTCGCAGTGCTGTTCTTGACATTGCTCTCGCCAGTTTATTTGCTCATTGCGCTGGCTATTCGCATCGATTCGCCAGGACCTATTTTCTACAAGCAAACTCGGATTGGACTGCATGGCAATCCTTTCAAAGTTTGGAAATTTCGCAGCATGGTGCAGAATGCAGACAAGCTACAGGCCCAGCTAGAAGCCATGAATCAAACGAAGGATGGCGTTCTGTTCAAAATCAAGGAAGATCCTCGCATCACCCGCATTGGAGGCTTTATCCGCCGCTATAGCTTGGATGAGCTACCTCAGATTTTCAATGTGTTGCTAGGTGAGATGAGTCTGGTGGGTCCCCGTCCTTTACCGCTTCGCGATGTTGAGAAATTCGAGGAGCACTATTTTATTCGCCAAGATGTTTTACCAGGCATCACGGGCATGTGGCAAGTGTCAGGACGATCCGATATCGACAACTTTGACGACGTCTTGAAGCTTGATCTCCATTACATTCAGAACTGGTCAATTTGCCTGGATATCAGCATTCTGTTCAAAACCTTTGCAGCTGTCCTCAAAAAATCAGGTGCTTACTAACCGATCGGGGTTGGATGCAGGCATCGGCTTATCAAACCCTGTGATTTGCTGTAACGGTTTAGCGCTTCGTTTTTTAGAGCCTATCCGAATACCTTTGAATGATGGCTGGTGAGCATTGCCCACCCTACCGGATGTGAATGGTTTCAGCGATTCACAAGCTGTACATTATGGGTTTCCGGATAGGGTCTTAATATCACCAAGCAGACTGCCTATGTTGAGGTATCAGCATAGGCAGTCGCTGTATGAGTCGGGCCATCAGGTTTGAGATGTGACGATTGATTGGTCACCTGTCTAAGGATCAAGGCTACATACTGCAATCGATCTGGTTGACTGACAAAAGTTCTAGAAACCTTGTGTTTCGTTGCCGCAGCTGGCGACTAGAAGTCGCGCCTGCTGATGGAAAGTCCGCCTGCGCGGACTATTGGATCAAGGGTTTTGGTAACCTGCGGAGACAGGTTTAGCCTCTTTAGGCGCGGTTGCAACCGCCCGCCGCCAAAGTTTTGTCAGTCTAATCAGGCAATCGATATTGCACTGTTTGCAAAGTGGATTTTGCGTCAGGCTGAGTTGAGGCCCTTTTTTAACCCGTGATCATGACAAGCATCCGTAACTGAAACGCGAATCAATTCAGAAAAGCTAGTTGATGCACAAGTAAAGGTCTTTACCATTAGCTCACCAGTGAGTTCGCTTTTCGCTAGTCTTGGATAGTCTTGCCTGATCGCCAAAGGCTTATGTCCTCCCTACCCAACTCCTGGTTAGATGTTTTGCGCCCCCGTCGCCGCCCCCTCTATGGAACTTGGTCGCGCCGGCTGAAAGGGGTGTGGTTTTGGGGCGCGATCGCACTCTTGGCAGTGGGGTACCGTCTGCTGATTGACCTGGTCTATCTGTTTCCCCTCCCTTCAAATCTGCCGGCTTATCCCATTTGGCCTCCAGCAGCCTATAGCCAGATAATTTTACTCCTGTTAGGGCTCAAGTTTTGGCCTGCTGTTGCCCTAGGCTCCTTGCTTAACACAGTGCTGTCACCAGATCAGTCCATGTGGATGGGAGGCGTTACGGCAGCTGCTAACAATACCTTGTCGGCGTTGCTAGGAGCCTCATTACTCCTTAAAGTTCGCTTTTCGCCGCGACTCGATCATCTCCGCGATGTAACTCGCCTCATTGTTTTGGGCGCGCTGATTCCTTCGACCGTCAGCGCTACCATCGGGATGCTTCATTGCTGCTGGGCTGAGATGACCAGTATGGGCTCTTTGGGCACGGTCTGGTTTAATTGGTGGATTGGCAACGTTAGCAGTATTTTGATTCTCTTTCCGGCGGTATTGACATTGCCGGATTGGCGACAGCGGTTTCGGCGGCAGACGGTTTCTCAGAGAGGGTTAGAGCTGATCTGGGTCAGCGGCCTGACGTTCCTCAGCTGGTTTGTCTTCGCCGCCCCCGATCGCACCGAAATTGCTCCCTTCCCGTTGGAATATTTGCCTTTCCCACTCATTACTTGGGGAGCTTTGATGTGGGGGCCTTCGGGCGCGGCTATCGCGATTCTGCTGACAACGGGATTCGCCTATGGCGGATTTATCCAAAACCAAGGTCCGTTTTTTCATTTTTCAACTGAGCCAGAAACCGCAATTTTAGCGCTCCAGACCTACATCTGCGTGTTGGTTATCACGGCCTTGGCCTTGGCTGCCAGCATGGCAGAACGTGAGCGAGCCCGCGTCGAGCTCCAGGCCGAGAAGGAAAAATCTGAGCATCTGTTGCTCAATATCCTGCCCCAGCCGATCGCTCATCGCCTGAAACAGCAGGAAAATACAATCGCTGACCATTTTGCCGAAGTCACTGTACTGTTTGCTGACATTGTTGACTTTACCCGTCTGTCGACGGAACTCTCACCTCAAACCTTAGTCGAGATGCTGAATGAAATTTTCTCGACGTTTGACGGGCTGGCAGAAAAACACGGTCTAGAAAAAATTAAAACCATTGGCGATGCCTATATGGTGGTAGGCGGATTGCCTGAGCAGCGGGATGACCATGCTAAAGCGATCGCGGCAATGGCGCTTGACATGCAAACAGCCATCATTGCTCTCAGCCGACGTCATGAGCGTCCCTTCAAGATGCGGATCGGCATCAACACAGGGCCTGTGATTGCAGGCGTTATTGGCAAGAAAAAGTTCATTTATGATCTCTGGGGCGATACGGTGAATATCGCTAGCCGTATGGAGTCTTCTGGGATCGCAGGCGAAATCCAGGTTACCCAATCAACCTATGAAGCGGTGAAGACCGAATATCAGCTGGACGCTCGCGGCAAGATTGCAGTGAAAGGCAAAGGCATGATGGAAACCTACCTGTTACGTGAGCGTACGTCAGCTGTTGTGTCATATTCATAGCTGTGGCTTGGGTATTTGTATAACAGCGCTCTATGCTAAAAATTACATACTTATGGTACGGAGACCATGGCCATCGCCCATGCGATTCTAGCGGCTTTAATGGACTGTCCCAGTAGCGGCTACGATTTGGCAAGGCGCTTTGACGGGTCGGTTGGCTTTTTTTGGGAAGCCAGTCACCAGCAGATTTATCGCGAACTGTCTAAGCTAGAGGCGGCTGGTCACGTAACTTCAGAAACGGTTCAGCAGGACATTCGCCCCAACAAGAAGCTGTATTCGCTAACGGATAGTGGTAGGGCATTCTTAATCGAGTGGCTCCGAATACCTTCGTCTATTAGTCCCATTAAAGACGACCTGCTGGTCAAGTTATTCAGCGGTCACCTGGTTGCTCCAGCAATTCTACTTACGGAACTCCGCCATCACCGCAAACAGCATCAGCTGCGGTTAACCGAATACCAGGCGATCGAGGATCGCCTATTTCCTGATACAGAGGCCCTATCCGAAGAGTCGACTTATCCCTACCTCACCCTCCGCAATGGGATTCAGCTAGAGCAAGCCTGGCTTCGCTGGTGCGACAATGCGATCGCGACGCTGGGTAGTTTACAAAATGAAGATCCCCCGCAGGAGTAATACCATGCCATCCCCCGCCCATAATCGTAGGGTATGCTTGGCGTAGCCAGCGCACCCCAGACGATTGAGCCTGCTTTGATCAGGATCAGCGGCATAAGATAGACCCCGCTCCCCGGTTTTGCTTGAGGCAAAAACTCCAGTTTTCACATCGGATGTGGTTTAATTGGGATTCTTGCAAGCAAGTCATGATTTTCTTCGGTTTTATTTTACTGATCGTGGGCGCGATTCTCTTTTTCGTCCAGCGGAACCAAAATCAAAGACTCTTCAGCCTCAAATCAGCCCGCTTTATGACGACGGCAGAGTTAGCAAGCACGGTTGGCGCGGTTGCCAATGAAATTGGTGGGGGCAGCTGGCGCGATTATGTGAAGCTGTGGGGCGAAGTGGTAGCAGACCCGCCGCTGTATTCCGAACATACCCAAGCCCCCTGTGTGCATTACAGTGCCAGAGTTAGGCGCGAGTTTGAGGAAACTGAGACGACGCGAACGAATGACGGAAGCACGCAGAGCAAGCGCCAACGCAAATCTGAAACGGTTACCGACCAGAGGCAATCCATTCCCTTTTGGCTACGCGATCGCACCGGCACCGTAAAAGTTGATCCCGACGGGGCTGACATCGAAACAATTTCGGTGTTGGATGAGTTTCGTGCCGAGCCATCGGGCCAGACGCTGGGGTATCGCTATCAAGAATCGCTGCTCCCTGTGGGACGCTCTGTCTTGGTCGTTGGGGCTGCTAGTGATCTGACCGGAGAGGTCATCATCGGCAAACCTGTGAAGTCTGGCCACAAATACATCATTTCACTGAAAGATGAAGAACGTTTAGCAACGGCCACTACCCACAGTGCCAAAACGACGTTTTACGCAATGGTGGCTTGCCTAATAGGCGGAGTAATGCTCTTGCTTGTAGGACTTCTTAGCTAGCGTAAGGCGGCTCTGGCTTCTCAGTCTTAGTGATGCAGCAGTCAGTGCGATCGCGCTATGGCGTTGTTTAGGGGTCGTATCGCTGCATGGCTTGCGATAAGTTCATATCAAATTCTGGCTCAATAGAATTATATTGAGGAGTAGTTAATGAATTCTCTTCGCTTATAAGCCCAGAGCTCGTGTTCCCTCAATAAAGCTGGCAGAAGAGATTTGTGACGGCAGGCTAGAGTCACTTGGCCGTCACATAATCGCCACTCTCAAATGGCAGCATGATCCCACCGCAATTCTGGGGATCAGCTTGTGCTGTCCAGAGAGTGGAAGTTTGCTCAGTCCTTATTGAGAACGTTGACTTGACTCAGCCAAATCAAACCGCATTCAGCATCCAAGATGTCTTAGGGATCGCAATTTTTGATCTCAATGGATTGCCTCGTGAGTATTTCATCACGGAGGAAAATCCCAGTATCCATTGGGTTCAGCTAGTTTTTCAGGCATTGGGTCTGCGATCGCTCCTCTCTACTTCCTTATCGATGGAAGGATTCCAGCAGATGACAATTCGTCTAGAAACGACGACGACGATTGTGGTCCGCCGCTATCAGGATTACATTGCCCTGCAGCTCAAGGGGCAACACGCCTTAGACCAAGAAACGACGCGAATGTCACTACTGGCCCTTATCGACACACTGAATCTGGAAACACTTAACGGACATTCTCACTTCAAGGCGGCTTAGCACAAAAGCCTCCCGAGGCTATGCCACAGCTCCTTCCTGGGATGGGCAAAGCGAAGTGTGCCCATCATGATCAACGCTCTAGTCGGGATGGGCACGGGTATTCACCCTTCGGCCATCCTACTGGCTCCTTCGTAGCCCATCATGATCAACGATTATTTAATGGGCCTGCCAGGTGCCGTGAAAGCCAGGGGGAATGACGCTCGGTAACTGCAATCGACAGACAGGCTCATCCATCAGGCGATCGCTCTGGTAGATCCATAATTCGCTCGTATGGCGGCTGCCGTCGTAGACCACGGTGAGCAGCCATCCTTCCGAAGGCCGACCAGTGCCTGCGACATCGCCCTGCGACACATAAATGGGCTCCGAGGGATAGCAATCGGTGCCCACATCGGCCACCGTGAGCTTAGCGGTATCTGGATCGAACCGAGCGATCGCCCCAAAGAGTTCACCAACCGATTCTTTTCCCGGTGCGTGAATCGACAAGTAAGTCGGCGCTGCCGCAGTAGGGCGATCGGCTGGCACCTGAGGAAACTCACAGGGGTGCTCCACCAAGCAGGTCTGCGTCCGGACTCGTGCTGTCTGGGGGTCGAGACAAATTTGCCAAAGTTGTCCAACCGCAGGCGTGGTCATTTCTCCCGACGCATATTCCTTAAGCTGCTGGTTGGTATCAAAGTCGGGATAGCGGACGACCTCCAGAACCACATCACCGTCGTTGTTCACGAAGCCTTTGCCAAAGTGCCACTGATACCAGGCATCGGTAGCCTCTGAGCTCATTACTTCCAGGGTTTCAGCATCGAGGACCACGACCTGAGTCCCGTAGCGGGGTCGCCATTTGAGCGCATCGCTGAAGCTCTGAAACCCTAGAACTGCGGGTAGCGGATTGAGGCGAACCGGGGGCACGCAAAACACCAGGTAGCGCTCAGCCAATACAAAATCATGAATTAAGGGAATGCCATTGAGCGGCACACGCTGCTTCTGCTCGATTTGACCGCTAGGATTGCTGCGATAAATATTGAGTTCGGCATTGGCACCCGCAACTACGCCAAAGTTAAAAATATGCCCCGTTTTGGGGTGCCGCTTCGGATGTGCCGAATAGGGTTCATTGGCCTCTAGCTGGCCCAGCGCATCTACGCCCGCTGTCTCTAGTGTCTGCGCATCCAGGCGATGAGGCCACCCCCCTTCCCAAAGCGCCAGCACTTTATCAGACAAGGCCAGTACTGAAGTATTGCCAGCATTCTTTAGCTGGGCGCTCCAGCGCTGCCAGATGGGACCCGGTGCCAAGCTGCCGTACCCGCTGTAGAGAAACTGATCAGCGGCCTCCTCTTCTACGTAGCCTGCGGAGCGCACATAGCGATAGGTTGCCTGCGCCTGTCCGTCGGCAAAGTGGACGGCTAAGACGGCCCCGTCGCCATCAAACCAGTGACCGACCCGCTCTCCCTGTCGCTGCAGACGCCCTGGACCGTTGCGATACAGACTCCCCCGCAAGTCCGGCGGTATGGCCCCTGATAGAACTGACAGTGGGGTGAGCGGAAATTCTTGAGCGGGTTGCGCGATCGCCTGAGCCCACGCCTTTTGCTGTACTGTCGCTGTTGTCCCCGCTGTCATTATTCTTTGTCCAGATTGAGTCCTTTTCTATTGTGCGGGATTTTGGGCCGAGACATCTCTATTGGCCGCGATCGATCGCGATGTCACTCTGCAGGAAGCCGCATAGCGTCTACGCTCCACATTGATCCCTCTAGATCTGGATTTAATTCCATAGGGGTTCAATCGCTTGCGGGATGTGAGTTTTGAAACTTCAGCTTCGAGATTACGGTTTTTGTGAGTTGGATGTTTCTGCCCTCTCGCGGAGTGTGAGATTGGGAACGCGGTACTTAAAGAAATTTTTGACCATTTACAATGGTGGTTTGATCCCCCAACCCCCTTGCGAAGGGGGCATTTCAATCCAGGCTTTGCTTAGCTCCCTTTGTAAGGGGGCGGCGACAGCGGGGGATCAAGTTGCCGCTAATCAAGCACACCAACCCTATTTCAGGGAAAGTAGAGTATGAGTTTCCGCCCCCTCTCGGGGTGGTGGTTTTGAAACGGATGCACTCGATGCAGACATTTTAAGAAAACAAGGTTTCCGTCCCCTCTCGGGGTGGTGGTTTTGAAACCGTGGCAAAGAATACCGCCATGCAAACCCGCAGCGCGTTTCCGTCCCCTCTCGGGGTGGTGGTTTTGAAACTGCGGACAGGCACAAAACGCCTTTGATGCAGCAGAGGAGTTTCCGTCCCCTCTCGGGGTGGTGGTTTTGAAACTATTACCGGAATGTAATGACCGTTTACCATAACTCAGGCGTTTCCGTCCCCTCTCGGGGTGGTGGTTTTGAAACGGGCGCACCATTCAATGCCTACGTTTCCCCTGAAGTTTCCGTCCCCTCTCGGGGTGGTGGTTTTGAAACCTCTGCCTTTTGAAACCCTTGCGTGGCAAGGCTTCCAGATAGGCATTTTCGGGGGGGGGCGGGTCGAGGGCCAAATTAATGAGAATTGCTTTCAACAAAGCCCTGTGGAAAACTGCTGAAACCCTTACCCGGCAGGCGACCCGGGGGGGTCAACGAGACTATGCGGTTTTCAAGGATCGAGAGACCCCCGCGAAAGCGATGACTCTGCGTCAGATACTAGCCAATCAACATCGCTGTCGCGGCCATTGTAACGAGATCTTGACCCCACCCCAGCCTTCAGCAACCCGATACGGTTGAATTCACGGATGCCATGGCGTATTTTTAATGACAGCAGGGGATTGGCTCTAGGCAGGGATCTGAGAAGATAGCGCTTCTCAAATCCCCTAGACGTCCCAATCTAGCATGAGTAGATCGGTGCGCCTTAGGGTCAATTTTATGATCCGGCGTCCCTGATTTCACTCTCACGGGGATTGCCGTGGAGACGCCCCTGTTTTTCTCCAAGTAAAAGGACAACACACATGTTCCATCCATCTGAGAGTGGTTCACCCTATCAGCCTCCCCATGAGGCAG
>JBHJHM010000129.1:0-41742 GCA_050330865.1 Leptolyngbyaceae cyanobacterium
CTTATTTGACTATGAGTTTCCTGATTTATTTGACTGGGTCGTTGACCACATGGGCGCACTTCCACTGGCTCGACAGCCTCAAAAAACACATCGCCCCAATCCCTTTCACCTAGAAGGTTTCCCGGCTTAAAATATACTCCTTCAACTGCATGTCAACTATCAAGACCTTCACGCTGTTATGTTCACCTGTAGCGTCCGATGCATGTTGTTCACCCTCCTGAGAAGCTGCTGAATTGACCAACAAAACTTTTTCCAGCACGCAGTCAAGTGCTCGCTTGCGGACGCTAAACTTACCTCTGCAGGTTGTCAAAACCTTTAGTTTGGGAGTTCGCGCAGCCAGTAGGGATGGCTTCTAGTCCTCGATGGCAGAAGTACGCGCACCCTTCAGAATGCTTGAAAGGCTCACCCGCTGTGGTTTTGAATTTTGAATTTTGAATTTTGAATTCCGCGTAGCGGTACTAGTTACCAGCTTTGGCAACGAATGGCAAGGTTCCAGGACTTTTATCAGTCAACCGAGAAAGTTGCGAATTGGCTTAAATTAAGGCGGACTCGTAATTCACATCTCAAAAAATATTCGTAAGAAGGTAGCCGCTGCTGTCCAAAAGCCATTGATTATCTCCTTAGTTTTTCTGAGAAGCTAAAGTTCTAAAGGTGTCAATTTTGGCTGGCAGTCGATAAAGAGTGAATTGTTTTTAGCTTATTAATGATGTGAGGAAATCAAAACAAATTATAAATACTCTGTTTATTTTATTTTTGGAGCATTTTGGGGATATATCCTAATCATAGAAAAACTCTTATGTAGTCTATATCTTATGATAGATGACGACCTTCTAGAGGGCATGAAGGCGCGATTTTCTATTCCGTAGTGAATACTCCATAGGCTATGATTGAGCTGAAGCAAGATAAGTATAGATTGGCCATCAAAACTTTACTTTTGTATTGCAGAACACCTCAAAATTAAGCTTTAAACGGTTTAGTTTTATTGCCTTGTTCTGTTGCTTCGGTTGAATGGATCTCACCTATGAAATCATCTTTGATCATCCTTTATCACCGCGAACCTTATGACGAGGTCGTTGAGAATGGTAAGCGTATCTATCGCGAGAAAAAGAGTCCAAATGGCATTATTCCAACTTTAAAGAGCTTTTTTGCCAGTGCTGAGGCCAGCACCTGGATCGCTTGGAAAAAGATATCTGAGCGTGAGCGAACTCGGTTTCAGCAAGACATGACCTATGAAGGTGCAGGAGAAAACTGCGTGGTTCGACGCATTCCTCTCTTAGCCGATCAGGTTAAAGACTTTTACTACGTCACCTCTAAAGAGGCTTTTTGGCCAATCCTCCATGCCTTTCCAGAAAAGCACACGTCAGACTCGGCCAATTGGGAAAATTTTAAGCATATCAACCGACTGTTTGCTGAAGCCGCCTGTGAGAATGCAGCGGATGACGCCTTAATTTGGATTCACGACTACAACCTATGGCTGGCCCCTTACTACATTCGCCAAAAGATGCCGAATGTACGGATTGCCTTTTTTCACCACACACCTTTTCCAGCAGCAGATACCTTTAATATCTTGCCTTGGCGGGAAGAGATTGTTGAAAGTCTACTATGCTGCGATCTCTGCGGTTTCCATATTCCTCGTTATGCTGAGAACTTCGTGAATGCGGCTCGCAGTCTATTGACGGTTGAAGTTTTACGCCGGACGCCTGTAAGCGCTGCCTTCACAGCAAGTGGTACAGCACTCGCTGAACCCGAAATTACAACTCAGCTTAAATACGGCGATCGCCTCGTGAATGTCGATGCCTTTCCTGTGGGCACTAACCCTACGCTTATTCGCAGCGTTTTGGCAAAACCGGCGGCGGCTCAAACGATTCAAAACATTCGTGAGCAGATTGGTGATAACACACTAATCATCTCCGCGAGTCGGGTGGACTATACCAAAGGCAACCATGAGATGCTGCTGGCCTACGAGCGCCTGTTAGATCGCCGCCCCGATTTACACGGCAAGATTAATCTGGTAGCGGTCGCAGTTAAATCGGCTGCCGGTATGCGAGTTTATCGCACGGTTCAGCGTGAGATTGAGCAAGTCGTAGGGCGCATTAATGGCCGCTTTAGTCGGCTTAATTGGCAGCCGGTTCGCTTCTCGACGGAGCCCATTCCTTACGAGACGCTGATGGCGTATATGAAAGCCGCCGACATTGCCTGGATTACGCCTCTACGCGATGGTCTCAATCTTGTTGCGAAGGAATACGTCGTTGCCCATGGAGGGCAAGATGGCGTACTGGTTCTGTCTGAATTTACAGGAGCAGCCGTAGAATTACCGGGCGCGATTCTGACGAATCCTTACTCCAAGAACAATATGGACGCTGCCATTGACCAAGCACTCACGATGCCTAAGGCAGAACAAGCTACGCGCATGAAACCCATGTACGAAGCGCTTTGCCGTTACGATGTCCAGCAGTGGGCGAATCATCTCCTGACGGAGGCGCAAGCGCGATCAGCTAAGGTAGAGCCGCAGTCAGAAAAGAAGCTGACAGCTTTGGTTTAGTCAGCTGCTATACCCAAGGCGTTAATCACACCCGTTTCCCCCCAGGCGGCGATCGCTGTCTGGGGAGAACTGCCTAATCTGGGGTATGATGAAGCGCTCTTTGGGGGAGAGCCGCTGCTTGTGCTGAATCCAGGTGGTATTGCCGAGATGATTGCGCCCCAAGAAGGCGAGACAGTTGCGATCGCTGGTACGCTTCGCCCAGCTGAAATTGAGCAAGAATATGGTCTGCAGCCAGAACTCGAAGCTGAATTTGAAGGCGAACCAGCCTTCGTTGCCGATGAAGTTTATCCTTCAGCAAGGTAGTTTCTACTATCAGCGTGAGTTCGATGCTGATCTTCGGCTCCGCTGCTAATCCGCCCGCGAGTTATCTGCGGGTGGGACGTAAACGTAGCCTATCTAATCAACAGTAATCGGTAACGGTTCGATTCTTCTAGGATCGAAGTCTCCGGCCCTCATTTGGTATTCCATACCGGGGCCTAATGGATACTGAACCTCCCGTCGAAACTGCATGCCGAGGCGCTTCATCACAGCAAGCGACGCCTTATTGGGGGCGTCGGCCCCTGCCCAAATTGTCGCGACTAACCCCGCTTCAAAGGCTTGCTTCATTACGGTATGCGCCATACGGGTCGCAAATCCAAATCCCCACAAACTGGGATGCAGTAGGTAAATAAGCTCTAGTTCGCTGGTGTCGTCACCGGCGAGTCTAACCACACCGCCCACATCCAGGTCAGCATCATCAACCAAAACCCATAGCCCTCCACCATAGTTGGCAAGATCGGTAGCCGCAGAATTGACCCACGCTGGAGCAGTGCTAGGCGGTGGTTGCTTGCCATCAGCCAAATATTCAAAGACTTCGGGTATACAAAAAAGCTGGTGGATTTTTCCTGCATCTTGTGGCGTAGCGCTTCGTAAATGCATATCAGTTGAAGGCTAATAGCTGCTAGCAACTCTAGCTATCACTCATCCTCTATGTCAATTTCGCGGGCTCGACACTGCAAAACAATGATTGAGCGTGCGGACACTGGAATCGTGCGATCGCCCCTGAACGGTTGGGTAGCCTCCATGAAGCCACCAGCTTTAGTATCAATGATGAGTTCCCAATCGTACCCCTTTAGCTTTTTAGGCAGCGAGAACATGAGTGTCTCGTAGTGTGCGTTGAAAAACATCAAGAAGCTATCGTCAATAACGCGCTCGCCTCGGTGAGTTGGCGTTACGATCTCCTGCCCGTTGAGGAAAACAGCCAGACTCTTGATGAACCCAGCGTTCCACTGATCCCCCGTCATGCGGCTACCGTCCACGTTATACCAGCCGATATCGCTGATGCCAGAACCATGAATAGCCCGCCCCTGGAACCACTGGCGGCGGCGGAAGATAGGATGAGCCAGCAGAAACTGAATCAGCTCGCGAGTATAGTCGAGAAATGCCTGGTTTGACTGAGTGAGGTCCCAATCAAGCCAGGAAATTTCGCTGTCTTGGCAGTAGGCATTGTTGTTGCCCCCCTGCGATCGCCCCATTTCGTCACCTGCCACAAGCATCGGCACTCCTTGGGACAGCATGAGGGTGGTCATCATATTACGGCGCTGGCGATCTCTCAGTTCCAATACCTCAGGATTATCGGTTTCCCCTTCGGTCCCACAGTTCCAAGAGCGGTTATGGTTGTCGCCGTCGCGGTTCTCTTCGCCGTTGGCCTCGTTATGCTTGTGGTTGTAGCTGATCAGATCCTGCAGCGTGAACCCGTCGTGAGCCGTGATGAAGTTGATGCTAGCGTGGGGACGGCGACCACTGTATTCGTACAGATCAGAGCTACCCGTAAACCGATAGGCAAACTCAGCTAGCGTACTGTCTTCGCCGCGCCAGAAGTCCCGCACCGTGTCTCGGTATTTGCCGTTCCACTCAGACCACAGCAGCGGGAACTTGCCTACCTGATAGCCGCCCGGACCCACATCCCAGGGCTCCGCAATGAGCTTCACCTTAGAGAGCACGGGGTCTTGGTGAATAATGTCGAAGAAAGAGGCTAGCGTCCCTTGTTCGTACAGTTCACGTGCCAAAGCCGATGCCAAATCAAACCGGAAGCCATCGACGTGCATCTCGGTAACCCAGTAGCGCAGGCTATCCATAATCAGCTTTAGCACTTGGGGATGACTGACATTGAGCGTGTTACCGCAGCCGGTGTAGTCCATGTAATAGCGGCGATTATCACCCACAAGGCGATAGTACGAAGCGTTGTCAACCCCCCGGAAGCTGAGGGTTGGCCCCATATGGTTGCCCTCGCCTGTGTGGTTGTAAACCACATCCAGAATGACTTCGATGCCCGCGTTGTGAAACGCTTTGACCATTTCTTTAAACTCACGCACCTGCTGCCCAGCTGTACCAGTCGCGCTGTAGCCCGCATGGGGGGCAAAGTAGCTGAGGGAATCGTAGCCCCAGTAATTGACAAGGCCCTTATCGACGAGGTGACCCGGGTTGGCATAGAAGTGATGCACGGGCATAAGTTCCACGGCTGTAATGCCCAAAGACTGAATATGCTTAATCGCGGCTGGATGGGCCAATCCAGCATAGGTGCCTCGCAGCTGCTCAGGAATATCAGGATGCTGCTGCGTAAAGCCTTTGACGTGCAGCTCATAAATGATGGTCTTGTTCCAAGGAATTTCCAGGCGGCGATCGCCTTCCCAGTCAAACTGAGTGTCAACGACGATGCATTTGGGCATTAGTGCAGCGCTATCAGCATCGTAGTAAGACAAATCTGCAGCCGCATCTTCCCAGTCGTAGCCAAACAACTCGCGGCCATGCTTAACGTCACCCGCGATCGCATAGGCGTAAGGATCAATTAGTAGCTTAGAGGGATTGAAACGGTGTCCGTTGTGAGGCTCGTAGGGACCATAAACCCGATAGCCGTAGCGTTGCCCTGGCTTAATACCTGGAAAGTACCCGTGCCAGGTGAAGTTATACATCTCATTTAGCTCGATGCGGGTTTCGCGATCCGCTTCGTCAAACAAACAGAGCTCGACTTTGGTGGCATTCTCCGAAAACAATGCAAAGTTTGTTCCCTTGCCATCCCAGGTAGATCCCAGAAAATTAGCGGTTCCTGGCAGCTGCTGAATGTCCATGCTCAAATCTTGAGATATGTGAACCTCCTCACTCTAGAGAAAGAAGCTGTGGCAGCCCCTCTACTTCAAGACAGATTTGAGCGATCGATATCCCTAAGCTAAGCATGTAGAGAAATCAATAGATGAGAAGACCGGGACGATTATTGGCGGTACGACGAGGCACGAGACCACTTCAGAATGGGCTGAAACCCTGGCACGGAAAGCAATCTGAGGGGATCAACGAAGCTATGCGGTTTTCAAGGACCGACAGACTCCCTCAGATTTGGGAGCTATAGTGCGAATTTGACCGCAATTCTCCGCTTCCTTAAAGAAAATGAAGCATCTCGCAGCATTTTCATTCATTCTGTGTTCCTCAGTGCATGGGGCCGAGCAAAATCGTCTCCGCAATAGCGTCCATAATTTTGGTACCATCCTCTGCTGCTAGCTCGGTGTACCACTGCTGCGTTTTTTCGGGAATTTTGCCGTGGGTCATATCAGCCCGCGTGCGGGCTTTCAGAATAATCTGGGCAACCCGCTCCAGCCGACTGGCCTGATAGCGTTCCAGAGCATCCGTCACGCTAATATTGGTGGTCGCTAAATAGTTGGCTAAGGACCAGGCATCCTCTATGGCCTGACAGCCTCCCTGCCCTAAATCGGGTGCTGTGCTGTGAGCCGCATCCCCAATCAGAGCCACACGGCCTTTAAAGAGCGTTTGCAGAGGTTCAATGTCGTGAATTTCCACACGATTCGTTTGGCTGGGGTCGAGCCTTTGGATCAGGGTTTGGACGGGGGCAGCCCATCCCGCAAAATGCTCGGTGAGCTCCTGACAGTAGTTTTCGGGATTATTGTCGGTGCCTTTAGGTAAAGGCACGTCAAGAAAGAAGTAGAAGCGATCGCCCCCTACCGGCATGACCGATGCCCGCTGGCCATCCGCGACATAGAGATCCCAACTATTGGCTGGAGCTAGCTCATTGCTCACAGGTACCAACCCATTCCAGTTCACGTAGCCTACATAGCGACGTTCAGTTGGATGACCTAAAACATACGTGCGAATGATGGAGTGCGTGCCGTCAGCTCCGACAACTACATCGCCCGTAGCCCGGTGACCGTCTTCAAAAACAGCCGTGGCGCTTTCAGGCGTTTGCTCCACGGCTACACATCGCTTGTTGAGCTGCACCTGCTCAACTCCGAGAGCTTCGAGCAGCATTTGCTGTAGATCGGTTCGCGCGACTGGATAAGGCGCTTGACCGACCCGTTCCACAATCGGCATTAAACTAAATCGGGTCAGCAGTTTGCCCGTCTTACCTTCGTAGTAAGCCATCTGCTCCATCGGTCCCCCGATCGCGGCGATCGCACTGCCAAGCCCCAAACGATTCAGCACCTTAACGCCGTTAGACCACAGTGAAATGCCAGCACCTGCTGGTCGTAGAGCCTTGACGCGATCGTAGACTTCGACCTCGTAGCCTGCTTGTCTCATCGCTAGGGCAGTGGTAAGCCCCCCCATTCCAGCTCCGACTACGACAATTTTTAGCTTTTCCATAAACCGACTGAAGTTGCAGTGTTTAAGTAGCTAGTCTGAACTTAAACAACCATCGGGACCGTTCTCTACACACTATTTCAAATCTGCTAGAGGCCTTGCATCGGTCAATTCTGGATAAGCAGTCAGAAAAATATCGCTGGCTGCTGTATACAGCACAGCATTCTTCGGTCCACGCATCCCCTTAAATACTAGGCAACCGGCTTGGTTTGATTGTGTTTACCGCCTTTGTGGGGACTAGGCCAGCGGTTATGAGCTGACTCAGAGGTAGCTAGAGTCCGCATTGAGAGTTGACAGAAAGGGAGAAACTAGCGGTGGCTGAGCAAGAGAGTTCTGTTTACTATCCAGATGAAACCGTTGGCGATGCTCCCCCTGAACCCATCGTTGCCAAACCGACCGATTTAATTTACGGGTTGGAGGCCAAGCCACCGCTGCGAGAGACGCTCTTCGCAGCAGCCCAACACGTTTTGGCAAGCTTTATCGGCATCATTACCCCCGCTTTGATTATCGGTAACGCGCTAGGACTTGAGCCCGGAGATCGGGCTTATCTCATCAGTATGTCTCTGTTCGTTTCGGGGATTGCGACGTTCATTCAGGCCCGGAGAATTGGTCCTGTGGGTTCCGGTCTGCTGAGTATTCAAGGCACTAGTTTTGCCTTTATTGGGCCGATTATCGGTGCCGGTACAGCTGCCATTGATGGAGGCGCGAGTCCGGCCCAATCTTTGGGGCTAATTTTTAGCCTATGTTTTCTGGGCTCAATTATTGAGATGGTGTTCAGCCAGTTTATTGAAGTCATTAGCCGGGTGATTACGCCCTTGGTAACAGGTACGGTCGTTATGCTGATTGGTTTGACGCTGATCAATGCTGGTGTGCTGGCAATGGGAGGCGGCGCGCTGGCGCGTGCCAACGAAACCTACGGGAGTGCCCAGAATATCTTCTTGTCACTTCTGGTTTTGGGCATCATTGTTGTCCTCAACAGCAGTCGTAATGTGTTTCTCCGCATGTCTTCGATCGCGATCGGGTTGATCGTGGGGTACTTAATTGGCTTGTCAATGGGCCTCGTGGATTTAAGTCAGCTCAGCCAAATGTCAATATTTACGCTGCCGGTTCCCTTCAAGTACGGATTTGGATTTAATCCCGCTGCGTTTATTCCCTTCGCATTTTTGTACCTAATTACAACCATTGAATCAATTGGCGATTTAACCGCAACTTCCGTAGTGACCGGACAGCCTATTCAGGGAGAAACTTACTTCCGTCGAATGCGGGGTGGGGTTTTAGGGGATGGGATCAATTCTTTTATCGCAGGTATCTTTAACGCCTTTCCGAATACGACCTTTAGCCAGAACAATGGTGTTATTCAGCTGACGGGTATTGGTAGCCGTTATGTGGGCTATTTTATTGCCGGTATGCTGGTACTGCTAGGACTGTTTCCTATTGTGGGCGGTGTTCTGCAGGCTATTCCCCAGCCGGTTCTGGGAGGGGCGACCATTATTATGTTTGGCAGCGTAGCGGCGGCTGGGATCAAGATCATTGCTTCGATTGAAATCGGCAGGCGCGAAACCATTATTTTGGCGACGTCTTTGGGCATGGGTCTAGGAGTAACGTTTGCACCTGATTTCCTCACAGGACTGCCCCTTTTAGCTAAGAATATTTTTAGTTCAGGAATTTCGGCAGGGGGAATTTGTGCGCTAGTGCTGAATATTTTGTTGCCGGGAGAACGCCGATAAAGGCAGCAGTTCTGTCTGAGCGTGTAAATTTTCAGTGCTTACGTCATGATCAAGAGAGGTGTTCTACTGAGCTGAGCCTTGACTAATTCAACGTTCGACATTGAGCAAGCGATACCGCTCCTGCGGGAAGCCGTGAAACCTTTTCCCAAGGCTGCGATGTTTCAACTGGCAGAGGAAGGGTTTGATTCGCTTTACGAGCAGCTGATTGCCTGCATCATCTCGATTCGGACCTATGACGAGGTCAGCGTTCCCGTCTCTCACAAGCTCTTTGCCCAAGCCCGGACACCAGCGCAGATGGTGGAACTGAGCGTTTCAGAAATTCTCGACCTGATTCGAGCGTCGACTTTTCCAGAAAACAAGGCCGAACAAATTCACCAAATTTCTCAGCAAATTCTGAGCGACTTTAACGGCGAGTTGCCTGCTGATCCCCAGGTCTTGATCCAGTTCAAGGGCGTGGGTCCGAAGTGTGCGCATCTAGCCTTAGGAGCGGCACTGGGATATCCCTGCATTAGCGTGGATATCCATGTGCATCGGGTTACCAACCGTTGGGGCTATGTAGCCACCAAAACACCGGAAAAAACAATGAAAGCTCTGGAAGCGAAGCTACCCAAAGCCTATTGGGTCGAAATTAACCAGCTGCTAGTCCCTTTTGGCAAGCATATTTGCCAGGGACGCTATCCCAACTGTCGCAGCTGTTCCTTAGAACCGATGTGTGCCCAGATAGCAGTGTGAACGGTTAGATCTCGATATCCCAGAACTCCAGTAATGCGTCTGCTCGATCCACGCCTGTGAGATCATCCTGCTGAAGATATAGGCGTCGAGCTGAACGAATCGCGCTGCTGGCTTGCCCTTCAAAGCCGCTCCCCCACAGAGCGAGCCCTAAATTGTAGTGGGCACCCGCGTTTTCGGGAAAAGCAGCCGTGATTTTGCGGTAAGCAATCACCGCTTGAAAATAGGCTTCCCGATCCAAATGCATAGCGCCCACGGCTGCTTGGGCTGCTAGCAGATCAGGATCAGCGTCTACAGCCTGACTGTAGTAGTTGTAGGCGGCCTCTTCGTCGCCCCGTTCGATCGCAAGCTCACCCAACAGAAACTGCGCTTCAGCCACGTTGGGATTTAGCGCTACGGCCTGCTGCAGATTCTCGAAAGCCCCATCCCTGTCGCCTAGAATCAGCTGGGTTTCAGCTAAGCCAATATAAGGTTCGCTACGGCTGACATCAATTCGGAGCGATCGCTCAAACGCATTCCGAGCTGCTTCGTAGTCTTCTTGCAAAAGGTACAACGTACCCAACGCTTCATAGGCCCTGGCATTACCCGGTGCGATGCGGGTCAGGGTTTCATAGGTTGTCAGAGCCATCTCGTAGTCTTCTAGGGTGATGTAGATGTTGCCCAAGCCTAGATAGGCATCGGCTTCACGAGGAGCAAATTCGGTGATTGCCTGGTAGGCGACGATCGCCTCCTCGTAGGCTTCCATCTGGATGTAGGCGTAGGCTAACCCGTAGCGGAAGGGCAGGTTGTCGGGCTCTAGGGCGATCGCCTGCTGGTAGGGCGCGATCGCTTCGCCGTAGAGTGCTTGCTGTACATAGAGGTAGCCAATACCAGAGTAGAGACGCGCATTGTCAGGATCAATACTCGTCGCCTGCTGGTAGGCATCGATCGCGCCACCATAATCACCTGCATCGACCTTGTCTTGCCCCTCACGTAGCAGATCGTCTAGCGCTTCTTGCTGTTCGTCCGATAATGTTGGGTTCTCACTGCTCTGAGCCAGCAGCGAAGTAGTGGATGCCTCGAAGCGTGTGATCTGAGGCGATGGGGAGGGTAGATTGACACCCGCTTGCTGAAATGCCTCTACTTGCGAGGCGGTTACACAGACCAAACTGCTGGAGAGCAAGAGGGATATCCATTTCCGAGACACGACGAGCCATTCTCCTTGAGCATTACTGTCAGCTGAAATATCGCACAGGCTAACAATTTGGGCCAGCCAACCGCGATCGTACTGAAACGCAGCCTACATTGTAATCTCATATACTGCCTCCCTAAATCTGGGAACCCGAATGATAGATTAACCGGAAACTGTTCTTTCTCAGAAAAGCACTGTAAAGATGAGAGAAAGTAGGACTATGTAACCCCTTTGTTCAGAATTGAACAGGGATGACTAATGGATCGCTCGAGGAAACTCAACCGCATTTCTCCAGGGATCACATCAAAGGCTCTATAAAGCATGAGGAAGTATAAATACTTAATTGAGTAAATCTCAATGCTTTGGATGTTACGGGAAGCCGACAAATGTCCTCTACAAAACTGAGAGACGTTCCTTACTCCTATACAATGATCCCAAAACGAATACTTTGAGCGTTCTCCTTTAATAAACCTATGTCTCTGACAGTTAACGAATCAACTTTTGAAACCGAGGTACTGGCATCACAGACTCCGGTCTTGGTTCATTTTTGGGCTCCCTGGTGCGGCTTGTGTCGGTTGGTGGATCCTTTGCTTCAGAGCCTCCAGAGTGAGTGGTTGGAGCAGTTCCGTGTGATTGGCGTCAATGCTGATGAAAATTTCAAGCTGGCCAACCAGTACCGTCTCACAACATTACCGACGCTGATGATTTTTCAAGACGGCACTGTGCGCCATCGTCTGGATGGATTCCGCGGTCGTGACGATTTACGGAACACCTTGATGGGGTACCTGCAGAGCCTCAATTTCGGCCTCCATTCACTGGAGCAGTTCCCACTGCCTTCCTATCATGAGCATTCTGTTTCGGAATAGGACATTGGCAAATATCCCTGAATCAGGATATCTGGCCCAATGGGTTCAACCGTCGAGGCACTCAGACAGAGTGCCTCGGTCATTTTAGTGAACCCTAACTCGCCAACAGGGGTAGAAGCACTGGTTCCACCGATTATTTTGGGGGCAACAAAAGCCGCTAGCTTTTGGACACACCCTTGCGCGATCGCCCTGGCAGACAATTGCCCGCCACATTCCCACAGCACTGATCGCAGTCCTCGCTTTTGTAGGTGTTCCAAGACACTCAGCGGTTCCAGCTCTGACAGCACAACCACTTCAACGCCAAGCTGTTCAAGATGAAGCTGCATTTGGGGATCGCTTTGAGGACCCGAGAACACGATCGCGGGTGCTACCTCCCCTTGCCAAAGGTTGGCTCGCTGCGGCAGTATCAACGTCCGGCTCATGACGACCCGCAGGGGATTGCGATCGCTCTGGCCATGGGTTGTCAACTGGGGATTATCCTGGCGTACGGTTTGTCCCCCGACAATGACGGCATCGCACCGCCCCCGCAAACGATGCACCCACGCTCGTGCTTCGGGTCCGGTAACCCAAGCACTGTGACCGCTACTGGCTGCGATTTTGCCATCTAGCGTCATGGCATATTTCAGAATGCCAAAGGGCCGCTGGTAGCGAATGCTGTGGACAAACGCTTCGTTCAACTGCTGACATGCCGCTTCTTCCACGCCAACAGTGACAGACAGTCCTGCCTGCCGCAATCGCTCAATGCCGCCGCCTGCCACACGGGGATCAGGGTCAATCATGCCCACAACGACGCGCGATATTCCCGCCGCTAGGATAGCCTCGGTACAGGGAGGGGTGCGCCCTGTATGGTTGCAGGGCTCCAAATTGACGTAGAGAGTTGCCCCAGAAGCGCGATCGCCCGCGGCTCTCAAGGCGAATACCTCAGCGTGCGGCTGTCCTGCACCGGGATGAAAGCCTTCGCCTACAACCTCGTCTTGATTCACAATGATGGAGCCCACTAAGGGATTCGGTGAGGTCTTGCCAGCTGCCTGATTGGCTAGGGACAAGCAGCGCCGCATGAAGGTTAGGTCGGTTGAATCGGAGTTAGGCTCCCGCATTGTGGACATAGCGTTGTGTGCTGGTATTCGGACACCCTAAGCCTAAGTCCTGAAAAGGTGAATTCCCAGGCTCACTGTTCACTGCTAGAACAGTTCTGCCGTTTGCTTTTCTAGATCAAAAACGTAGCGATTTTTGAAATCGGTTACACCATACAAATTGAATGAGATTGTGGGTTCATCGCCAATGGGTTCAACCTGATGGACAGCTCCCGGCGTAAACGTAATAATATCGCCTGGAGACAAGATCACCTCGCCAACAGACTCAAGCTTGTGAGGCGCATCTTGGCTGGGTGCCCGCCGCCAGAGATGGTTTTTCTCTTGTCCGCCCACCATGGCAACCAAGCCCCAGGTGGCGTGGTTGTGAATGGTTGACGTGGTTCCGGGTCGCCAGCTAACCATCTGCAGCGTAAGAGGAAACTCATATTCGCGGTACAGAAAATGAACGCCCCAACCCGTTTTAGGGTCTGGTTCCTTGAACTCCATCTGCAGCCAATAGGAGCTGATTAGCAACTTGCGCACAAGCGGCGCGATCGCCCGCACCCGCTCTTGATCATCTTTAATATCCGCCAGCACATCTTCTAGCTCGGTCAGAAACCGATAGAGACGGTAAGTTTGGGCCGGAGGTTCAATATCCGCTGACCCAAAAGACTGTAGCGTGCCGTCGTCAGTGACTAACCAGTTTTGGTTTTCCATAGCTCTCATGTAGGGAACCGATGTCTATGTTAGTACTGGAAACTAGGGTAGAGATGAATTCGATCTGAGGGCAGGATAAATGGCTAAAGCATAGATTTCCATAGGGGAACACGGGAAGCAAGGGGAGTAAGGGGAGCAGAGGGAGTCAGGATGTTCTTTAAACGCCAGTTCTTGAAGGTGCGTTGTATATCGCATGCACAGTCTGCCATGACCTCACCAGGAAGGGGGAGCATCCGAGTATTGTTCGGTTTGCTGTTATTGGCATCAGCCGCCTGCAGCACAGAGCCGACAGATCAAGCCAGCGAACCCATGACGCGCGATCGCTGCACAGCCCAGCCCGGATTCGTGTTCATCCCTGCCGGTGACTTTATTGCTGGCAGCGATCGCGCCGAGCGAGATTACGGCTATGAAATTTCAGCTGCCGCGATCGCTCAGACACCGACGGAGTTGGCTCAGGCCGAACAGCGACTCCGCGATCGCCGTTGGTTCGACTTTGAGGCAGCACAGCAAACGCAGACGCTGGAAGCCTTTTGCCTGCAGGCCAATCTAACAACGCAGCAGGAATATGCTGAATTTGTTGCCGCCACCGGGCATCGAGTCCCTAGCATTTCGGCAGCAGAGTACCAGGAGCAGGGCTTTCTAGTGCATCCTTATGAAGATGTGGTGCCCTATATATGGACTGACGGCACTTTTCCTGCAGGCAAGGCCGATCACCCAGTCGTGCTGGTGTCCTATGACGATGCGCTGGCCTATGCGGAGTGGCGCGGTCAGCAAGACGGTGTGACCTACCGGCTTCCCGCCGCTACAGAATGGGAAAAAGCCGCCCGTGGAACCGACGGACGCTACTTTCCTTGGGGGAATGATTGGCAAGATGATGCGACCCATTGGGGACAATCGGATCCGTTTGGCACCAGCGCGATCGCTCGCTATCCCCTCAGCCGCAGTCAGTACGGGGTGGAAGATATGGCAGGCAATGTATTTGAATACACCGCTACCCAACGCGATCGTCGGGGGGTACCGGTAGCGGTGATGAAAGGCTGCTCTTGGGATGACCTGCCAGGCTTTTGCCGGGCCGCCTACGAACACACGCGACCGACATCATCGCGCCACATTCTATTTGGTTTTCGGCTAGTTCTAGCCCGATAGTATCGCTCTGGCCACCTTGCTTAGGATACCGGGTATTTGTCTGGTGCTCTGCGCACAAGCAAAGATGGCTCGCAGTCTTGTCCTAATCGGACTGGGGTTGGTGCGTCACGCTGCGCGATGACACACCCTACGAAAATTGTGGCTATCTATTTAGTCACCTTCTCAGAGCATGGCTCACAAGATTACAGCATCTGAACAGAGGTTTTTGCAGCGTGAAACTTTATCAGCTTCAACAGTAAGAGTGATAGGTAAAAGTCATCTAAAGATGCTATTAAAAAGTGTCTTAATAGGCTCTAAAGAGCACTGCCAAATCAAGTTTAATGATCAATTTAGTGCTGTCATGCGCGCTCTTTTCGAGCAAGTTACTTGCCCATAATCATACAGAACCGGGAAATATCATATTTCTGTAATATTCCTCTGCAACACTGCTTAACAAAGGTTCGAGCGAGTCCCAGCTTTAACTACGCAGTGTCTAAAGAGGTATCCCATGAATTCCCCAGATTTGGATTCAGCTAGCTTAGAACGCCCTGTAGAGCAGGAAAAGCCCCAACAGCGAAGGTTCTACTGGGTACCCTGGCTGATGCTAGGAATCCTCACCGGAGGGGGATTTGTTAGCTACCTTGGTCATTCCGATCGCCAAGTCACGGCTTCTGAGGCGGTATCCCAGGCGCCACCGCCTCGTCCTGTAGAGGTTACTAACTTGACCACAGGAGAGGGCATCACGTCGGTTGAACTCATTGGTCAAGTTGAGGCGCGCACCAGCGCGACATTGAGTTCGCAAACTTCAGGCGTAGTCCAGCAGATTTTAGTTGAACCGGGGGATACTGTCAGCGCTGGCGTCGCAGTAGCGATTCTGGATGACGCCGACCAGCGCCTAGCCCTTTCACAAGCACAGGCCAGTTTGGCATCTGAGCGCAGTAGCCTAGCAGAATTAGAAGTGGGGACTCGCCCGGAAATCATTGAGCAGCGGCGAGCCATATTGCTCTCTGCCGAAGTAAGAGAGCAAGAAGCTAGAGACAATCTGCAGCGAACACAAGAATTAGTCAGTGAAGGAGCGCTAGCTGAGCGATCGCTCATTGAAGCGAGAGCTGCCGTTGATGATGCCCAAGCGAATCGCTTAGAGGCTACCGCTACTTTAGCCGAAGCCACTGCCGGCCCCACAGCTGAAGAAATCGCCGCTCAAGAAGCGATCGTGGCAGCCAGACAAGCTGCCGTTAACCAGACTCAGCTTGGCCTCAGCCGTACCCGTATTCAAGCAACAACCGATGGCGTGGTAGAGTCACGGGTCGCGGATGTTGGTGACTACCTAGAAGCAGGGGACCCCATTCTGTCTATGGTCAACCGCTCAGAGCTGGATATTTTTCTCGAAATTCCTGAGGAGCTCACCGGCCAGATTACATCTGGACTCCCCGTCAACTTGACGGCGCGTGCTCTGCCAGACTGGCAGGGCCAAGCCACCATTGCTGGCACGTTACCGACCGCCAATGAGGCCTCACGCCGAAAACAAGTGCGACTGCAATTAGAAAATCCACCCGCTGAATTGCTGCCGGGTATGTCTGTCCAAGGCACGCTGGAGCTCACCAGCGACGTCTCGGGGTTCGTTATTTCGCGGGACGCTTTGGTGCAAAGAGCCGGTGGGTGGGTCGTTTTTGCCGTGAGTGATGAGCAAGCCCAGGCAATCGATGTAGAACTCGTTGCCGACATGGGGGAAACCGTTTCAATCGCTTCCAATCAGCTGCAAAACGGACAATCCATTGTCATTCGTGGTTCTGAGGGGTTGCAAGACGGTGCGGCGGTGAATGTGGTGGATGAGTAAGGAGTGGAAGGGTGGAAGGGTCGATGGGTGGAAGGGTGATGGAGTGGGGGAGTAACAGGGGCATAGGAAACAGACCATTACCGATTAATTACCCATCCCCAATTACCAGTTACCAATCAAGAACCAAGAACTAAAAACAAACCCCACCAAAATTTCTCAGCCAGGTAGAAATTCAGCTAGGTAAACACTTCATCATGAATCCTATTAAAACGGCTGTTCGTTGGCGGCATGGTACCGCTGTTCTGTTTTGTTTGATTGCGCTGTTTGGCGTGCTGGCTTTGTTTAGCTTGCCTTCAGAGCTGCAGCCGGGGGGCGATCGCCCGGAAATTACCATTACGACGCCTTATTCAGGGGCCAGTCCGACGGAGGTAGAAGACCTGGTCACTCGTCCGATTGAAGAGCGGATGGAAGAAGTGGAAGGGGTCCAGGAAATTGCGAGTACCAACCAGTTGGGTCTCAGCACCATCAGTCTTGAGTTTGACTGGGATGCTGATGTTGACGAGCGGTTTGTGGATGTGCTGAGTAAGCTTCAGCAGGTTGGTTCGCTGCCCTTTGAAGCGGGCGAATCAGACGTTGAGGTGGTGAGCAGCAGCAGCAGCCCGATGATGTGGGTCATCCTGACGCCCCAAGAGGGCTTTACCACGGATGAATACCGCTATCGCGATTTAGTCGATGACGTCATTGTGCCTCGATTTCGCCAGGTGGAAGGCGTTGGGCAATTTTTGGTTTCGGGCGGACGGGGGCGCGAAGTGGAAGTTGTGGTTAATCCGCGCGCTTTGGCCGATCGCAATCTCACGATTGAAGATGTGGTGGACACTCTACGGGAAAACAACCGGGATATTCGGAGCGGTCCGCTGGTCGTGGGACGGCGGGAATATCGCGTACGTACCATCAGTCGTTCGAACGATGTTGAGCAGTTGGAGACCTTTGTCTTGCGAAGGGATGCTTCTGGAACCGTCTATTTGGGCGATGTCGCCCAAGCCCAATTCGGACGTCAGATTCAAGACCGGGCTCTGACGCTAGATGGAGAACCCACGGTTGCAGTAGGTATTGTTCGTCAGGTGGGGGGTAACGTTCCAGAGATCTCGCGGGGAATTCGCAGTGCTCTGAGCGAACTTGAGAATCGGTTTAATCGCGAGGGCGAAGGGGTGGCCTTTGCGATCAACTATGACGAGAACGACTATATCAACGACTCGATCGCCTTTGTTCGAGGCAACTTGATCATCGGAGCTATTCTGGCAGCGGTGGTGTTGCTTCTATTTCTTGGCTCGCTGCGCACCGTCGCGGTGATTGCGATTACCATTCCCACCACCCTAATTGCCGTATTTATAGTGTTTGCGGCGCTGGGGCGATCGCTTAATGTGATTAGCCTGGCAGGGCTGGCCTTTGCCGTGGGCATGGTGGTGGATAACGCCATTGTGGTACTGGAGAGCGTATTCACCCACATGCAGCGTCAGAAGTCACCCATGCAGGCCGCGATCGAGGGCACTCAAGAGGTTGGGGGGGCAATGTTGGCCTCAACCCTGACGACGATCGCGGTATTTGCGCCGATTGTGCTGGTCACTGGCGAAGCGGGACAGCTTTTCTTTGATATTGGTATTGCCCTATCGGCATCGGTCCTATTTTCACTGTTTGCGGCCCTGACGCTGGTGCCCATGCTATCGGGGCTATTTCTGAATCAGGCTGAAGCTCAGCAAATGCTGTTGAATCAGGTTTATCGACAGGGCAACTGGTTTGAACGCATGGTCGCGAAGACCTCTGGTGTGTTTCGTGTCTGGCAGAGTTGCTTAGAACGAAGCCTCCTGGGAACCGTTGGCTGGTCATTGGGGGCGGGTCGTCAAGGGCGGCGTTTGGTGATACTGGCGATTCCGATTGGTTTGCTTTTAGTGACAACGCGACTGCTACCAGCAGCGGATTATTTGCCGGAGGGTAACCGCAACTTAGTGCTGTGGTTAGCAGCGCCTTTCCCTGGAACCAGCATTCCCGAGGCGGTTGCCCTATCAGAAGGCCCGCGTCAGTTTGCGAGTGAGCTGCCGGGGGTGGCTCGCACGATTTATGTGCATCGTCCTGGGCTGCGATTTGTGGGAGCCTTTCTCGATCCGGCGCAGTCCACAGGTCGCAACCTGGAAAATATTGTGAATCGGATGCGCGAGGCGAGCGCTAACTATCCGGGCTACCGTTTTCTCGTACCGCGACGGGTGCCCATCTTTAGCGATCCGGGGAAAGAGTTTGAGGTCCAGCTCATTGGCGATGATTTGCAGCAGCTTGATGAACTGCAGCAGTCGGTGAGTGGTCAGCTGCGATCGCTTGCTGGGGTCCAGAATGTCCGCTCCGACTTTGTGACAGGCGCGCCGGAACTGCAGGTCATCCCTAATCGGGAACGGCTTGCCGAAGCTGGATTGTCGGAGCTGGAGCTAGGTACGCTGGTCGAGGCCGCACTGGGCGGCGTCCGCGCCTCTGAATTTGTGGATGGGCGTCGCGAACTCGATGTGACGGTGGAGCTGCAGGATACATTTGTCGAATCACCCGAGCAACTACGACAGCTCGCGATTTTTAGTGAAGATGGCTTTCCACTACAGTTGACTGATATCGCTGATGTGGTCGAAACCACAGGTCCTGATGTCATCAACCACGTTGACCTGGAGCGGTCGGTAACGCTAACGGTTAGCGTGGCGCGGGAAGCACCTCTAGGGGCTCTGCTACAGCAAACCGAGCAGGAAATTCTCGAACCGCTGCGAGCGTCTTTGCCCGCAGGCTATCGAACTGAGCTAGCCGGGTCTGCCGACGTGCTGACCGAAACCCTCCTGCAGTTGGGGCAGGCGTTTCTGCTCTCGCTAGTCATCACCTACCTGCTGTTGGTGGCGCTGTATCGGTCCTTCATCTATCCCCTAGTCATCATGGTGACGGTTCCTATGGGCATGACAGGAGCCGTGCTGAGTTTGGTGATCGCCAATCTGATTCCGGGTGTTGTCGTTCCGCTCGACATGATTACTGGACTGGGCTTTGTGATTCTTACTGGGGTCGTGGTCAACAATGCGATTCTGCTGGTGGACCGTACGCTACAGCTGCAGAACATTGACCATTACGGGCTGGATGATGCGCTCTACCATGCAGTGCGCGATCGCCTCCGCCCTATCTTTATGTCGGCTGGAACCAGTGTACTAGGAATGTTACCGCTGGCGGTTTTCCCTGGCAAGGGAGCCGAACTCTACCAAGGGTTAGGAATCGCGTTGACGGGTGGCTTGGCCCTCTCAACCCTGCTCACGCCAACCGTGGTTCCTGCCGTCATGCGCCTACTGCATGACATCACTCGACGTACCCCACCCCAGTCGCCACCAGCGGAATCTTCCCAACAGCGGGTCGCAACGACGCCAGCAAAGACACCCGCCAGCTTGGGAAGCGGCCATCATTCCACCTCCCATGAAGTGCCCTAACCTCCCGCTCAAACTGTCGTTTATGGGCAATCGACTCGGCTCATGTAGTCTTGATTTCTGTTCGCTACCGACTTTTCAAAAACACGTTAGACCTATGCCAACTCACATTTTATTAGCCTCCACGGATACTCCTTTAATATCACTGTTGGAAACTGAATTAAGCTACGAAGGCTATCAGTTAACGATCAAGCAAGACGGCGCACCCGCTCTGATTGCGATTCGCGAACTGCAGCCCGATTTTGCCATTCTGGATTTTGCTTTGCCAATGGTTTCTGGGTTGGAAATCTGTCGGCGCTTACGCTCTACCCAAGAAGAAATTCCGGTCATTCTGCTGGATGATACCGAGAATAATAATTGCGCGATCGCCCTTGATTCAGGAGCCGATGATTACATCACGCGCCCCATCAGCGTGGAAGAACTCATTGCTCGAATGCAGCTGCATCTGCGGCGCAAGCATCGCGACACGCCAACTATTTTGAATTTTCAAGACTTGAGAATTGACTTGCAAACCTGGGAAGTGTATCGCGGTAATCGGCTGATTGAGCTAACCCCTAAAGAGTTCGATCTCCTCGTGTATCTCATCTCCCATCCACGCCAGGTTTTGTCCCGCGATCGCCTCATGGAAGAGGTTTGGGGCTATGAATTCATCGGTGAATCGAATGTACTGCAGGTCTATATTCGCTATCTGCGCTTGAAATTAGAAGCCGATCATGAAAGCCGTTTAATTCATACGATTCGCGGTGCCGGTTACGTACTGAAAGAATCGTTCGTCAAACAAGTGGCATTGGCTCGATGATTGCCACCTTACCCGCTAAGCCAATGCTCTCTCTCTTCGACACCATTGCCATCATTATTGGGCTGGTCGTGGGTGCCAGCATTTTTGAAACCCCGTCTTTTGTCGCTGCTAACGCGGGCAGCGTTGAAGGGGTCTTCCTTACGTGGGGACTGGGGGGTGTTATTTCGCTCATTGGCGCATTGTGCTACGCCGAACTCACAACGGCCTATCCTCACCCTGGCGGTACCTACTATTACCTGCGACGGTCCTTTGGTCCGGCGATCGCATTTCTCTTTGCCTGGACTCGCATGAGTGTCATTCAAACAGGCACGATCGCGCTTCTGGCGTTTATCTTTGGCGATTATGCCTCTCAACTCTGGCGCTTGGGAGGTCACTCTGCCTCAATTTATGCGGCGAGTGCCCTACTGCTATTGACGGTGTTGAATCTGAGGGGCATTCGACAAAGTCGGCGGACCCAAACCTTACTTGCGATCGCCCAAGTTACTGGCTTAATCATCGTTGTAGTTATCGGTCTAGGGATTTCGCTTTCGTCAACCACGGCTGTAGGCATGGATGCGGCCATACAGCCCGATTTGTCAGCCGCCACCTTAGCTCAGACGTCGGTGGCGCGATCGCCCAATTGGGGGCTGGTGATGGTGTTTGTATTACTCACCTACGGCGGCTGGAACGAAGCTGCCTATATCGCCTCTGATGTGCGGAATGGTCGGCAAAACCTGGTGCGGGCACTGGTGGGGAGCATTGGCCTGATTACGGTGTTCTACCTGGTGATCAACTGGGCTTTGATTCGTAGCCTGGGGTTAACGCAAATGGCGGCTTCGCAAACGGTTGTGGCTGATTTGATGCAGTTGAGTTTGGGCCAACCCGGAACGGTCTTAATGACGGGATTGGTGATGGTCACCACGATTGGCTCACTCAACGCAACTATCTTCACAGGAGCCCGCACGAATTATGCGCTGGGACAGGATTTCGCCATTTTTACGACCTTGGGGCGTGAACGGAACGGGACGCCGACGAATGCCTTGCTGGTGCAGAGTGTGATCGCGGGTCTACTCGTCATGGTGGGAACGATCACGCGCCATGGGTTTGAAACGATGGTGGGTTATACCGCGCCGGCATTTTGGTTTTTCTTCTTATTGAGCGGCATTGCGCTCTTTGTCTTACGCAGGCAGCGACCCGATGTTGAAGGGGCCTTTAGAGTCCCCTTCTATCCCTGGACACCGCTGGCATTTTGCGGCGTTTGCGTCTACATGCTGCAGGCGAGTTTAGCTCACACGGGCTGGGGTGGTTTGTTGGGGGTTCTTATGTTGCTGCTGGGATTGCCGCTGCTGTGGTGGACACAGAAAGATGCGAATTTGGTTCGTCGTTGATATGCAGGAGGCAACTATGATTTCACTTCGGTACATTCTCACAGCATTTGTTATTAGCGCCAGTTTGATGCAGGTTGGCTGTAATTCAACCACCGACGTTTCCCCCTCGACAGAGGAGTCCCCCGGATCTGAGGCGGTTCAAGAGGCACCCACGGAAGACACTGCTGCAGCGCCTGAAACGGCTCCGGATGCGTCCACAGAAGGGGATGCTTCAACTGCGATCGCGGAAGAATCCTCGCAGCTACGGGAGCCGGACGTAATTTACGTTCCCACCCCAACCGAAGTCGTTGAGCAGATGTTTGCCATGGCTGAGGTTGACTCTGGCGATGTTCTGTATGACCTAGGTAGCGGTGATGGGCGCATTCCCATCATGGCGGTTCAACAACGGGGCGTGCAGCGAGCCGTTGGCATCGACATTGACCCGCAGCGTATTCAAGAATCCAACGAAAATGCGGAAGCGGCAGGCGTTACCGAACAAGTTAACTTTCTCAACCAGGATTTATTTCAGAGCGATTTTAGCGAGGCGACCGTAGTCACGCTTTATCTGCTGCCTAGTTTAAATGTCGAGCTCCGGCCGCAGTTATTTGAACAACTCGAACCCGGAACCCGCATTGTTTCTCACAACTTTGATATGGGCGAGTGGGAACCCGAGCAGGTAGAAACCCTAGAAGTCGATAATCGCACCCATACGGTTTACCTCTGGACAATTCCCGAAGATCCATCCGCTGACTTGCAGTAGCGATTCTGAGTCGTGAACAGAGAGTCGTGAACCAAAAAGCTTGCAGGACGTGAATAGCCGCTATTAGGAATCGGTGCAATGTCTCAAATCATCCCCTTGGCGCTTACAAAAACGCCGCGCGATCGCTATGAAGCCTGGGCCAACACGTACGACGAAAGGACCACTCAATTTAGTTGGTCAGCTCCCGCAGTGCTGCTCGAAGCGGTGGTTCGTTATGCGCCTCCCCAAAGCTTTCTGCGGGTATTGGATATTGGTGTAGGGACGGGCCAAGCGAGTGTGCCGTATCTTGAGGCGGGTGCTTGTGTCACGGGCCTCGACGTATCAGCCGCAATGCTCCACGCAGCAAAGGCCAAGCATCCGCAGTTCCACGCGCTGATTGAACATGACTTTAATCTGCCGTTGGCCAAGGCGGGTCTACAGGCCCAGAGTTTTGAGGTTGTGCTCAGCTGTGGGGCGCTGCACTTTGCTCAGGACCTAACGCGAACCTTGTTAGACCTGAAATGGGTCTTGGCTCCCGGTGGGGTGCTGGCGTTCACCTATATTCCGCCCCAAAATCGACAGTTTAGTAGTGCTAGCCAGCTACACGCTCCCGAGGCTGTTGAGAGCGCCCTACAAGCCCTGGACTTCCAAATGCTAGCGCATCAGCCCTTCACGGCTTACTACGAGGGGGGCGATGCTGAGGATCCTGTGGGCTATCAGCTCCTTGTGGCGCGCTGCCAACAGCCTCAAACATCGCTGCCTCCAGCTCTCCAGGCAATTGACCGGACTGCCTGCGTGGATCGCGATCGCCTCCTGACCGTTGCGGCTCAGGTACCGATGACAGGCCGGATGAGCACACGATGGATATCGGATCGCGTCGCCATCCACAAAGCAAATCAGCACCTGGTTAACGCCCTAAGACAACAGTTGGAGAGGAACGACGTTATCCCCAGTGATCTGCCGCTGCCTGACATCACCGCCGAATCAGCCCGCCAAGGAGATTCTGGATGCGGTGTTTTAGTTGTGATGCCGCATCCAGATGACGAATCGATTTATGCCGGGGGGACGCTGGCTGCCTTTACGGAAGCCGGACAATGGGTTCGGTTGGTCGTCGCGACCGATGGCGGTGCTGGTAGAGGGGGCCAACCAGGACAACTAGCTGCTCAACGGGCGGAGGAATTACAGCGCGCCGCTGCGATTTTGGGAATTGAACACGTTGAAAGTTTGGGGCTTGCTGACTTTGGCAAATACCGCGATCGCGCCCGCACCCAACCCGTCACGGCTGCTGATACCCTCTCCCACTGGGGTCTCGACAATACGCTGCAGCTTCTGGTCAGCAAAATTCGTTCCGCTTGTCCTCAGAAACTGCTGACGCTTCACCCAGAGGTTGATCCTAACTATTCCCTGCACGGACACCATCTTGGCCTCGGAGTCGCAGCCTTGGTCGCGTTTCATCTCGCCGCCGATCCGAGCTTTACTTTGCCAGATGACCCCGAGTTGCCGGCTTGGGCCGTAACGGCGCATCATACCCTGATTCCTCCGCACCATCGGGGAGAGACGGTGCAGCCGATCGCGATCGATCGCGATCGCAAACTCCAAGCCATCCAAGCCTACCGAACGCAACGCTACTCAACTCAGCGACTCATCACCGCCCTACAGTCTGATAATCCAGCTGCCAACTTTGAAACCCTCCAGGTCTTGCAGGCACGCGGTCGTCACACCCAAGTGACCGCCGTTGCGTTGCCATCCCAATCGTGCCCCTCGGTCCCTGCCCACGAGCGGAATTGGCAGTCTATCTACCAGCGAGTACGCCCGCGATCGTATCCTCGGGACGCCCTGGCTCACTTACTGCAGCAGCAGGCAGCAACCTGGGGGACTGCTCCTCCGGTACGGGCAAACATTCAAAAACTGCGGGATGCCCAAACCGTCGCCGTCGTCACGGGTCAGCAGGTCGGTCTTCTGGGTGGTCCTGCCTACACCCTATACAAAGCTCTGGGGGCAATTCGGTTAGCACAGCAGCTCGGCCATCAAGGGATACCCGCTGTACCCCTATTCTGGCTGGCCAGCTATGACCACGACCTGGCCGAAGTGCAGCAAGTCGAGATCTTTGCCGGACAATCCAGCCCCGCAACCCTGAGCCTCGATTTGCCGATCACCCGTCGGCCTGTGGGGTCCATGCTGCTGGGCAAGGGCATCCATACCTTATTGGATGAAGTCGAGCGATCGCTGTCCGCTTTGCCCCATGGTGCAGAGGTGATGACCGCACTGCGGGCTGCGTATCAGCCCGGTGTCACCTTTGCTCAGGGATTTGCCCGCTGGCTCAGCTATCTGACCCGGTCGCAAGGGCTGATTATTTTGGATCCGGCAGCGCGTGAGTTCGCTGAGCTGGCCCGCCCGCTGCTGGCCCGCGAGCTGTTTGAGGCAGACAATGCCCAAATCGCTCTGAGCCGCACCCGCAATGCCCTAGCGGCTGAGGGAAAGACTGAGACAATCCCGACCGATCGCGATGTTCTGCAACTGTTCTGTGTGAGCCCAGACGGTAGCCGTCAACGCTTACAGCGGCTGGAACACGGCTTTGCAATGCAGCCCAGCAATGCCTACCTGAGTCGCGAGGCCGCACAGCAGCTACTCGCGCAACAGCCCGAAAGGTTTACCCCTAGCGCTCTATTGCGCCCCCTCTGGCAGGATGCGGTGCTGCCCACGATCGCCTATGTTGCGGGTCCAACGGAGCGCCAGTATTTCAAACAGCTCAGCCAGGTTTATACCTGGGCCTCCCTGCCCATGCCGGAAATTGTGGCTCGGCCCTCATTTACGCTGGTGGACACCGCGATCGCACATCGCCTGGAAACTGCCGGAGGCGCGGTCGCGTTACTCCGGAGCGATGAGCCGAGCACCCACATCGGACGAGCCGGATTACCCATCGCCGTGCGTCGCGTGTGTGATGAGTTGCAAGAACTGCGGTGTCACTGTTTGCAACTGCGCGAATTGGGCCAAGCCAACCAGCCAGCCAGCCAAGCCGCGCATCGGCTGCGCCAGGATCTGGAACGCTGGCTTTATATAGCTGAAAGGGCGATCGCACCCTGGGGAGCTGACCGTCCGCTGAAGGCATTCGCCCATCTCCAGGCCGCTTTACCCCGGATGATGGCAGCCACTTGTTCCGATTTGCAGCAATCGGGCAATCCGGGGCATCCCCCGTCTACTCGCAATCTCACCGCACTGACTCGGCAATTAGCCCGATTTGAACGCACCCTCATTCGCGAGGGCCGCCAGGAAAACGCCGCTGGAGTAACCGCTTTCACCGCGATTAGCCCGAATGGAGCACCCCAAGAGCGCCACCTGAATGTTGCTGAACTCATTGCAATCCACGGCACATCAGCAATCTCACATCTATTGCCCATGGCCCTACCCGACTCAGGACAAACGCGAGTCGTAACCATTCAATTGAGGAATTAGGTTTATGCTGTCTTCTTTCCATCACAATCAGACGACCCATCAGTCCTTGGGGCAATCCTCCAAGGGGGCTGCCCTGTCTACGATGACGGATGCAGGGTCCCTACGAACAGGGATTCTTTGCCTGGGTGGTCTGGGCGGCAGCGGCAAAGTTGCTACGGAACTGGCTCAAGGACTCACCGCTGCCGGGGCTGAGGTGTTTTTGTTCACCAGTCCCCAGGCCCAGTGGATGACCGATGACGAGTCGTCGCTGCATTACCTACCCGTTAGTGCTCCCAGAACCCCAACTGCTGCCGACCTCACCTGGGTTGAGCCTTTGGCCGATGAAATTGCCCAGCATGTGGCGACCTACGATATTCCTGTTTTGAACGTACACTACGCCGTTGGGCTGGTTGAGGCGGCTTTACTAGCGCGTCGATTATTGCTGGATCGCGATCGCCCCCTGGCGATTTGTCTGACCTTGCACGGCAGCGATGTTACTAGATTTGGCACGGATCCAAACTACGGACCTCAGCTACGTTGGGCTATTCTGGCCTGCGATCGCGTCACGGCTGTTTCCCAATGGCTGGCTGACCAAGCCGTCGCGATTCTCGGGTTAGAAACGCGCCCCGAAGTGATTCCCAATGCGATCGACCTTGACCTATTTCATCCCCTACAGCGATGGATAGCCGCCCCTTCAGAAACGTTGAACCTATGCCACGTTTCCAACTTTCGTGAGGTAAAGCGTCCCCTGGATGCGATCGGCGTCTTGGCCCGTGTTCGGGGGGCGGGTGTCCCGGCCAGACTCTTGATGATTGGGGAGGGGCCGCTCGTTGCCCCCGCGCGTGAGCAGGCCCAAAGGCTGGGTGTTGCTAAACATGTGATGTTTCTAGGCGCAGCTTCGCCCAACGAAGTGGTGCGGTGGTTAGGGGTCAGCGATTTGCAACTGGTGACCAGCGAATCAGAGTCCTTTTGTTTGGCCGCTCTGGAGGCAATGGCCTGTGAGGTGCCTGTAGTGGGGACGCTGTGCGGCGGACTTGAGGAAGTCATCGGCGTTCTCGATGCGGCTTTGCCAGCTCAGCTCCTCTCGGCACCGGGCGATACCGCAGCCATGGCGGCAAGAGTGGTGCATTTGTTCAATACGCCTGCGGCCTATCAGCACATCCGCGATTCCTTACGGGCCAAGATCGAACGTCACTTTTCTCGTTCGGTTCAGCTCAATGCGTATGCTGAGGCGTTAAGTGTCCTGTATGCCGAGGTCCGAGCGTGAAACTGAAAAAGCGTCATCCCCCAGATGTGATCGTCATCCTGGCGCTGTGGCTGATGGTTTTGGCCTCCAGCAGTCAAGCCACCATCATTGCGCCGATATTGCCCCGCATTGGCGATGCCTTGGGGATTCCCGAAGTGCTACAAGGGACGTTGGTTACCGGGTACGCGATCGCGCTTGCCGCCTTTGCCATTGTGATCGGACCCATCTCCGATCGTTTCGGAAGGCGACCCATTCTGTTGGCGGGCACCAGTTTAATGGCTTTTATGCTGGTTCTGCATGGCTTCGCCAACGACTTCCTTTCGCTACTGATGGTACGGGTCGGCGCAGGAATTTCCGGGGGCATCTTAACCGGGGTTGCCGTTGCCTATGTGGGAGATTATTTTCCCTATGAGCGACGGGGATGGGCGAGCGGCTGGGTAATGAGCGGTTTCGCCTTTGGGCAGGTCGTTGCGGTCCCCATGGGCACGATCCTGGCGGAAAGATACGGGTTTCGGGCTCCCTTCTTGCTGTTTGCGATTATTGCTGCGTTGTCTTTTGGGCTGATTTTGGCCGTCGTTCCTCAATCCAGCACCCGACGCTCTGCCGAACGCTTATCGGTGAAGACCGCACTTAGAGGCTACTGGGCATTATTGCAAAAGCGTCAGGTTCGCAATGCGGCGATCGTGTATGGAACGATGCTGGCTGCGGTTTCCGCTTTCGTGGTCTTTTTCCCCACCTGGTTGGAACGAGAACTGGGAATGTCGCCGTCGGACACCGCCGTTTTGTTTATGTTGGGAGGATGCGCCAACATCTTGACGGGTCCGCAAGCAGGTCGTTGGTCGGATCGGCTGGGTCGTAAACCCATCATTGTGGGGTCTTGTTTAACGTCGGCAGCTGTATTCACCACGACGCCTTTTGTGGTCTCGGGAATGGTGTCTGCCTACAGCGTCTTTTTCCTGGTGATGACGCTGCTCGCCTTGCGACTGAGCCCTTTACAGGCACTCTTAACAACGCTGGTGCCCGATTCTCAAAGGGGATCGCTCATGAGCCTAGTCGTCGCCATTGGTCAACTCGGCGGCGGGCTGGGCGGCGTTATAGCTGGAGTTGTGTATGCTCAGTTTGGCTATTTAGGCAATGCTTTGATAGCTGCGTTTTTGATGGCAATCACGGGGCTGGTTGTTTGGCGCGGTTTAACCGAGCCTTCTTTAGCCTGAATTGACGGGCTCTTGTGCCCAATTGATTGCTGTAAATGTCATCACTTCTTATTCGGGCCATTTCATCCCAGGCATGAACGGATGTAACAGTGGCACTCGCCTCCAGAAATCCTGAAGACGTTTTGCATGAGGTAGAGGAAGTAAATCAGGAACTTGCGACTGATTCCAAGCATGTATTAGCTGAGATAACGTCTCTTGGACTATTTCAACCGTTTTAACCGGAGCCGCACCCGCACGTTCAGCAAGTAATTCAAATCGCCGCAAATCCAAAGCAAACTAGTTTTTGGTACCTGCCAACTTAAGGGCCAGCTCAGACTTTATCTCTGGCCATGCGATCGTACAAACTTGATCGTACATGGGTGCAAGACTTGGATGCTGACCATCGAGATATAACAGTGACCAATTCTTTAAATGAGCATCGGCATTGCCAGAAGCTATGACAAATGTGAGCCGACGAATAAAGTCATAGTATGCGTTATCGCCAACAAGTTGCTTGACTAAACCTGCACACTGCTCATACTTAATATGATCATATTTAAGCGGCGGCATCTTGCTAGTCACTTGAGCAAAATCTTCTTGATGAATACGTTGACCTGATTGCCTGTCATAGCGACGAATCACAAAAACAGTATCGCCAAAATCAGCTTGCTTTTTTAAGGCGATACTTACTGTTTTTGCATCTTGTAGATAGCATTCAGGCACATCGAATTCAGCTTCCATTGCCCATTGCATAATTGCATATTCGTTTTGCACTACGAATGGAAAACGTGCTGAGCCTAGCTTAACAATCCAGTCGCCATCTTGATCATGCGCAGGGAGTGTTATTTTCTCGGCATCACGTAACACAGAAAACTTCATTTGCACACCTGCTAATGAAAACCGAAGTCCAGGTTTCATATTTTCCGGAGTGTTCTCATCTGTTTTTGTGTCAGTAGATACTGCCGCTTCATCCTGAACAAGCAGGTTTTCTTCATCTACACGAATAATTTCAACAGCACCTGGCAAGTCACGGCCAACCGCCTCTAGCAAGGCCAGGTCATCGCCTGGGTCAACGCCTAAATTACTTTCGATCAGATCTCGTAACGCGCCAGCTTCAGGAACTAAATTAGCGAAAAAAGGAGGAAGTGAGCGGTTTCGCCCGTAATAAGTCCGATAAAGATCGTCTTCAAAATATTGACTCAGCACAGGCCGATTAGACATTGACAAGTAAGAATCTGTGAAGCGAAAGGCAATCTGACCTTTTGCAGTCTGCGTCAAATAGCCAACTATCTTGCCATAAAGACTCACTCCCAGTGTGACAGTCACTCCTCTTCTCCCGTTTGCTGCAGAATATAGCTGATACTTGGCCGATCATTCTTAGCCCAGGCTGCTAAGCGCGAACCTAATACCCCAACTCTCTCTTCAAGGAGCTTGCCACGGAGTGATAGAAACTCATCAAATTCTCCCTTTAAGAGCTTTTCTCCGGCTTCTTCATCAATGCAATGTGACCTAAGTATGCGCGAATCTGCACCCTCTTTCGTAATCAGCCTAACGAGCTCTTTGCGGATTCCCCCAGCGATAGGTGGTAGAAGAATACGATTTGAGGGGCCGTGAGTTGCTTCAATACCTGGCCCGATAATTCTGCAAAATGCATTGCGATCGTGCCTTTCAATTAAATCGGCAATATCAATTGGTTTTCCATCTTCAGGATTACGTGGGCGAAGTGAACTTAGGGCTACAAGAGCAATGCGGCTGTCAGCAGCACGGGCATCGAATTTCTGGGGCAATACAAAGCGCTTGCCTGGTGTGCTAGGAATGATATCTAGCAGCCTTTGCATGGTTTTTTCTTGTTCACTGCCTTCTATCGCATTCAGGCTATGACGAAGCAATGTGTTCTCATGAACCGACTTGATGCCTAATAGAGTTCGCCATGTCCATCGAACGAGTAACTCTAATGTTCTACTGTTAGGTTCTGAATAGAAGCCAAAAAACTTCGTTAAAACAAGGAATGGAAGTGTACGCGGTAGCAGTCTAAGATGAGGGATTTCTGCATTCGTTTTAAGAAATGTCAATACTCTCCTGAGCGCCGATAAAGCATCATGAACTGCATCGCGCAATACGTCAGGATCACGACGGTAATGCTCGGAAATGCTTCGGGTAGGATCTAGACCTTTAAATGCAATAATCGCCGCGAGAAGTTGATCTTCTGAAGGCCGTCCAACACCGAGAGACTGCAATGCATTCGCTAAACCGTTCAGGGTCGAGGGTTCATCAGACTTGCGCCCGAAGAGAGCATCATGAACGTCTACCCATTCCATCTTTTTACCAGTGTCGTTAATTCGGTAAAAGATATCTCGAAGAAGCTCCTCTTCGTCGGTTTCAACGATGTAAACTGGAATCTCGTATTGACGAATTCTTGCTCCGGCATCAAACACAGATTTTCGAAGGACTTGATTGCCACTGTGCTGCCAATTAAAAATCCATTCGCTCAATGCTGATGCATCGAGTAATTGGGTGATAGGCACCCAAGTTGAGGGAAAAACGCCACTCCTGGGCGGCACACGAAATGCTTGCTCTTCAGCAGCGAAATAAACAACCCAAGGGTCATCAGGAGTCGTTGGCATTTCTTCGCCACGCGCTAATCCAACAGTAAGGGCAGTCAACCGTTGTTGGCCATCGACTACCCACAATGCTGAATTTGACTCTGGCGCACTAACTTTGACAGGGCCATATCGGATTGCATCGGCTGGAGCATGAGCCTGCCTCATTAAAAAAGAGCCAATGGGATATCCCTGATAGATACTGTCAAAAAGTAACAGCACATTATCGGAGGTCCATCGGAGCGGACGCTGAAAATCCGGAACTCGCACTGATCCACGCTTGACTCTATCTACGAGCCCTTCAACCGTGAGTGTATCTGCTTGGAGACGCAGTCGATTTTTCGTTGGTGAAATCATCAATTCCCGGAAACGGCCCAACTAGAGCTACTGCTAAAGTTCGTTTGTACTCTATTGTATAGATGTTGAGCGATCGCCAAGCCGAATCTGAATCCGTCTATACGACCCGATAAAATCGCCGCTAAACTTCTCCCATGGCTATCCAATCTCGATCGCTGGCATATGCTTGATAGATGTCTTACCAGCCGCCTTTTGACATCACTCCCCAAATTATCAATCAAATTAGCGCCATCGCTGAGCAGGTAGGCCGATTAGATAGCCATGGGCTGAGTGCATCGCCCCAATTACGAAAGCAAAACCGCATTCGGACCATCCAGGGAACGCTGGCGATCGAAGGCAACACCCTCTCGCTAGAACAGGTGACTGCAATTCTGGAAGGGAAAACGGTACTGGGGCAACCGCGAGAAATTAGTGAAGTGCAAGGAGCGATTCGGGCCTATGAGGCACTAGCGACTTGGGAGCCTGCTTCCGTCGAGGATTTTCTAACTGCCCACCGATATTTAATGGGTGACATTCTCACCGATGCAGGTAAGTTTCGGCACGCTGGTGTCGGCATTCACAAAGCCGATAAAGTCGTTCACGTAGCTCCGCCAGCAAAGCGAGTACCGCTATTGATGTCAGACCTATTTGCTTGGCTAGACCATGCTGAAGACCATGCGCTGATCAAAAGCTGCGTCTTCCACTATGAGCTAGCGTTCATCCATCCGTTTATGGACGGAAACGGTCGCATGGGAAGGCTGTGGCAGACGCTAGTACTGGGCCAGTGGAATCCCATATTTTTCTTGTTGCCCATAGAGAGCTTGATCAAAGACGAGCAAACGCGCTATTACCAAACGTTAGAACAGGCTGACCAGGCAGCAAACAGCACCGTCTTCATCGAGTTCATGCTGGACATTATTGAGAGTGCTCTAGCGCAGGTAGCTTTGGGAACTGACCAAGCCACCGACCAAGCCACCGACCAAGCTGCCGACCCAGTTAAGAAATTACTGGCGGTCATGGATGAGGGTTATTTCACCACCCAAATGCTGATGGAGCGTCTAGGGCTCTCCCACCGGGCGACCTTTCGCAAGAATTACTTGATTCCGGCTTTAGAAGCGGGACTATTAGAGATGAAATATCCAGACAAACCTCGTAGTCCGAAGCAGCAATATCGGCAAAAGATCGGCTAGGTAGACTTCCTTTTCTAGGGAACAGGGAATAGGGAATAGGGAATAGGGAATAGGAAGGTGTGCTTGATTTAGCTAGGACTGAAGTCCTAGGGTCTTTAGTCTTAGGCTAAATAGGGCTTTGGCTTCATGACTTTACCGACTTTTTTCGCTGCAATAGAGATGTTCGGCTAAACAGTGTAGGCCAGACAGTATCGACGAAACAGGATATTAAATTGCCTCTATTTCGGTTTGGCAAGCATGGATTTATTCTGAGCTGCTCGGTCGAACCGATTCGATCGCATTCCATAAGTCGTAAGGAAAAATAAATGAGTTCTTCCCTTAATCTCGATCGCTTAGTTTTCTTTGGCGACAGTTTGACCGACACAGGCGGTACTTTTGAGCTAAGTAGCCAAAATCTTGTCGTGCCGCTACCGCCTGAAAGCCTGGGGTATGCACAACGGTTTTCCAACGGTGAGGTCTATGCTGATATTGCTCCTCGACTGCTTGGCATTGAAGATGTAGACAATTTCGCATTGACTGCAGCCGCCTCCTTAGGGGAGTTGTCGCTCGGCACGATCCTGACGCTAAACGGGGTGTTGGGTCTTCAAAGTCCGGATGCCGATCTCACCTTGCTGGACTTTGACATTAACCTTAATGCTCAGGTCGATCGCTTTCTCGAAAACCCTGGTGAGACAGAAGATACCGCTGCATCGCTTTTCATCGGCTTGAACGATTTCGGCCAGTTTGGGCTGGCTAACCCAGAGGCGACGGCGGAAGCAGCGATCGCATTTGCTTCAGCCGTTGCAGCAGGCACTCTGGCGGCAGCCGGTAGGTTGGTGGAGGCTGGCGTCGAGACAATCATCTTAAACACGTTACCCGTTAGCAGCTTTTTCCCATTCAGTACACTCCAGCCCACTCTCCCAGACGAAGTGATCGAAATCCATAACGAGGCGTTGCTAGCGGGTAGCGCCGAGCTGACTGCAGCGGGGGTAAATGTGCAGGTGGTGGACTTCGCGGCCATTACCGGGGAAATCGCCGCAGACCCCACTGCGTTTGGGTTCCTGGCTCCCCTCTCGACGTTTCAATTCTTTGGGGTCGGTGGCAATCCAACCATTACCGAAACTCCTGAGGGTCCTGTGCTCAGTTTTCCTGTAAACCCAGCCTCTCTCCCCAATCTAGACCAACAGGTATTCTTCGATCTGGTACATCCGACAACGGCAACTCATGGTATCTTTGCGGCTTTTTATGCCGAGAGTTTGACCAGCGATGTGCAAATTCTTGGCAGCGACAATGACATCATCAAAGGCAGTCGAGCCGATGATTTGGTGCTAGCAGGCGGTGGCAACGATCGAGTACAACTGGGCCGGGGTGATGACGTGGCGCTGGGTGGCCTTGGCAATGACCTCATTTTCGCAGGCTCCGGTGACGACATTATTTCCCTCGGTTCTGGTAACGATATTGGCTTTGGGGGACGCGGTGAAGATGTTGTTGCGGAGGGCGCTGGCAATGACCTACTACTGGGCGATCGCGGTGACGATGTTCTGGTCGATGGGCTGGGTTCCGACAAGGTCTTTGGGGGACGCGGTGATGATGTGTTTGTGTACTCGGAAGCCAGTCTGATTGGCGGTACGGGCACAAACGATCGTGACGCATTTTTCGGGGGACGTGGTCATGACACGCTCTTCCTCGCCTTAACGGATGCAGTTCGCAAAACAATTGAAGGCGCTGACAATATTCGGGCTGCGCTGGGTAGCATTGGCGTCTTCACGAGCAGTATCGAAGACATTCAATTCATTGAAAGTGCTGCCGAGGTGAGCGCGATCGCCACCCATGCCCGGATTACGGATGCCGACCTGTGGGGACTTATTTAACATTTAACTCGGTGGCCCCCAACTAAAGAATGTTGTGAGGTGTGTTGCGACATTAGCCCAACGCACCTCTATGTATAGGGGTACGGGCATCTGTTTATTGATTTCTTACCCTGTAATAGACCAAGCTTCTGACCTCTTCCACCGAAAGACCTAACTCCTGAGCGATCGCCTGTTCAATCTCCTGAGGTGCATCAAGCCTAAACTGAAATTCGCGTTCTAGCAGGGTCGGATCATCTGAATTTACCTCAACGATGGAGAGATCTGATTTCCGGTAGATTTGCACTTTGATCGAGGATATTTTCTGGTTAGCGATTTCTTGAGGTTGAATGTTGGCAATGAAATAACGAGGATTTTCATAGGTGCGGTGTAAGATTCGCAGCGTTATCAATTTACCTACGATCCAGAAGCTAAATCCTAGAATTAACAGTGACAGCCAGAAACGAAAGCTGCGCAAATCTAGAAGCCAAAACCGTAATTTCTGCCAAGATTCCTGCATAGATGAATTCCTATCGTCTCTAGATCGAAAAGTTAATTGTTAGGTCAACGCTGTCTTGAGAATACTCGTTTATTGCGCAAATCATATTTCTGTTATGTTTGTCCGCGAAACTATTTATGCACGGTCTTAGTTCATGTGGCCTGAGGTGTTGCTGATGCTCATCCTGCTGGTTGAAGATGATCCTGCCCAGCTAAAACCTTTAAGGATTGCCCTTTCCGAATCAGGATATTTGGTTGATGGCGTTGAGGATGCCCAGGAAGCTCAATGGTTGATGGCCAATAAAGACTATGATTTGCTGATTCTGGATTGGATGCTGCCTTCAGTGAGCGGCATATCACTCTGTCAGCAGTATCGTCAGATGGGGAAAATTGCCCCAGTGCTGATGTTGACGGCCAAAGATACCACTGCCGACAAAGTGGTAGGGTTAGATGCCGGAGCCGATGATTATCTGGTGAAACCAATCGATGTGCCAGAACTGCTAGCGCGGGTACGCGCGTTGGGAAGACGATCGCCGCAGTGGCATGGCGATCGCCTCAGTTTGGGTGACCTGCATCTTTGCATCTCGACCCTGTTTCTAGAGCGGCAGCAAACCCGCATTCGCCTTTCAAGCCGCGAATTTCACCTGATGGAATATTTTATGCGGCGATCGGGTCAGGTCATTTCGCGCGATAGTATTGAGCAAGCGCTTTGGGAATGGGGGACTGAACCGGAAAGCAACGCCGTGACCGCTCTCATTTGGCGCCTCCGGCAGCGTCTAGATGAGCTTGGTGCTAAAAGCTGGCTGGAAACAGTTTATGGCATGGGGTATCGGCTCAAAGTTCCTGAACAATTGCCGTAGCCGCTGATATGTTTAGTCGCAGTCGTCTCAATTTAGCCTACTGGTTCGCGCTCTCAATGGGCGGTATTTTGATTGCATTTACAGGAGCGGTTTATTACCTCGAAGCCGAAGATCGACTCCGGGAGTTTGATGAAGCGCTGTACTCGAAAACAAAGGAAGTTGACAATCGCGTCTATTACCGCCAAACGGAAGGAGAGTGGCAGTTAAATATTGAAAATGGTGCCCCTCTGGTAGGCGGCAATGCTTCCAGTCCTCAGAATAAGTTGGTATATGTCCGCTGGTATGACGTTGATGGCAGGTTGAGCCAATTCGCCGGACTCACCCCCGACTGCCAGGCGATTTCAACTAAGCAAATCGAGTTCCAAACGATTCGCATTACAGAAGTTACTGAGGATGGTAGCTCGGTGGAGCGATCGCTGCGCCAACTGACCACCCCTGTCAAACACGACAATCAGCTAATTGGTTACATCCAGTCCGCGACACCGCTAGACCCCCTACAGACTGACCTCAACCAAGCCTTAGTTGTACTGACTCTGAGTGTGCCGCTGACCCTTGGCATTATTGGCCTTACAGGGTGGGTGTTAGGGGGCATCGCTATGCAACCGCTACGTCAGTCCTACGATCGGCTACAACGATTTACTGCCGATGCTTCCCATGAGCTAAGAACTCCTCTGGCTGCGATTTTGAGTAATGCCCAGGTCGCCCTCATTCCTAGTATTCGCGAGAGTTCCACGCAGCAAGACTGTGTCCAGGAGATTGAAAAGGCCGCTAAGGCCATGAGCGAGTTGATTGACGATCTCTTGTTTCTAGCGCGGCACGAGGGGCCGATAGCGGGTGCAGCTCAAAATAAACGGGTGAATGTACAAGATGTCTTGAATCCGCTGGTAGAACACTGCACGCGCCAAGCATCCCAACAAAATCGCAAATTCGTCAGCGATGTGCCCACTCACCCTGTAATGCTGAAAGCGGACCCGCAGCTTTTACAGCGGGCGATTATGAACCTTTTGGACAATGCCTTCAAGTACACCGTCGAGGGAGGGATTGTTCACCTTCGATTTCGCACCCAATCCAGCTGTGCTCTGATTCAGATTGAAGACAACGGCATCGGCATTCCGGAGGCAGATTTGCCCCATATCTTTGAGCGATTTTATCGCGTTGATGTGGCGCGATCGCGGCGCACCGGCGGCTTTGGCTTGGGCCTATCAATTGCTCAGCAGATCGTTCAGGCGCATAATGGCCAGCTTACGGCGATGAGTACGGTTGGGCAGGGCACAACGTTTCAAATTCAGCTGCCACTGCCGAAAAAACTGCGCTAGGCGATTGCAAGGGAATAGGGGATAGGAACAGTGTGTGCTCGAACCAGTATCAAGACCCTTGAAGGCGCTGGGAGCTTATCAGCATCCTACAGAACTGAGACAACGCCACAAGCCGCATAGCATTTCAAAAGTTCAGGGAATCCCCGAAGTTGTGCGGTTCCCCGAAGTTCCACAAGTCTAGATTACTAAGACTTACAGCCAACAAGTCGATAGATGAGCTTCGGGGCAGCCCCTTTGCTTACCGTGGGAATGTCTTGGAAAGGAGATCCGTGGGCTCGTGATAGGTACATCACTGTTATGGATATCAAACAAAGAAATCGGGTTTTATTGTTTCTTTGCTTCTATTTTGCGAGTATTACCGGAGGATTTTTTGCTTTACCAGGACTGTCACTCTGGGTTGGATTAAGTGGATTAGCGATCGCCGTTTTTTATGCTGGGGCAGTTTGTCTGTTTCAGAGAAAAGCAACCTATTTTGCAACGGGTATTACGATTTTGCTTGCGGTCATTTCTCCAAGCATAAACAGCATGCTGACACGCTATTTAGTAGCAATGACGATCTCTATTAACGTTTGGGTTTTAGGTGAGATGGGAATAGCTTTACTGAAGCATATGGATCGCCAGCGAGCCTTTTTTCAATTGGCAGGATTGTCTGTTGGCTTTTTAGGACTAGGTTGGCTATGGGTAAGTTTCTTAGGGTGGTAATCATCTAAATAGTGTTAGCAATATTGAATTAAAAAGCGGCTCAATGTGTTTTTGAGCTGCTTATTTGCATGTTTTTAAGCATGATTTTAATCTATTAAAAATTGAGAAAAGCAAGAAAAATCTATTTTTATTCTCGACTTTTTCTCGATTCAAAATCATCATTTTAGTAACGCTAAAGTGGAAGAAAGGTGAAACACCAAAAAGACCTTTTCACCGCGATCGCTCTTCAATATTTCTAAGGGCGGTCAGACTTTAGCTAAGTCGTAAAAAGTGCTGCAGAGGATTTTCATGAAACATTGAATTCCGCTAACTCATTTTTACGACTATCCCAAATAACTGAAATTAAGGAGACCACATGAACATTCGATCTTCTGGTTACGCTTGGGGCGCTCTCGAACCCCAAGTCGACGCATTCGTTAAAGACCTAATGCAACAGGAAAACCTACCTGGTATGACTGTGGCAGTAACTCAACAGGGTCGTTTAATCTTCTCCAAAGGCTATGGCTGGGCCAATGTTCAAACCAATCAGGCCATGGAACCTTTCATGAGCAGCCGCATTGGTAGTGTGACCAAGGCTGTCGTCACGGGGCCTGCTGGTTGGCAGCTGATGCAGGCAAAGGGCATTAATCCTCAGCAGCAAAAGCTGTATGGGCCGAGTGGTCTATTCAAAAACCGCTTTGCCGAAGATATTGCCCTCAGCGCCGACCCAAACAAGCATTGGTACGACCAAATCACGCTGCAACACCTCCTGGATCATGCCGCAGGATTTGTTCGTGAGCCTGATACGAAGGGCGCTGCAGCCATGTTTACTGACAACAATGAAGCGGCTCTGACCTACGAACAGATCCACAAACACTTTCTCAGAACGAAGAAATTGCTCTTCCAACCAGGGACTGGTATCAACTATTCCAACCACGGCTTTGGCCTATGGACCTTGATTATCGAAGCCCTCTCTGGTACAACCTATCGCGACTATGCGATCAACACTTACCTGCGATCGCTGGGTCTCCACACGGCGGTGCTGCCTGAAAGCACTGAACTCGGCAACCGTCAGGCTTGGAGCCACGTCTATAACGCTCAAGGGCAGCCTACCTCCATTCAGCCTAAAAATTCAGGAACGGGTTTGGCCGCGGGGGGATTCCGAGCCTCCGCTCAGGATCTGACCCACATCACGGCTTACCTTGCAGACACCCATACCGACTCAGAGCTGAGTAAGATGGCTTGGGGAAAAGAGCCCCGCGGCAAGTTGGAACATAATGGCCGGATTGGCGATGCCGGAACCGCCTATGTAGCGATGTTCCCAGACGGGTATACCGCCTCGAATGGTGCCGATCTCAGTCGCATCCATATCGCTGTAGCCACCAACATCAGTATGGACAAGACAAAGAATCAGACTGCTTTACTTGAGTCTCTCACGACTCAAATTGCACTTGCGGTGCCTGCGGCGAATGTTCCAGCGAACTACGCGATTACCCAGTTCCTGCGTCAGGATACCGATTTTGGCGGTGACTTCAAGGAGGTCAGTCTAGACGGTTCTATTGCCGCTTTTGCCAACGCAGACGGCAACCTGCAGATTATTCCCTACTTGGTGAATGAGCAGGGCACGCTGACGCGTGGCGAAGTGGTCACAGCGGGAGCGGCGAGTCAGGTCAATCTGATTCATCCAGACCGTGGCAGTGCCGATGCGGTCACGGCTTTTCGCGATGCCGATGGCAACCTGAAGACGATCGCTTGGGATATATCCAACAATGGTCAAGTGACGCGCCGCGGCGATGCTGTCGCTGGCCCTGTGAAGGATATTGCTGTGACGCCTTTTCCTGATGGCAAAGGGGTGATTACGCTCACCCGCGGGCTTGAGGATGACTTGAAGTTAATCGCCTGGGAAGTGACTCCCTCTCTGAACATTATCCGCCGTGGCGATATTGACGCGGGTGCGGTTCGGGATATCGCCGTGACCACAACCCGTGCTGACTTCGATGGAGTGGTGAGCGCAACGACGGGGAGCGATCGCCAACTCAAGCTGATTGCGTGGTCCTTTGACTCAGCTGCCAAAACATTTGCGCGGCGAGGTGAGGCCGAGGCTGGCGTTATTAAGGGAGAGCTGAACAGCGTACGGGCGCGCATTGCAAGCAAAGACATTGTGGTAACCGCCTTCAGTAACGAAGATGGAAATCTGCAGCTTATTACCTGGCAGGTTAATGCCAATGGCCAGATCGAACGCCAAGATGCGATCGCTGCAGGATCGGTCAGCATCGTCGCTCTCACCGCAGTTCAAGGGGGACAGGTTATTGCTTCCGTCAAAGATAGCGAAGGCATCTTACGCCTGATCGCCTACAAAGTGCAGAGCAACGGACAAATTGAGCGGGTGGGAACCGATATCGCCGGTCAGGTCAGCCGCATTGCAGCTTCCCACTTTTATCGTGGCGGGCGCGGTTTTTTGCTGACTGCCGTACGGGATGACGCAAACAAACTGCGCACCATATCGTGGCAGCTCGATTAGCCCGCAGACATCCCAAGCAACTTGCCTTCGTAGTGGTACCTCAGAGCACTTGACTCCCAGTGGCCTAAACAGTGTCTACCAAAGAATAAGAGTCTCAAGAGTTTTGCTGGTCAACCAACCACAGAAGTTCAGGGAATCCCCGAAGTCTGGCCCTTCCCCGAAGCCTGTAAAGCCTGAATAGCAAAGACTTTGGGGATTCAAGTGAGGGCCAAGCTTAGGGGCAGATCCGGCAAATATATTAGGACCACAACAAAACGGATTTCGCCTTAACTTGTTTTCGAGTCGAAAAACACCCTCTAGGGCGATCGCTGAGGGTTTTAGCCACCTTACAAACTGGCTAATTTAATTTGGAGAATTGATGTCATGGATGCCCCTATCTCAAATTATCTAACGGATTTGCTTGAATCTGATTTCTACAGTGGCGCTCGCGAAGTTAGTCCTGATTGGCAGGATACTAACCGTAATAGCGATGCTAACTTATCTTTGAAACAAGACCCAGAACTCAGCGATCCTCCTGATTCTGATGATATTTTAGCCGCATTTTCTGAGGGGAATAGCAACGACGATGATGTCATTAGCTTGGAAGCTAAACTCAACACCGACTTTGCTGAAGTACATTACCGTGAAGCGTTTAGCGTCGGCGATACTGAACGCTTCATGCATGACCCAAATATGTCTGCCCCCTTTGATGAAGGTAGCAATTGGGTTGTAGGTGAAATGGAGGCCGATGATATTACCAATTTTGCCCCTAACCGGGACGATACTGATTCACAACTCGTTCCTATGAAAACCCCTTCATTCGCCGATGACTATCTTCCACAGCCTATCAATGTAATCACTACTACATTTCACTTGGACTATTACGAAGGGGTTCACCTTGAGCTCAATATGAGCGGGGATGTTCGTGCTGACCTCCGCTTAATCAGAGATGCCAATCATAATGGCGTCGAGGATGCGGGCGAGTTCGTAGCTAGCTCGACTGCCCCTGGAAGCAACGATGAACACATCAACAATATAACTCTATCGGGAGACTATCTTGTCGAGCGGATTGTTTATCAGAGCGGCAGTGGCTACCTTAGCCTGGGGATGCAACACTTTTCTACCCCATACCCTTAGAGAAGGACGCAAATACTGCAATCAGGGTTTAAGATCCTTTGCTTTAGCAGAGCTATTTTTGAGCTTAAAGGGTGACAACCTAGCTACAGCTCTTGCTGCATGAGGGATAGAGCATTGAAACCGCGCTGAAAATAGAGACGTTTATGGGGCTTGAGGGCAAGCAAGGGACCGACAAAATCCGTCCATAAAGCCATCGAAAAGA
>JBHJHM010000130.1:0-12073 GCA_050330865.1 Leptolyngbyaceae cyanobacterium
CGCTTCTTGATACAGCAGTTCCGCAATGCGTTGGCTGCAATGCAGTAGTTCTTGGCGTTCTGCTGGCGTCATGGTTGCCCCCATCGAAGTATCGCTACAGCATCACTCTAATTTTTCTCTCAAGAAAGTGACGTGCTCCCATAGCGATAGTCGTTAGTAAACATCGCTAAGTCACAGTGGCTAAAAATCTTGAGAAAATTCAAAAAATGCGAAAACCATCACCGACTTTCTTTGTGATTACTGATTTGACTACCAGCCTGCTGTCCGAGAACAACGTTTCCCTCAGTGAGAAAGATAAAGGTCAACATGTCAGTTCGACTGATGTGAATCCAGTACAGTCTGGAACTGTAGGCCAGTGTGTTTCTTCTCAACTTGCTGAGGGACGTTGTTTGACAGTCGCTTCAGGCGCATCTTCCCTTGCAAAAATGGCTGTTGAGGAGCTTAGCATTATGCCTTCGAAGAAATTAAATGGAGTTAGTGAAGCATCTGCTCCACATATGTGGCCGACAGTTATTGGAACCGTTGGATCCGTTGTTACCGTTGGATTAGTAGCTCTAGTCAGCATCGTTGCAATAGTTTCAGACAACGGCATCCCGCCGGGATTTCCGATGGACTCAAACTCTCAGGTCGTAGAGATTGAAATTGATGGTAGCAAGGAAGTGACCAAGTAGAGCTTTCCAATCTGAAGCTACAGTAGCTTCAGATTGGTTCAGATCTTTGACTCAATCGTCGTGCAAATATTTGCGCGACGATTGGGTTGATAGAGTCTAGTAATTTCTCTGACTACCGTCCCCTTACGCTAGTGGGATTCCTTTATGCAAGAAGGTTTCAAAAAATGTCTCTACGAATTGGTCTTACCTGGTGTTTGGCCTGGGGGGCTGCTAAACAAGCCCAGGTGAATCTCGAAGTTTTGCAGAAGATGCGGCAGACTATGCTTTCTGGGGAATCTGCACCTGATGAAGTGCTCTCCTACGTCCAACAAGCTAACCGTCTCAGCTGCTTCAGCTATCCCGCCACTGCTGAAGCCCTGAAAGCTGCCGCAGCCGAGGATCCTGACCTCTGGAAGGCTAAGGTTGGCCTGGTTTATGGCGGTGCCACCAAGATTAAGCAGTACGTGTTTGAGTCTGCTGACCTGCAGGAAATTCGCGGTGCATCAGCCCTGCTGGATCGCATCAACCTAATTGATCTGCCGGCCTTCTTCGAGGGGGAAACGTCAGACCGATTTGACCAGTGCCAAGAGGCTGCAAGCTACTGCCGCCAGGTGCGTAACGAGTGGCTGTATCGCGATCGCAATGATGACAATCGCGATCGCAACTTTCCCGAACTGAGAAACGCCCTAATTCCCGAACTGGTCATCTACTCGACTGGAGGCAACATTCTGGCGCTGTGTCCGGCGGCGCTGGTCGATACACTGGCGGATGCCATTGAGAAGCGCTACACCACCGAAACCCTGACGGCGAATTCCTGTGCTGTCGGCGAAGTCTTCCGCGCTCCCGAAATTTATTTGGGTTTACTGCCCCGATATGAAGATAACAAAGTTTGGTGCAACACCCTGCAAGCAGAAGCCGAGCATAATCCAGTCGTCCAAGCTTACTTTGATCTCAATAAGCCTCCTACCAACGTTGATGCAGAAGCTATCAAAAAGACCTTTGATAATCACAAAGCCTTCAGTGAACTCACGGCCAAGCTAGCGAATCAGTTCAATCAACGGCGCAGCGGCTTCGATTTGTCGGGTCGTACCAGCCGCCGCTATCCCCCCATGTTTGAAACTCACCCTTATGTAATGCGGGATGACAGCGATCGGCGTTCTGCCGTTGCTGAAATTCCTGCCGATGTACTCCCTGATAATCCTAAGCTTTCCGAACCGACAGCTCGAAAGCGTCGAGTAGGGCAAATCACAAAGCGGGAAAGGACAAGTGAAGAATGGTTCAAAGGGTTTGAATCCGAGGAAGGTTGGAATCTAACTTTCAATATTGATGGCGATAAAAAAGCCGGATTCCAAAGCTGGGTTAGCAAATTTGAAGAGTTTTTGATTGACCCTGAAAAAGGTCATCTTGTTGAAGATTACGACGAACATCATCAAATTTTCGATCAGAACTGGCAAATCATAGAGCCTTACAAGCGAGAAGCGCGATCGCTCCATGAAATCGGTGCAGCTAGCGATGGCTTCGTTGCCTACATCTACGCCGATGGCAACAACATGGGGCAGCACATCCGTAACAATATCAAAACGCCAGAAGACTACCGAGAATTCAGCGCCGACATTTTTACAGCTACCGAACAGTCCGTTTACTGGGCACTGGCTCACCACGTCCACCCCTACCGCTACACTCCCGATGCCAAATCGTCTCGTGAAAATAAGAATCCTGTCTGGATTCACCCATTTGAAATCATCACGATCGGCGATGATGACGTGCTGCTTGTTGTCCCTGCCAATACCGCTTTAGAGGTCGCTCATGCCATCGGCGCAAAATTTGAATCGATTCTCGTCGATACTGGACGCTATCAGCTCAGGGCTGACGATGTCAAAGATGCCAAAGATCCCAAAGGCTCTCACCGTTATCGCTCCAGCGATGCACCTGACTCAGAATGTAGCTTGAGTATTTCCAGCGGCGTATTGATTACCGCCGTCAACACACCGATTTACTACGCCGATAAGCTTGTCTCTCAACTGCTAAAATCCGCGAAGAAAAAAGCCAAAGACCTCAAAAACAAATACGGCTACCACAGCGGCACTGTCGATTTTCTCACCCTCAAAGCTGTGACAATGATTTCCTCCAACATCGACTCGTTCCGTGAAGAGGGGTTGACCGTGCGCCCTGACGGGCGATCACAGGGGCAATCGCGATCGCCCGAACCTAAACGTGAGCAGGTGTTGAAACTCTACGCCGCTCCCTTTACGCTGCACGAATTGAAGGGGTTAGTGGAAACCGTCCGCGCTATCAAAGACACAAAGTTTCCGCGATCGCAGCTCTACCAAATCCGTAGTCTACTTGAGCGTGGCAAGCGCACTGCCATTTTGAACTACCGCTACTTTCGCGTACGGCTCGGCAAAAAAGAACAAATGCTGCTAGAGAACATGTTTGAAGCGGCTTGGTGCAAAGCCGAAACGAACAGCGGCAATCTGGCCCCTTGGCTGACGGCTGATACCAGTCAAGCCAACAAGACCGTTTACGAAACCATTTGGCGCGAGTTGGTTGAGCTGTATCCCTTCATTCAAGAACTAGAGACAGATAATTCCGATGGCCAAGCCCCATCATCGCAACCGGCCACGGCAAGGGAGGACGCATCATGATTCAGCTTGCAGCAATTAATCGGCAGTTGGAATCAGCGGGGTCAGGCGATCGCATTGCGCTAACGGCGGTGATTGATACAGCCCTGTGTGTGGGTGCAGGGGGCTCATCCGGTTCGTTAGCCGATAAACCCATTCTCAAAACGGCCAACAATCAACTGGTGATTCCAGCTTCCCAATTAAAAGGGCGACTGCGCCACGAATGCGAAAAGCTCACGCGGGCTCTAGGCTGGCCCACTTGCGAATCCCCCATTGCCCAAACCATGTGTCCCCAGCGGGCTGGCTTAACTGAACAGGATTTCTACATTGAGTCTTATCGAGTTGATGATCCTCCTGATGGAGACGCCGAAGAAGATGAGAGAAAGCGCAAATATCGCTATCACTGCCTAATTTGTCAGCTTTTCGGTAATCCCTCTCTACCTTCCAAACTCCAGTTCAGCGACCTGGTTTGCACTACTGAACCGGACAGCATTCCCGAAGTGTTACGCCCTGGTGTTACTATCAATCGCCGCCGTCGCACTGCCGAAGAAAAAAAGCTCTATTTTTTGGAAACCTCCCCCGCCAATGCAGCGCTGGCTTTCAAAGGAGCAATTACCCTAGCATCCAATACCCCAATCTTCGCTAAAGCGCTTATCCTCGCCGGTCTCAAGCATATTCATGCCCTTGGGGGCAGCAAGTCCGCTGGACTCGGTTGGCTGCACTGGGAGTCCAAAGTCTTTGAGAATACTGAGATTGAAGACAGCGCTTGGACGTTTTTGGGCAGCGCCAACACGTCAACTGTTCAGACCAAAAAAGATACCACCACAGGAGGAGCGTAATGAAGCGAATTCATCTGACGATTACGGCTCAGGCTCCTCTTGCAATTGGTCAACGCAAGCCGGGTGGCTCGGTTAGTGAGGCCATGGACTACATTCCCGGAACCGTGATTCGGGGGACGATCGCAGGGCGAATTCTGCAGCAGGCCAATTCGGACCCAGGTGTTGATGACGACGGCAACGACGACGACTTTCGTAAGCTATTTTTAGGCAGCAACGCGGCGATTTTTCAAAATGCTTATCCGGCGGTAACAAAACTGGGGGAAGACCAGTACACCATTAACGACAGCGATGTGTGCCTGCTTCCAGCCACAGCCCTGAGTTCCAAAACTGACAGTGGCTTCAAACCCAAGAAAGCGGGGGTGTTCGACTCACTGATTGATAGTTTCTGTGCGCGTGAACATGGCCTATTTTACGAACCCAACAGTCTAGAAGGCGATCGCGTTGAGCCGTTCACCGGATTCTACAGCCAAAGCGAGGGACGATATATTTCTCAATCTATCAGCAAGCGACTGCTAACGCGAGTCGGCATCAACCGCCGCCGCACCACGGCTCAAGACGAAATCCTCTACAGCATTGAGGTGATGAATGAGTCGCAGGGAAAGGAACACCCTCAACCGTCCGTTTATAAAGGGTCAATTCTAATTGAGGACAATGTGCTTAGTGAAGCGCTGTATCAATTTATTGAGCGTAATCGCGATCGCTTGCGATTCGGGGGGTCTGCTTCGCGGGGGTTAGGCAAGGTTGAAACAGTAGCCGCGATCGAGGATGTTGAAACTTCGGTGAGTCCACTTCAGCAGCGCCTCAAATCCTTTAATCAAGCCCTGAAGAAACGCTGGGGCTTTTGGAATGCCTTTGGTGCGCCCAAACCAGATCGCACTCAAGGTCGTACCTTTTTCGCTATTGATCTCCAGTCGGATGCCGTATTGACAGAACAATGGCGGCGCACGATGGTCATTTCAGCGAACATGCTTTGCCAGCTTACAAACATGACCGGCAGCGATATCAATCTCGAAATGGCCTACAGCAGCTACGACTATCGCTCTGGCTGGAATGCCGCTTGGGGCTTGCCAAAAGATGTCGAGCTGATCACTAAAATGGGGAGCGTCTTTTTGTTCAGCGTGCCAGAGACCCAGGCCGAGCAGTGGCAGGCAAAATTAGCGGCTCTGGAGTGGCGGGGTGTGGGCGATCGCACCGCTGAAGGGTTTGGGCAAATCAAAGTCTGCGACGAGTTTCATCTCATCTTTCGGGAGACACCAGTATGAGCTTCGATGATGATCGAAAAATTCAATTAAAAGTCCAAAAGGAGATTCGGCAATCTGAGGATAATTTGGTTGTTTGGATTGAAAAGGCTTTAGAAAAGTGTAAATATGGCAAGCCGGGGGCTAAGAATGAATTAGAAGAGGCGCAATTTCGTAATTTAGTCAGAGTTTCAGAAACGACTGAAAGCCCAGAGGTAATTAAAAACTTTATCCGCTATCAGGTTGGCCGCGACGAGAAGTGGGGACGCGGCAAAGACTCTTTAGCGGAACAAATTATCCTCGATATTGACGGTAACTTAAGGATAGAAGCGGAAGCGATCGCCGTAAAATCTTCTAGCACTGAAATCAGGCAAATTTGGGTCGAACTCATCCGCCGCTATCTGGGCTATGGTTCACGTCAACTTAAGTATCTGAAAGTCACCGATAAGCCCCAAGAAGCCAACGACTCTAAAGCCCAAAAGCCTAGCATGAAAGGTGTTCTCAAGAAGAGTTCTAAATCATCTGATAGCGCGGCAGCGGAATTGATTCAGGAGCGTCGTCAGGAGGCAAAGCGTGAGTAAATTTGTGCTAGATGCTTCTGCCTTGTTGGCTTATCTCTATGAGGAAACAGGTGCAGATGTGGTTGAGTCAGCAATTACGATGGAGTCATTCATTAGCGTGGTTAATTGGGCTGAGGTACTGTCAACGGTGGGTATGAATGGTGGCAATATCGATGATTTAGCTTCTAAAATGGCTCAAAAGGAGTTTGGCAAGCTAGCTGTCACGCCAATTCCAGAAGCTGATGCGGTTCAAATTGGCAAGCTCCGTTCAAAAACTAAGCATTTGGGTTTGTCGTTGGGTGACCGTGCTTGTTTAGCGTTAGGTCTGCGACTTGAATCCACAATCTTAACGTCCGACATCATATGGAAGAATCTTAATCTTGGTGTTCAAATTGTGACTATTCGTTAATAATGAATTAATGACCTTTAAACTATGTTTGATGTATTCAAAAATCGCCTCGAAATTGCAGGCATTCTAACGACTGTAACTGCACTCCGTATTAGCCAGGGTCGCTCACTCGAACCCATCGGTTCTGATCTACCAGTTGTCAAAGATGCTTTGGGGCATCCTCTGATTCCAGGGTCGAGTTTCAAGGGGGCGATGCGATCGCGCCTCGAAAGTTTTCTACGAGGTATCTTGGGGAACGACTCAAAGCTTGTGGAGAAGCCAGAACTAGCTCGAAAGTTGGTAGCCAACCCTGCCAATGAAGCTGAGTGGGCTGTAACAGCGGATGAGAGCAAAACCCTAAAAAACATGACTTTTGAGGAGTCAATCAGATTTTGTTGGGCAAGGGATCCGGATAAGCAGGTAGCGCAACCTGAGCAGGACGACTTTCTTGAACTCCCCTTCAATCGTCTATCTAAGATCATCCAACTAAAAAGTGATTTGGAAGCTGGAAGGTCGCTTCCTCCATTGAAAGATTTGGAGCACCCTGAAGACCTTGAATACTTAGATGAATTTCCGGAGTCTCAGGATCTTGAAGAACTTAAAAAGAAATACGCAACCCATGATGCAGCAATTACTAAAGCTATCGATAGTGAGACGGACTTAGTTTCCAAGGTGTTTGGTTCTCCTTGGATATCCAGTAAATTTCAAGTTCAAGACCTGACAGTGCTGCCAGACGACTGGTTTGGTCAGTATCAAGAGCGCGACGGCGTCGCCATTGACCGCGATACCGAAACTGCTGCCGAAGGCAAGCTGTATGACTTTCAGGTCGTGCCTGCGGGGACACCGTTTCAATTCAGAGCCATTGTGGAGAATGCTGAGGACTGGGAATTGGGACTATTGATGATTGGTCTGCATCAGTTTGAAAGTGAGCAGATTCCACTGGGAGGGGGGCGATCGCGGGGCTTAGGCGTGGTCAAATTAGCCCTTACCGATGTCTGGTGGGTGGATTATCCCGAAGATCGCCCTGAGGAGTTGCTGACTTACCTGCAACGACTTGTTGCAGGCCAAAAAGACGAGCACTATAAGCTCTCCGCTGAATCCTTCAATGCCTATAAGACGGACTGGGCCGATGCTCTAATGGACTACTTGACCCCAAATGCTTCATTACAGGAGGCGTAAATGGATTGGCTAGGCTTAATTGCTGACATCATTGGAATCTCAAGTGCTGTCTTTGCTCTTTTCGCGTGGCAGGAATCGCGTAAAACCAATGAGCTAGTCAAGGCAGAAAAACAACGTCAAAATAGAGAAATTAAGGTTGTACTACATAGCGATAGACAAGATATAGAGCTACCGTTTGAGCTGCGCCGCATAGAATTTACAAGAGCTGAAGTTCAAGGGCGAATTGGTATGATACCTATGAAACAAAAAGGAAAACGGTATTCAATTGCATATCTCAATGATCCGGAATTTCTTCATCGAATCAATCAAATCGCAGATAGTTATGGTGATGCGACTCTAGAAATTCTATGTTCTGAAGAAGAAATCAATCAATTTGATATTTCCAAAGGCAATAACTGGTTTAGGTTTGGCCGATAGATTTTATACATTTGCTATGCATGTGAAGGGGTTAGGCCACTCACAGATCATCTAAGACAAGTGAGAAGCACGCAATACAGTTAAGCATAGCGGTATAGTAAAGGCGCGGAAAATATGATTCTCAGCAACTACAAAAGTTTGGGTGAGACTGTTCAGGAGTTTCAAATTACATACACCGAGGCGGATTTTGTATCGGAGGTTCGCTTCACTATCGCGGACTACTTTAGAAAAGACCTCACCCTAATGATGCGCGAAGCCGTGGTTGACAACTCTGAGGCTGCCATCTGCGAGAACCTGGTGTATCCCATTCTGAAAGAAGTTTGGAAATCTTATCGCCAAAAGTTTCTGATATGGAGTCAAAAATTCCTGAATTATAGTTCTGACTTATCAGGATTTCCAGAATACATTTTGGCCCGGCGATCGCCTCTCGGGAAGGTCGTTTTTGACAAGCCCTACTTCGTGCTCGTAGAAGCTAAACTCGACGACTTTGACTCAGGTTGGGGACAGTGCTTAGCCGAAATGATCGCCGCTGAACGCTTAAATGATGGCCTTGATATAATTGTTTTTGGGATTGTCTCAAATGGGAATGTTTGGCAATTTGGCAAACTTGAAAAAGCAACGTTTACCCAAAATCTAACCTTCTACACGATTCAAGAACTAGATCGTCTATTTGCAGTTGTTAACTATATTTTCCGACAGTGTGAAATTCAGCTAGATGAAAAAATTACAATCTCCGTTTAATCCCATAAAAATACCTGAGTTAGCGTATGCATAAGCGATTTGTCAATCACTGCACAATTGATTTAACCCTTATCCCCTGTGGCCCCATCCTGATCAAGTCAGGCAAGGAGGGAGCCGACCCCACCAAACCCGACATGGAATTTGTCGAGACTTACCATGCGGGTGGGCGCTCCATCTATTTGCCAGGGAGTTCGCTCAAGGGAGCCTTGCGCGCCCATTCCGAACGCATTGTTCGCACCATTGGCAGCGACCAGCGCCCACAGCCGCTCGATCCGCCCAATTGGGAAAACCAAAAAGATATCCCTAGACCCCTTTGGGCCAGCAATCCACTCGATGTTAAAGGCTACAGGTATATCGAAAAAGAAAAAGATACGCAGAAAGTCTATCGGTGGTCGTCGTTTACCGATCAGCTGTTTGGTAGCGTGGCGATCGCCAGTCGTCTTCGTATTGAAGATGCCTATCCCGACCCTGACAAGCCCAAGCCGCAACGGGAGGAGCGTAACGGGGTGGCGATCGACCGGGTCTTTGGTTCAGTCGCCGTCGGGCCATTCAACTATGAGGTGTGTACAGCGGGTGAATTCCGCACCAAAATTCACCTTAAAAACTTCACGCTGGAACAGCTCGGGTTATTGGGCTTGGTCTTGCGGGATCTGAATGACGGCTGGTTTGGTTTGGGTTTCGCCAAGTCGCGGGGGATGGGCCTGGTTGAGGTAAAACTGAATCACGCAGTGGTGCAGTATCCCGGTTGTGTTCTGAGCGGTGATCAAATCGCTTTACTCCGCAGTAACTTGCAATGGCCGCACACCAGCTTGATTGGAGCAGGAGCGTTTTTGGTCGATCCGGAGGAGCGTCAAAGCTATGGATTCCCGGCTAACGATATCCAGAACCTTGCCAGTATTGCAGACGGAGCGCTGCCCACGGTCGAAGCGATGAAATATGGACTGGGAGTACAACTCAGTTGGGCTGAGGAACAGGTGGAGACTTTGTTCGCGGCAGCGGTGAGGGCTTGGCGACAGCGCTTAGAGGCGGTGGCCGCATGACTCAAGCGTTTGTCGGTGTCAATTCATCACCCCTGGATCAGGATGGGCTTCAGGCTCTAATGCAACATTGTGGAGGTGAGAAGTCGTGGCATTTCTTGCGCTGGCCCCACAAGGTCAAACTGGAGTTTGGCCAACCTCATTCTGTCGATTTTGATTGCACTGAAGGGCAAGTGTTTAACCAGGATTGTGAGCTGCGCTGGAAGCGAAAGGAAGACAACTATGAGGTGTTAGTGTTAGCAACGGACTTCTTTGCAGATCAGGCTTTGAAGAGACTTGGGGAGATGTGGACTACCCAAGACCTATCCTGCGATTTTTTTCTGCCTACGGAAACCCGACTCCCCAAGGGAATCACATACCCAAAAGGTTTTGACGTGAAGCAACGACACTTTGGTCAGCGGTATTTCATTAATGATGCAACAGGCACTGTTCACTTTATTGCATTGAGGGCGTTATAGATGGTAGCGAGACGACCCAACAAACTGATTAAGCGCTCAGCTCTAGTGCCTGAGGGAGATGGCCCCGAAAAGCCCTATGTCTTGATTGCCTTTCCGCGCCAGCGCCCGTCCCTGGGTGCGCCAGCGGGTCATCATCGCTACCATCCCGACTGTTACCATGGCACGCTGCAGCTTGTCCTCAAAGTCAAAACGGCGCTGCACGTTTCAACGGGAGTCACGGCTCTTGGTACTGATGTCGGTAGCAGAGTGCCGCTGATCAAAACAATGGTGCGTGGCAATGAGCGGCAGTTGCTGATTCAGGGGAGTTCGCTTAAGGGCTGTGTGAGAGCAATTTATGAGGCGATTACCAACAGCACCTTGGCGGTAATTAGCAACCGGTACCGTCAAAAAATACCGAAAGATCGACTGCCCTGTCGCAGTAAAGAGAGCTTATGTCCGGCGAGTCAGGTGTTTGGCGCTTTGGATTGGCAGGGACTGGTGCATTTTACCGATGCTCGGTGTGAGTCCACGCAATCGGTTACGGGGTTTATGCCCTCGCTCTATCGCCCGCGACCGGATGAACGAGGCGCTTATTTTGACCGAGGGCAAGCAGCGGGTCGTAAATTTTATCGCCACGCTATCAAAGCGGTGAGTGGGGGAGACCGCGGTACCCCAGTGCAGCAGGCAGGTACTGAATACACCTTCACTACACAGCTGCATTTTCGCAATCTGTCACAAGCCCAGTTGGGAACGCTGCTAATTGCCTTAGGTCAGGACACTGACTATCCAATGGCGTTGAAACTAGGTGGTGGTAAGCCGGTAGGTATGGGCACAGTGCAGGTCCAAGTCGCAGCGATGGTGGTGGCGCAGAATGTGCGCAATCGCTATGCCAACTACCACCCTCCTGACTCCGAGACTTTAACGGGGGAAGCTCTGATGCAATTCATGCAGCAGACAACCCAGGCGGCTAAGTCCAGCAAATTAGTGGAGCTGCCTCAACTCGAAGCCCTGGCCCAAGTTTTGAAATGGTCGAATGATCTCGATTACCAGGCACCGGAGGGGATGTACTAATGCTGGCAACTGAAGAACTTACCGATGCTCAATGGCAAATTGCCGACGCGATCGCCCGCCAACTGGTGATTGAAGGCACCGATGTGAATGAACTGCGGAAGGCGATGTCTTATCTGCGCGATCGTCGCGATCAGGCCGATGCGGGTAAGAAATTCTTTGATTATCTAAAAACGCTGGTGCGGCATGGGAATGCGATCGGGCACAGCAAACGCACACTGGGCTACTACCAAAGCTTGGATGCTGTGTGCAGTCAGTATCTCGCCAACTATCAAGACGACCCGCTGAGGATGCTGCATATTTTGAGCTGGGCGGCGCGTTTGGTGCAGTATTACGACAAGGGGGTACCTACAGGTGAGATCGAACAGCCGTCTGTGATGTCCGAGCGTGAAGCGGAAATTCAGGCAGTGACTCAAGCACAAAGCTTTCAGCTTGACCAAACACTGGATGCTGTGGTGAGTGGAATCAAGGGCAATAAGGTGACTTACGAAATCTTAGGAACGATAAAACTGACTGTTAAGGAACCGAAAAAAGCGTCCTCTCTTTCTGAAGGGCAACCGGTCACTGTAAAGGTAACCGGTTTAAAGGATGACGGTAGCCTCAAAAATGTGAAGTTCTTCGCTTGAAACTATCTATCAGCAACGTCTGGACGAGTTTCTACAAAATTATTAAGCATGATCATCAGTGGATCTACCTCTTCAAAATTTTCGCTGAAGCCAATGGTATCGCCTATGGCATCCTGGCGTAGTCATGGTCCCAAGCTTAAAGGGTGACAACCTAGCTACAGCTCTTGCTGCATGAGGGATAGAGCATTGAAACCGCGCTGAAAATAGAGACGTTTATGGGGCTTGAGGGCAAGCAAGGGACCGACAAAATCCGTCCATAAAGCCATCGAAAA
>JBHJHM010000131.1:0-52501 GCA_050330865.1 Leptolyngbyaceae cyanobacterium
ACACGTACCTATTGCCTTGACTTAACGAATTTTTCCCCCCCTATTACCCTTCTACCCTTCCCCCTCTGCCCCCTCCCCCCTTCTACCCTTCTACCCTTCTACCCTTCCCCCTCTGCCCCTTCCCCCCTTCTACGCTTCCATGATCAATCTCCGTACCAACTCAGCGGTTGCCGGTGCTAGCAGCACGCCATTGCGATAGTGACCCGTGGCTAGAACGACGTTGCTGTAGCCTTCTAGCTTTTTGATGACGGGGGCAGCTTGCCCTTGAGGACGGGGACGGAGACCGTACCAAGTTTCTAGGATTTCGGCATGGGCTAGGACGGGGCAATAAGCGATCGCGCTTTGCCAAACAGTCTCCAAGGCGGCAGCTTGGGGTAAAGGCTCAGGGATATCGGCTGCAGGAAACTCGACTGTCGCGGCAACGGCGTACTGGCGATCGCCAAGAGGAACCAAATGAACATCATCGCTGTTAATAACGGGACGAAAATCAGGAGATCCCAGTTCTTGCGGCAGGCGGACGCGGATGCCTTGACCCAAGACAGGCGTAAGCGGTAGCGGCTGCTCCAGCTTCTGAGTGAGCTGAGTGCTGCCAAGTCCGGCTGTCACAATCAGCCAGTCGGCAGGGTATTCAGTCCGGTCGGTTTGGACTACAGTCACCCGATTTTCCTGGCTTGCTTCCTGAGAGTCTACTTTTGCCTGACCGCAGAACTGGGTAACGGGTGCATCAAAACAAAAAGTCACCCCTCGCTGTTGGGCGGCTTCAACTAAGGCCTGGGTCAGCACCTTAGGATCAATTTGCAAATCTTGGGGGGAATAGATACCCGCGACAATTCCGTCCAGGTCTAAATAGGAGCAAGTACTGAGAATCTGCTGTGGTGACCAAATTTCAAGTGGCCAGCCCTGACGCTGGCGAATGGTTTGGAGGGATTCCCAGCGCGGTAAGGCAGCTTCATCAAAGCATAAAGTGAGAATGCCGTCGGGATTGTGGGGTATGGGATACCCCACGGCAGCTTCTAGTTCAGGCAATAGCGTTTGGTAACGGCGAATACTGGCCTCTCGCAGCCGCCAGTTGCGGCCTTTTACCTTATGGCTGATGATCCCCATCAAAATACCCAAAGCAGCTCCTGTCGCACCTTGCGCCGGGAGCTGCTGATCTAAAACCGTAATGTTGAGATTGTCGTGTTGACTCAGTTCATAGGCGAGGGTAGCCCCAACAACCCCACAGCCAACGAGCACAATCGCCTTCATTGCCAGCGCTTAGGCATCGCCTTTAGGAACCAAAGCGAGGAAAGCATCAAAGTCGTCTAAGGCTTTGCGGTATTGGCTACCCGCCTCGATCTGGTTGTACTCTTCTGCTGCCACATCTAAACGTTCTAGGCGAGTCGCTAAATCTTCGGCCAGTGCTTTTGCCTGCTTCGCATCCTGGGGCAGTAAACGAGCGGCTAGTCGACCCAGCTTCACCCTCAGTTCGCCCATGGGGCCATGGATGAACGTGCGGATGTCAACCCAGTCCTTTTCCTGGATATAGCCCTCTAACTCAGGAAAGCGATCGCGCAATTCCACTACGGGGCGGTTATAAACTTCAATCTGTGCAATCTGATCAGCGCTATAGGTTGTCGGTTGAGAAACGTTTGCCCCTCCACAACCCACCACAAACACGGCGATAACTGATAACAAGAGTCCCAAGAGCGATCGAAAACGTACCATTGTGCTGCTACTCCTATCCTGCATGTCTACAAGCCCGTTCAGTATTCTACCGATCTATGAAGCTGTCATCACATACGAACCCGGCGGTAGATTTGCCTGGAGTCGCAGACAGTTATATTTTCCTTTGATTTTGACTTGGTACTCGACCTTATCCATCAGGCGGTTGAGAATCAGCCAGCCATATCCGCCTTCCTGATGAGCATCGGGTGAGGGGGGGAGATAGGTACTGAGGTCAAAGCCATCCCCTTGGTCCCAAACTTCCAGATAAAGAACTTCTGAGTGCACCTCTAACCTGAGGATGACAGGCACGTGAGGGCGATCGCGGTGAGCATGACGAACCACATTAGAATAGGCTTCCACTAGCACTAATCGCAGCCGATTTTCCCACTTTGGCCAATCAGACCACTGCCCAAAATCAAGTCGCAGCGTACCTAGCATCCAGGCCTCGATCACCGGCAAAAATTTCAAATCACTGGGGACGCGTAACTCTGTGTGCATACTTACACTACCTCCAGAGAAAGAACTGTCTGATCGTCCTCTTGTTCAGCGCGATCGCCCTGGATAGCCTGCAGTAGGATATCCAAATTGAGCGGTGGTGGTTGACGTTGGATCAAGTACCACAACCCAGCTTGTTGTAGCATCCCAGTAGGAGCGCCCGGCTCGCCAGACGCAACCGTTGCTTCGGTAAGCCCGTCACTGGTGAGTAAAAGGGTGTCCCCTGGGCTAAGCGTTAATTCACCGGCAGGTGCTTGCCATATGGGTAAAATTCCCAAAGGAACACCCCGTGTTTTCAGATACTCCGGTTCTGATTCCGGTTCAGCTAGCGCAGCTTGAGACCAAACCAAAGGGTAAATATGTCCAGCATTGGCATAGAGCAGTTGATGGGTGTTTGGGTTATAGCGCGCCAACACCATCGTGATGAAGTAATTGTTGCTGACTAAATCCTCAGATAAGCCCGCGTTTAGATTCCGCATTACTTTTTCTGGCGAAGGTGAGTTCTCTTGTGAGAGTTCTCGACGCAAAACTGAGATAGCACTTGCCATAAATAATGCCGCTGGAACGCCTTTCCCGGATACATCGCCGACAGCTAGCCAAATGTCTCCTTGGGGATGCGTGAAGATCTCAAAGAAATCACCCCCCACCTCACGAGCCGGTAAACAGCGAGCCTGAATCCGAACGTTCTCGATTGCGGGAATGCTTTGCCCCAGCAGATTGGTTTGGATTTGACGAGCTACTTCTAGCTCTGCCAGCATCTGGGAGGTTTGCCTCTGAGTGCGTTGGTAGAGTTTGGCTTGCGAAATTGCCAGCGCAATCTGTTCAGCCACGCTACCAATCAACTGCAATGCATCCTCCAAGCGTTCGTCATTGCTATCAGCCCAGTACAGGTTAACGACTGCCAGAACGGTTTTTTGATAAATGAAGGGAAGTGTCAATACCGTGACAGATTCTGGATGATCCGTTATGGGCTCCAACTGACGCTCGCCAGTGGCAATTGCTAGCTGGCTCATCGACTGACAGTGCTGCGTGAGAAAGGCCATATCCAACGGCAGTTCTTGTGCCGAGGTATAGGTGGAGGCGATCGCTAGCTTGGGATTGTTGCGGGTTCTAGGATCGTCTTCAACGGCATGCAGCACTACATAGTCGGCCTTCACCCCCTTTTCTAAGGTTGTTACGATGGCTTGGAGTACGTTGTCATAATCCAATGACTCACGAATTGCACTCATGACCTCATTAGAGAAGGATTCCCGCTTGAGGGCTTGGGTGAGATCATGCGTTCGCTTCTTGACCAGCTTATAAGTATCGGAGGCTTGCATGACTACCGATTTCAGCTGCTCAGGGTTCCAAGGTTTGGTGATGTATTGGAAAACTTTGCCAGAGTTAATGGCTTCCACAAGGTCTTCCACATCGGTATATCCCGTAAGCACAATCCGAATCGTGTCAGGGAATCGATCAACCGTGTGGCTGAGAAATTCTGTCCCGTTCATACGGGGCATACGCTGGTCAGAGATAATGATTGCCATCTCGCCTTCGGCGGCCAGGATCTCTAAGGCTTCGAAGCCATCAGCAGCCTTAAAAACTGCAAAGTCTCGACGAAACGTTCGATACAACAAATCCAGGTTGTCAGGCTCATCATCTACCACCATGAGCCTAAGCCGATCGTCTACCTCGAAATCGAGCATATCATCGTCACTACCATTCTCAATTGGCATCCACAACTCCTGCCATCTTTAACTGGCCATCTTTAACTGGCTGTACCGGGAAAGCTTTGTCCTGCCTGGAATATCAGGAGCGCATTTTCAACTTCCTCGCGGGGTTTACCCCCCTTACTCCCCTCTCAATTCAGAACATCAGGTAAATGTAGGATTAACTTTCCCACATATAGACAGGAATTCTATCTAAAAGAATTTCTTGAACGATACGCCAGTAACCGGAATTTCTATGTGACACATTTATTATGAGCGACGCAATGAAACTGCGTACGGCGATTTTAAAGGCTCACGACAACGCGCTCTCGGCTACCCGCAATTTGGCAGACCGGGCTCGTGGATTGGTCTGAATTTCTTCATCGCTAGCGACAAGTGGCTTTTTTGTGATGATTTTAAGACGATCGCTGCCTCGAAAGGTTTGCTTAACGATGCGGTCTTCTAAGCTGTGAAAGCTAATGATAACGATACGCCCTCCGGGTAACAGCCAACCCGGGGCCTTGGCTAAAAACGTTTCAAGCACTTCCAACTCGGCATTCACCGCAATGCGAAGTGCCTGAAAGCTTCGCGTAGCGGGATGAATGCGTCCATAGCGGTATTTAGCAGGCACACAGCGAGCGATCGCCTCAGCCAAGCTAGTCGTCGTCTTAAAAGGACGCCGAGCCACAATATTACGGGCAATACGCCGCGACAAACGTTCTTCCCCGTACACAAAGAAAATGCGGGCCAGCTCAACTTCTTCCCAATGATTGATAATTTCCCCTGCGGTCAAATCCTGTTTTGGGTTCATACGCATATCCAGCGGCGCTTCATGGCGAAAGCTGAAGCCTCGCTCGGGAGTATCTAGCTGCGGTGAGCTGACGCCCAAGTCGGCCAGGATGCCATGAAACCGCATGTCGCCAGGATCGAATTCCGCAAAATTGATGTGATGGAAAGTGACGCGATCGCCATACTGCGCCAGTCGTTCTTGAGCGGCTGTTAACGCTATTGGGTCTTGATCCAATGCCAGTACCCGCGCGGTCGGATGCCTCTCTAGAATGAGGGCGCTGTGCCCCCCCCCTCCCACGGTTGTGTCCAGGAAGATTGCTTCATCCGTATCTAGAATGGGGGCACCTGAGCTGAGCCGCAGTCCTTCTAAGACAGCTTCAGGCATCACCGAAACGTGATGAAAAGGCGATGGAAAGGCAGTAAGAGAGATGTCATCAACCATAACGGACGGGCTATCGCAGTCACTTCCCAAGCTTACGGTATGAAATTGCCTGGTTATTCGTAGGGCAGACCTTTTATAGTAAGGAGGACAACGCGAGTAGGGGCTCCGGCGACGGGTCATCGGCTACGTGTTCTGTCGACCGAGGGAATTGCCTGTCGAGGCGGTTCACATCTGTAGAAACCATCCCTGGCGTATCCATGGCAAGTATTGAAACCAAAACCGAACCCATGGTCATCAACATGGGGCCGCACCATCCCTCAATGCATGGGGTGTTGCGTCTCATTGTGACTTTAGATGGCGAAGACGTCCTTGATTGCGAGCCAGTCATTGGCTACCTGCATCGCGGCATGGAGAAGATCGCCGAAAGTCGTACAAATGTACAGTTTGTCCCCTATGTGAGCCGCTGGGACTATGCTGCCGGCATGTTCAATGAAGCGATTACGGTCAATGCGCCCGAGCAGCTAGCTGATATTGAAGTGCCTAAGCGCGCCAGCTATATCCGCGTGATCATGCTGGAGCTAAATCGCATTGCTAACCACTTACTGTGGCTAGGGCCATTCTTGGCAGACGTTGGTGCCCAGACACCCTTTTTCTACATCTTCCGTGAGCGGGAGATGATTTATGACCTGTGGGAAGCAGCGACAGGCCAGCGCTTGATCAACAACAACTATTTCCGGATTGGGGGGGTTGCAGCTGACTTACCCTACGGCTGGATTGACAAATGTCTCGACTTTTGTAACTACTTCTTGCCCAAAGTAGATGAGTACGAAAAGCTCATTACCAACAATCCTATTTTCCGTCGCCGGGTTGAAGGCATCGGCGTAATTTCCCGGGAAGAGGCGATCGCGTGGGGCTTATCCGGCCCGATGCTGCGGGGTTCAGGCGTCAAGTGGGACCTCCGCAAAGTTGATCACTACGAGTGCTACGACGACTTTGATTGGGACGTTCACTGGGAAACCGCTGGCGATTGCTTAGCGCGCTATATGATTCGTGTCCGCGAGATGCGGGAATCGATCAAAATCATTCGGCAGGCCTGTGCTCAGATCCCAGGAGGACCTTACGAAAACCTAGAAGCTAAGCGCATAGCTGAGGGACCCAAGTCGAAGTGGAACGATTTTGAATTTCAGTTTGCAGGGAAAAAGATTCCGCCCACGTTCAAAATCCCTGAAGGTGAGCACTACGTGCGCTTGGAAAGTGGTAAGGGCGAACTCGGGGTCTTTATCATTGGCGAAGACAACGTCTTTCCCTGGCGGTTCAAGATTCGTCCACCCGATTTCAACAATCTACAGATACTGCCCCACCTGTTGAAGGGCGTCAAGGTTGCTGACATCATGGCAATTCTGGGCAGCATTGACGTCATTATGGGCTCGGTAGACCGATAGATTAGGTTCAAGCCAATCAAGCAGCGGATCAGGCGCGTTTCTGGTCCGCTGCATTTGTTTTTGGCAGAAGTTCTATGTTGGATACTAATACCCGTTCTCCAAACCACAGCCGCAAAAAGATGTCAATGCAGCCCCGTGAAATGTCATAGGGCTAACGAATCTGTAGCGTGTACAGTGATAATTGGCATACGCAGGAGCTGAGAAAAAATCGATGAGTTATTGCCTTAGCCTCCTTTTAGCAACTGGTTTGAGCTTTCAAGGTCTACCGACAGCTGATGCTCAAACCAATGAATCACCCTCAGGGATAGCTAATTTAACAGCAGACGGTGATGTTAAAGAAGTTCCGCCGCGGCTGAGTGAGGCAGAAATTTATCGGCGGTTGCGAAATTTGCCCGAGTGGAGCACCGATGGGCAAACCTTGTTCTACACCCAAACTTTTCCAGACTTTGTGGCAGCGATCGCCTTCGTTAATGCTCTGGTAGACCCTGCCGAAGCACTCGCCCATCATCCCGACATCAGTGTTAACTACAATCAAGTCTCGCTCCAACTCACCACCCATGACGCTGGCGGCCTCACAGACCTGGATTTTCAGCTGGCTCATAGAATCTCACAGCTCTAAACCAAATGCCTGCTGTATGTTCCGTAGCATCGCGACCCATTTACCGCGATACAACATCGACCGGTCTTTGAGAAAGTTCTCATAGTACAGATTCCCTCTAAATCCATCACTCTAGAAGCATTCCTAGAGCTGCCAGAGACGAACCCTACCAGCGAATATAGTGATGTGCTGATTATCAGAGTCATGTCTGTCGCCAGGATAGCTGTTTTCTGCGATCGCAATAATTCCTTCACTGCTTGCTGGGAAGCTAGTACATCACGGCAGAAGTATGCTCACTATTCAGAATGCTGGGAAGGCTTATCTGCCTTAGGTTTGAATTTTGAATTTTGAATTTTGAATTTTGAATTCCGCGTAGCGGTACTAGCTTCTGTTTTGAATGGGGCTGCTTTAAAGACCTGATCGAGAGCTGAACCGAAGAATCCTTATAAAGTAGCCAAAGGGTTGCCAAAATCCAAGATAAAAACCTGATGTTCCAATAACACCTACTACTCTGGCTAAGAAAGAAGTATTCCCTGACACTTTTCACAAAGAAAGAGTTCACTTTAGAGATTAATTCTGAGCGTATCGGCAAACAGAACCCAACTCACGGAAGCAATTATGGGGCTACTGTCGCCTCAAAACCTGGCGTGACTAACAAGAGCCGCCTCTAAGCAACAGTGGTTTCAACTAAATCTTGAGTTTTGTAAGGAAAACAAGCCTATAACGTTAGTATTTAGTTGACTAATTCCCCTTTTTATGGCCTATATAGAAACCCTCTTTGAGCCACACTAATCACAACTCTGTGGTTATCTATAGCTATATCTATGGTACTTATTTCATCAAATTGCCTAAAGTCTTTGTGCTAAATAATTCAAGAACTTCAATTTGACATTGAGTCTCAGTAATGCTGATCCCCAGCGTGAGGTAGACTAATTAAGTTTGTGTTTCAGACTTTTTGAGCTTCTTGCATTGTTCTCTCTAAATCGTCAGAGAAAACCCTTACGGACACACCGCTATTGCATGAGCAATTTCTCTGCAGATAAGGCTGGATGTTGATGTTTGCTGCGGTAGTTCTCAAAAAAAGTCTGCCATCATTTGAGGCGATTAATGACTGCTACACTCCCTTCTTCTGCTGAGAAAATTGTATCCCCAGGCTCTTCATCCGCGCTAAATGACTTAAAAATTAGTGACGTTGTTCGAACCCTTCCTAAGTCTTGTTTTGAAAAAAATTGGCGTAAAGCTTGCTTATCTATCATTACGACCCTATCGGCAGTGACGATAGGGTACGCCGCGATCGCATTTTCGCCTTGGTTTCTGTTGCCAATCGCTTGGTTCTTCACAGGTACCGCGATGACTGGGCTGTTTGTCATCGGTCATGACTGTGGACATCGTTCCTTTGCCAAGCAGCGTTGGGTGAATGACTGGGTTGGCCACATCATGATGATGCCGCTCATCTATCCCTTTCATAGCTGGCGGATTCTGCACGATCATCATCACGTCAATACCAACAAGCTCGGTGTGGATAACGCTTGGGATCCCTGGACTTTTGAGTCCTTCACAACGGCATCGCCCGTAATGCAGCGCTTGTACAGGGCGATGCGGGGATCTTTTTGGTGGTTGGCTTCAGTGGCACACTGGGCAGTTTTGCACTTCGACGTAAGGAATTTTGCGCCACGCGATCGCAAAAATATTAAAATCTCGGTTTCTGTGGTTATCCTCTTCAGCGCCGTCTTCTTTCCCACACTGTATTTTACGGTTGGGTTATGGGGGATTGTGAAGTTCTGGCTCATGCCCTGGTTGGGATACCACTTCTGGATGAGCACCTTCACGCTGGTTCATCACACGATTCCTGAGATTCAATTTCATCCCGAACAGAACTGGGCTGCCGTGCCGGCTCAGCTCGCTGGAACGGTTCATTGCGACTATCCCAAATGGGTCGAAGTCTTATGTCATGACATCAATGTACACGTCCCCCACCACATCTCAGTCGCGATCCCTTCCTATAACTTGCGTCAAGCTCACAAGAGTCTCATGGCAAACTGGGGTGAACATATCCACCTACGCCGATTCGATTGGCAGCTGATGAGACAAATTTCAGGCAGATGCCACATTTTTGATGCGCAGAATGCATATCGGTCATTTCAAAGTTTGCGTTAAGCAGCCAAAAAAATAAATTGGTAGAAGCGTGAACGAGTAACGAGTGATAACGTCGAGGATTGATGGGCGTAGCAGCGATAGAGAGAGACAAGATTTTGAAACCTCAAACCTTAAACCTTGTTCTTTTTATTTTTGATTACCCATCACTCCTTTGCCCTTCCGCGGGTTCATCCCCTCAGTCCCAAATTACGAATCCCTTGCTGCAATCGCAGTGCCTCTGCGGGATTGGTTTCGTGATACAGAGCGATCGCTCTTTGAAATGCCTTTAGACTCTCGGGAAGTTGGCCCAGCTTAAATAGTGCTACACCTAGATTTTGATGGGCTTCAGCATAGTTTGGATCGAGGGTAATTGCCTGCTTATAGGCAGCGATCGCGGGGTCAAGATAGCCGCGAGCCCGGTGAGCGGTTCCTAAATTGAAGTGAGCCATCGCGAACTGGGGAGCCGCTCGGGTTGCTTTTTCAAACTGTTCAATTGCGCTGAGATGATCGTGTTGGGCTTTGAGCAGACTGCCTAAATTAATATAGGCACCCACCTTTAAGACCTCTGCAATGGGCTGCGCTAAAGCCTCTTTGTAGTGGTTTTCTGCCGTTTCTAACTGCCCAGCCGCACGGGATGCGAGGCCCAAATGATAATGCAGTTCGTAAGTCGTAGATGGGTCGCCAGAAGGTGAGGCTAGTCCCTGTTGCAGGAGCGGCTTGCCTTTTTCCCAACTGCCAGCTTGACCGTACAAAGCTCCTAACTTGTTACAGATATAGGCATCGTCAGGATGCTCGTCGAGATATCCCTCCATAATGGTTTGGGCGCGAGTAAGCTTATTTCGTTGAGCGATCGTATCGGCCTCATATCCCGTATGCTCCAGTGAAACTTGAGGCCACAAAATTATCTGCCAGCCTGGCTCTGCTTGCAGAATCTTGGTAATACTGTCGTCCACGGTCTCATGATAAGGACGCTCAAATTGCACATCAGCTCGATTACGAAACAACCGCGATACCGCTGTGTAAGGAGTCTGATCGGCATTGACCTCATGCCGCAAAAGATTCACAGCTAACACAGAATCCAGCATATGGTCGCCTAGCATCTGACCATCGCGAATTTGCTGCAGAACCCTCTGGCCTGCTGCTGTCATTACTTCATCCGCATCCAGCACGAGTAGCCAGCTTCCCGTAGCCTGTGCCAGAGATTCGTTCCGAGCTGCCGCAAAGTCATTCGCCCACTCAATCGACTTTACCCGGGCGCCAAAATCCTGAGCGATGGCTATTGTTTCATCTTGCGACCCTGTATCCATCACAATCATTTCGTCCACATAGCCCTGCACACTTGCCAAACAGCGTGGCAGGTTCGGGGCTTCATCTTTAACGATCATGCAGAGGGAAAGGGTCATAAGTCGGGAGAGGATGAGTTAGGAGTGTGATGGCGCTGAGTTTGGGCGTTTTTATCCATTCACATTACTACCCATCGGCTTTCATGCTCATATACGCCCCGATTCGCTTAACCAATGTCCGATGCTGACTGGTACCGCTACGCGGAATTCAAAGTTCAAAATTCAAAATTCAAAATTCAAAACCACGACGGGTTAGCCTTTCAAGCATTCTGAAGGGTGCGCGTACTTCTGCCGTCGAGTGCTAGTCGGTTCGAGGAAATCTATTCGTTGCTATCGATTAAATTAGGCTGTCTTGAGGATAAGGACGCTAGCATAGAGACCAGATTCAAGGGGTCTTTGCGGTTGCATCTTCGTTACTACAAGACACAAGCCGGATGGCAGGTATTCAACCACTGCCATTAGAAGTCGTTCAGTTGATGGCGGCGGGGGAGGTAATTGATTCTCCTGCTGCCGTGGTGCGAGAGCTCGTCGAGAATAGCCTTGACGCTGGAGCGACTCGCATTGTCTTAGACGTGCGATCGCAGCCCTGGCGCATTCAAGTATCTGACAATGGTCGGGGTTTGCTGGTAGACGATTTGCGTCAGGCAGCGGCTGCTCACAGCACCAGTAAATTATCGGCTAAATCTGATTTGTGGAATATTCAGAGCTTGGGCTTTCGAGGCGAAGCTTTGCATAGCCTCAGTCGCTTGTCGCGTCTGACACTGTGTAGCCGTCCGCAACCAGGAATCGAAAGTGGCTTTTGCATGACCTGCGATCGTACTGGGCGTCCCACTACGGTCGCCCCCATTGCGATGGCACCCGGTACTCGCGTCATGGTTGAAGACCTGTTCTATCCAATGCCGACTCGGCAACAGGCAGCTCCAGCTACATCGCAGCAGGTACGGGCAATCCAGCAGGCAATTTATCGTCTGGCATTGTGTCATCCAGAGGTAACCTGGCAGGCGAACTTGAACGATCGCCCGTGGTTTACGCTATGGCCTGGTGCCTCGGCGCTGCATTTGCTGCCTCAGGTAATGAACCGTATTCAAGTGACCGATTTACGGGAAACAGAGCAGGTTGTTTCCTTGCCGGATAAAACTCCGAGTTCCGAATTCCGAATTCCAAATTCCGAAGAGACCGAGGGAGCAACGAAGCTTTATTTACTGCTGGGATTGCCAGATCGATGTCATCGTCGGCGTCCAGATGGGGTTTTCATTGGCCTCAACGGGCGACCCGTGCAATTGCCGGAGGTAACTGAGCAATTGCTGACTAGCTTGCGGCGATCGCTCCCCCGCGATCGCTATCCTGTCGTGTTTTTACACCTGCAATCATCGCCCCGATATATTGATTGGCATCGCTCTGCCGATAAGTCACGAGTCTACCTACAGCATCTAGAGAATTGGCGGACTGCTATCGACAGGGCCATTACCGAAACCTTATCGGGGGGCTACGATGCGAATGACACAGGGGCAGGACAGCAGCGCCTCAACCGGCTCTTGAAGTTGGCCGAACCCAGCGGTAAATATCAGACAACTCCAGAAGGTCACGATGGTGATATTCGCAAGCCGTTACCTCTAGGACTCAAAGCTTTGACTCAGGTTCACAATCGCTATATCTTAGCGGAGCATCCTGCGGGCATGTGTCTAATCGAACAACACATTGCGCATGAACGGGTGCTGTACGAAGAGCTGTGCGATCGCTGGGAAATCGTTCCCCTAGCCACGCCAATCGTACTCGCTAATTTGTCCGAAGCGCAGGTAGAGCAACTGGAACGTATTGGTCTTATCGTCGATCCTTTTGGACCGGGGCTCTGGGCGGTGCGTACTATTCCTGCGCCGCTGGCAAATCGAGGCGACTGTGCTGAGGCTCTGCAAGAGCTTAGTCGTGGGGGTGACCTCGACACAGCTCTGGTTGCAACCGCCTGCCGTACGGCCATCCGCAATGGTACGCCTCTGGAGCAGGAAGCGATGCAGCAGCTTCTGAATGCATGGCAGCGTACTCGTAAGCCTCAAACCTGCCCTCACGGACGTCCGATTTGTCTAACGTTGAACGAATCCAGTCTTGCCCGTTATTTTCGTCGCAGTTGGGTAATTGGGAAAAGCCATGGAATTGAAGAGTAAAAGGGAAGATAAATAGCAGGGCTGCCAGATGTTGTAGCGATGTGTTTCTGGCCGTAATGCTCCGACTTGTTCCATCGCACGGTACCTTGAAGATACTCTGTGCCTTTGCGTTCAAAATGTCATCTGAAATTGAAGCTTTGCTCCGTGACCTGAAAGACCCCGACGCCAGTACCCGTGAAATTGCGACTGAAGCTCTATGGCGCAGTTGGTATACCCAGAAGGGTGCCTATGGAACCCAAATTTTAGTTAGAAGTCAGATGATGTTAGAGGCCGGGAACTTGCAAGCAGCCGAAGCACTATTAACCGAGACCCTTGAAGGCTTACCTGATTTTGCTGAAGCTTGGAATCGTCGGGCAGTCCTTTACTACGTTCAAGAACGCTACTGGCAATCAATTACAGACTGCGAAAAAGTGGTTGAATTAGTGCCTTACCATTTTGGAGCACTGCACGGGATGGGGCTCTGTCACGCCAATCTGGGTAATTACCTGGCTGCGATTCAGTCCTTTCGCCGCGCTTTGGAAGTCCAGCCCTTTGCTTCGATTAATGAGCGCATGATTTTGGAATGTAGCGCGAAGCTAGCGTAAGGGGATTTCCAGGAATAAAAATACCGGGCTGCGGTGCATTACGCTCCGCTAATGACACCCTACAGTTGGTAAATTCTTTCCTGGAAATCCCCTAAGAACAGGCAATCTACTTAAAACGAGTTGAGCAGCTCGTTATTTTGTTCAGCTGATAAAATTCAGCCCTATTGTCAAAACCCAAGTCTTCGTTTCCTGAGACTGCCCTAAAATCTGAAAGGTCTCGTCCTATGCTGAAAGGGGCAACAGTGTCATGCCGATAAGCCAGCACAATGGCGTTTTTGCTGAAAGCGTATTCACTCGGCCTGACAATGGCACAACTTTGTCTAGTTCTATTTTGGTTGTGGGCGGTTCGACAGCAGCCTATTCAGCAGCTCTAACTAGCCTGCGTCAAAACCTGGATGTATGTTTGGTCCAACCTCAGAAAGTTGTGGGGGGCCAGTTTACGGCTCAGGCGCTACCCGCATCTGACGATGGCGACCTGCTCAGAACGGCAGCCAGCACGTCCGGCCTTGATGGGGAATATTTTGCTATTTCACGAACCCAGCGAGAGTTTCGCGAACGTCAGCGATCGCTACAGCCTGTGAAGGGCAGACCCGCTCGCAACCCAGGGGGTAGCTGGGTCAGCAACTTTGCAACATCACCTGTGGTTGCCGCCACTGCTATGAATGAAGCGATCGCCCCTTACCTAGAAAATGGACGTCTCACGCTGATTCCCTTCGCCGAACCCGTAAAAGTATTTTTTGACCGGAGCGGCCCTTTTAAGCGGGTGACCGGAGTGCTATTTGAGAGCACCGAAGACAGGCGTCGCTTTACCGTGAATGCTCAGGTGGTGGTGGAAGCCACGGATTTGGGCGATTTGCTAGAAGTCGGCGAAATTGAGTCGCGGGTGGGACAAGAGGCTCGCTATCAGACGGGTGAAGGACTGTTGCCCGACGATCCGCGTCCCCAGTGCCAGCAATCCATTACCTTTGATGTGCTGGTAGAACGCACCCAAGCTACCCAAGGTATCCCCGTCGGTCCCCCTGCTGGGTATGACCACGAACCTTGGCTGGATACCAACGAATTCACCAGTAATTTCTATACTCGCAACAGTCGCCAGCAGTGGACCAAGTGGGAATTTTTTAGCGACTTCGGTATCTTTCGCTATCGTCGGGTACAGCGGATTCAATCCCATGAAAAACAAGTATTTCCTGGCGATGTTACAGTCATCAACTGGGGTACTTCCAGCGAACCGGATCGATACTGCTGTGGTAATGACTATCGACCGGGGCGCTTAGTGGGGGTGAGCCGCGAAGAACGACAACTACACGTCCAGAGAGCTCGCGATCGCGCCCGTGCCTACATTCACTTTTTGCAGAACAACGGGGTCCCGGATCTGAAACCCCGAGGCGACCTGACTTGGACCTCCGATGGTATCGCCTTGGAACCCTACATCCGTGAAGCTCGAAGGGGTGTGGCCACCACTACGGTGCGTCACGAAGATGTGGCAGCGACTTTTTTTCCTAACCAGGCACGAGCCCGGTGTTTTGATGACTCGGTAGGTATTGGGCAGTATCACTATTTGGATTTGCACGGCAATGACGAAAAGGGGCACATCACACCCAAGGGCAGCGACGTCATCGCTCTACCGTTTAGTTTGCCACTGGGAGCACTCGTACCTCAGAGAACAGATGGTCTGGTCCTCTCTGCCAAGAGCCTAGGGACAACCCACATTACCAATGCAGCCTATCGGATGCATCCGATCGAATGGGCCATTGGTGAGGCTAGCGGCTGGCTGGCTGTTTTTGCAGTTTGGACAGGACTACAGCCCCGGGCTCTGGCTACCGACAAAACCCAAGTTCGCAAAATTCAGGGCTTTATGGCGCGCAATCAGGTTCCCATTTTCTGGTTTGATGATGTACCTCATGATGACCCCGACTTCGAACCGATTCAGGTGATGGCCGCCGCCCATATTGTCCGTAGCGAAAATCAACGAAATCTACACTTTCGTCCCTACGCTAGCGTCACCCGGGCCGTTGTTGCCGCCGCTCTCGTCAACCTGCTGCAGCTAGAAAAACAAACCCCAGCCAAGCCTACTTTCACCGATGTCAAACCCGGCAGACATTGGGCTTACACCGCTATCGAAACCCTCTATGCTCAAGGACTCGTCATCGGCGTAGGGAGCGATCGCTTTGCCCCTGACCTACCCATCACGCGCGAACAACTCTCCTTCTTAGTTAAAAGGGCTATGCCAGAAGTCTATGAAAAAGCTTTTGCGCAGACCCCGCGCGATCGTCAGTTCTTGCAGCGACGAGAACTTTCACGTGTGCTCTACGAAGTTATGAAAGCCAAGCTAGAGATATGAGTAGAAAATAGGGAATTGACTGTTGTTGGTTGATGGTTGTTGTTTATTGGTTGTTGGTTATTGGTTGTTGGTTATTGGTTGGTTCAAGGTTTTAGGTTTAGGGTTCAGGGTTCTTCCACCCTTTACCTTTCACCTTTCACCTTTCACCCTTCTACCCTCCTACCCTTTTACCCTCCTACCCCTCACCCTTTACCTTTCACCCTTCCACCCTTTCACCCTTTCACCCTTCCACTCCACTACCCATCTCCTTCATCCTCCTTCCACGCTTCACCCTTCTCTGCAGCCTTACGCACCGGCCCTTTTGGAACGTCATAGGGCTTTTTCGATGGCAGAAGTTCCAACTGCCCAGCAGACTGTGTGGTAGCGCGGCGACGACGAGCAATGCCTTCTTCTGTCGTTTCTTCGGCGATGACTTCGTAGAGGATGGCTTGCTTTTGTCCGGTGCCTTTACGCAAAATGCGGCCAAGACGTTGGATGTACTCGCGGGTAGATCCCGTACCGGATAGCAGAATAGCGATACGAGCGTCGGGAACGTCTATCCCTTCGTTGAGGACTTGCGAGACCACAAGGGTAGGGTACTCGCCCTTGCGGAATCGCTCCAAAATAGCGTGGCGCTCTTTGACCGGAGTCTGGTGGGTAATTGCAGGAATCAGAAACTCTTGGGAGATACGATATACGGTGGCATTATCGGCAGTGAACACCAAACTGCGATCCGGATAGTGCTGTGCTAGCAGTTCACCCAGTATGCGGAGTTTGCCTTCTGTACCTAGCGCGATAGCTTTAGATTCTCGATGGGCCAGCATCGCTCGTCGTCCGGCTTGCGATTGGGCGCTAGCCTGAACAAAACGCTGCCACCCCTGAAGGCTCCCTAACCAAATGTTGGCTCCTTGTAGAAAGTCATTGCGCTGCTGAATGAGGTCTTGATAACGCTCTTTTTCAGCTTGGGTAAGGGGTACTTTAATTTGCACGATTTCGTAGGGAGCTAGGGTTGTCCCTGCCAAATCTTGGGGCTGCTTTTGGTAGACGATAGGTCCCAGCAGATAGTCTAAATCAGCATGACGGCCATCAGCGCGGTCAGGGGTAGCTGTGAGTCCGAGGCGATAGGGGGCGATCGCGTACTCGGCGATGACTCGGTTAAAGTCGCTGGGTAAGTGGTGGCACTCGTCGCAGATCAAGAGGCCATATTGGTTGCCAAGCGTTTCGGCATGAATAGCAGCACTGTCATAGGTCGCCACCAGAATCGGGGTGCGATCGCGGGAACCCCCTCCCAGCAGACCCACTTCAGTCCCTGGAAACGTTTTGAGCAGTTGGTCATACCACTGGTGCATTAGATCTAATGTTGGCACTGTGATCAGTGTGCTACGTGGGGTAGCCTGCATGGCTAAATGAGCCAGGTAGGTTTTGCCAGCTGCTGTCGGCAACACAACAACGCCGCGCCAGCCTGCAGCGATCCAGGCATCCAAGGCAGCTTGTTGATGAGCATAAGGAGAATAGGCTTGCTGAGCCCGCAGTAACAAGGATTCATACTGCGGCACCTGGTCAGTGAATGTGACCTCGGCAGCCCTTAATGCCTCTACCAGAGCTCGATACTGGTGGGCTGGGATACGGAAACGTTCAACGCGATCGTCCCAGGTCGCAAAGTCAATCCAAGCTTTGCCTCGAGGGGGAGGATGCAGAATGAGCGTGCCGCGATCAAAACTTAAATAGGGAGTTCGGGCCATCTTCCGATGAAGAACACTCCTGCCATTCTAGGGAGTCTTGCTGGAGTTCTCCATCTTCATGGGTAAGTTGTAGCAGTGCTTGGATCTCAGCTTGGTCAATAATCTTGCTGAAACTTGGGTCTGTCTGAGCCATCACTCGATATAGATGGGACCCGATCACAATCGCTTCTCGCAGGAGTTGAGCAGCTTTGCCGGTGTTGCCTTGTAATGCATAGGTAGAGGCCTTGCCATATAAGGCGTTTGGATTAGGCGTGCGATATCGCAAAGATTGCTCAAAACTAGCTAAGGCATCGCGAAAACGATAGAGCTTGTTCAGTGTTAACCCCCGATAGGTCCAGGCATAGTGGCAGTTAGGTTTTATCGAAACAGCGGTATCAAGACTGCTGAGAGCGTCGTGATAGCGACGCAAGGTTGCTAAAGCGAGAGCCCGGTTGTACCAAGCGCGGTGATTTTCGGGCTGTTTTTGAATCAAACTATTGAAGCTTTCGAGGGCTTCCCGATGGCGGTTGAGTCGAATCAGGGCATTACCCCGGTTGTATAGCGCCTTGAGATCACTCGGGTTGAGGGCAACTGTGCGATCGAAACTTTCGTAGGCTGCAGCATAGTTAGTTAGTCTTGCCTGGACGATGCCACACCCGTGCCAGGCAAGTGCCTGTTTAGGATCGAGCTGGATGGCCTGTTGAAAGCTCTCAAGCGCTTCTACGTGTTGCTTGAGTTCGCACAATGCATAGCCTCTATGAGTCCAGGCAGGTACATCAGCGCGATTCAAAACAAGTAAGCGATCATATTTTTCAACAGCCGCTTGAAGTCGTCCGGCAGCATAGAGAGCGCTTGCCTGACCGTGTAAAATTTGAGACTTTGAATTTTTAGAGACAGTCACAGCCACGATACACACACGCTAATGGCATCAAAACACCTTGGAGGCAAAAGCATTACTGGGCTGCATCAACAGGGCATTGCAACCACAGGATTGCTAGTTAAAGATTAGGCAGTTTGTAAGCACCGGCGTTCCTGCTCGATGATGCACGGAGGCAAGTGGTACACCTCAGGTCTTGTCGTACAAAGTCTCGATCAAAACGGCCTTGCCTCAAACTGACTTTTCCTTGTGGGGGAGCCTTCGGTGTGCTTAGGTTACCCCTTGAATATTTAGCAACCCCTGTTCTGAAGAAACCTTTCGCTTTCTTCGTCTCAAATTAAATAAGCCTTGTTCTTTAATTCACGAATGTGTACATCCCCATGTTGCTTTTTGGAAAAACAGCTGGCCCCAAAGGCTGGGTTCTCACTGCTCGTTTCCTATGCTTTCCATCTGAACTAAAGATAGTTACTGAGCCTCTCGAAGTAGGAGATACGCAGCAAAAATCGACTCGGTCCGGTCAAGCAAGAAAAGTAGATGTCCCTGATGCAATCAAGCTACGAAGAGCTTGATAAAAGCACTAAGCTTTCTTGAAACTAACGAGTCTCTGTGACAGTTCAGTGACAATGGCGTTGCGCAAAATGTGACGATGCCGTATCGATAAAAGCTACAGTCGTCGCCAGCTCCGTTAGGACAAGACGGTGAAGCCATTTGGCCGTGCGCTGAGCAATCGGATACTACTCGGTGTCCTGGCCTAGATGGCCAAAGTTATATTTGGAGCCTATCCGAATACCTTTGAATTATGGCGGGTGGGCAATGCCCACCCTACCGGATGTGAATGGTTTCAGCGATTCACAAATCGTACATTATGGGTTGCCGGATAGGTTCTTAAGAGCTCAGCTGTCTAGCGCCCCATCTGCCGCTTCAATTCTTCGAGTTCTTTTTCCGTCTCCCATCGCTGAAATGTTTCTTCGAGCGGATCAATAGGCTGATTGCCCCTTTGAGGGGGACTTTGCTGCCAGCCAGCAGTTTGCCCGCTATAGGTGGCATTTGCTTTAGCAGTTGCTCTAGTAGCTTCGGCAGTGGCAATTTTAGTTTTCAGCTCACGACGCTTTTCGTGAATCTGTCGCTGTAGCTGACGAGTTTTTTCGACTTGCCCTTTAATGCCCTGCATTTGGCCCCAGAGATGGTTGCCTTCTCGCAGCAGAGCTGCCTCGCGTTCCTCCGCTGGAGTAACTAAGTCAAGACGGTTCGCAGCTTTGGCTTTCTGGATGCGGGTATGCCAGCGCTGAATTTCTTGTGCCGTGGACAAGATACTGCCTTCCAACTGCCGTTCTCTAAGTTTAAGATCACCCAGCAAATTGATAGCGTCTTCCTCTTGGCCACGCAGTTGCTCTTCCAGAGCCATCATCTCAAGATGAGGATTGGCTTTGAGGAACTCGTCTAGACGACTTTCTAGAAAACGGCTCAGGTCTTCAAATAGGCCCATTCAGCTTGACTCCTGTCAATACCCTCGATGACAAGGGTAACAAGTCCCTAAAACTGCTGACCAATGTAAATTGAGCGAACTTCACCGTTGCGACGAATGACAGCTTCTTCATTGGCAACTGAGACTAAAGACCAGCCACTGCCCCCAATTTGCTCACCAATGTAAACGCGCTGTGTTACGCCGTCTATATCAAACATCGCTGCTGAGCGATCGCCGAGTTCAAATATCCCCATCAGCTTGTGGACAGCAGCAGGAGCAGCAGCTATGGTCGGTGGCACAGTCGTGTTCGGGACTACCGATGGAACAGCCGTTGTATTGGGAACTGGCAGGGGGGTAGCAGGCACTTGAGAAGGCGCTGCCTGATAGGGCACATACACACGCTCAATGACATTCAAAGGCCCTGCATTTGCCAAGGGGGTGCCTCCGGGAGGCGGCAAAACATTGTTCCCTACAATGGTTGGTAGCCCTGCTCCTCCATTAAGAGTGACGGCTGTAGGAGCTGCAGTCGTGGCAGCGCTTGCTGTAGGAGCGACGCCCCCCGCATTCTCAGAAATTATATTCAAAGAGCGTCGCAGATATTCTAAAAATTCCGCCTCAGCGCTAACGGCAGGTGCGGGTGCAGCGCTCGGTGCCGGTGCTGAGACAACAGTAGGCACCGGCTGTCGTTGACTAAACCAGAGAGCTGTTGCCGCGACCACGACTAACCCTGCGGCTCCTAGCAGGGCTCTGTTGCTTGTCAGATAATTCCTCCACCCTTTTTGAGGGTGAGAAATTGTCTCGTTTAGGAGGGAGGCGATGGGTTCATCGGATAACGCTGTTGGCTCGGATGTTTCAGGTACATGGATCGGCAAATCACCTGATTGCTCGGCTAATAAAACCGCAGGTAGCCCCCCTTCGCTGAAGCTTAAAGTGAGTTCCGTCTTTGCTTCGCTCGCGGGTTCTGGTTGGGGCACAGATTCTGATTGAGCCGGTTCTGCCAAAGCATCGGGATCCCCTTCTAGGGCTCGTTCAATGCCACCAAACAGCTCATTCATGAGGCGATCGGCATAGGCACCGGCCATGTGATCAGGGTCATCGGAAGGAACTGCCTGGGATTCTAGAGTAGGGGCTTTATTCTCAGTCATGCCTTGTTCTCACGGTTCGACCGTCAGCGCAAAATAAAGTTTGCGAGTCCTGAAATCTGCATAACGTTAGCAGGTCTTTCAGAAATCGATCGCACTCTTTGTGAATTGTTACGCAACGGTAACAGGCAGTCTCAAATTCTGCAAGTGCTGCGCTTAGTCGCGGCTGCTACAAAGACTGAACGACCGCGTTCATAGCTTGATCGATAGTTGGGTATTGATAGGTGAATCCCTCGGCTTGCAAATGCTTAGGTAGCACTTTTTGACCTTCCAACACCACAACTGCACCGTCTCCTAGCAGCGCCTCAATCACAAAATCAGGCACAGGCAACCAAGAGGGACGATTGAGGGCATTGCCAAGCGCTTCACAGACCTGCTCCATCCGCACTGGATTAGGAGCAGTTGCATTATAGACGCCCTGCAGGGTGGGATCGGTCAATGCCTTGATTAGTAATGAAACTAGGTCATCCAGGTGAACCCAAGAGAACCACTGCTTGCCACTACCAATGGGACCGCCCGCAAACAGTTGAAAGGGGGTCAGCATTCGCCCCAAAGCGCCACCGTTGCCCAATACGATGCCAATCCGAGGAATGACGAGCCGTACGCCTTCGATCGCTTCGACTTGGCGAGCGGCTGCCTCCCATGCCTGACAAACCTGCGAGAGAAAATCATCTTTAACGGGCTGACTCGTTTCGTCGAAGATAGCTGTTTCGCTGGTGCTGTAGAATCCGATCGCCGAGGCGCTTACTAAAACGCTGGGTTTCGAGTCCGCTTGGGCGATCGCTTCGACCAATTTTTCGGTCCCAATTTTGCGGCTGTCGAGAATCGCCTGTTTGTGCGCCGAGCTCCATCGTTCAGAAATAGGGGCTCCAGCTAAATTAACAACACCTTCACAACCTGAAATCTCCTTCTGCCAAGGGCCTGATGTGAGGGGCGTATAGGCAACGAACTGAACGTTCGGGAAAGCAGAGGGAGGAAATATACGCTGAGCTTTGGCGGTATCGCGAGTGAAGATTACAGGGGTGTGGCCTTCGGTATGGAGCCTTTTAACGAGGTGACTACCGACGAATCCGGTTCCTCCGGTAATGGCAACTTTCATAGGACCCTGGCTCCTTGTATTGCTGTTGATGGTTGGGTAAGAGGGAGGCGCGATGGGCGAGAGACGCGATGAATCGAGTCTTTACGGTGATGGAGGTGTCGGGGATTCACCATAGGCTAGGCCATTGGCGTCTGCATAGCGGTGCATAAACCGCATGAATCTTTCCCAGTGATCATCCCGATCAATCGTGAGGGTGCAATTCACTTGCTTTAAATCGTCCCCTTCAGGGCCTCCAAAGATGAATTTCACGCCAGAGGGTTCAATCGTGATAATGCCCTCGCTATCAGTCAGTTTGAGCGCTTTGGAGAAACGACTCCGAAAGCTTTGAAAATGCTCGATTGCTTTCAGGCGCTCAAAAACCAAGAGAGCTGAGCGATCACCGGTAGCGCGATCGCGGCGCAGGCTGACATTGCTAATCTCTTCAGAAATACCCTCGAAGAACTCGACGGTCGGCGTTTCAGAAGCCATCACGCATCCATCTCAACATAGATCTCAGTATACCGATTTGGCTGACTCAACTTCCTAGGCGGTACCCCTTGCCATAAACCGTATGAATCAAAGGAGCGTCTCCGTGTACCTCAATCTTGCGACGCAACAGGCGCACTTGAGCGGCCAACACGTTACTGTTGGGTTCTTCTCGTTCGCCCCAAACGTGTTGGTAAATCTGACTGCGGGCCAAGACTTGGTTAGGATGCCGTAGCAAATAGGCCAACAATCGCGTCTCTTTTTCAGATAGTTCAATTGCTTGGTTTTGGCGATAGGCCAGTTGATTGGCCTCATCTAACTCCAAATCGTCGTATTGCAGTCGAGGGGAGCGACTTGTTGTTTCCATGGTCGTAGGACGCCGCAGCAGAGCCCGCACCCGAGCGAGCAATTCCCTTAGTTCAAAGGGCTTTACGAGGTAGTCATCGGCTCCCGCATCCAGTCCGGTCACGCGGTCATCGAGTGTATCTTTAGCGGTTAAAAACAAAACGGGTGTGGCATCCCCCCGCGATCGCACCTGTTGGCAAATTTCCAATCCACTCAAGTACGGCAGCATCCAGTCCAAGATGAGCAAATCATAGTCGCCGCTCGTGGCTAACTCACTACCCGAGGGTCCGTCACAGACTACGTCAACCTGATAACCCTCTCGTTTTAGTACGTGCCCCAAGGGTTCAGCCAACTCAGCTTCATCATCGACTAGAAGAATACGCATATGTAAATCATAGGAGACACCGTATCTAGACCGAGTACAGTTCTTTTCTGAAGAATCATGAAATCAATCAAAATCCGTTCGTATTGGACTCTCAGCCTTGAAACAACGTGGTAATTCTGCTGAAGTTATCCTTCTCGATGCAGGCTCTATGGGACGTTACGTCAGCGCTGATCCCTATCTTTACCCTTACAATGGCGATCTGCGCCCCGAAAATACCGCACTTATCGTCATCGATATGCAGACTGACTTCTGTGGCAAAGGTGGGTATGTCGACAAAATGGGGTACGACCTTTCCCTCACCCGTGCTCCCATTGAGCCTCTACAGAAGCTTTTGAGCGCAATGCGAGAATTGGGTTATGTGATTATGCATACCCGCGAAGGGCATCGACCTGACCTCTCAGATTTACCGGCAAACAAGCAATGGCGATCGCGCCAAATTGGGGCTGGCATTGGTGACCCGGGTCCTTGTGGCAAGATTTTGGTACGCGGCGAACCCGGCTGGGAAATCATTCCTGAATTGGCACCGCTTCCCGGCGAAGCTGTGATTGATAAACCAGGCAAGGGTGCCTTTTACGCTACCGATTTAGACCTGCTGCTGCGCCGTCTGAGCATTCAAAATATCGTGCTTACGGGTATCACTACTGACGTATGTGTTCACACCACAATGCGTGAAGCCAACGATCGCGGCTACGAATGTCTAATACTTTCCGATTGCACAGGCGCCACCGATTATGGCAATTATCAGGCCGCCCTCAAGATGATCAAGATGCAGGGAGGCGTGTTCGGGGCCGTAACCACGTCTACCGATTTCATCCAGGCCATTCAAACCAACCATTAAGCTCAACCATTAAACAAAGTAAAGGCGACGTATTTGAGCAGGATTGTAGAAAATTAAACTGCAAATTGTTTCCCAAATCCGTCACCTCATCCCGCCAAAACCACTCAAATTCATGGATACCGCAACTCTGCCCCAATCAACTACAACTGATCGCCCACCTCAGCTAGACGTGGTGGAAATGACCAAACGCTTCGGTAGCTTTACAGCCTTGGACAAGGTATCCCTTACCCTAAAACCCGGCAGTCTGCACGCGCTTCTGGGTGAAAACGGTGCCGGCAAAAGCACGCTCGTGAAATGTGTCATGGGCTTCTATCGCCCAACGGCGGGGCAGATTCTGATTAACCAGCAACAGCAGACGATTCAGAGCCCTAAAGATGCGCATAGCTGTGGCATCGGTATGGTGTATCAGCATTTCACCTCCGTTCCCGCGATGACAGTGGCTGAAAACCTAGTACTTTCGCGCTATGACACGCAGACAATCATTAACTGGCAACAAGAACGAGAGACTTTGCAGGCATTTATGAATAGTGCCCCCTTCCAAGTCGATTTAGAGACACCCGTGGGCCAGTTAGCAGCAGGACAAAAGCAAAAGCTGGAAATTCTCAAGCAGCTTTATCTGAAGAGCTGTCTGTTGATTTTAGATGAGCCTACGTCAGTGCTAACACCCGACGAGGCCGATGAAGTTCTGGGCCTGCTGCGAGCAGAAGTCATGCAGGGGAATCTAAGTGTTTTGCTCATCACCCATAAATTTAGGGAAGTACAAGCTTTTGCCGACGAGGTGACGATTCTTCGTCGCGGTCAGCTCGCGGGTCAGGGTCAGGTCAAAGATTTGTCAATCCCAGCGATGGCCGAGATGATGCTGGGCAAAGCTCGACAGGCTAAGTCTGTTACTAAAACTGAGCAAAGCACAACCACTCCCGTTCTCGAAATAACTGACGTATCAGCAAACCGGGACAATGGCCTACCTGCTGTCAAAAGCGTGAACCTTAAAGTTCATGCTGGTGAAATTGTCGGTATCGCGGGTGTCTCGGGGAATGGGCAGCGAGAGTTTGTTGAGGTCCTCGCAGGACAGCGATCGCCAACCCAAGGACATCTGAAAGTCAATGGCGCTCCCTATACGGCAACGCGAGCTGAAATGTTTCAACACCGGGTCTATTCACTGCCTGAAGAGCCTCTCCGCAATGCCTGCGTTCCTACTATGAGCGTAGCCGAAAACATGGCGCTGCGGACCTTTGATCGCCCTCCGCAAGCCCGATGGAATCTACTGCTAGTGCTGAAGGCAATTCGTCAAGCGGCTCAAGGGTTGGTCGGTGCCTTTTCAGTCAAAACCCCTTCAGTTGAAACGCCCATCAGCCATCTTTCCGGTGGCAACGTCCAGCGCACGGTCCTGGCCCGCGAACTCGCCTCGCACGAGGTTCGTCTGCTCATTGCCGCCAACCCTAGCTTTGGCCTGGATTTCTCAGCCGTAGACTTTATTCACGACAAAATTGTGGATGCCCGCAACCGGGGCGTCGCCGTTCTTCTTGTCAGCGAAGACTTAGACGAACTATTAGCTTTGTCTGATCGCATCCTGGTGATGAGCGAAGGTGAACTTGTCTATGAGAGCGCGATCGCCACCGCTGACCTAAAGCTGATTGGGCAGAAAATGGCAGGACATTGAACCATCAGCAATAACCAATCCCCTCTCATTCGATATATGCCTCTTCAAGTACTGCAAAACATCTGGACACTGGCAGAACATGCCGATACTTTGCCGTGGCAGCCATTTCGCCCTGGAGTCGAAATTCATTGGTTGTATGGGGATGGAAGTGAGGCAGCAGCAGCTTTGTTGCGCTATCAGCCAGGTGCCCGAGTGCCGCACCATGACCACACAGGCTATGAGCATATTCTGGTGCTATCAGGCTCTCAGCAAGACAAGCAGGGGCTATACGCAGCTGGGACGTTCGTGGTTAATTCGCCGGGTTCAAGTCATGGCGTTATCAGCGACGAAGGCTGCTTGGTTTTGATTATCTGGGAGAAGCCCGTCACAATTCGGGAGTAGCGTTAAGCGGGCTGGATACAAAGAATTGTATTCCTCGGCGATCACGCCCCAACCTACTCGTATGGTTGTCACCTGTTCACCCTTTCCTAGTTCCTATCAAATCAGGCCAGCATCTCGTGAAACTGATACACAACCACCCCAGTCTTAGGGTGATTGTCAACTCCGACGTAGCCCGATTTGACCATGTCCTGAAGTAAAGATTCGGCTTCTTCAAAACTCATCCCAGTATCCATTACTGCTTGGGTTACTGAAAGCTGTCCTGCGTTGCGCTGAGCAGCTCTTAACAAAGTCACCATTCTTTCCTGCTGGGTCGGCTGCTGAATTGTCTGGGTTGTTACAGACGGCGTGTTCAGCAAGTTATAGATGTCGTCACCATACTTAGCCTTGAGCCGCTTCAATTCATGCTCTTCCGCCATCCCTGGGACAAAAAATACATCCACAAACTGACCAACACCAAAGAGTCCCCACGTAAATAGCCAGAGCAGCCCAGTGCCAATCTTTCGGTTGTAGAGACGATGCAGTCCGGCAACTGGCATGACGAAACCAGCCAGCCAGAAAACATATGAAATGACTAGCCGTTTCTGACTCGCAGATGGCGCCATGGCTTCGTCTCCGTTTCAATGAAATGATAGTTCGATTTTAGACAAGAACACGGAAGTAGGGTTGGCGAACTTTCCCCCTTATGCAGGGTCGGGTTCCAGGTATACCAACCCGGAAAGACCAATTATTTGCAGCACTCACCCAAAAGAAGTTACATTACTTAACATAATGAGGATGACAGGGCTTAACTAGGACATATGCAAGTTATCCAGCTTCTGAAAAGTTATTCGACGGGTAGACGTGACTTCAGTGGTGTCGACTTCCGAGAGGTCTGGATGCCCGGTGTTAAGCTGAACCAGGCGGTTCTTCGAGGCGCTGACCTGACTCGTAGCAACCTTAGTTACAGTGTGCTTCAGGAGACTGATTTTGCCACGGCGATGCTTTGGCGCACCAATTTATCTGGTGCACATCTACAGCGGGCATCCTTTGACAAGGCAACCCTGATTCGCTGTCAGCTGAGAAAGAGTTTCCTGGCGCACTGTTCGTTTGCTGAGGCAGATCTGCGTTTGGCAGACCTTCGTGATGCCCAGCTTGAAAGCGCTAATTTGAGAAATGCTCGACTCTGCTACGCGGATTTATCAGGGTGTTCCTTGCGCGGCAGTGATCTGAGCGGAGCAGACTTGACAGGCGCAATTTTGTCAGGTGCTGATTTAACCGATTGCCGGCTAACTCACGCGCAGTTGAGTCGAGCCGAACAGTCCTCAGTCGTCGCTGCTCCAGGTACTCCGATGGCTGTGTGAAACTAGTTCCCATGCCTGTGATAGTTAGCCCAAGTATACCTCAGAGCAATAGGTGGCTGCGCCACAGCTGAGCACGGCAGACAGAAGCGCTGAATTTTGAAATTAAGTGCTTCTGTTCGAGTGAGGGAATCCGCTCAAACAAGTCAAATTTGGCGATCGCAGCTGCAATATGCTGGGCTTCCAAGCGAGGAACGCCCTCTCTAACGAGCTTTTGCCAGTATGTGATGCCTAGTTTCTTGAAAGTGTCAGCAGTTTCGATTTCCAGAGAAACCAGTGAAACGGGAGCCATAGTTACTTCCTTATCTCTACTGGGGATATGTGCAAACCTGATGATTTCAGTATGAGGGCTAGCCTGCTAAAGTTCAGTGATTACACGGGAGCCACTCTGTGACGTCCACAAGTAAGTTCAGTGACCTAATAATTCTCCCGGGGTGACACCCCTCTTGACAAGCCCGTGACGGTAAAACAGCAAGCAAGTGATGGCAGTCACCAGGGCTGAAACCTCTAACAAAGGTCTTGCCCGTAAAAGCAGTTGCTAGAGCCAAAATGGTCTTTTGTCTTTCAAAAGAAGACTTATGCCGATCTTTTACTATCCTCGAGCAGATAAAGTCAAGATTTTGCGCTGATATCTATTGTCAAGCAGAGCGATTGTTAAGCCGAATGATCCAGGCTAAATTCACACCATCATTCCGGTTGGGGGTGCAATGTCCGTTGGCGAAAGCTTTCAAAATCAACCACTTTAGACTTGCAGGCAATTCGCCAAACTTCATCTACCCAATCCGATGCTGGCGGCGTAACCACAAGGTTAAGTTGTCCTATATGGCGATTGGCTTTGGCTGCCACACGAACCACATGGGGTGCTTGACCAGATTCTAGCTGGACCCAACTCACTTCACCGTTAGCAATGACTAGATGCTTGTCATGAAGGGTCCGGTTGCCTCCAACGCCTTCTAAAAACTGCATAATTTTACGAATCATCTGCAGCGAAATCTCCCCACGTAACTGCCGAATGGTCCGTAGCTCCAGAACCTGATCCCAGGAGTAGTAAAGCTGGCCCTGCGGGTCATCCTCTAAACACATAGGAATAACCATGCCAATTTTTGCCAGATAGGCCAGACGCCCAAGGCTAGTACGCGTCAAGACTACGGTTTCGCGGCGTGTGAACTGTTTCATCGCTGAACCTCACATAACTGGGACCGCTAGGAGAGAAATCAAACCCTTGCTTCCAATCTAGGACAAACGCCTATGGATTTCATAGATATATCTGTTCTAGTAAACACTATATCCAGCGTTTCCGATAAGAAGAGACACTATACCTTGTAAGGGATTTGACCCCGTTGGGGATTAAGTTGGCTACCTCAAATTCAAGTCGAAAAATGTAACAAGACGTTAAATGTTGAGGTGGAGTGGAGAGGGGAAAGGGTGGAAAAGAGGCCGGTAGCGGGTAATGGTGAAGGGAAAAGGGAAAGTGATGTAAACCGAGTACCCGCTACCGATGATCAACGATTAACCATCAATCAGCGGCATAGGGCTGTGCCCTTCTCGCAGGGTAGAACGAAAAACCTAGAACGAAGAACCAACCATCCCATTACCCTGCCATCCCATTCCCCTCCTCCGTTCCCAACGCTGCTCGAACAGCTTTCTGCTGATCACGGCGTGTGATCCAGCGGTGGTAAGTGCGATTATGAACTGCTACGGAATGGCCCATCATACGGGCAGCAACAGTATCTGGTAAGCCTATCAGGATAGTTCGGACAGCCCATGCATGTCGCAGGTCATAGGGCGTAAAGGGGATGCCATAGCGACGGAACTGCAGCGTTACCTGCTGGCCAATGCGCTGGAGTGTTGTCTTTTCCAGATTGGTCTCTAGGTTGGGCAGCGATATTTCACGTAACCCAAACTCGTTTGTCCATTGTGGTGGAAAGGGCCAGACATCATGAAAGCCTGTCTTGGTGGTTTCTAACACTGCGATCGCGGCTTCGGCATCCCCGCCAGCCAAGGCAGCGTAATCGCAGAAAAATACTTCATGATTCCGCAGACCATAGGTTGCCATAATCCCGTAAACAAACTGCCAATCAGGATTGGGAATTTTACTAAACCACGCCACAATCTCATCATCCGTAGGAAGGTTCCGCATCTGAGTGCGGGTAGTTCCGTATTTGCCCCAGAGCGTCTTGAGGTCGACAGGCAGGTCCAGAGACAGAAAGTGAGCAAACGCCTCCATAGCCGTACAGCAAACCTGACGACTTCGTGAGTTTGCGTGCGTGCTCTTAACCGTCGCCACCATTACTTCCGGTAAGCTCAGGTTGGGGCGGCGATCGCGAAGGTCCTGTAACTTCCTGAAATAGGGTGCGTAAGCCTTGCTCCAAGTTACTTTCACAGAGGCTGGGTGTTTATCTGGGTCGGCGAGTCCTGTAGCAAAATAGTGCTGTTCAAAAGCCGTTATTTTTGCAGTCAGCTCATCGGAGCCCAGTACCTGACGATGCTGAATTCGATAGGTGTGCCAATCAAAGGTCTGCTCGATCAGCTTGGCTGCAATGACTTTGGCTTCCTGTTCTGCTTGTTTTAGTCCAGCTTTATTGGCTGGCAGCTTCAGAGGGATGCGCTGCTGATAAGGCTGCTGGCGATCGCTGTCGGGGCGAGGGGGTAGCGTTCCTCGGAGCGCTAATTTGTCGCCTCGACGTTCGATCTGCAGCCCGAGCTGAGCTGCTTTCAGACGTGTGTTTACTTTGGCAAGATGAGCGTCTAAGGGATGGGTCATCAAACATTAATCAATCGCAAGCAGCAAACCAAAGACCCAGCCCCAGAGAGCAACCTCGAAACTGTAGAATACTCCTTGCAAAGATCATTTCTTTCATCGGTTGAAAGCAAGAGGGTATAGGAGACTCGTCAATATGGGTAGCGAAATCTTTAGTACAGCCATTCTACTCTTCACGTTGACTTTGGTGGGCCTAGGTTTAGGCTTTCTGATGCTGAGACTGCAAGGGGGCGAAGAGTAGAATTTCCGCCCCTTTTCTGCCCATCCCCAGATGTCTCGCCTGATTCATTTGGGGATCATCTGGTATGGTTAGAGAAACATAAACTTTTGTATCTCGTTTTCATGAAACTCTTGGTCGTTGGTGCAACAGGCACTTTAGGTAGGCAGGTCGTCCGACGGGCGCTGGATGAAGGTCACGAGGTCCAATGCTTGGTTCGTAGCTTTCAACGAGGTGCTTTCCTGCGAGAATGGGGTGCACAGCTGATTCGCGGCAGTTTGAATAAGCCCGAAACCCTTGCTCCTGCTTTGGAGGGCGTTGATGCTGTCATTGACGCTGCAACCGCCCGCCCGACTGACGCCATCGACCAAGTAGATTGGCATGGCAAAGTCAATCTGATTAAGGCTTCTAAGGAGGCAGGTGTCAATCGCTTTGTTTTCTTCTCGATTTTGGACTCTGAAAAGTATCCTCATGTGCCGCTGATGTATATCAAGCACTGTACGGAGAAGTTCCTAGCGGAATCGGGCCTGCCTTACACCATTTTGCGACCTTGCGGATTCCTGCAAGGGCTCATTGGTCAATATGCAATTCCTATTCTTGAGAAGCAAGGTATTTGGGTGATGAATAGGGCTGCCCCTATTGCTTTCATGAATACTCAGGATATTGCTCGATTCGCGATCGCATCCTTAGATAACCCAGATACCCTCAACCGTGCCTTTCCGCTAGCTGGGACGCGAGCTTGGGGCGCGTATGAAATCATTCGTCTCTGCGAACGCCTGACAGGGCAGGATGCCCGAGTCTCGCAAATGCCTACGGGATTGCTGAAGGCGGTACAAAAAACGGCTTCCTTCTTCCAGTGGGGTTGGAACCTAGCTGATCGTTTGGCGTTTACCGATGTGATTGTGGGTGACCAGCCGATTACAGCTCCTATGGATGAGGTCTATCAAACCTACAATATCTCACCCGATGAGATTACTTCTTTGGAAGAGTACATGGGCGAATACTTTGGTCGCATCATGAAGAAGCTTAAGGAGCTAGATTACGACCGTGAGAAGGCGAGCAAGAAAAAGCTGCCCTTCTAGCATTACGGCTGGCTGACAGGGCTAATTAACAATCTTCACCCTACCAATTTGGATGGCATCGAACAGGCGGTTGATCTGCTTGCGTTCTTGATCGTCGACGTTGCCGTCGGCAAGGACCATTGACGAAAGCTTCTGATATTGCTGATAGGTAATGTTTCTTGTGGCAATGCAGTTGTCTACAAGTGCAGTTAGTTCTTGCATGTCATCAGAGGGCTCTGTCATAAGTTTCTCCTGCTGTGTTAGGACCGTTTTTACCAAGCTTTTCTCCGGAAGGAAACCTGTCTTGGCAGCAATCACAGCCTTTCTTGTTCGGATTGAGTAACTATACCGTAGGTCTGTAAGTCAGGTCTCTTCCCGGAGACGGTCTTTGCATGATGGACATCACTCGAAGACGTATAGGCACAATCAATTTTGAGGTAATCAAAATCAAGTTTATGGAGATAATTGATTCCTGTATGTCCTGTCCCAAAGTCATCTAAAGCAATTCTGAGGCCTAAGGCTCTAAGCCTGACGATCGCCTCTAACGCAGGAGTTTCTTTATCCTGAATCAACTTTGATTCAGTGATTGCAAACATCAATTTATTGGCTAAATTCTTGGTTTTCTCGATATGCCTGAAAAATCTTATCAGAGGCCCCAGAGTTAAGCAGAACTAGAGATAAATTTATTGACACATACAGAAAAGCTGCCAACAGTCTACGTATCCTGAAGGATGCGATCTATCAAAACTATTTAAACAGTTCGCACTGGCCGCGATGACGCAGGAGGTGATCACACAGGACAAGGGCAACCATTGCCTCGACCATCGGCACAGCCCTAGGCAAAACACACGGATCATGTCTTCCTCTGGCAGCTAATACGGTCTCTTCACCTGAATTGGTTACTGTGTTTTGTTCTTTGCGAATTGTCGCTGTAGGCTTGAACGCAACACGAATAATAATATTTTCTCCATTGGCAATACCGCCTTGCGTTCCTCCCGAGCGGTTTGTCCGGGTCCGCCAGTTGCCAGAGTCGTCTGTGTAGAATTCGTCGTTGTGCTGACTACCAGTCAATAGGGTTCCTGCAAACCCTGAGCCCAGTTCAAATCCTTTGCTAGCCGGGAGTGACATGACTCCTTTAGCAAGATCGGCCTCAAGTTTGTCGAATACAGGCGACCCTAAACCTTTGGGAACTTGGCGGGCAACGCATTCAACCACGCCACCAATGGAATCGCCTTGATCGCGGATTTGCTCAACCCGATCAATCATACGCTGGGCGGCTTCTGCATCCGGGCAGCGGACGATGTTGCTCTCCACCTGCTCCAGAGTAACCTGGCTTGGATCAACGCTCCCTTCAATATCTTGGATGCGCTTCACATAGCCCACAATATCCACACCGGAATATTGTTTGAGAATCTTTTTGGCGATCGCTCCTGCGGCCACACGGCCAATCGTTTCCCTTGCTGAAGAGCGCCCCCCTCCCTGATAGTTGCGGATACCATACTTGCTGTCGTAGGTTGCATCCGCATGGGAGGGGCGGTAGGTCGTCGCCATCTCGCTGTAGTCTTGAGGCCGCGTATCTTTATTTCGTACCAAAATGGAGATGGGAGTTCCCAGTGTTTTTCCTTGGAACACACCTGATAAGATTTCGCAGCGATCAGCCTCTTTACGCGGCGTCGTGATTTTGCTTTGGCCGGGTCGTCGTCGGTCTAGCTCAATCTGAATTTCCTCTGCAGAAATCTCAATTTGGGGCGGGCACCCATCAATTACAACGCCAACGGCTCCGCCATGAGATTCGCCAAACGTAGTGATGCGGAACAGATGACCGAACGTGTTACCCATAGAAGATCGCTGCGAGGTGCTTCTTCATCTTACAGCGCATCCTCTAGCTCTAGATAATCACGCGGATTTATGGGCTGCCCGTTGCGATGAACTTCGTAATGCAGGTGAGGACCCGAAGAACGCCCCGTGTTGCCGAGTGCCCCAATAAGCTCGCCTCTTTTGACGCGATCGCCCACTTGCACTTTGATGGCGGACAGATGAGCATACAAAGTATCATGCCCATACCCGTGCTTGATCACAATATGATTGCCGTACCCACCATAGTATTGCGCTGTAATCACGACCCCCTCAGCAGTCGCATGTACAGGCGTTCCAATGGGTCCGCGGAAATCAATGCCACCGTGAAATTCGGATCTACCGCCACCAAAGGGATTGGCTCGGAGGCCAAATTCAGAAGAGACTTCGAGGTTACCTTTTAGGGGCTTAGCGTCTGGAAAGGCCGCAGCCCGGGCTTCTTCCTCCGCTAAAGTTTGCTCTAGAGCCGGTCGAATGCTGCCCTTCAGATAGGCATTTAGCTTAGGCATACGAGCCTTAGCTCGACTGAATAGATCTTCAGCCGGAACCGTTAGGCTAGGACCGCCTTGCGATTGTCCTGCTGATGACTGAGAAGACGCCTCATCCTCTTCTGCTAAGCCTGCGCGTTCTTCCAAATCTTCAATTTCTTGATCCAGACTTTCTAGTTCTAATAAAACTTCTCCGGCAGTTTCGGTGAGGTCTTCATTACGGCGCGATAACTCCACGTTTTTAGCAATCAGTCTTGTCACCCAAACGACAGGAATTACTCCTAATGCTAGCCCCAGAATGATCAGTGGCAGCGGTCGAAAAGTGATAGAAGTAGGCATCTCACCACTTCGAGTAATCAAAATAGTGTAAGGACGAGGCAGTCGAAATCGCATTGCTTATTTGGGAAACCGACGATAGATTCTTAAGCTTTTTATCGGGATTACCCGCTGGATGGATTATACGGGGATCGGTAACATCCAGCAATTTTTGAAGGATTTCATCCGAAAACGACCCTTCAGCAGTCTTGGGTAGAAAAAATAGAATACGCAAGAGCTTTTCATAACCTCGGCAGTTTACACCATCTTTCTTGGCCTGATGTGCTTCACTAATTTGCTTCAAGGATTTGGCAAGAATCTTGAAGAACTGAGACGGATTGTACAGCCCCATGACACTTCGTGTTCTAGCGATGTCACGGATCTGGAAACCAACCCAAAATAAGGGAGTCATACAGGGTGACGTCATCAGCATTCCTTGCGAGGCAGGTTCTTATGATCAAGCTTTCTCCGGAAGAAGTTTACGAAAAACTGCAGCATATTGACGAGGGTGACACAGTTGAAAGTGCTGCCTATCGGCAGCAAGCGATCGCTGTGCTATCTGATTTACATATCAGTCTGGAGTGGCGACAAGCGATCGCTCACCGTCTCGACCAGGCCAATCAACTACTGGCACTCCGGACAGTAGATAGTGAAGATAGTTATTGATGCTGGCATAGGGGATAGAGGTGAAAGGTAAGAAGACAAGGGGGAAAGGTTTAGTTATGCGCCCTTTCACGTTTCCCCCTTTTGTCTTTCGCTCTTCGCCTTTCACCCTCCGCGCCCCTCACCTAGAACGGCAATCCTGGAATCGGAATGTTAGGAATGTCATCGGTGATTTCATCGATAACGCGATCGCGCAGTTCACGGACAACAGCATTGGCGACTGCGTTGGCAGCAGCCGTTGCAAAGTCTGACTGACCTGTTGCCGCTACGTCGAATACACACCCCCCCATCAGGGCTTCAGCCACACCTGCATTGCGACAGGTATCGACAGCTGCTTCTATTTGTATTGGAGCAACTGCGTTCAGCGTAAAAAACGTTTGAGGAAAGCTGCGATCAGTAAAGGTTTCAGTTGATTGATTGAAACCGTAGTCGAACAACGACTCAGCCTGACTAATGCGCCAGCTGTCGCCAAATTGTCGATAGAGGTTATCAAAGTAGGCGTCCTCAACTTCGCGGACTGGAATGATGGCTGGTAAGGCTCGATCCAGGGCGGCAGTTGCAATGCTGTAAGAAGACTCAGCCGGGATAACGCTGCCGTCACGACTCATGAGGTCATCCTCAGAATTGCTATTAAAGTTGCCGAGTAACCCCGATACGGTTCCTGCATGGCGACGGCTGAGGGTTGGCATAATGTTCAAGAAGCGCTCGTTGCCAATATTAATAAAGTGAATCAGCACTTGGTCGCCGCTGGGCCAGAGAATGGCATACTCGCGATCGCTGATTTTTTGCACCTCACCCCCGTCTGGCAGTGGGGTCGTCTCTGATAACGGTACCGGCACACCATCTAGCCAAACAGCGTTCGAGCTGCTGTCAGGAATATCTTGGGCATACACTGCCACCCGATGCCCGCAGACCCGCATCGCTACGGCGGAGTTGAGGGAGACATTATCGAGGCTAGCAACTGGTTTTTGACGAGTCTGAACTTCAAAGCTGCCTGATCGGGCCTTTGTCAGAATAAATTCTCCTACTGTTTGAAAACTGTAGTGTAAGTCGTCGAAGGTATTGATGTGCGGATCACCATAGCTGCGTCCCTGTGCCAGATCTGAGGGGGTATCACTGTCAGCGACACTGCAGAAAGTATCCCCCTCAGTTTGGGCCCTTACTGGGCTAAAAGATAGGCTTAACGCGGTGAATAATCCCGCTAGCATGAGTCCCCACCAGCGAATTCTTCGCCAGTGCATAATCAGATTTGAAGTAAAGAACATAAACACTCAGATAATCAACATCTAGCAGTTTCTCCCTACAGATTAGTCGTGCGCAAATTCGGAAAGTTTCGATTTTCACCAAAAGGTTAGGGTTTTCACTGGGAAGATGAAGCGTAGTCCTGAATTTATAGGAATCGATATTGCTGAGTTAGGTGATCCTTGAAAAAGAAAATACCCAGAAAATTGTCTGTGGTAGATTGGGCTGCAGCGCTAGCAAAACCCAACAGAGCGGAATGTTGAAAATGTTGGGTCTCGTTCCTCGACGCCAACCTACAGCGGTGCATTCATTTCTGGAAATCTCATGAGTACTTTACAGATTGATAGCACTTTACCAATCGACAGCAATAGAGTGCTCGCCAACGGAGCGGACCTTACCGGATAAAAGGGGATTTCCTATGAATAGTGATTGTGATGATTCCAGACGGGATCGATGTTTCTGATTTTTACTGAGGGCAGACGAAGCGGCTCTCGTGAGCGATGCCCACGGCACGAAAACTTCTCCTAAACGCTATCAGTTAGTGGATGTTACCCCTATAGATGAATCTCATCCCTCGGCGGACACGAGTTTCAGCAATATTCTGATTGTGGATCCAGATAGTGCTGAACAGTTAGTCTTACCTCTGAAAGCTCAAGGATACCTTGTACACATTTCCGATACTGCGAAGGAAGCCTTAACGCTGATTCAGCAGGGGTGTCCAAGCCTGATTTTGATCGAAGTCCAGTTAGCCGATCTCAGTGGATTTGAGCTGTGTCTTCAACTCAAACAAAATCCGAGGACTCGCCACATTCCCGTTTTGTTTGTTGGCCGCGATAGCCACAAGTCAGACCGACTTACAGCTTTTGAAGTAGGAGGCGTTGATTTTATTGCCAAACCTTACTGGCATGAAGAAGTAGTTGCGAGGGTCAAGCTTCATGCTTCGCAGGGAAAGGTACTGCAGCAGATGCGGCATCAGGCCTACCGATCGCTCCCCCGATGGGGGACTTCGCCCCTGCTAGCGACGCTACAAAAGACGCTGCATCAGCAATCGGTCAAGCTACAAGAAAAAAATATCCAGCTAGAACGAGAAATTCAGGAACGGGAACAGGCAGAAACGGCACTCCGGCATGAACAACAGAAGTCCGATCAGCTGTTGCGGAATATCCTACCGGCGGCGATCGTCAATCAACTCAAACAGTTTCAAGGATCTTTAGCTCAGCGATTTGATGAAACTACGGTAATGTTTGCTGACATCGTCAACTTCACGCCCCTTGCCGCTCAGGTTCAACCTCTCGAGCTGGTCAATCTGCTCAACCAAATTTTCTCTGCTTTTGATCGTCTCGTAGATAAATACCAGCTTGAGAAAATCAAGACTGTTGGGGATGCGTACATGGTGGTAGGCGGTGTCCCAGTTCCCCGTACCGACCATGCGGTGGCGATCGCGGATATGGCCCTCGAAATGCAGACAGTCATTCAAAAGTTTCGGGGGCTGCAGGGTGAACTGCTCCAAATCCGCACGGGCATCAATACAGGAACCGTTGTCGCCGGTGTGATTGGCATCAAAAAGTTCAGCTACGACCTTTGGGGTGACACCGTCAACGTCGCTAGTCGCATGGAATCGCACGGGGCTCCAGGCAAAATTCAAGTGACCCAGTCAACCTACCAACGGCTCAAAGAGACGTTCATTTTTGAGCCTGCTCAAGAAGTCATCATCAAAGGGAAAGGGCCTATGGCCACCTATTACCTGATTGGACGCCGTTAGAGTCCCTATCCATCATCGCGATACACTAGGCAAGGATTTAGGGGAAAGGTTAAAAACTGGTTGGTAGTTCATGGCTATCGGTTCATAGTCGTGGTTCATGCGAATTCGCAGCCAGCCATCAACTATCAACCTGAACCAAACACGACTAACCGACATCGACTGCTTCTAACCCCTTGTGTTTCAATAAATCAAGACTATGGCCACGTTTTTATTAGAAGTGGGCACTGAAGAACTGCCTGCCAGCTTTGTTGAGGAAGCACTTGCTCAGTGGCGCGATCGCATCCCAACTGATCTGGCCGAGTCTTTTTTGGCGCCTGCTGCGATTGACTATTACGGAACACCTCGAAGACTGGCGCTGCTGTTGACCGATTTACCTGAGCGGCAGCCAGACCGTGAGGAAGAGGCTAAGGGACCCCCTGCTCAAGCAGCCTTTCGCGATGGCAAACCCACCAAGGCAGCAGAAGGGTTTGCCCGTTCTAAGGGCGTCGCAGTCGAAGATTTAGAAATTCGAGAGACGGATAAGGGCGCATTTGTGTATGTTCAGCACAAAATTCCGGGCCGCCCCGCAACGGAATTACTCCAAGAGTGGGTACCACAGTGGATTTTGGGATTAGAAGGCAAGCGGTTTATGCGCTGGGGTGATGGTGACCTGAAGTTCCCGCGCCCCATTCGCTGGCTGATTACCCTGCTGGACGATGAGCTGATTCCCCTGACTTTGACGAACGGTTCAGAGCATTGCGAGAGCGATCGCCGCTCCTATGGACACCGCGTGTTGTCTTCTGATCCGTTGTCACTCAAGCAAGCAAGCGAGTATCCGCAACTGCTGCGAGAAGCTTTTGTCGAAGTGGATGTTCAACGTCGTCGAGAATTGATTCGTGAACAGGTGAAGGCGGCGGCTCAGTCAGCAGGCGGCAAAGCTAAGCTTGACGAGGATCTTTTGAGCGAGGTCGCGAATCTAGTGGAGTGGCCTACGGCTGTGGTAGGGCAGTTTGAAACGGAATTTTTAGACCTACCAACCGAAGTCGCCGTAATGGAAATGGAAAGCCATCAGCGCTATTTTCCCATTCTCAATGCGTCTGATTCGAGCAAGCTATTACCCCACTTCGTCACGGTATCCAACGGGGACCCTCAGAAGTCGGCACTCATTGCCGAAGGAAACGGTCGGGTCATTCGGGCCCGTTTATCCGATGGCAAATTTTTCTTTGACGCTGATCGGGCGGTGCCGTTCGATACATTTGTACCCAAGCTGGGCACTGTTACATTTGAAGAAAGACTTGGCTCCATGGGGGCTAAGGTAAACCGCATTGCTGCGATCGCTGATTTGATTGCCACCCAACTCGATTTGAGTGCGAGCGATCGCCAACATCTGCATCGTGCAGCCTATCTGTGTAAGGCCGATTTGGTAACTCAGATGGTGGGCGAGTTTCCTGAACTACAGGGTGTGATGGGCGAAAAGTATGCTCGTCAAAGCGGCGAACCCGAAGCAGTCGCAGTCGCAATTGCGGAACACTATCTTCCCCGAGGCGCAGGCGATACATTACCCCAAACCCTCATTGGTCAGGCATTGGGACTTGCCGATCGACTCGACACCCTGGTCAGCATTTTTAGCTTGGGCATGCTGCCCTCTGGGTCTTCCGATCCTTTTGCACTGCGGCGGGCTGCCAACGCAATTATCACCATTACTTGGGACGCGAACCTAGACATCAATCTGCACACGCTGCTTGATCAAGTCGTCAATGCGTTTGTTCAAAATCCTGATTTATCGGTGGAAAGTGCCGAGCCCCTCCGATCACAACTGCAGGAGTTCTTCCTGCAGCGTGTCCAAACCCTGTTGCAGGATGAGTTGAGCATTGATTACGACTTGGTAAATGCCGTGCTGGGTGAAAATGATCCGGCCTATACCCAGCGAGCGTTAACTGATTTGTTAGATGTGCGCGATCGCGCCACCTTCCTACAGCAAATTCGCCAGGACGGTACGCTGAACAGTATTTACGAAACGGTGAATCGAGCCTCTCGCTTGGCAGCTCAAGGGGAGTTGGATACGGCGACCCTTCATCCAGTTAGCGTGGTTAATCCTGATCTTTTTCAGCAACCTTCGGAAAGGGCTTTCTTGGAAGCTTTGCAGTCACTTCTATCAGAAACAGAAGCGGCCCAGCGCGATCGCAACTATCGCAAGCTGGTGACAGGGCTACAGGCCACAGCTCCCGTCGTGAGTCGCTTTTTTGATGGCCCTGAAAGTGTTCTGGTGATGGATAAAGATCCAGCGGTGAAGCAGAATCGACTCAATTTGTTGGGGCTTTTGCGGAATCATGCGCGCGTCCTGGCAGACTTCGGCGCGATTGTTAAAGGATAAGAAGAGTTGGCCGGAAATCAGGGATGCAAAAGAACGCTCACGTTATTGGCCTAGGAAAGTCAGGAATTGCAGCCGCACTGCTATTGGTAAGCGAAGGTTGGAAAGTCGTTCTCAGCGATCGCACAACTGTGCCCTTACTCACAGATGCGATTCCACAGCTTAGGGACAAAGGGGTGACCGTGCGACTGGGTCATAGCTTCACGGCTGATGAAGCCGCGAACTTAGTCGTGGTCAGTCCTGGTGTTCCTTGGGATATGCCGGCCTTAGCCGCAGCTCGCGAACGGGGCACAGAAGTAATTGGCGAAACGGAGTTGGCTTGGCGGAGCCTCAGCGATCGCCCTTGGGTCGGGATTACCGGCACAAACGGGAAAACCACGACCACAGCGCTGACGGCAGCCATCTTCCAGGCTGCGGGACTCCGTGCACCTACCTGTGGCAATATTGGCTACGCAGTCTGCGACCTAGCCATGGAAACAGACGTGCCTGACTGGGTCATTGCTGAACTTAGTAGCTATCAAATCGAAGCCTCCACCACCCTCGCGCCCCAAATTGGTCTATGGACGACTTTTACAGCCGATCACCTGGCCCGTCACAAAACGCTGCAGAACTATTTTTTGATCAAAGCGGAACTGCTCCATCGCTCTGAGCAGACAGTGTTTAATGGCGATGACCTGTATCTCAACGCCAACGTACCAGCACTGTTCCCCGATGCTCACTGGACGAGTGTCCATGGACGGGATGCGATCGCCCCCCTAAGCCCCTTAGCTTATATCGAAAAAGGCTGGGTCATCGTAGCAGGTAAACCGATTGTGGAAGCCAAAGCGCTCCAAATGGTTGGGGCTCACAACCAGCAGAACCTGCTTATGGCGGTGGCAGCGGCGCATTTGGCAGGGATTGAGGCTGACGCGATCGCTCAGGGTGTGGCCAAATTCCCCGGTGTCCCTCATCGCTTAGAACTCGTGAGTATCTGGCAAGATATTCGTTATGTCAATGACAGCAAGGCGACCAACTACGACGCGGCTGAAGTCGGATTGCGAGCTGTAGAAGGACCCACAGTACTCATCGCTGGCGGCGAAGCTAAAGAGGGTGATGACAGCAATTGGCTACAAGCGATTCAAAATAAGGCGGCCTATGTGCTGCTAATTGGTGCTGCCGCCGATACATTCGCTCGACGTCTAAAAGCCGTAGGTTACAGCAACTACAAGATTGTTGAAACGATGGAACGTGCCATTGAGCACAGCCTCGAACTTGCCCCCAACCTGTCTGCTAAGACCGTGCTGTTATCGCCTGCCTGCGCTAGCTTTGATCAATATCCCAATTTCGAAGCCCGAGGCGATCATTTCCGCCAGATTTGTCAGGCATTGCTGAGACTTTAAGTCCTCAGGCTGCAGATAGTTACTCAACGGTGATATTTCAGCAAACTGGATGGAGGAGCGATGGTACAGGTTATTGCCGCAAATCAAATCACGCTTGAAGATCTGGAAACTCGATTCGGGTTGGTATTTGAAAGCGATCCAGCGTTCTTTCCGGAATGTCGAGACCACACTGATGACTTATCAGAATCAGAGCGTCTTACTTTGGATCGGGTAAAGTCTAATTTCCTAACCCTGCTTAAACGATCAGTAGTTTTAGAAAATATCGTCAAGATGGTGGTTTTGTCACCCCTTCTGGATCTGGCCGGGTTTTATGCGCCACCATACTCAATCGAAGGTGAGACCAGTGTAGACATCGAGGTACCGGACAGAGACGAGGTTATTCGAGGTCGTATTGATGTCTTGGTCTTGAATCGACATCTATGGGTTTTAGTCATCGAGTCCAAACGCACTACGTTCGACGTGATGGTAGCGGTGCCGCAGGCTTGGTCTTATATGCTCGATAATCCCGACTCGGGTCGCCCCAGGTATGGCCTGGTAACTAATGGCAATCTATTTCTATTTCTCAAGCTGGTACCACAGCCGCAGCCCCGATACGCTTACTCACGCCTGTTTTCTTTGATCAACCCCGGCAACGAACTGCAGGCAGTACTGCAAATCCTGAGGCGTCTCGGCAATCTCGTTCTCAGCGAACAGCAGGGAAAGGACAGATAAGTCGGATTGGTCGCGTCCACTCCCTTACTGGGTTGTGTCGAGTTTGACCTGCGTTGCATCCAAATCAGTCCGATATTGCCAGGTCTGCTGACCATCCGTGACAGCAACTGCCCAGCCAGGGGTAATCATTTGGGCACACATCATGTCGGGCTCAGGTATTCCCAGGCAGGCATCTGGCCAGTCAGCAGCCTCTGTCGAAGTAATTTGTAACGTTTCGGGCGCTAAGTTTTGTTGTTCTCCGACAGCCTGCAAGATAGTCTGCTGCAGCTCAGCTGATAACGTTTCTTCCGCCATGGCAGTGGCTTCCTCTTGAATAACTTCGGATCCGGTGGTCTCGGTAGGCTGCTCCCCAACAGTTGCTGCGCAGCCTACAGTCAACATCAACACAACCGACAGGATGATCATGAATCGTCTCATTGGATACGCTCCCCCGATGCCAGTTCAGATTTCTATCGAGTAGACTGGGGCCATCTGCGAGTGATACGAAGCTGCTTTGCTTCCTTGAAGACTCTATTCTTACGGCTAAACCGCCAGTATCGTCCTATGAAGCGTCAACCTTTAATCGCTGTCCTCCTTGGGATCATCTTAGCGTTTCTCTTCGGTCATATCCTGTCACCAGCGCCTAGCAGTGCTCAGGATAGTCCATCCGCGCCGAAGCAAACTTCCATAACCGGAGACTTCGACTCCATCGTGCTGGACTTCCGTGAAACCAAAGAGGTGCTTTCTCAGCTGCCGGATTCGCTATCGCTGCTGAGTAGCCGTTTTAACCTCGATCCTAGGCTCAATAGTGAGTTCTCGGAAGCAGACAATGTTTATGTCGTCTCTGGCAACACTGCGTTACTGCAAGATCTGCAAAGTTCTGATCTGGCTGCTCAGACTGAATTTATCGAGCCAAATTATATCTATCATCTGAATGGTTTTTCAGTGAACGACCCCGACTACGACAAGCAGTGGAATCTGCGTCAGATTGATGTCGAGGGAGCCTGGGGCAAAGGTATTAATGGTAAGGGCGTTACCGTCGCCGTTATTGATACAGGCATTAGCAAGGGACCTGATCTGAATAAGACTGATCTGGTAGCGGGTTATGACTTCGTGAACGATCGCGCTAAAGCTGATGACGACAATGGTCACGGTACCCATGTTGCTGGAACCATTGCCCAGTCAACCAACAATGGTTACGGCGTTGCGGGTATTGCCTACGGAGCGAAGCTGATGCCTCTGAAGGTGTTAAGCCGGGCTGGCTTTGGTACTATTTCCGACATCGCTGAAGCGATTCGCTTTGCGGCAGACAACGGAGCCGATGTGATCAACATGAGCCTGGGTGGCGGCGGTGAATCCAAGCTCATGCGTGAAGCGATCGAATATGCCCACAGCAAAGGCGTCGTGATTGTTGCCGCGGCGGGTAACTCGGGATTGCCAAGTGCTTCCTACCCAGCTATGTACGACAACGTGATTGGCGTCTCTGCCATCGGCCCGGATGAGAAGAAGACCTCCTATTCCAACTACGGCCAGGGTGTGGATATTGCTGCGCCGGGTGGAGCCACCAGAACCAGCAAACTTGACGGCATTCTGCAAGAAACCATTAATCCTAGAACGCCTGGTGAGTTTCAGTTCCAGTACTTCCAAGGTACGAGCATGGCCTCACCTCACGTAGCTGGAGTTGCAGCTCTCATCAAATCGCAGAACCGCAATCTTTCACCTGATCAGGTATGGGAAGTTTTGAAAGCTTCGGCCCAGTCGGTTGAGGGTGACGAGCAGAACCACTTTGGGGCTGGCTATCTCAATGCGGCGCATGCAGTTCAAGGAACATTTCCGATTCGCTTCAACTGGCGTGTCCTTGATTGGTTTGGTATTGCAGTGAAACTAGCAGTTGCTGCAGCTCTGAGCTGGCTCATTATCCCTCGGGGCAGTGGCTTTAATCCCTGGAACTTCACTTTCCTGTTGGGTATTGTGCTGGGCAGCATTGGCCTATTCGTACTCAAGGCCGTATACATCACGGGGATTCCTCAATGGCCGCTGAGCTTGGCTGGTAGCGCCATTCCTGAGATAGGAGCGATCGGCAATGGGGCTGTCTTGAATCCTATTTTTGCTAGCCTTTTGGTTCCGTTTGGCCTCATGACATTGCTGGTGAGCCAGCCCAGCTTCAAGTGGCTGTCTCTGGGCATCGCCATCGGCATGACGGCGTTCATGGCGGTTGCCACCTTTAGTTCGCCGATCATTCTGTGGATTGGACCGGGTCGTGCTGCTCAGATATTCCTGGTGGCAAATGCTGCCGTTTGTGGGGTACTGACAGCCCTATTCTTCAGAGTCGCTGTCGAGAACGAATAGATCTTTAGTCTCTAGCAACAGATTCATTTGCTTCAATGCATGAACTGGCTCTAGAGCCACTGCAGTAAACATAACCAGTGAGAGCCGCCTCAGGATATACCCTCAGGCGGCTCTGTCATTAGAATGGGGTATATAGCCGTCGCCAAGTCCGTTAGGACAAGACGGCGAAGCCATCTGGCTGGGCGCTGAGTAGCTGAATGTTACGTGGTGTCCTAGCCTAGATAGCTAAAGCTATACATAACGTCTTGGGTCTATGTCTCAACCGATCGCCCTCGAAACTGAATTGACCGAAGCTGTCGATATCCAGTGCCCCCCAACTGACCTCTGGAGTGATGAACCCCCGTTGGAAAGTGATTTTCATCGTGATCAAATTGATCTGCTGATCCAAATTCTGCGCTGGTGGTGGCGCGATCGCCAGGACATTTATGTCTCCGGCAACCTAACTATCTACTACAACGAAGAACAGCTCAAGTCCCGTGACTTCAGAGGCCCTGATCTTTTCGTGGTCTTAGGGACTGAAAACAAACCGCGGAAAAGCTGGGTGGTCTGGGGCGAGAATGGCCAGTATCCCAACGCGATTGTAGAAATTCTCTCGGCTTCAACGGCCAAAGTGGATAAGGGTCTGAAGAAAGAACTCTACCAAAATACGTTTCGCACCCCCGACTACTTTCTATTTGACCCAGAAAGCGTTGAACTAAGCGGGTTTCAGCTCGTCAAAAGCCGCTACGAACCGATTCAGCCAAACAAGCGACAGCACCTATGGAGCGAGCAATTAGGACTGTATCTGGGTGTTCATGAAAGCAAATTGCGTTTCTTTACCGAGGCGGGGCAGCTAATTGCCGCTCCCGATGAGCGGGCCGAGCAGGAGCATCAGCGGGCCGAGCAGGAGCGTCAGCGGGCCGAGCAAGCAGAAGCCCAGCTAGAGCAATTGAAGCAACAATTGAGAGCCCAGGGAATTGAGCCCGAAGGCTAAGCCATTCTTCATTCTTGCAGGAACGGCAGAAGCGCTGCGGCTAGATCGTTGCCAAATTCTTCTGCCATCCCTAAGGTGCCTGGATGCCGAATATGCTGAACGTTTGGGAGAGTCGCGATCGCTTCCATCTCGGCTTTAGAACCTGAAGGGGCTTGGCTTGCAACGACGATCATCACCGGCACCAACAGTTTCTCAAAGTCGGCAAGAAACGCTTCCCGCGTCGGAACAGGGTCTAAGCTACCTGTAACAAACGCTGCTGGAGCGTAGCGAGCACCGGGTTGCTGAGTTCCCTGATAGCGCTGCTGAATATAGTCTTCAGTCAGCTTAGTGGCATCGACAAAAACATGACGACGATACATCCATTTGAGAAAGTCCGGACGAGTATTGAGCCCATAGAGCATCTGACCCAGAAGGGGCGATCGCACCAGTTCCCGCACTCCGTTACGCACTGCCTTGGGCGCTCCCATCACAGCCAGAGGTCCACGCCAAGTTGGCGCTATCAGCCCAATCTTTGACCAGAAACCGGGGTTTTGAGACGCCACTTGAACGACATAGCCAGCCGCATGGCCAACCGCAATCACCGCTGTAGGGGTCGTCAGTTCCGACTCCACAAAGTCAGTCAAAAATTGCCGATACAGTTCAGGCCGATAGTTCAATGGCCCCCGGTCGGAATCCCCGAACCCCGGCCAATCCAGCGCAATCACCTGGAAGTGAGTCCTTAATTGGTCGGCGAGCTGCTTCAGTTCAGCGCGGGTCGAAACGGTGCTGAAAGCGGGTAGTAGTAGAACAGAATGACCTGTTCCTACGATTTCGTAGACACCCCTGATCGGCTGGCCTTGCCAATGCCAGGTATACGTTCGCACTTCGCCGTTTAGGCGCGCGGGCAAAGGTTGAGTAGCTGGCTGAGACGTTTGAGTAACCATGGAACTGAAAATAAGGAGGAACGATCGCAGAAAAAGGGAAATCGCAGTCAATAGAACAGCTTACGGCCAATTCTTGAGTGGTTTTCATGCAAATTACTCATCACTTTGCCGATGAAGTGTCTCGAAAGGTACAGAATTCGATATCCTAAGTACGCAAGTTCTGGTAACCGTCATGACTCGTCAATTCCTGCGCCTTAATCCTAATATTCAGAACACGTTAGCGCTTGTTGTTGTTACAAGTGTAGGAATCAGTATTGCCTGGAAGCCCGCTGCGATCGCCGATGGCATTCCAGGTGTTGTTTTCGGAGATGAGACCGGTTCCGGAGCCGATACTAGTACTACCGAACCCGTCGAACAGCCCATCACCTCACCCGCACCGAGCGCCTACACTGAGGCAATGCTAGCGGGCTATGCCGCCGCTGAGATTGAAGATTATCAGACGGCGCTCATCAACTTTCAACGGGCATTGGAAGAACGACCGGGCGATCGCTATGCTCTGGCTGCAATTGAGAATATGGAAACTTACATTGCTCAGCAGCGGGCTGAAGCTGAACGTCGCCGACGCTTTGCTGATTTACAACAGACGTTGGATCAATCCATTCAAGCCAGTGACTGGGCTTGTGCTGCGGTGACTGTGGATGAGCTGATCACGTTAGTCCCACCGGAATCTCTGGAAAGAGCCCGTCTGGTGGCTTATCGCGGCGAATTGTCTAACCTTATCGATGCTCGTGCGGATGTTAATAATTGGTCTACGGTCTGTCCTGGGTAGGAGGATGGAAGAGTGGATGGGTCGAAGGTGATGGGGTAGGGAGTAACGGGTGAGGGAGTGGGTGAGCTACCGGCCATCAGCTGTAAACCAATAACTCCAAAGAAGAACTGCCAACCATCAACTATCAACAGTAACCAATCACCAATGACTGTTGACCGAAAGCTGGTGTTAAATATCTGCATCCAGTGATTCAGGTAATCGAATTGTGGCTATGATTCAGGAATATTCTACGCAGAGCGACTGAACATTATTGGATGCCGTGTGATGATTTCCGAACATGTGAATTCTTCTCAGGTAGGGGACGCGCCCCTGAGGTTTGGTTAGGATGCGCTCGATGGAGCTGACGATTAAACCTGGCAACAGTTATCCCCTCGGTGCCACGGTTGAAGCAGAAGGCATTAATTTTTGCGTTTATTCCCAAAATGCAACAGGAATTGACCTCCTACTGTACGATTCCCCGGATGCACCGTATCCAGAGCACACAATTCATTTAGATCCCCGCTATCATCGCTCGTTTAACTACTGGCACGTTTTCGTGTACGGACTCAAAGCAGTGCAAGTCTATGCCTATCGGGCAACCGGTCCCCATCTTCCACAGCATGGACATCGGTTTGATCCTTCCAAGGTTTTACTGGACCCCTATGGACGATCAGTTGTAGGTCAAGGAAATTATGACCGGCAAGCTGCCTGTTATCCTGGCGAAAACTCACCCTGTGCATTGCGCAACGTTGTTGTTGACCTCCAAACCTATGACTGGGAGGGCGATACTCCTTTGGAAATCCCCTACTCCAGGACTGTTATTTATGAGATGCACGTTGGCGGGTTCACTCAGCATCCCAGTTCTGGTGTAGCGCCCACAAAGCGAGGTACTTTTGCCGGTGTTATTGAAAAAATTCCCTATCTTAAATCTTTGGGGGTGACGTCTGTAGAGCTATTGCCGGTGCACCAGTTTGACGAGCGCGATGCGCCCCTAGGACTCAGCAATTACTGGGGTTACAGTACGATTTCGTTCTTTGCGCCTCATCGAGCCTATAGTTCCCGTCAAGACCCTAATGGGCCAGTCGATGAATTTCGAGACATGGTAAAAGCCTTACACAAGGCCAACATTGAAGTCATTCTAGACGTGGTGTTTAACCACACGGCTGAAGGCGATCATCGAGGCCCGACACTATCGTTTCGAGGACTCGATAATCGGACTTACTATATTCTCGATGAAGAAAACCTGGCTAATTATGCCAATTACAGTGGCTGTGGCAATACCGTCAAAGCTGATCATACTGTCGTGGGTCGCTTTATTCTTGACTGTCTGCGCTACTGGGTTTCAGAAATGCACGTGGATGGTTTTCGGTTTGATTTAGCCTCAGTCATGTCCCGCGATAAAGAGGGCAACCCCCAAGATGATCCCCCCATCATTTGGACAATTGAATCAGACCCTGTCTTGGCCCGTACTAAGCTGATTGCTGAGGCCTGGGACGCTGCAGGACTCTACCAGGTTGGATCATTCATTGGCGATCGCTTTGCTGAATGGAATGGACCCTTTCGCGATGATGTGCGGCGCTTTGTCAAAGGCGATAACGACACCGTTGGCCTCTTAGCTTCTCGCATCTTGGGCAGCCCAGACATTTTTGTCGATGACCCCAATCGGGAAACAAATCGCAGCATCAATTTTGTTACCTGCCATGATGGCTTCACGCTCAGCGATGTTGTGTCATACAACGGCAAGCATAACGAAGCCAACGCTGAGCAGAATCGGGACGGTAGCGATGCCAACTTTAGCTGGAACTGTGGCGTTGAAGGCTTTAGTGATGATTCTGCAGTTAGAGCATTGCGAATTCGTCAGATCAAGAACTTAATCACAATTTTGCTCGTATCCCAGGGCACCCCCATGTTGCTGATGGGCGACGAGGTTTGTCGAACACAAAGAGGCAACAACAACGCCTACTGCCAAAATACGCCCCTTAGCTGGTTTAACTGGCAAGATTTAGATGAGCATCAGGAAATTTGGCGATTTGCCCAGCACACTGTAGATTTGATTCAAAACTTGCGTCTTTTTCAGCAAACACGATGGTTGCAAGTCGTTGACCAGTTCGTGAGTAGGCCACACATTATTTGGCATGGTGTGAAGCTTTACGAGCCCGATTGGTCTTCGCACTCCCACAGCTTGGCGTTTACACTCCACGATCCAACCGTAGAAGAAGAAATGCATGTGATTATGAATGCTTATTGGGAGCCCCTGACGTTTGAATTGCCTCACTCTCATCCCCACAGTCACTGGTATCGCATTATTGATACGGCGCATCCGGCCCCCGCAGATATCGTTGACAGTACAACCGAAGCTGTAAAAGGTAATACTTACCAGGTTTCTGATCGCTCGTGTGTTGTGTTGATGGCTCTATAGGCGTGGTTTCAACCGCCCGCTGAAAAAGTTTTGTCAGTCAACCAGAAAAGAACGGTCCAACACATGGGGCCTTCGTTCTTTTGACAAGCATCTTGGTTGATTTTTAATAACTCAATTCCAGTTATTTCGCTTGTGAGCGACGATGGTATATAGATCTGCAGAGCAATTACACACTTCTTTGAGAAACTTAGTCACTGCCGAAAGGGCTCAAATGGCTTATCAGGATTTAGATAGACTCTGATAATACTGACAATAAGTTTCGAGGTTTGTAACGAGTCAACGGTTTTCCATATATGGAAACTCAGCCCTAACAGGCATGCATTGATTGCGGATGAGGGTGCATCAGCCGGCTATTGTTTAGACAACGCAGGAAACTCCTCGTGGTGAGTTTAAAGCCGCTTCGTAGGCGATCGCCCTTTACCCGATTCACGCAGAAAACTCGTAAGCCACAGCGATTACGGTGGCATAGTTTAGCCGTTCTAGCGGTTACGAGCCTGGCAGTTGCAACGGGGGTCGTGGGTCTTGCTCAGCTGGGTTTATTAGAAGCTATCGAGCAGCGAGCCTATGACCGAATGGTGCGGTTACGGCATCTGGGTGGTGAGTTACCCATAGACGATCGCCTGCTGATTGTGACTGTGACAGAGGCCGATTTGGAATTTTTGCAAGAGTTTCCGCTCACGGACGAAACAGTTACTCGGGCGCTGACACAAATTCAGAAATATGAGCCAACCGTAATTGGGCTCGATATTTTCCGCGCAATTCCTAAACCTCCTGGTCGCGATGCTTTATTGAAATCGCTACAGGCCAATAATGTGGTTGTCATTACGCAACTGTCGGATATTCAAGGTGGGCCGGGTATCCCGCCGCCAGAAAGCGTTATGCCCGAACAGATCAGCTTCAATGACGTGGTGGTTGATGCTGACGGTACGGTTCGCCGAGCCTTGCTGTTTGGGGAGAAAGTGACCCCAGAAGATACCGTCACTCTGCCTTCATTTGCACTGCAGCTATCACTGCAATATTTGGCAACGCAAGCCATTACCCCTCAGGCCAGTGACCAAAATCCTGAATATATGCAGCTGGGCCATAGCACGTTTGTTCGTCTCCGATCGGGGTCGGGTGGCTACGCAGTGGCCGATGAGCGGGGCTATCAGGTTTTATTAAATTATCGTCATCGGCGATCGCCTGGACGGCAGGTGACGTTGACTCAACTCCTCAACAATGAAGTTGAGCCTAGCTGGATTACGGACAAGATTGTGCTATTGGGGATGACGGCTCCCAGTTTTAAGGATCTGTTCTACACCCCGTTTACGGCTGGACGTGTTGAAGACCATCAAATGCCAGGGGTTGTAGTGCACGCTCAAATTGTGAGCCAGTTGCTGGATGCTGCAACCGGCGATCGCGCCCTGATCTGGCTAAGTCAGACCTGGCAGGAGTGGTTGTGGTGTCTGTTCTGGGCGCTACTAGCTGCCAGTATTACCTGGCAGCTTCGCCATCCCCTAGTGCTAACACTAAGCCAGGTAGGCGTTCTGTTAGCGATGATGGCTTCGGGTTATGCCGTCTTTCTGCAGCCCGGATGGATACCTGTCATGGCTCCAGCGATCGCGATTGTCGGTAGCAGTAGTATTGTTTTGGCTTATCAGGCTCAACAGTCTGCTCAGCAACGGCAGATGATGCTTGCCCTATTGGGGCAAACGGCCTCGCCAGAAATCGCCCAAGCGCTCTGGGAAAACCGCGATCGTCTGCTGAAATCTGGCAAGCTTCCAGGGCAAAAAATGATCGCGACCATGATGTTTACCGACATTAAGGGGTTCAGTACTCTAGCCGAAGTAACGCCACCTGAGCAGCTGTTGGAGTGGCTTAACGATTATCTGGAAGCGATGACAGAAGAAATTCAGATGCATCACGGAATCGTTAATAAATTCACCGGCGATGGTTTGTTGGCCGTGTTTGGGGTTCCCATTGCCAGTAAAACGGCGATTGAAGTTAAACGCGATGCTCAAGCTGCCGTGGCGTGTTCTCTACAAATGGAGCAGCGATTAGCTGAAATTAATCAGCATCGTCAGGCTCTGAATCTGCCAATCCTTAAAATGCGCGTCGGAATTTTTACTGGGCCAGTAGTGGTGGGCAGTCTAGGTGGACACCATCGTATGGAGTACGGCATTATTGGCGACAGCGTCAACATTGCCTCCCGATTAGAAAGCTTCGACAAAAGCCGACAATCAACCGACTGCCGTATTCTAATGGGCCAAGATACACTAACGCAGCTCGAAAACTGCTTTCAAGTAGAACCCTGGGGCGATTTATTCCTCAAGGGGCGCCAATCGCCTGTCAATGTGTATAGAGTAATCGGTAAGACAGAATAGTCCTTCGCTGGTAAAGTCTCTACGACATCTCTACTGACAGATGTTTTCCAGGGTTTGAGTGTAAGCGGCAAAACGATAGCACCAGGGCTCAAGAGGCTACGGTGCTACCAGCTTAGATAGTCTTACCTGAGTGAGATACGCTCTATGGAAGATCTTGGTTACTTGAGTCTTGGCCATCTTGAATTGCATCTATTTCAACCGTGCTAGGAAGAATATCGCCGGTCGGGCTGCCAGTTGGATCAACGAGAGTAGGGTCGACTTGGTTCCCTGGATTATCAACATTCGGTACGACGGGATCGATCTCGGGGGATAGAGATGGCTCATTCGCCGGCCCTGGCGGAGTCAGTTCGATAGTAGGTTCCGGACTGGGCGCGGGGTCGGGCGTTAGCTGAATGACAGGACTCGGGTCATTAGCGGGTCCCGGGGGGGTCGGTTCAATCACGGGACCGGGGTCGGGCGTTGGATCGGGCGTTAGCTCAATGACGGGGCCCGGGTCATTAGCAGGACCAGGAGGGGTCGGTTCAATCACGGGACACGGGTCGGGAGTGGGGTCGGGCGTCGGATCAATGACGGGGCACGGGTCATT
>JBHJHM010000132.1:0-33936 GCA_050330865.1 Leptolyngbyaceae cyanobacterium
ACCTATCAACCCGTCATTCAGGCGGTCTTAAAAGAACAACAACCAGCCATTGATGATATCCACCAGCGTTTTCTCATCGGCTCCAGGCACAATGCTCGGAAGGACATTGATAAAAATCAAATTCTCCAAGCCATCGCCAAAGACTACATGGCACTCCCCAACTGGAAAGACGTTAAATATGGCTAGGAACGGATGTGGTTATAATCGCGCTATGGCACTCCCTTGAGGTAGTCAGTCCCGGCAGCATCCAGAAGGATACCGAAGAGCTGGTCTCGGAGTACGCACTCGCGGGCGTGGCGGAATATTGGATTATTAACCCGCTCACAGCAACCGTTACCGTCCACGTGCTCGCGGAGCAACGCTATGCTCTCAAGGGGACGTACGAGGATGCGCAAACGGTTGAGTCAAAGCTCCTAACTCAGTGGCGCATGACGGCGGCTGATATGTTGGCAGAAGCTTAATCAAAGACCAGAGTCAATCAACCTACTGAGTATCTTGGAATAAGATGATGAGGCGCTCGTTCTCCTTAATTCCATGGCTCTGCATGAGATCGAATCCCAGCTTTTAGCCCTGAGCATTGCTGAAAAGGCTCAAGCCATTCAGCTACTCCTCAAGAGCATTGGCAATCTCTGGCCAGGTATCGAAAAGACCACCGATGTTTGCGGGGGAGATGCCCGGATTGCCAACACACGCATTCCCGTTTGGGTCTTAGTTCAAGCTCAGCAGCTCGGCAACAGCGAAACTGACCTCTTGCAAAACTACCCCACCCTCTCTGCCCGCGATCTCGCAAACGCTTGGGGGTATGCAGCGGCTCACTCAGAAGAAATCGAGCAGGCCATTCAAGACAATGATGCCGCTTAAGTAATGGTCCATCTCTATGCCGACGAACAATTCCCTTGGCAAGCCTCTCAACACCTCAGGCGACTGAAACACAACGTTCTGACCGCTCAAGAGGCCGGGAATGCGAATCAAGGCATTCCGGATGAAGCCGTCCTGGCTTTTGCAACCCGTCAGAATCGAGCCGTCCTGACCCTCAATCGACGTGACTTTATTCGCTTGCACCAGAAAAGTTCGGCTCATGCCGGTATTGTCGTCACGAAAGATGATGCCGACAAAATTCTGTTAGCTGAACGAATTCATCAAGTTATCCAGACCGAAGCACCTCTGGCAGGAAAGTTAGTTCGGGTCACCAAATCCTCCTAGAATTCTCATCAACTCACTCTCCTGGATACGATTTTTCATGACACTCAAAAAGCCCTCGGCGATCGCCGAGCACTCTATGCTTTGGTTCGATGAAAGGAAGCTTCGAAATCACTTGGGCCATAATTTTCGACATTCACCTTCACCCCGTTCGCGGCGATCGCGATGGCCTTGCTCTCACAGCACACATCGAAACAGATGAATCGTTTGACGAATAAATTTGTGTCACTCATATTCCTAATCAAAAAAGTGACACTGATACTCATTTAGCAATCAAGCCCACACTCTAGCGAGGGGGCAACTCATCACGCTCAACAGTAGCCGCTGGGCTCTACTCTACTCCTCTATCCTTATCGCGAAATTAGCAACTTATATCGCATCTCATCCTTATCTTTACTTATATCCATAATCTGAACATGAACATACAAAGTTTAAATATAGATTCATGGATAGATAAAGATGAGGCAAAGGCGAAGATATAGATAAGAAAAATCGGACGTCATAGCGATAGACATCACGATTTTATCGAGGTGTACTCATGACGACTTCGGGTTTTTCACAGCTTAAAGTGTTTAGTTTTGTTGAGTTTCAAGGGCTCATCGCAAGCGGTTCCTTTCTTTGTCCTTTAGTTAAATCTTTTGTTACATTCCAACTCTCGGCAACACTCCATGCGATCGCTCATTACCCTCTTAGAGCGTGTTTTAAAAGTCGAAAACCACACTAGATGTGGATCTGGAGTTTCACGGTGATACAGGGGTCTCACCCCATAGCGATGAATCGCCGACAAAAAGGCTCTCTCAGCTTTAATCTGCAAGTGTGCAAACCGCAGAGGTAAGAGAGCCCAATGAAAACAGACTATCCTAGCAACTTGACCGGTGAGCAATATGAACTCCTGAGTGAGCTGCTGCCGCCCCCGAAACCAGGTGGCCGTCCTCGTGAGGTCGACCTGTGGGAAATTCTGAACGCCATTTTTTACGTTCTCGTGGAAGGGATTCACTGGCGTTCGCTGCCGAGTGACTTTCCCGCTTGGCAAACGGTGTACACCTACTTTCGCACCTGGCGTCTCGATGGCACCTGGCGTCGCCTTCAGGATCGCCTTTATCCCTGGAATCGTCTTGAGTTGGGGCGACCGGGCAGTCCGTCGGAAGGCATCCTCGATAGTCAAAGTGTGAAAACAGCAGCGGGCGTCAGTGAGGCCGTTGGGGATGACGGCGGCAAACCGATCAAAGGCCGCAAGCGATTTATCGTCGTGGATACCTGGGGCTTGCTGCTGCGGGTCATGGTGGTGGCGGCGAATGTGGGTGAACAAACTGGGGGTCGGCTAGTTCTGCAACGGGTCAAACAGATGGGCCAAGCGGTGTGTCGTCTGCATATCATCTGGCCCGATGGGGGCTTTAGCGACGCACCGTTTCTGGAATGGGTGATGGATGTCTGTCGCTGGGTGGTGCAGGTGGTGTTGCGTCCGCAGCAAACGCAAGGCTTTCAGGTGGTGAAAAAGCGCTGGAAAGTCGAGCGCACCTTCGGCTGGCTCATGCACTGCCGCCGCCTGGTGCGGGATTATGAACGATTGCCAGAGACCTCTGAGACCTTGATTTATCTGGCCATGATTCGGATTATGGTGCGGCGCTTGGCCTAACCGCCAAGGTTCAACAGCCCTTCAAGTCGCATTCATCCTGGCCCACAGGGGCTAACGCTGAATGGGGTGGGTGACAGTTCGTTGTGCGAATCAGCCCCTCACGATCGCTGCTTTACTCCCTTTGCGACCTGAAGACAGACTCTAACGGTAAAACGGGGAGTGAACATTCATCGTTATCAACCCCGCAGTGGGATTATAATTGTCATTGACCGCAAAACACTAGATATGGGCTTTTAAAACACGCTCTAAGTGTCAGAACTGACTACTCAGGAAACGGATGTTAAGAGGCAGCTATAACCAAACGCTTACTTTTTACTTACTTTTATCTCAAGTCAAGACCTGCAGCTGATAACTTTTCTCTAACTGACAAGTTATCAGACTCATAATAAGCTTTTAGATAAGTAAAAAAGTTGGGAAATCCTCAAAGAAAGTATGCAGTCAAGCATCGGATGAAAAAAGCAATGGTTGAAGCGCACATTAAATTCGATAGGTTAGTAGTGGCCATTATAGTGGTGTTCATCATTTCAGATCTGATACCGATCTATCGCTATCCTCAGGCATTATTGCAACGATTTTGTCAGAAATTCAGGTCCTAATGATAGAGCGGAAGCACTAGGTTTTCATTTAGTGCTGAAGAAGCATCAAATTCTGGTTCAGTTATCCTCTCAAAATTTATTTTCATTGGAGGTCTTGCTATGAAAGTGGAACGTCTCAATGTAAAGCCGCTGTCCAAGCAAGAATCATTACATCTAGAAACCTTAAAAGTTGTTGTTGAAAAGGCCCTAGAAGATGGTCAGTTGTCCATTTATGAGAGTGAGCATATTCAATCTCTTATTTGGGCTGATGGCAAGGTGACCTATGAAGAACTCCGTATCATCAAAGAGACAACCTACAACATGATGGGAGATATTCTGCCTGAGTTGGAATGGCGCAGTGTTAGTTGAACGGTTTCTCCAGGTCTAAAGCACATTCGATTTGGAAACTGGAGTTTTGCCTTAGGCAAAAACTGGAGATCTGAATGTGAACAAAGTGTATTTCACTTCCGACTCTCTATTCAAAGCGCTCTCTATAATCATTGTTGAAAAGGTAGATCATGTTCAATTCCAAGAAGAAAGGTAAGACGGCCAAGCCAGTTTTAGAGTTTAACTTTTCATTCTCTAAACCTTTGATTTATGTTCCTAATCATGGAGAGTCTATCAGTGATGACTGGCCACATTTGCTCTGGGAAAAAGTCTTTAGAGGTGAATTTGATATTTTCATCTCGCGAGCCGAACTTGATTTAAGAAAAGCGATGCAGCTTCTATCTTTTAGCACTGACTCAAGTATTAACTCATTCCAGGCGTTAGCTGCTTTATCACTCCCAAGTACTGCGACTGCTCTTATTTGGGTAACTCAGGCTCTGTTACAGGAAAAATATCAAAAGCCTAACCTTGACAATTTAATTTATTATCGGAATCATGATGCACGTTTGCTATTTCAGCAACTCTCTAGACTCAATCTGGATCCCTGGTATAGCCAGTCTATAAATTGGATTCCTCTTGAGAGGTTGCCTGCTGAATTCCACTTCCCAGCGGGGCATCCAATTCCAGGTCAAATCTATCGGAAGCATCCCCTTAGTACACAACAGAATATCTACCACCCAATCAATGGGTACTTTTCTCTACTCTTTGAAGAGAGAAAACAAGCATTTTTAAGACTTTTGGAGACCTTAGGTGCAACTCAAATTACTATTTCTTCAGCCTATCGAGGAGCGTCTTTGGAGTCAGAAGATGTTCAGAGCGAAATCATAAACTATAATTTTAAATCGCAACGATTGATTTCAAAACCTGACCCTTCACAGCACCCTTGGTTAGTTTACGAATCCTCATGGCAATCTGTAGTTGACACTTGCCTCACGAGAAGCATTCCCTCTATTCAGTGTGAGTTAACTCTTGACGTTATGGGGATGTTGAGAATGCACATTCAGACCATCGTCTCACTAATCTCTGAACTAAGGTCTATGGCACTTCCCTATAATCATGAAGAGATTCTGTTGACTGAATTTCTCCGCCCAAAGCAACTTGAGGTGCATTTTGATAATCTCTAGCCCTCTTTCAAGAGACATTTGAGATGAATTCAACTTACCCATATGAAGTGAGGAAATATCGGCAGCTTTTAGTTGTTCTGATTGTTCTTTTCTTACTCTCCCCTTTCCTCAAGTCAGGAATTGGCGGCATTATTTCTGACTTGTTACTGCTGTACACCGTTGTGCTGGTGATTAGAAGCTTTGCATTATCCAAAAGCCTGCTGTTTATTTATGTCGCGATCGCAAGTTCTTCTTTTTTTATGCAACTCAGCATAAATTTAGGGTGGGCTCCCCCCTTCAATCAAGTCTTTGATATGCTCTCCAAAATCGTCTTTGTTCTCTACATTGGAGGAGCTGCCTATCTAATCGGTCGTGATATTGTTTCAGCTCCTCGAATTACGGCAGATACGGTAAAAGGGGGCGTGAGTGTTTATTTGTTGATTGGCTTTGCCTGGGCCTTACTCTACAGCATGGTCGCAACGATCGATCCTGATGCATTTTCGCAGCCCTTGATGATGCAACAGGCTTATCTCAAGACCTTTCACTTCAGCTTTACAACGCTGACCACGCTTGGATATGGCGATATCGTCCCCATTAGTGAAGTCGCCTTGGTGTTAACCAACTTGGAAGCTATCATTGGACAACTGTATCCAGCAGTCTTTATTTCAGTCTTGGTCGGCGGGTATTTAGTCCATCGAACTTATCCATAAATCCGTGAATAAAACGGAATTTATTTAGGTTATGAAATGTTGATTATCTCAGAATTCAGGATTCGAAATTCTGAATTCACCACAATTTTTCATCTCAATTAAATACTCGATTAAAGAATGCCCATTGTTCTCGAATGCTTGTTTTATGAACCCTGACAACCCTGGTTCCCAACCGCCTCTAGAGTCTCGGAATATTGAGGAAATTCAAGCTGATCACCAGACTTCAGATACCACTCAGGTCATGGAAGAACCTGAAGCTCTTGTAACTGGTGAAACCCGTAGGCCGCAAAAGCCCCAGAAGTCTTTATGGCCCATTATTGCCCTAATCATGCTGGCGATCGCGGGATTGGTAGGATGGCGAATCTACCAGGGACTGACGTCGTCTAACCTCAGCGAAACGACGGAAACAGCCGATACCCAAGCCCGTCTACCGGTGCGGGTTATCCAGGCACGAACCGACTTAGCCCAGGGTTGGGTCTTTGATGAGGGCACCTCCCTACCTGTGCAGATTAGGGTTTTGAACTTTTATGCCAGTGGCGACATCACCTACGTGGCTGAGAATGACGGGGTCGAGCTAAGGGAGGGCGACTTCGTTTCCCAAGGGGAACTCTTGGCCACCATTGACGCTCGTCGGCAAAACGCCAGCATTGAGACGGCTGATGCCGATATTCAAGTCGCCCTCAATCAGCGCGAACAGTCGGAAGCTTCGTTGTTGCAGGCCCAGGCCAATTTAGAAAAAGCTGAGTCTGATTTGGACTTGGCCCAAACAGAACTTGTACGGTATCAAACGTTGTTTGAAGCGGGTGCTGTCTCCGAAAGCGATCGCGATGCTTACAGCAACCGCGTGGATCAAGCCAAGGCTGCTTTCAAAACAGCTCAGCAAAGTATTCGATTGGCGGAAGATGGGCTGCAATCGGCTGAATCTTCGATCACGGCTGCCCAGGCGCGACGGAATCAAACAACCGTTGACTTAGAAGATACCCAACTTGTGTCACCCATTGATGGCGTGATTGCCTACATCAACATCCAAGAAGGCGAATACTGGAACACTCAGTACCTCAATGTCAACAGTCCTCAAGCCGTCATTGAAACAGCCCCCATTGTCGTTGTGGATCCGTCAACTTACGAGGTGGAGTTAGAGATTCAAGCGGATGACGCCGATGCGATTCGTCCTGGTCAGCGCGCCTATGTTGTCTTGGAAGAAGCCGTCAGTGCCGCCGAAGCCAACGGCGTAGACCGCCAAGATCTGCTAGCGATTGCGCAACAGCGGGGTACTCAGGGGCGCGTCTTTGCCGTGAGTCCATCCCAAACCCCAGATGGTCGAGGCACCGAAATCTTGATTCGTGACTTTCAACAGGTGCGCAACCTGAAGGTCGGTGCCCGAGTCTACGTCTGGATCGAAACTGTGGCCAATCAGGGTGCCGTAGTGTTGCCACTGGGCGCGGTATTGGTCAGGGGCCAAGAGGCATTTGTCTTTGTGGTCAATGAAACGGAGGGGACGGTTGAACGGCGTCAGGTGGTTCAGGGGGTCGAGGGGTTGTCTGAAGTTGAAATCCGCTCTGGCGTGCAGCCTGGGGACCTCGTGGTCATTGAAGGCCAAAACCGCCTGGTAGATGGGAGCCCTATCGAGATTGTTAATCGGGAGCAAGTGCAATGAAAACAGAGCAGTTGTCCCCCAAGCAGAATCCTGCAACCGATGAGACCACGAGCGATCGCCCGGTCAGTCAGGAAACTGAGGCCCCCATATCGCCGCTGATGACATTCTTTTTCACTCGTCAAATCTTTGCGATTCTCCTGAGCTTCCTCCTTTTGATGGGGGGATTCATGGGGTACTTCTCCATGGAGAAGGAGGGGGTTCCTGACATTAAGATCGCCCGGGCCATGATCACAACCCTGTGGCCAGGTACCGACGCCGAAACGATCGAGAATCAGGTTACAGACAAAATTGAGGAGGAAATTAAAAGTCTCCAGGGGTTAGACGACTTTACCAGCGCCACCTTTAATTCGTTTTCGATCATCAATGTGGCCTTTAAAGCCGAAGTACCGGTCGCCGAGGCTATTCAGCAGCTACGCGGCAAGGTGGATGATGCTGACCCTGAGCTGCCCGCCGAATCGACAGGACGCGAGCAGCCTGACTTTGAGCAGCTGTCTGAGCAGGACGCGCCAGTCTTAACCCTGGCGCTGACAGGCGATGGGTTAGATATTGCCCTCTTCAGCTTGGTCGCCGAGGATTTGCAAGAGCAACTAGAGTCTGTCCAAAACGTCCGGGAAGTCAACCTAGCGGGTCGGCGGGAAGAGGTGATTCATGTGCAGATGATTCCCAGTCGGCTAACGACCTTGGGCGTGGCGGCCACTCAGGTCAGTGATGCCATCCAGGGGGGGAACCTGGATACCTCGTGGGATTTGGTGCGCGATGATGAAATCGGCACCCAGGTGCGCTTGTATGGTCGCTTCCGGACGCTGGAAGATCTCAGAAGTTTGCCCGTCGCTCGGTTTGACGACAACCGGATTGTTCGCTTGGCAGAGGTGGCTGATGTTTACCGAGGGCTAGAGCGAGAGGAGGGTCGAGCGGCCCTGAGTTGGGAGGGCAGTGAGTTTGCCCCCACCGTCACCCTGAACGTGGTGAAGGTATCAGGTAGCGACACTATCCAGGTTGTCGAAGATACCCTGGCAGCGATGGAAGCCGCCCGTGAGAATCCGGAAGTTTGGCCCCACGGCATGGACTATCGTGTCCTCAACAACGATGCCGAGACGATTCGCAATGACCTTAGTGATTTGGCGGGTAATGTTTTGCAGGCATCGCTCTGTGTCTTTGCCATTCTGTTCGTTGCGTTGACCTGGCGCGAAGCCTTGATTGCGGGATTGGCGATTCCCTTAACCTTCGCCGGAGCCATCTTTATTCTCTGGATCATGGGCTACACCCTCAACTCGATGGTTCTGATCGGCATGATCCTGGCTCTGGGGCTGCTGGTGGACGTATTTATCCTGATGCTGGAGGGTATCCATGAGGGGCTGTTCATCCAGAATTTGCCCTTTGGGCAGGCCGCCATCAAAACCGTCAAAACCTACGCGGCGCCTGCCTTTGCCGGACAGCTAACCACCATTTTGGCCATGGCTCCGTTGATGGCGATTTCAGGCACTATGGGCAAATTTGTCCGTCTGATTCCCATTAGTGCCATCACCTGTTTGGTGCTGAGCTACATCGTGGCCCTGCTGGCTGTTGTCCCCCTATCCAAATTCCTGCTGGCCAACGTCGAAGGGAGTTCTGGCAAGACCTTTGTGGATCGACTCACGGAAGAATTTTCAGCCAAATTTGCCGAGTGGAGCCTGCGGGTCACCGTGCCCAATCGTCGCATCGCCCGATTCTGGACGTTTGGGACGGTTGCTGTGTTCGTCTGCGCCATGATCCTATTTGCCCAACTGCCGTCTTCGTTATTTCCGGATAACGATAGTCGCAAGGTGAGCATCAATGTGGAGCTGCCTCCGGCTGCCACGTTAGAGCGATCGCAGGAGGTGGCCGACCGGATTGGAGAAATTGTGCGCGCCTACAGTGATCCAAATGGTGAACGGGTCTTTGAGAGTGTGGTGGAGCTGGTGGGGCGGCGGAGTAGCCTCGTCGCCTCCAGTGAGCTGAAGCCCGAAAATGCCGACTACTTTGTGGGGCTGTCGGCCATTTTTGTGAAGCGTCACCAGCGCCAGCGCCCCTCCTTTGACTATGTGCGTGAACTGAGACAAGAGCTGAAGGATACGGTGGTGCGGGACTATCCCGGAGCCATTCTCGCTGTTCAGTTTGAGCGTATCGGGGGAGGCGAAGACCCCATTCAAGTGGAACTCTATGGCGAGGACTTACAAATCCTGCGGGAGATTTCCGGTCAGGTGCAGCAGGCCCTGCGCGAAATTCCAGGGACCATGGACGTCCGCGATGACCTGGGGAATCTGCGGGAAGATTACCGGCTGGTGCCCAAGCGTGAAGCCCTCGATTTCTACGGCATCAGCCCGGAAGATTTGGGGTGGCAGGGGCGCTACCTGATGATTGACAATGACGTGGGCGACTTTGCCCTAGGTAGCGGGGAAGAGGACTTGGAGATTCGCCTCAGTACTCAGTGGCCTTCGCAGCAGGGCGCGGTCGGGGGGCCATCTGAATTCGATGAGTTTGCCACCATCCGCTTTATTACCCCTGATGGCGAAGTGTTATCTGCCGATGCGCTGCTAGAGCCGGTCCAGGATGCGGTGCCCCTCTCGATCACCCACCGCGATAATGAGCGGAGCGTCACTGTTTTGGCGAAAGTCATTCCGGGACGGGGCTACTATGACACCGAAATCCTGGCCGAGCTGACACCCAAGCTTGAGGCCCTGCAATACGATCCCAGTGCGGCGGATAACTCGGGTCGATGGCCGCGAGGGTACACCTACCGATTTGGGGGTGATGCTGATACTAGCAGCGAAACCTTTGGTTCTGCGGGGCAGATGTTGGTGGTGGCCATTTTCCTGGTGTTTGCGGTGCTGGTGCTCCAGTTTGGGTCTTACAGCCAGCCTGTCATCATCATTCTCACGATCGCCTTTGCCCTCATCGGCACGACGTTCGGTTACGTCTTACTGGGAATAGCGTTCTCGTTTCCCTCGGCTATTGGGGTGATTTCGCTAACCGGCATTGTGGTCAACAATGCCATTGTCATGATTGACACCATGAACGGACGCCGCCGCCAAGGATTCGATGTGCGTCATGCGGCGGCCTTGGGCGCCAGCGATCGCCTCCGTCCCATCCTCACCACCTCTGTTACCACTGTAATTGGTCTGATTCCATTGGCCTTTAGCAAAGCCCAATGGTTCCCCTTGTGTATGGCGATTATTTTCGGGCTGATGTCAGCCACGCTGATTGCCTTGCTCGTGATACCGGGGCTGTATTTGCAATTGACGTCCGATAATACTAAATCCGGTTTAACCACACCCTAATCCAGAGACGCGACATGTCGCATCTCTACAGGAATAACTGTTTCCCATAACGGGGATTAGACGGATTTGGCATAACTCATCCCCGCAATAGGAAATCGATGCCTTTGATATACCGTACAGACGCGATTAATCGCGTCCCGCCATCACACTTGGATTAACCCATGATTCTGCCAACAGTCTTCTCAACACAGATGCAATTCATCTTGGATTCGCGATTAATCGCGAATCTTCCGATTCCTACGATGCTGGCGTCAACGGGAGGAGCCGAAGGCGAAACCTATGCTAAGGCACTTGCGATCGCGGTGACGCTGACAACGATTTTAGTGTTTATCGCAGCGCAGATCTTTGGCGAAATTTCGGTTCGCATGGGCTTTCCTGCCGTACTGGGCGAGCTGATTGCGGGGTTTGTGATTGGCGTCTCGGGTATTCACCTGCTGATTTTGGGGGACGGGGCTCAAGTGGCTGATTGGGCCGTAGCGATCGTGCATTGGGTTTCTGGCGGCGACAACGCCACCATTCAGGCAATATTTGCTGGGCCAGTCAGAATTTTGCTCAATGATTATGCCGACATTGGGGTTGGCGTCCTGCTATTCAAAATTGGGTTAGAGGCCGATTTGAAGGAGCTTATCAAAGTCGGGCCACAGGCGGCATCCGTTGCCGTTGCTGGGGTTGCCTTGCCTATGGTGCTGGGCTTTTGGGGATTAGCGTCCCTGTTTCATCTCGGAGCGATTCCAGCCATTTTCGGTGCGGCTGCTTTGACGGCCACTAGCATCGGCATTACCTCCCGCATCATGCAAGATATGGGGGTTTTGAACACGAAGGAGGGCCAAATCATCCTGGGGGCTGCGGTTCTGGATGATATTTTGGGCATTGCGATTCTAGCAGTGGCTGTCGGTATTGCCGAGCACGGAACGGTTGAGCTTTCCAGCGTCTTTGGCACTATCGTGAGTGCTTCCCTGTTTGTTGTTGCCGCGATCGCTCTCAACCGATTTTTTGGGCCGCTTTATATCAACTTCCTCGCCAACTTGAACAACCGCTACAGCGTCCTGATTGGGGCTATCGTCTTTATGTCTTTGATGGCAAGTGTGGCCCAAGCCATTGGCCTGGAAGGAATTCTCGGCTGTTTCGCTGCCGGCATTGTGTTAGGAGACACCAAAGCCACCCGCGACCTGGAAGAAGCTTGCGATCCCCTGGTTGCTCTATTTGCAACCATCTTTTTTGTCACTATTGGTGCCAAGACTGACTTAACGGTATTGAATCTGGCGAACCCTGAGAGTCAGGTCGGTTTGGTGATTGCCCTCTTCCTGACAGTAGTAGCGATTATCGGCAAAGTCGCCGCCGGATATTTTGTATTTGGTGAGGAGCAAGTAGATCGACTTGCGATCGGGACTGGCATGGTACCCCGAGGCGAAGTAGGACTCGTATTTGCGGGGTTGGGCGCAGCGACAGGGGCACTATCCGCATCCGTTAATGTGGCGATTGTCCTGATGGTTATCGCAACGACATTTGTCGCGCCACCTATGCTGCGGTGGGTGTTTGCCAGAAAGACTCAGGAAGCTTGAGATATGGCAAAAGAAAGTCCGCTAAACCTCATCCGCTTTGGCAACTGGCTTTTTTCCTTCAGCAAAAACCGAGGAACCGGATGGGGGCAATCAGCTAAACGTCTTCTGCAAACGGCTGCCCTTGGCCTCCTATCGGGTCTGGCAACCGCTTTACCCGCCCGCTCAGCAGAAAACATCTACTTTGACTACGGTCTCTTGGGGCGGGTGCTGCCGGTTTCTTCGCTGGAAAAATTTGCCGCCGATGGCACAGTGGACGCTGAGCTGGCGACCTACATCGGCAGTCTGTCACCAGCCGTTCAAGCAAGATTTCGAACGCTCTTGAATACGCCCATTACGGATCTGGGTCCCGAGGTTCCTGAAGCGATAGATGATCCCTTTGCCCTCTCTCAATGGCTTTACACGCCGATTGGCGACATCGCGCTCACATCAATAGGCCTGTTGATTGAGACAGAAGCTCGTCAAAACGGCCAGTTGGCGCTGCGATCTGCCATGATTTTGGCAACCGATGATCCAGCTGGGCTCTCACTCATCAATCTCATCCGCTTTTACCCAACGGGTGGCATCCGGCTTAATCTGCCGCAGATTTTAGCGTTAGCCGAAGCCATCGACACCAACATCGAGACCACGGCATATCTGGTTGACACGGCCATGCAGTTTTCGGCCAAAGCGGCAGCAGCCGAGCCTGATCTTGATTACAGTGCCTTGCCCGTTTTGGCCGAGACACCGCAGTTTGAAATCACGCAACGATCGCTCACATTACGCGATAGTCAGCGCGATCGGGCATACCCCGTCGATCTTTACTTTCCTGCTGACCTCGATGCGGTTTCAGAGCCGATCCCAGTCATGGTTTTCTCCCACGGCTATGGGGATACCCGCACTAATCCTGAAAGCGTTGTTGCCGCCCAGGCACTCGCTGCCCATGGATTTCTCGTGGCCATACCAGAGCACATCGGCAGCAATGCGGCTTTCCAAGACGATCTCGCGATCGGCCTCACTCATGAATCCTTTGAGGTGATGGAGTTTATCAACCGTCCTCTCGATATTCATTTTTTACTCGATACCTTGGAGCAGCAAAACACCACTGAATTTCAAGGCCGTCTACAGCTAGAGCGGGTTGGCATCGTCGGTGAGTCCTTTGGTGGCTACACCGCCCTGACGACTGCCGGGGCAACGATTGATGTGGCTCGCTTGGAAAAGCAGTGTGACCTAGAAGCCGAGTTCGAGCCTGACACCGTGAATATTGCGCTCCTGATTCAGTGTCGAGTATTGGAACTGGTGGCGTCGCCCGAGGTCATGCAACAACTGACAAACGGCAGTCTGGCCGACGATCGCATTGGCCTTGTCATAGCACTGGCCCCATTGACTAATCTATTTGGCGAAAACGGGATGAATCCGATTCAGATTCCCGTAGTGATTGGAGGAGGTGACTATGACGTGGCCACGCCCATTGTGCTGGAGCAATTGACAGCATTCCAATGGCTAACGACACCTCAAAAATACTTCTACCTGGCCCAAAACCGGTCTCACACCTCGGCCCTGACCCGCATGATCCTGGATCAGGTTTATCCCAAAGAGAATCTCACGGAGGGTTTTGATGAGGTAGAAGAATGGCTTTTCAGCCTCACGGATTCTTTGATAATCGCCCACGGTAAAGTTCATTTACTGGGCGATGAATCGTACCGCCCCTATTTGACTTCAGCCTACGTTGAAGTCAACAGCACCGAACCGAATAGGATTCATCTATTGCGGTCTTTACCAGATGAATTTTAGGGTGCTGTCTAATTGCTCAGTGGCAATACGAGCTCGAAAGCAACAGCACTTCCAGCTTCATGAAAGCTGTACGGTGACTTTCTAGCTATGAAATGAAAATGGCGATGTTTCAGAGCCCTCTTTATGACTCAACAAAGTTCTCATCCATTGCGGCTATATCTCGGTGAGGAGCAAGCACACCCTCGTCATGCTAGCTGGTTGGAGCTGTTTTTCGATCTGGTGTTTGTGTTGGCGATCGCTCAGCTAGCCCATTTACTTCATAGCAACCTAAGTTGGACAGGCATCGCCGAGTTTGTGGCCCTCTTTGTTCCGGTGTGGCTGCTGTGGAATGACTTCAGTTACTACACGGATCAATTCGATGTTGATCGAGGTCCCTATCGTCTGGTGATGCTGGGAGTCATGTTTGGACTGGTGGTGCTGTCTTTGACCATTCATGACGCTCTGCATGGCGGCTCTGTCAACTTTGCTGCGGCCTATGCGGCCTTGCGACTGGTGCTCATTTTTCTATATGTTCAGGCTTGGCGTTTTGTGCCCCCATCAAGAGAGCTGACCAAGCGCTACACCATCAGTTTTGCGATTGCATTTTGCCTGTGGATACTGTCGATTGCAACACCGGAACCCATTCGCTATGAACTCTGGGCCGTTGCGCTGTTGATTGAAATTAGCAACGACTCGATCACCTATTTAACGATCCGTAACGTGCCGGCTCAGGAATCGCATATGGATGAACGATTTGGGCTATTTGTCATTATCGTACTGGGGGAAGTCATTATCGCCGTAGCCAACGGCGTAGCTGAAACTGACTGGCAGTGGAGCAGCGTCCTCACGGGGACAGCGGGATTTTTGGTGGCGGTCGGTCTTTGGTGGATGTACTTTGAACGAGCGGATGAATCAACGATTAATTGGGCTCTCCGCAACGGTCGACTCGCTCTCTTCAGAGCTTACATTTATGGGTATAGCCATCTATTCGCATTCATGGGAATTGTGGCAACCGGCGTGGGCGTTCAGGCCGCAATTGAAGTCGCGGGCGGGCATGATTTTGCGGCTCCGGCCCGGACAGTCCTCTGCGGTGGGATTGCGGTTTTTCTACTAAGTGTTACCGCTCTGCAATGGGCAGCCCCAGCCGATTTCCCCGGACGGGTGGCTATGGTGCGGTGCATGTTGGCAGCAACATCGTCATGTTTCATTCCCCTGGGAGCAGGTTTATCGCCCTCGGCAATTGTTGCAACGCTAAGCGTGCTGCTTGTGGCACTGAATGCCCTAGATGGAATTCCTCTTGCCAAAACCTAAGTGGTTAACTCATCGCCGGAGTCGCCCTCAATGATAGTCTAAGCGGAAGTTGCACAAGCAAAAATGGCATGAAAGCCTTGCCCTCTAATCCATAGAGGGCGTTTTTTGATGCTCACTTACGGGACACACTACACAGCATTGTCAACTTAACTTTCGTGGTATCCCTCGTCAGCATCCATCAGGGCTAGTTCATGAGTGTCAGCTACAAGTACCACCGATTTCCCATCGAAGTCATTCACCACTGTGTCTGACCTACTACACCTTCCCACTAAGCTTTCGGGATATTGAGAAAATGATGTTCTATCGGGGCATTGAGGTGATTTACGAGGTCATTCGGAAGTGGTGTAGGAAACTTGCTCAAACTAATGCGAACCAGATTCGTCGCTGCCACCCCAAGCCTGCTGATAAGTGGTATCTCGGGCGTGGTGTGGTTGTAATCACTATCAAGAGTCAGTCGTTCTACCTCTGGCGGGCCGTGGATGCAAACGGTCAGATCATCAATATCCTGATACAGTGCCACCGCGACAAACGAGCGGCGAAGCAGTTCTTTTGCCAACTGCTCAAATCGACCGGCTTTTTCCCCTCGGGTCATGGTGACCGACAAACTCAAAAGCTATGGGGCGGCTAAGAAAGAACTGCTTCCAGGCGTTGAACACGGGCAGCATCGGGGCTTGAACAACCGCGCCGAGAATTCACATCGACCGACCTGAGAGAGAGAGAGGCGGATGGGTCGGTTCAAATCCCCAGGAGGAGCACAACGGTTTCTCTCGGCCCTTGAGCCAATTTGCGGTTACTTTCACCCTCATCCACATCGACAATCGGCAACCGAATACCGGGAGACGATGCGGCAGCGCTTGAGCGACTGGCGTCAATTCACACGACTATCATCAATTGCCTAGAGCTGCCGTCGAAGGCGATTGACGGAAATTTAGCGCTGAATTTCAAAAACAGAAAATTAAGTTGACGATACCTTGGTGGCTAATGAATAGGTCCCTTGATACTCCCATTGAGAAATTGACGCATAAAAGGATTATCTGTTTTGTCAATTTCCTGAACGCTGCCGTCCCATTGGATTTTGCCTTGGTGCAAGAATATAACTCGGTCGGCAGCGCGGCGAATGGTACTGTCTTGGTGAGTGACGATCAAATAAGCACTACAGACTCGATTACTCTGGATTTCGCGAATCAGATCTTCAATCACGGTAGACGCTATAGGGTCTAGACCGGCTGTGGGTTCATCATATAGCAGCAGAGCAGGACGTTCTTGTGGCTTTTGAGGATTGCACATAACGGCCCGAGCAAAGCTGACTCGTTTCCGCATCCCGCCTGAAAGCTCTGCCGGATAGCGATCGCCAATCCCTGGCAAACCCACCATTTCTAAAACTGCTTCAACTAAATCATGAATTTCACGAGCCGACAGATCAGAATGCTCATAAAGCAAAAAACCGACATTCTCTTCCACCGTCAGCGAATCAAAGAGCGCTGATTGTTGGAACACCATACTGATACCAACGGGATCTTTGGCATCTTCGATTAAGCCAACTCGCCGCTGGCCAATGACATAAATTTCCCCTGCGTCTGCAGCAAGGAATCCAGCGATAATTCTTAGAATGGTAGACTTTCCCGTACCTGAAGGGCCGATGATCGCAATAGCCTCCCCACGAGAAACGGTGAGATCAACATCATCGAGGATGTGCTTTTTCGCAAATGCCTTGCTGATATTGCGTAGTTCCAGTAAGTGTTTATCACTCGCAACGGGCTCCTTTGCCAACGCTGCCAAAAATGACTCAATAGTTTGGTCCATGATGGTAGACATGTGAAATTATCACAACCCTCAACAATTCAAAGGCTTAGAAAAGGGGATTATAAGGGGAAAATCATCCAAATTTCTCCCATGTCAATAATTGAAATACCTCCATTATCAAGCCTGGTGTGTGCAAAAGTGGCGTGTAATACCTATGGTCAAGTGAACCAGGAAAATCTGACTGTGCGCAGCCCTTCATAAGTGGTCTTGCCATCCGCCTAAATGAGAGAGCGAATCCGCTCACTCTCATAAATAGAACATTGACCATCTTCCAGAGCCTTCACCACAGATTTTAGTGTTTCAAGTTGAGCCATCTCTTCGAGAAGTAAGGGGCTGACATAGGACTTTCGACTTTTATGCTTCCATCAAGTAGTGCTCTTTCTCTTACTTAGAATTTTATGAAAAGATCTACACTCTGTCAGTTAGGGAAAAGTTATGAGTTATGATCAATTCTTTTTAAGAGAAGTAAGTAAAAAGTAAGTTTCTAGTAAATGCAGAAATTACTACTCACTCTTAAACACGGAAGCGCAATAGCATTACTCTCCCTGTTATGCGATCTCATCTTCCATCGTTGAACTTTCCAAGGCATTGATGCTCCTATAGATGTCAAGAATTTGCTGTGACTTTTTCGATCAAGAGTGCCTGCCGGATGATGCGATACACCTCTCGGGCCACATGCCGGCATGGTTCAAATTAGGGGGATTTGGGGTCACATCGCAGCAATGAGATTGCAGCGCAGCCCGAAGCGACGACGATTGCGATAGCGTCCAGCCAAAAGGCGAAAGACTTTTAAGCAACCTGACGTGTTCAATACCAATCCGCTCTTTCGCCAGCGCTCGATTGTGGGCTTTCGCTGCCTGACTCAACCAGAGCCGGAGTCGTGCGTAAGATGGCCAACGCTGACCATTGCTGTTGCGTCTCGACGCCTAGGTGAGCAACGCACTTGCTCGAAGGTCACTTCCACTTGCCAGCGTTGACGGAACCACAGCAAAATCTGAGCGGGAGGAACGGTCAGGTCGTTGCATAAAAACGCTTGAGGGTCGAAGGGACCTTTCGGATCGCGCACTAAGACCCAGCAGAGCGGCACGACCGGTTTGCCGGTGTGATACCAGACAGCTGTGCCGGTTGCAGTTCGAGGGAGTGCTCCGTACGACCGTACCCATGTTTCATCACGACAGTTTACCAAACCGTCGAGGGGTCGCTCACCACCGTTGCGAGAGTCGAGAGACGTTGACCTTTGAGCCACGGTCGACCAAGTTGGCGGGGATGACGGGTCGGTGCCGAAGTTACGAGAATACGCAAGAGCCGCATCGAGCCGCAAGCGACTCACTAGATGAACCGAATGGGCTAATTGACTCAGAGAGGCGAGCAACTCCAACACGGCAAAGCTACTGTCACCCACCATGACCAGGTCACGTTGAGACAGCCAGCGCCGCACTTGCTGGCCCATCTGGCGAGCCCAATCGGTGAGCTTCTTGTGACGACGTCCTTGCTGTTAGTGATAGCGTTCAGAGGGGGCCAGTACGGTCAGAAACAGCAGTTCCCAAACACTCTGAGCCCAAGGGATGTCAACCAGCAGCATCAAAGAGAGCCATCGCCAACCGCTCACCTTGACGAAATGGCTGTCGCTGGAACGAATCGGATCGCGATAGATGCCCTTGGCGGCAATCCGTCGACCTGTGCGCCGCTCAATCGTATCGTCAATTCCCATCACGATTGGCCCCGAAGGGATAAAGGTGCCGATGAGATGTACCAAGAGGCGTTGGGATACCTTGCGACTCGACCATACGGCACGACTGAGCACGCGATGATACTTGCCATAGTGAGGCGTCTGAGCCAACCCGAGTACTCGTAGAATCGCCCTCACGGTTCGGATCCCAGGGCACAGGAGGGCTCTCACCAGGAGGGTTTGCGCTTGCGGCCAAACCCGATGCGAAAACAAACCACTGAAACACGACACAATCGTCGCAATCGGCTCTGGTATGGTAAACAAAGCTTTTTTGGGAGGGTGAGATTGAACTTGATTGGTCTCACCCTATTCTTCGACAAAATGCTGCGCACACTTCAAATGGCTAAAGTCGAGTTCGCATCGGCGAATCAATCCCCCGCGTGAGTAGTTGCACCTAACGACACTAACGACGTTCTTTCAGCATCCGTTAGACCTGTGACGCCCGTAATATCCATTTCTTCGTAGGGACGCTGCCCCTTGAGGGTCGATAATCGAGTCTGGTTGGCAATATCCCAAAGATGGACGGTTTCATCCTCGCTACCACTGGCCAGGATAGGGTGCTGGGGATGAAAGGCCAGTCCGGTAACATCAGCTGTGTGCTCAGTGATAGTCCGAAAACAGTTCCAGGTTGCAGTATCCCAAAGATAGATCTTAGTATCGCCTCCCCCACTGGCGAGCAATTGACCATCGGAGCTAACTGCGAGGGCAAATGCTTGTCCTACAGGGTGCTTTAGCGTTTGCAGGCAGCACCCTTGAGTCATATCCCAGACTTTGACGGTCCCGTCGAGGCAGGCTGATATGAGCAATCGACCATCTGGCGTGCAAAGAACAGACCCGATCATGCCCTGATGGCCTGTCAAGCACTGGACAACTTTGCCAGTTTTAGGATTCCAGACTCTGATGCGATGGTCGGAGCTACCGCTGATCAAGTATTGGCCAGTGGGATCCCAGCAAATTGCCGTGATCCACGATTGAGGAATCGTCATCATCCTCTGGCACTGACCGGTTTGCCATTCCCACAAACGAATCGTACTATCCTGCCCAACAGTCGCTAATAGGTGCCCATCGGGATGCCAGGCGACCCCCATAACCCCACTGTTATGGTCTGTGAGTGTTTTAATACAGGTGCCACTAGAGACTTGCCAAATTTTGGCACTGTGGTCACGGCCACTACTGGCGAGTTGCTGACCATCCGGGCTCCAGGCGGTACTCCAAACCCAATTGCCGTGTCCCTGCAAAGTTTGAGTACAGGTTTTGGTCCGCCAATCCCAGAGCCGCACCATACTATTGCTGCTGCCAGCCGCCAACGCTTGTCCATCAGGGCTAAAGGTTAAGCCATAGGCATAATCGGCATACCCAATCGCCGTGTGGAGGCTGTTGCCAGACTGCAGATCCCAAACTCGGACACGGCGATTGAGAGAACTGCTGGCTAAGGTATTCCCATCCGGACTAAGGGCGATCGCCAAAATGGCACCTTCGTGCCCCTGCAAGGTTTTCAGACACTGTCCCTGACTAACATCCCAATGGCGGATAGTACTGTCTTCACTGCCACTGATTAAAGTCCTGCCATCAGGACTGATGCAAATGGCACAGACAGCTTCACGATGTCCCTCAAAAACCCCCAGGCATCGAGCGGTTTCAAGGTGCCAGCATCGGATTGTACAATCATAGCCTCCCGAGGCCAGCCAGGTACCATCGGGGCTAAAGGCAACCGTTTGCACCATCGTCTGATGCCCATCCCACACCTGTAGAGCATCCCCCGTTCGCAAATCCCAAAGACGCACGGTGTGGTCATGACTGCTGCTAGCCAAGAACGGCTGATTAGGGCTGAAGGCAACGGATGTAATGCTCTGCTGATGCCCCTTTAAGAGGCGCATCTGTTCAGTTGCCAGCTCATACAGCACCACCGCTGAATGGTTGCTACCAATGGCCAAGGTTGTACCGTCGGGGCTAAACGCAATCTTGAAGATGATTTGGATGGTCTCAGGCAGCGCTAAAACTTTGAGACAGTGCCCCGTCGTTACCTCCCAAATCCTAACTTGTGGCATGTGGTCTGCACTGACTAGATAGCGGCCATCAGGACTATAGGCCAGACTCCAAATCCAAGCTCGATTGCCCTGAATAGATTTATGCAGCTGCCCATCGACGGTTTGCCAAATCCGGATATGCCCCGCAGTGCCTGCCGTTGCGACAAACTCGCCATTGGGGCTGTAGGTCAAAGCCATAATACTGCCAAAGTTTTGTCTAAAGACAGTCGCGTCAAAATGGGCGTGGGTAAAATTCACCCTGTGCAGCGGTGTTTCCCGTAAATCCGCATGGCGCACGGTCAGACAAGACACGTCGAATTCCGTCAAGTCCACCCCTAGGTGAATGGCTAGGTTAAGGATATTGCCAGCCCCATAGCCAGCCCCAACTACCCACGAATTGGGGGATCGGTTTAGCGCTGCTTCTTGCCTCCCTGCGATTCCATTCCCAGAACCCTGAACAATCGCTAACCCCGCTTCGCCATGCTGTCGGAGACGATTGAGTAAGGCTTGTAGGTAACACCGTAAACGCTTAGGGGGTAATAAGGTCTGCTGAAGCAGTGCCGTAATGGGGGCAAGAATGAGCCGGGCTTGAGTGGCGCTGATGTAATCCTCTGTCGTGGTTTTCTGCAAGGCATATTGACTGAGCAGCGTCGGAGGCGCGTCTGATTCGTGCGTGATGAGTTCTTGAAAAACCTGGCCGATTAAATTGTCGGTGATGTATTCCAACACCACAGGTTGTAGGTAATAGCGGCTGCCATGCTGCTCGACGAGCGCGCGCCAGGTCAGGGATTCTAAGGCTTCTGAGATTTGGCCTTTAGAAACAGCCGGGACAATATCCTTATGCAGCTCCGCAATCGATGTCCAGGTACGATTGATAGCTAACCATCGCAGGATAGCCTGCTCTAGCGCCGAGAGTCGTTGCCAGTGTTGATCGAGCAAACGACGAACGCCATTGAAGCTAATGGTACCGGCCTGCAGAAAGTCAGTAATCTGGCCTGCGAAAAGATCTTGAATGGAGGTCGCCACAATTTTCAGGGCTAGCGGGCTACAGCTGTACTGTTGGCATAACATCTGCTGCTCGGTCAAGGAACCGATTAATCCCTTGCTCTGGATGATGGGTAATGTGACCTCTAGGGAGCCTTGCAGGGGCTGCGTCTTGACACTGAGTTCAGTTCCTTCGAGAACAGCGATTTCAGGGAGTTTCTCCCGACTGGTGAGGAGCAAACAACTCTGGTGCGGCGTTTCGCCAATGATTCGAAACAGCTCGCCATAGCCTTCATAGCCAGGGCGGTAATGCCCCGTCAGCCCGGATTTTAAGAGAGTCTCAGCATTATCCAGAATGAGTAAACAACGGTGCGATCGCAACTGTTCTAACAACACATCCATCGAGCCATCAGTGATCGTCTGATTGGTCAGAAATGCCACCATGTCGGTCAGCAATTTATCCAAAGGGGGGGCATTGCGGAGCGATCGCCAGAAGATGTAGTCCATCGCTCCCTGACAATCACGGGCTACTTTAGTTGCCAAACTGGTTTTACCGATACCGCCCATCCCCAGCAGAGCAATCAAACGGCAGTCGCCAGAGCCGATCCAAGTATAAATTTGCTTGAGTTCCTCAGTACGACCGAAAAAAGTTGAAACATCGGGGGCGATACTCCAATTGCAGCGAGATGCTCGAGGGGCGGAGGGGTGGAGGGGCGGAGGGGTGGAGGGGTGAAGGTTTTGAATTTTGAATTTTGAATTTTGAATTCCTTGGGTAGATAGACGAGAGGGAGACGCTGGAGAAGATACGTCAGGGAGCCAAAATTTTTGGTGCAGGAGGGCGCGGAAGTTCTTTTTAGTCACTTTTTCCCCGAGAGCCTGGGAGAGCGCTTTCCAGAGCTGAGCCGCAGCGATTTTGATGTAATCAGCATCGTAACCGGCAGATTTTGCGATCGCTGTATATCCCTTGCCATCCCAAGATTCTCGAAACACCAAGGTTTTTACCGTATTGAGAGAACCGGGAGGCAACAGGGTATCTAAGAGTTTGAGCGCATCCTCCACCTGCATAGCTGAATAAAGTAATCTCCATTATCAAACGATACTTATTACTCTTACCTCACTGACAACCTTTGCAAAGTTTCATACAGTACCTTCTAAGCAGTCGACAGAGGCAACGCCAAAACATGTCTGCATCCACGCCATAAGTCTTGCTATTTAAGCAAAAGCCCCTGCATTCCCCAAATCTAGGAGATGTTGAATCCGATTTCCTCCAAGTTTAGTGGTTAGGGGGCCAAAATGGGATTCAACTGCTTAAGTCCTCTCTATACCAGTACTGGTCCCTTTACGGAAGATTCCATGGTTGCGAACAACACACCTCAGCATTTACCTGACTCCGTCAAGATTACTCTTGAGACTCAGAATCTCGTTGAACAGACAGTGCCGAATGCCTCTGATGCAGTGAAGCAGAAAACCATGGAGCTGATAGAGATCATTAAGCAACAGGTGCAGACTTCTATGCCTGATGCCGCCGATACCTGAGACGATCAAAATTGCTCGAATTGAGGGAGGGGTGCGAACACGGTCAGACTTTGAGGCAGACATTCAAACTCAATTGGATTGCTCTCAAGAACTTCCCCATCCACTACGAGCTTTTGGGGTGGATGGGTAGATACCTTAATTTTGCTAGTCCGCAGACAAATGACGTCTTTATTCTGAGTAGGGGACTTTACAACAGCAGATGCGACTAGAGACGCTAAGGCATTGACGCCTTGAAACGCTGTTTGTGAGGTGCCAATGGTCACTTCCAGCAAGCCATCATCAGGAACCACCGCCCCAAATCCTTGAGCGAGGACAGAGGTTGGAGGGGCCACGTTAGCGACTGTAATTGCACTGGTTGCAAATTCACTCGTTTGTCCGTCTATTTCGAGTGTCGCTTGAAAGAGTTCCTGACTCGTAAACTGCTGCACACCCGCCAGAATATAGGCAAATGCTCCAAGACGGTTCTTGAGCTCGCGGGTGGCTTTGTCGACCATGCCAGCTTCAAAGCCTAGCCCTGCTAAAAGAATCATCGGCGTGTCATTGCAGCGGGCCGTATCCACAACGCGCGTATTGCCGGCCAAAATCGTTTCACAAGCTTCCTTTAAGTTCGTGGGAATCCCCAGGGCCCCTGAAAATGCATTGGCAGTCCCTCGAGGAATCACGCCTAAGGGAATATCCGTTCCAATAACGGCACCAGCAACCGCAGAGACAGTGCCATCCCCTCCCGATGCAATAATCAAGCGCATTCCTGGATCACTGTTCTCAGCCTGGATAGTCGCGATCGCCTCACGAGTCTGCTCTGCCGGATCAACATCGGGCTGGGTCATAATCACATTGACTAACACCTGAGGTTCCAAAATATTTCGGATTAAAGCGATGTCCTGATTAGGATTTCCCTGGCCCGCCACTGGGTTGAAGATCAAGTAGGCAACTCGACTCCGAATCCAACCTCGGATTGCGAGATCTGCTGTTGCTTCATTCAAGGCTACAGGCACGTTCTGAATTTTGCAGGCCCGCAGCAGCATTGCCAGAGAAGGATTTTCTGCGAACACTGTCTCTGGATCTACAAAGAACACCATCCCAGCTACACCTTCAGACAGGATATGAGAAGCTAGCTGAATATCACCGCCATTCTTGATGGAGTGCAACGCTTGGATGGATAACGTTGCCAGATGCAGATCGCTCTGAAACCGCTGAGCTAAATCGTCTGTCGTAAGAATTTGAAAAGTGGATAACGTGTCGCGATACTGCTTCATCCAGATGATCAAGTTGGCAACTTGTGAAGCATGAGCAAGAAAAGCAAGGCTACTGTGCATAAAAAGTCTGCTCGCAATATAAAAGTTGAATTTCAGAACAAAACTCGCTTGGAATTAGTTGATTTTAGAACATCAATATTTTTCATAGCTCCTTAAGTATTGAGTCGCTGACTCCAAGTACGAAATATCCTGATAATGCTGCTTCCAAACTCTGAAGCCAACTATATTATTTAGAAATAACATATGAAATAAATTGTATGAGCTATGAATCTGCTATTCCCAACGAGTCTAATCGATGCTTGTCCTTGAAATGGATAGTAAGCGGCGATTGTAACCAAACACTTACTTTCTACTTACTTTTATCTCAAGTCAAGACCTGCAGCTCATAACTTTTCTCTAACTGACAAGTTATCAGACTCACAATAGGCTTTTAGATAAGCAAAGAAGTTGGGAAATTCCCAAAGGAAGTATGCAGTCAAGCATCGGATGGGAAAAACAATGGTTGAAACGCACAGTAAGTTCGATAGGCTAGTAGTGGCCATTATGGTGGTGTTCATCATTTCAGATCTGATACCGATCCATCGCTATCTTCAGGCATTATTGCAACGACTTTGTCAGAAATGTAGATCCTAATGGTAGAGCGGAAGCACTAGGTTTTCATTTAGTGCTGAAGAAGCACCAAATTCTGGTTCAGTTATCCTCTTAAGCTTATTTTCATTAGAGGTCTTGCCATGAAAGTGGAACGTCTCAATGTGAGGGATTTGAGAGTGTACCCCAGAAAAAAATCTCTGTACTATAAAACGCAGTGAGTTCTGGAATCCTTGCAGAGCAGTATTTTCAGAGGCTGATAGTAACATTTCGTTCAAATCGTTGCCATATCCCATACTGGCTTGCAAAGCTTTGGCAGTTTGTCATGGTTGTTAGCCCTGCGGTTAACTGCTAGGCAGTTTCGATGGATTGAGAGTTTCACCGCCTTCAGCACTTTCAAGGGAGAAGCAAAGTATGGTTCATGCACCCGAACAGCAAATAGGTGCCACACTGAAACCACTGACAGAGAGTGAGTTGAACCACATTGATGCCTATTGGCGAGCCTGCAACTATCTCGCCATTGGGATGATTTATTTACGCGACAATCCCTTACTGAAAGAGCCGCTCAAGGCTGAACATGTCAAGCATCGCCTACTGGGTCACTGGGGAGCCTCCCCCGCCCTCAGCTTTACTTACATTCACTGCAATCGGCTGATCAAGAAATACGACCTCGATATGATCTTTATGGCCGGTCCAGGGCACGGAGCGCCAGGGGTATTAGGGCCGGTGTATCTGGAAGGCACCTACTCGGAAATCTATCCTGACAAGAGCGAAGACACCGAGGGAATGCAGCGGTTCTTCAAGCAGTTTTCCTTCCCCGGCCACATCGGTAGCCACGTCACACCTGAAACACCAGGGTCTATCCATGAAGGAGGGGAACTTGGCTACAGCGTTGCTCACGCCTATGGAGCCGTTTTGGATAACCCCGACCTCATCGTGACCTGTGTAGTTGGCGATGGGGAAGCAGAAACCGGGCCACTGGCAACGGCGTGGCATTCTAATAAGTTCATCAATCCAGCCCGTGATGGGGCGGTTCTACCGATCTTGAACCTGAATGGGTACAAGATTGCCAATCCCACTATCCTGGCCCGTATCTCTGCCGAAGAATTAGAATTCCTCTTCCAGGGCTATGGCTACACCCCTTATTTTGTGGAAGGTAGCGATCCCGCTGAAATGCATCAGAAGATGGCTGCCGTGATGGAGGAATGTGTCCTCAAGATCAGGGAAGTTCAGCGGGCCGCCCGCGCTGATGGCCATATTGAACGGCCCCGCTGGCCCATGATCGTGCTGCGGACTCCCAAGGGCTGGACAGGACCGCAAGAGGTGGATGGTCATAAGGTCGAAGGCTTTTGGCGGGCACACCAGGTGCCCATGGGGGGCATGCACAGCAACCCCGAGCATCTCGAAAAGCTGGGCGAATGGATGCGTAGCTACCGACCGGAAGAGCTATTCGACGAGAATGGGACGCTGATTCCTGAACTGAAGGCATTGGCTCCGGTGGGCGATCGCCGTATGAGCGCCAACCCCCATACCAACGGCGGATTACTGCGTCATGCCTTGAAGATGCCTGATTTCCGGGATTATGCCATTCCGATGGATCAGCACGGCACCGTGGAGTTTGAAAACACGAAAGTATTGGGTTTCCTGATGCGGGACATCATGCGGGATAACCCGAATAACTTCCGTTTGATGGGACCCGATGAAACGGCCTCTAACCGTCTCCAGGATGTTTATGAGGTCACCAAGAAAGTCTGGATGGCGGACCTCTACCCCGAAGATGAGGACGGGGGGCAGTTGTCTCGCGATGGTCGCGTGATGGAAATGCTCAGTGAGCATACGCTCCAGGGATGGCTAGAGGGGTATCTTCTCACGGGCCGTCACGGTTTATTCCACACTTATGAGGCGTTTGCTCATGTGGTGGACTCCATGTTTAACCAGCATGCCAAGTGGCTGGATATCTGTCGCAACCATGTGCCCTGGCGGCGTTCGGTCTCTTCCCTCAATATCGTGTTGTCTTCCTTAGTGTGGCGACAAGACCACAACGGTTTTAGCCACCAGGATCCAGGCTATGTCGATTTGGTGACGAACAAGAGCCCAGAGGTGGTGAGGGTTTATTTCCCGCCGGATGCCAACTGCATGCTGTCGGTCGCCGATCACTGCTTTCGCAGCGTTGACTACATCAATGTCATCATCTCCGATAAGCAGAAGCACCTGCAGTATTTGCCGATAGATGAGGCCGTCAAACACTGCACGAAGGGCATTGGTATTTGGGACTGGGCTAGCAACGATGATTGCGGCACCGAACCCGATATTCCGGATGTGGTGATGGCTTGCTGTGGCGACATTCCCACGATGGAGTCGCTAGCAGCAACTGCCATTTTGCGCGAGGAGTTTCCTTACCTCAAGGTGCGGTTTGTCAATGTGGTAGACCTATTCAAACTCATGTCTGAAGGGGAGCATCCCCATGGTCTCTCCAATCGCGATTTCGACTCCCTATTCACTTCAGACAAGCCCGTCATCTTTAACTTCCATGGTTATCCCTGGCTAATCCATAAGCTGGTCTACCGCCGGTCCAATCAGGAGCGCATTCACGTACGGGGTTATAAGGAAGAGGGCAACATCAACACGCCATTAGAGCTGGCGATTAATAATCAGGTTGACCGCTTCAATTTAGTCATCGACGTGATTGATCGGGTGCCCAAGTTGGGCTCAGCCGCCGCTCATGCTAAGGAACGCATGCAGAACAAAATCATCGAATGCCTGGCCTATGCCCATGAGCATGGCAAGGACCAAGATGAGGTCGCTCACTGGAAGTGGCCTTATTGATCAATAGCCGTCCCAGTCGATTAGAACTTGAGGTAGGGACCACCCCTATCATCCACAGTGAAATCTTAGGCCAGCTTGATCAGGTCAATGATGAAGCGGAACTGACCAAGTTCAAGGCAGAGTTGCAAAACATTAATCAAAAAATTGAATATTTCCATGTGTTGAACAGTGCTGCCTCCATCGACGATACCGTACTGCATAGCCCCCTCATGATCGAAGAATTCCGAGAATCCAAGTAGCTCATTCCTGCATTGATACTTGATCACACTCTGAAATCCTTGAAGGACATCATTATGGTTGCTGCCCCTCCCAACACTATTCAGATTGAAGACGATCGCACTGGTTTAAGTATCGAAACCCTACGCCGAGCTATTGCTGACAACCTGTACTACGTGCAGGGTCGTCTACCTGCCAAGGCGACTAGAAATGATTTTTACCTGGCCCTGGCCTATACGGTGCGCGATCGCCTGATGCCTCGCTGGCTGCAGTCTAACCGCCTCTACGAGGCTCCTGATACGCGGGTGGTGTGCTACCTCTCCGCTGAATTTCTCCTGGGTCCCCACCTGGAGAACAACTTAATTAACCTGGGTATTCATGAACCGGTGCGTCAGGCGGTGGAAGACTCCGGCTTAGATTTCTGGGAACTGATTGAACAGGAGGAAGAACCAGGGTTGGGGAATGGTGGTCTAGGACGGCTGGCCGCTTGCTATATGGATTCCTTGGCGTCGCTGGAAATTCCTGCCATTGGCTACGGGATTCGCTACGAGTTTGGTATCTTCGACCAAGAAATACAAGACGGCTGGCAGGTCGAAATTACCGACAAGTGGCTGCAGTACGGCAATCCCTGGGAAATTGCCCGTCCCGAAGAGGCCGTGATGGTGAAATTGGGTGGCCATACAGAATCCTATCTGAATCAGAACGGCCAGTATCGGGTGCGCTGGGTTCCCGCCCAGATTGTGAAAGGGATTCCCTACGATACGCCCATCTTGGGGTACCGGGTCAACACCGCGAACACCCTAAGGCTGTGGCGTTCCGAAGCGCCTGAATCCTTTGATTTCCAAGCCTTTAATGTCGGGGATTATTACGGCGCTGTGGGTGAGAAGGTTACCTCTGAAAACATCAGCAAGGTGCTATATCCCAACGATGAGCCGATTCAAGGGAAGGAACTCCGCTTGGAGCAGCAGTTTTTCTTTGTGTCTTGCTCTCTCCAAGACATGATTCGCATTCACCTGCGCAGTGGCCAGAGCTTAGACACCTTCCATGAAAGGTTTGTGGTGCAGCTCAACGATACCCATCCGGCGATTGGGGTCGCCGAACTGATGCGCCTGCTGGTGGATGAACACCATCTGGCCTGGGAGCAAGCCTGGACTATCACCCAAAATACCTTTGCCTATACCAACCACACCCTGTTACCCGAAGCGTTGGAAAAATGGCCGATTGGATTATTGGGTCATTTGTTGCCTCGCCATCTAGACATTATTTTTGAGATCAACCAGCGATTCCTTGATTTAGCTCGGTTGAAGTTTATGGGCGATGATTACCTTAACCGTTTGTCATTGATCGATGAAAGCGGTGAGCGTTACGTGCGCATGGCTAACTTAGCTTGTGTCGGTAGCTATTCCATCAATGGGGTTGCCGCGTTGCACACCGAACTAGTGAAGTCCACCATCCTTAAAGACTTCTATGACCTGTTCCCCGAAAAATTCAACAACAAGACCAATGGCGTCACGCCCCGTCGCTGGATGGTGCAGAGCAATCCTCGGTTGGCAACTCTGATCACCAGCAAGATTGGCGATCGCTGGATCAATCATCTAGAAGAACTACAACAACTAGAAGGGTTCGCCCAGGATCCCCATTTCCGTCATGAATGGCGACAAATCAAACACGCGATCAAGCAGGATCTAGCCGCACACATCCAGATGCGCACGGGCATCGTCGTCAACCCAGACTCGATGTTTGATATCCAAGTGAAGCGGATTCACGAATACAAGCGGCAACACCTGAATGTGCTCCATATCATCACGCTATACAACCGCATCAAAGCTAATCCAGAGATTGACATCCAACCCCGCACCTTTATCTTTGGCGGTAAGGCCGCCCCCGGCTACTTCATGGCGAAGCTGATCATCAAATTCATTACCGCTGTCGGCGATGTCGTGAACCGTGATCCTGATGTCCACGATCGCCTCAAAGTCGTTTTCCTCCCCGACTACAACGTTACCTTCGGGCAGCGGGTGTATCCGGCTGCTGACCTGTCGGAGCAAATTTCTACGGCAGGCAAAGAAGCATCAGGGACTGGCAACATGAAATTTTCCATGAATGGTGCCCTCACAATCGGCACCCTAGATGGAGCTAACGTTGAAATCCGCGAAGAAGTCGGCGCTGACAACTTCTTCCTGTTTGGCCTCAAAACCGAGGAAGTTGCGGCCCTAAAATCCCAAGGCTATAACCCATGGGATTACTACCACGGCAATGACCCGCTGCGCGCCGTGATTGATTTGGTCAGCTCTGGCTACTTCTCCCATGGCAATCCGGACCTGTTCCGACCCTTGATCGACAATTTGTTGTACAGCGACCCATTCCTGGTACTCGCCGATTATCAATCCTACATTGATTGCCAGGATCGGGTGAGTCAGGCTTATTGCGATCCGGAACACTGGACGGGCATGTCTATTTGGAATGTAGCTCACATGGGCAAGTTCTCGTCGGATCGGGCAATTCGGGAGTATTGCGACGATATCTGGCAGGTTAAGCCGGTCCCCGTCGAATCTCTGCGCTATAGCCAGACCGATGCTGTCTTAGATGTTCGTTAGTCATTTCGGGGCAAGAGGCCCGGTTTCGCTCCCATCTGTAGCCCATTAGCTTTTGGTGCGAAGCCTTAGGCGTTGGAATATGCGATGCCAACCGGGGACCCATTTTGATTCATGTCGGATGCCCACTTGTAAGCGATTGACCTACTCATGAGTCTGAGCCTCTATTTTCTACGCCATGGCGAAACCACCCATAGCCAGACGGGAGGTTACTGTGGGGCACTCGATCCAGAGTTGACTGATGCGGGGTTACAGATGGCCCAGGCTTTTGCTGATGCCTATGGGAATCTTCCCTGGGCAACCGTATTCGCCAGTCCCATGAAACGAACAATCTCGACCGCGAAGCCTCTCTGTGAAGCCACTGGCGTTAAGCTGCGACTCCGGGAAGGGCTCAAAGAGCTAAATTACGGGGAATGGGAAGACCGAACGCCGGACGATGTCAAAACCCATTACGCCGAGAACTATGTTCAGTGGCTCACAGAACCGGCCTGGAATGAGCCTAAGGGTGGGGAGACCGCCATTCAGGTGGCCAGCCGCGCTTCATTGGTGATTGCAGAAATTGAGGAACAGTTTACTGAGGGCAATGTGCTGGTGGTGTCCCATAAGGCCACGATTCGTATTATTCTCTGTAGCCTGTTGGGTATTGATCTGGGCCGTTACCGCGATCGCATTGAGATGCCTGTGGCGGCTGTTAGTTTGGTGAAGTTCGATCGCCATGGTCCCCTGCTGCAGCGATTGGGTGATCGCGCTCACTTGCCTGATCACCTTCGCCATCGAGCAGGAACCTAATTGACCATGAAGATTCTTGCCCTCAATGCTGGTTCTAGCAGCCATAAACTCTGTCTGTATACACTCAAGGGCAATTCATCAGGGCAGGTTCCTAGACAAGTAAAAAGTAACTGTACATCATGAAAATTGTGCCGCAGTTTATCCCGTACTGGAGTTTTGGCATTTGTGTTGCGATTTTCTTTGGCTTTGGGCTTTCTCCTGCCTCAGCCCAGCTCTTTGACTTCAACGCCCAGGATATAGACATTCCGGCTCGCTCTGACATCACCGTGAACCGTCAGAGTACTATCGAGTACGCCATCGTCAGGCTGGATGGAAGACCTCTATTTCCAGTGGCTGTTGAAGTCCAGGACAATCTACCATCTGATGCTGGCGAAGAAAGTGGTGGTGCTGTTAGAGGGGGTGCTCCGATCTCTGCACCATCCCCTCTAACAGCACGGGAGCGAGTCCGCCAGGTGGAAAATAATTTGGCTGCTGTTTTGGCTCAAGAGTTGAGTCCGAATGAGCTAAGAATTGCCTCCGGCAGCCTCAACGACCAAACAGTAATTTTTGCGTCAGACCGCACCCGCGAGCGATCGCTCCAAATTGTCACCATCACAGATTTGGATGTAAAACTGGCTGGGCAGACTGAGTCTGAGGTGATTTTGGATTGGGTCAGTTCAATTCGTGAGGCACTTGAGCGAGCCTTGCAAGAACGACAGCCCCAGTTTCTGTGGAAGCAAGTGCGTACTGCTCTCAAATTATTTGCTGGCTTAGTTGGGATTAGTCTTCTAGTTGCATACAGCCAACGCATTCTCAAACGACGCTGGGACCGGCTGCACCAGGCCAATCGTGACGATCAGTTGACTCACCAAAAGCAGATGGAAGACGAGATGGAAAGTCTGTCATCGCTAAACGAGTTTGCGACGCTGAAACCACTAAAGTACCTTGCGATGCGTCTGTCGCTTCTCACGCTTACGCGCAGAAGCGACATTAATATAACTTTACGCCGTCTATTGCAGTGGGTACAGTTGGCGATTTGGCTGGGAGGGGTTATCGCCATTCTGTATCTGTTTCCTCAGACTCGCGATTTTGGGCGCTGGCTGTCCCAAGTTCCATTGCAGCTTTTGGGCATTGTCTTGGTGACTGGACTCGCCAATAAGCTCGGGGCCATTCTGATCGACTACGCTCTCCAGATGTGGGCAGAGCAAGAAGCCCTTAAGCCGACCGGATTTCAGCGTCAAGCCTGTCGAACCCCCACCTTTTCCGTGGCCCTTAAAGGCCTACTAATGTTGGTGTGTTTGGCGGCTGGATTCATCTGGTTCTTGTATGAACTGCGCGTGCCAATGGCCCCAGTGCTTACTGGAGCAGGTATTGTCGGCTTCGCGTTCTCGCTCAGCGCCCAAAACCTCATCCGCGACATGATCAACGGTGTCCTGATTCTGATCGAAGACCAATATGCCGTGGGCGATGTCATTGCCATCGACAGCGTGATTGGCTTTGTTGAGTTCATGGATCTGCGCATTACCCAACTGCGCACGTCCGATGGAGAGTTAGTATCGATTCCCAACGGTGCTATCACGATGGTGCGAAACCTTTCGAATGGCTGGTCGCGGGTCGATTTTGAAATTGAGGTGTCTTATGACACCGATATCGATAAGGCTATGCAGGTGATGGAGGCGGTGATCGAAGACATGCGACTAGAGCCCATTTGGTGCGATCGCATCATTGAACCCGCTGAAATCTTAGGCGTCGATAAGCTTGCTCATATGGGTGTCTTAATTCGCATTTGGATTAAGACGCAACCGTTGCAGCAGTGGAATGTGTCGCGAGAGTTTCGGCGGCGACTCAAACGTGCATTCGAAGACTACAATATTCCTCTCGGCGTGCCCCAACAGTATCTCTGGATACGCAATGCCCATGACCTTGCCATGATGGAACAGGCGATGCAATCGCACTCCAACGTGAATTCATCTCCAGATGCTTTCGATTCCTTGAAGTCTTCGGGTTCCCCAAATTCATTCCATCCCTCACCTCAAACGACTGGAGAACGCAACCCATGAATCAGGCATGAGAGTACCAAAAAGTTGGAGTATTTGTCGAGTGTCATGAAAAGTGGCATGGTTCAAAAACAGTGTTTTTTGGGTAACACTGGCAGCCCAAATCAGACCCTCTTTGACAATGGCCCAGCTTCCCAATAAGTCAATCTTTACGCTCTCTGGAAGCGCTTAAACCCGAGTAACTCTAGCCAGTGTGGATGGGGCTGCCCCGTCAGCAATTCCTTCGGGCTTTTTCCCACCCGTTCCGGCACCTGAGAACGCATGAAACAGCGGTGATTGAGGAAAAACTGCAGCCAGCCTAAGTAAGCATCGCCCAGCCGACGGCGCAGGAAGAAATAGTTCCGTAGCCGTGAGTTAAGATTCTCC
>JBHJHM010000133.1:0-34440 GCA_050330865.1 Leptolyngbyaceae cyanobacterium
TCGGATTGGGGGACCGCTTTGTTTGCCCAGGTCCGGTCGCTCATCAATACAGCTCAAAGGCAGGGCATTTCTGCCTTTGAGGCGATTAAGCGTGCCCTTACATCAACTCAGACCGATTGGCTACTGAGTTGAGCAATTACGACTATCGACCCCAACCGCCTATTGACTAACCGTGAGCCATGAACCATGAACCATGGACCATGAACCGTCAACTGGGAACCTACGTCCCAAACGACTTCCCGCAGCCGCACGTTTGGGCGGCATTAGGATTTGTAAACTGAAAGCCGCCACCAATCAGGGAGTTGCTATAGTCCAGCATCATGCCATAGAGATACAGCAGGCTCTTGCGATCGCATACGACCCGAAAGCCTTCGTAGTCATAGACTTCGTCGTGCTCACCAATGTTTGTGGGGTCTTCAAAATCCATCAGGTAGGACATGCCAGAGCAGCCACCCTGACGAACCCCTACGCGCAGACACAGATCTTTCCCACCCTGTTGCTCTTTCAACATCCGCACATGCTGAAGAGCGGCTTCAGTCATGAGGATGCCTTTTTCTTGTTGAGCCGTTTGTGTCATCGTTATTTTTGAGGGCGCTAATATGTCAGATTTGCAACTGAGGACAGACATGTGTCCCATTGTGTAATGGCTTCAGTTTAACTTAGGTCACCCTAAGCATTGCCCAAAAGTAACGCTCCGACAAAAACCCTTACCGGGTCCAAATTGCCCCTTGAAAAAACGCTGCTATTCCAATGCCGCTGCACCGAAGGTGGCATTGAATGCCTGACACCAAATTGCTACGGATTGATACTCATCAATGTTGACATCGGCAGAAATCGTATATTGCTGAGCACCGCTGGTTGATGCCAAGGGCGCAATGATTACATAATCAGCTTCCACCAAAGGATAAGCCGGAGGAGTTGTCTCTTCTAAAACCGCTGCTGAGCGGTGTAGGACAACTACCAAATCAGGTCCGTCAGAGGTTGAGAAGGCATCATCGAACGTCAAGGTTTGCGTGCCATCTTGACTAATGAGCATGGCAGCGCCTTGAGTTGCGTGTTCACCGGATGCAAAAGTACCACTTTTTGAGACTGCAGAGGCTGTGGTTGTGTCGGGTGAAGTTGATTCAGCCGGTTCGGGTACGGTATTGGCTTCGGGGGCAGTACTTTCTTCCAAAGATGTCGACTGGATGTCTTCAGTTGTTTCAGGCTGACTACCGACCGTAGCTTCGGGTTCGGCAGGGGTACATGCTGTTGTGAAGAGTACAGCGGCCAAAGTCATCATGCCGGTAGCAAACCGAAGGTTCAACATGAGATGTGATCCTCGTAGTGGGACGTTGGTGTGATTTTAAGAGCAGAAGCTGAATGCAGCAGGGCAAAAGCCTGAGGGAATCCTGAAAAACTCCGTTAGAGTATCCGTCAATCCTCAATCGCAAGCCTGTAGATAAGGACGGAGCCCTACAACTTCGCCAATCACAATGATGCAAGGGGAGAGTTTTGCACCTTTCGTTCGTTGAGAAATGTTCAAAAGCGTCCCTTCCCAAATCTGCTGTTGTGGCTGACTGGCCCAGCAAATAACGGCAACTGGAGTTTCAGGGCGCTTGCCTTGATGGATCAGACGATCGCAGATTTCCGGCAGCGATCGCCCGCCCATTAGGATTACGAGCGTTGCGATCGGAGCCAATGCTTCCCAGTTGTGCAGTTCTAGATCATGTGCAGTCAGCACCGCAAAATTACTGCTGAGTACGGGGTCGGTTAAGGGAATGCCGGCGATCGCAGGAGCCGCCAAGGCTGACGATAGTCCTGGCACCACTTCAAACGAACAGCCTGCCGCTTGCAGGGCTTGGATTTCTGATGTCGTTCGTCCAAAGATAAAAGGGTCGCCGCTTTTAAGCCGAACGACCTGTTTTCCTTGCTGGCACAGTTCAACTAAGCGCTGGTTGATTTCTGTTTGTGATGCACTAGGTTGCCCTCCTCGCTTGCCGACAGGGTAGATTTCACATTGTTCGGACACAAGATCGACAATTTCGGGATTAATCAGCGCATCATGGACAAGTGCCTCGGCTTGGATGAGTAGGTGACGAGCTTTCACAGTCAGGTATTCCACTGCTCCAGGACCTGCCCCCACAAGAAAGACCTTGCCAGATGTATTGTCCGAGCTATGTTTGTCCAATCGAGTATCTCCGACTGCCCTAATCAACCATCATGCCGGAACGAGAGGCAAAATTCACTTGCTCCAAGCCTTAGCAAACTTACCAGGACAACAAAGTCAGAGAAATATGAACCAGTGTGTCCTCCCGTTGAACACATGCGGTCGACGAAGCCAAAAACTCCCCAAAGCCGATTACCAAGTTGCTGAAGGGAGGGTATCCATATTCATTGAATCCTGGATATAATACATTTGACCTAAGACACTCCCACGAGTGTCTCAAAAAGTCAGGCGAATCCTGGATTTTCTTGTTACCCTCATAACCATTGAGTGCTGAGAGTTTTGAACCAACAGCCGATTTCTTAGGAGCATCGCTCATGCGAATGACCCCCCCTCGGAAAGAGAAAGAAACGTCTCGGACAATTTGGGAAGAAGAGGTTTCTCCTCCACGGCGGCGTTTACCGCTGATTCTACGGGTTCTCAAAATCTTTGGAGGAAGCTTATCAGGAGCTATGCTGTTGCTCGGCGTCATTGCTGGGGTTGGATTATGGCGCTCCGGTGAGCAATTTTTTGAAGGCGTCAAGATGGCTCTGATGCCGGCTGAGCCGGAGGAAGAAATCGATGTTCGTACTGTAGTGGTACAGCAGGTGCAAGGCGCCAGTGAGCTCACCACAGCGGTGTTTACTATGGAAGCTGTGGTACCCACATCAAGTACGCGCACGGTTGCAAGTTACGAAGTGGGTAAGACAACCCTCATCTACATTGCCCATGGCGAAGTACGGGCTGGAGTTGATCTGAGTGCCATTGGTCCATCAGATGTGCGGATCAGCGACACGACGCTGCAAGTGACGCTGCCAGAGCCGACCATTGTCGATAGCAAAATTGATGTCAATGAGTCAGAAGTCTATGACTACAATCGGGGCTTTCTAGGATTGGGGCCAGATCGCGCTCCAGAACTACAAGACAAAGCTCAGGAGGCAGCCCTTGATCGGGTAATTGTGGCAGCTTGTCAGCAAGGCATCCTACAGCAAGCAAGCGATCGCGCTGAGCTGGTGGTTGGACAACTGTTGCAAAATACCGGATTTGAGCGAGTAGAAGTAAATTCTAGGCTTCCAACCAATACTGCCTGTGCTGCTGCTGGGACAAGCACGGTACAGTAAACGATGGTTGTACAAGAGTATTCCTAATGCTAGAGCTTTATAAGTTTGAAGCCTCTGCCTACAGCGAAAAGGTTCGACTGATTCTCGATTACAAAGAGCTTCCCTACAAAGCGATTGAGGTAGCACCGGGTGTGGGCCAGATCGACTTGTATCAACTGTCTGGGCAACGCAAAGTGCCGGTATTGAAGGACGGCACGGTTGTCGTTCCTGATTCGACTGCGATCGCTCGCTACCTCGACGAAAAGTATCCTGAGCGGCCTCTCATACCCACGGATCTCAAGCAAAAAGGGCTTTGTTTGGCGCTGGAAGATTGGGCTGACGAATCATTGGGAATTCAAGGACGTAAAGCCATGATCGGGGCCTTTAGCCAGCACCCCAACTTCCGTACAGCTCTACTGCCGACGACTACACCTGATTTGATCAAGAATTTGGTGGGAGCCGTTCCTGGCGATGTCCTTAGCCTTCTGGGAACGGGGATAGGCTTTGGTCCCGATGATGTGAAAGAGGCGACTACGATCCTCAAGCAAGCTCTGGAATCGCTGTGTTTGATCTTGCAGGACAGTGCTTATTTAGTAGGTGATCAGCCGACGCTGGCCGACTTTGCCGTAGCGGGCATCACAATGTATATCAAGTTTCCGGCAAGTGAGTACGTAGATTTACCCGCAGGAATTTGTGGAAAAGGGGTTCCTGGCTTGGCTGACGACATCAACTATCAGTCCTTTTTTGACTGGCGCGATCGTCTTTACACGGCTTATCGCAAGCCTCGTCTAAACACTCCTGCGGGAAGTAGTAGTGGACCGACAGCTATCAACATCGAGTAGCCACGATATATGTTTGGTTTGGAAACTGTTGTGATTGAAAGATGAATAGAGTCCAGCGATGGTATGGAGTCTTTTGGGAGATCTCCTGGCCATCAAGATCTATGCTGTCTCTCAATCGGCGTGGTAGGAATCATCGGTATGGGGTCAATTGCCCAAACCCTCGCATCAATCATCGGAAAATCTCAGGTCGCAACCTGGGAAGATTTGGAAGAGCCTCTAAAACGATCGGTCAAGCGATCAATTGCGACTGATCGTCTACCGACCTGTATAGCTTTTCCAGAAACGTCTGATCAGCTAGTAGAGGTCGTTGCCTGTGCCCACCAGAATCGCTGGCGGCTACTGCCCTGTGGCCAGGGCAGCAAACTGAGCTGGGGTAGTTTAATAAGCGAAGCTGACTTAGTGGTAAGTACCCAGCGCTTAAATCGAACGATTGAGCATGCCATAGGCGACCTTACGGTAACTGTAGAGGCTGGCGTATCGTTCGCTAAGCTACAAGCTGATTTATACCAGACGCGTCAGTTTCTGGCCTTAGACCCTGCTTATACTGAACAAGCGACGCTTGGTGGCATTGTGGCAACACGCGATACCGGGGGCCTTAGACAGCGCTACGGCGGTGTTCGCGATATGCTCATTGGGCTCTCTTTTGTCCGCCATGACGGGCAGCTAGTCAAAGCCGGCGGGCGGGTGGTAAAAAATGTCGCGGGCTATGACCTCATGAAGCTATTGACAGGATCCTTTGGTACGTTGGGGATCCTGACACAGCTAACGTTTCGAACGTATCCTCTACCGGAGACATCGCAAACAGTTTTGCTCACTGGCGGCGTCGAAGCCGTTCAGGCGATCGCAGCCGAAGTGAGTCTGTCATCTTTGACGCCGATAGCTATTGACTTGCTGTCTTCGGCATTGCTACCGGATAAAGATGCCGCTGAGTCTGGACTGGCGATCCAGTTTCAATCCATCGATGCAGGAGTGGCAGAACAAATAGAGCGCTTGCAGGCGATCGCAGCTTCTCACAAGATCGAGAGACAGGTATTAACGGACGATGCGGAGACCCAGTTCTGGCAACAGCTGAATCGCCAACTCTTCGGCACTGTAGAGACAACTACACCTGTAATCGCGAAAATTGGTACCCTACCTGCCAGCAGTATTCCTTTACTCACGTTTTTACAGTCCACACTTGCCCCAGGTACCTGGCAGGCTCGTATTCATGCCAGCAGTGGTATAGGTACGGTGGCCTTAACAACAGCGAAAAATACCCCTGAGCAATTGCAGAGCGTGCGATCGCACTGCCAGAATGCAGGCGGTTACTTGACCCTATTGGAAGCCCCTGCTGATTGGAAAACAGTTCTTGACCCTTGGGCGCTGAGCCCTTCGGTCAAACAGCTCATGACACAGTTACGTGAACAGTTTGACCCTGAGCGTTGCTTGAGCCCTGGACGGTTTTTCTAAAAGAATTTGCTCTCACAAGAATTTATCAAGCCATGACTGCGACTGTTCAAACAGCTGCGTATGCGGCCAAAACAGCCTCTTTTGTTTACACACCGCCCCCAGCGGCTGTCAACGCTAACCAAATTCTGGTGAAACCCAATTTAGGGTATCCTGTAGGGCCACCTGCAACAGTCAGTATGATGGTACTACAGCAGGTTCTGCAAGGCTTGCGTCAAGCCAGCCCCAACGCCGAGATTTTGATTGTGGAGGGTGTCTGCTCCAAAGTCCCTTTCTCAGACATTATGAGCAAGCTCGGCATCTATCGTTTGTTGGACGATGGCATGCAACTTCTGGATGCAGACACTCTAGACTTAATTGAGTATCCCAATATTGCTCGATCCCCAGTTCGCTTTCAAACTCTGTGGGCTCCTAGAATTTTGCAGATAGTGGATTGTCGCATTTCGGTTGGAGCTTTTAAGCGCACTAACCTTAAGGGGCGATCATTGATTTCTGCATCCTTGAAAAATCTGTACGGACTCTTTCCCCGGAACCGATACAAGGCACGGAGTGCCAGTTCTCGGGGACAACTACATCGCCCCTCTGTCCCCCAAATTTTGCAGGATGTTTATTTCACGGTTGGTCACCTGTTTGATGGAGCTGTGGTTGACTGTGACCAAAAATTTGTTAGTCGGGATTGGCGACCTGATCGCGGCGATGGGGTTCCGATTGGTCAAGTTATTTGGGGCGAGAGTCTCCTCAAGGTAGACCGTCTTGCTAGCGAAGTTGGCGGCGAATCAGCTCCTGATTATTTAGGGGCGATTGAGGACTGCTCTCAAAAAGCTCCGTAAACAGCCCCGTAAACGGAGCCCTAAAGAGGAGACTTTACATGATATGCGCCAGTGATTGACCTTGTTTGGTCGTTGCCATGCACTTCCCACAGCGGGGTTGGCAAGATATATCAATCGTCAGTCAGATTAGGGCAAGACTGCGAGCCATCTTGGTTTGTGCGCAGAGTACCAGACGAATAATCGGTGTCTTAGGCAAAGTGGCCAGAGCTATAGATTGCTATGAGGCCTCTGTCCTTTTACTTTCGGGTTGTATTAGGCACTGTCTAAGGCTGTCTCTGTTTTGCGGTTCCAAGTAATACCTTTGCAGTTCTTGCCATTGCTGCCAGGCTCGATGACGATTATGAGCTAATAAGGCCTTGAGGGTTGGTAAAGAAGTCTGCCAGTCAGGACAGACTTGATCGAGAAAATCTTCCATTACGCGGCTATCTTGCAGCGACCCTAGAACTTCCTGTAAAGCAGTGAGTTTAACCAGGTCATCTTCAAAGCAATCACCATAGAACTCTGAGATCAATCTCAGCTGATAGCGGACGCGCTTAACTAGTTTTCTCAAGCTATGCAAAATCTTACCCTGATCAGCAACCAAACCATCCACTTCAGATGGGCTTAAATCTTCTTCTGGCTTGAGCTTATTGCCAGCTTGCTTGACCCTGACTAACCAACCTGGATGCAGCCATAGACGACTCATTGAGGGCAGCGTTAAATCAGGGAGTATGACATCCATATTCAAGATGACAATGTTGCTGTGAATAGGATGAGACGTCCACTGATACAAACTTTTTTTAATGGCTTGATAGCGATCGCTCCTCAACGTTGATTTTGTCTTCTTGACCAGCTTCTTACGCCTTTTTGAAAGGCCCTCTAAGATAGCCGCAAGGGTCTTTCTCTCTTTATCGGGCAAATCGGGTAAGTACTGCTTTTGCAACGTTGCTCGTATCACATCTAAATCACGGAGTTTACCAAGTTTTCTAGAAATTGCTGCGATTTGAGGCTCACGCCCAGATTGAGGTAAGCAAATTCCGGGGGCAAAGACTTGTATAACTGTGCGAAGCTTACGGAGATTTACTCTCATTTGATGCAGGTCTTCAGGATTACGATCATGAATGACTGTCTTTTCGTATCTTTCTGCTCGCTTGAGGTACCTCTTTACAGCATGAGTTGTAAAAGTGCTGACTGTTTTAGCTGCCATTTGGGGGCTCCTGATCAAGCGCTAATGATCATGAATAATGTGCGCCCCCTGTGATGAGGAAAGGCAACACCTCTTTAAACTCTCCTTAATCTAGCGCGAACCTTCTCTGCCTACTAATAAGCGGCTGGAGTTTAGTTCTGCAGCGGTGTGATGACTCGGGTCAAGTCAAGAGCAGGTCGCCTCCTCATGTTTCGCAAAACTCTGTTTTAATCTGTAACACCAATCGCAAAAGAGGTTTACTTCGAAGCCCCTGTCTTGCAAAAGATGCCCCGTACAATGAGAGTCAGAGGCTAAACTTACACTCCTAATGCCCCTGATCTCATCTGAGGTCAGGGGTTTGCTTTGGGAATGACTCTCATAGTTTGCCTTTCCATGATACAAATTTACTATTAAACTGCATGGGTATATTATCCGCAAATGCTGGCCTAAATGTTATGCCTCACATCGCTCCTCGACTCTCTGAAACAGAACTGAGTCAGCGCATTTTAGATATGGCTAAAACGGGTGTCTATCGAGAATCGATTTTTGAAGCTTTCCGGGCATGTGCAACCAAGCAGCAGATTCGCCGCGCGATCGCCTACGCCAAGGAGTTTGGGCTGTACTCAGTACGTAATCTTAGAGATCCTGAACTAGGCACCTACTATCAAGTTGATTTGACGAAATATCAGTCTTTTCAGGCAGCATTAGCAGCCGCAGTGCCCTTGGCCGTTGGTGATGACTTGGCAGCTCGCATTTTGGCCAGTACACAGGCGATCCAGGCATTGCTGGCGATCTCTGGAAGCTTTGCAATTGGCTTTTTAGTGGTGGGCGGATTCTGTCTCGTGACAGGGCATCTTCAAAGTGGTCGTCTAGCCTGGGTAAGTGCTGCTAGCATTGGCGGCATTTGGCTGCTTCAGCGAACTTGCGCACGCTCTCTGCTATGAGCATTTTGCTATAAAAGCCTATGTTTTCAGGCCATAGCGTTAGACTCTAAATGCTATGGCCTGCTTATACCAATTCCCGCTGTAAACGCTACAGATCTGTCAGCCCCGCGACATGTTGCGGGGCTACATTGATATCTTTGGTCGCTGTGATTTAGAGAACTGATACTATGCTGTCCAGAAGTGAGCTACTCGTCGGCTACCGTAGGGGGTGAAATGGCTCCGTGTCATTTACTGCACTAGCATCAAGTATCTTTACCTAGATGGAGACTTTACTTTCCGGTAAAAATTTAATTAACTCAACTCGCAAACTTGATGAATAGCAGGAAGTTGACAATAGTCTGTTAGTACGCAAAGGTCGCTAAGGAGCGCGTATCCCTGTGGTCAGTGTACCGAGCAAATCTACAGCTATTCCTGTCTCACTTCTGCAAGACAACCAACCTGGGCTCACAGAATATCCCATCATCCCTAAAGTGCTTGTACAAGACTCAAGCCACGTATCGGTGAATCATCCCCTCAAACGACTCGTTGATATTGCAGGAGCGATAGTCGGGTTGATAATCACTGGAATTCTCTTCATCCCAATTGCGATCGCTATCCAGCTAGACAATCCTGGTCCCATCCTGTATAGCCAAACTCGCTGCGGCTATCGGGGTAGGCCCTTCCGGATTTGGAAATTTCGATCAATGGTTGTGAATGCAGATGCGCTCAAACACTTGGTAGAAAATGAAGCGCAAGGTCTAATCTTTAAAAATAAAAATGATCCCAGAATTACACAGGTGGGTGCTTTCTTGCGCAAAACCAGCATAGATGAGTTTCCCCAGTTCTTGAACGTATTGATAGGGGATATGAGTTTAGTCGGCACTAGACCGCCAACGCTCGACGAAGTGATGGCATATACGGCACATCACTGGAAGCGGCTAGAGGTGAAGCCTGGCATTACTGGTGAGTGGCAGGCTCGAGGCCGCTCTGAGGTCGATGACTTTGAAGTGATTGTCGATATGGATTTGCGGTATCAAGCGAAGTGGTCTGTCCTTTATGACATCAGGCTTATTGTAGCGACGGTGCTAGCCGTGTTTAATCGCAAGGGAGCCTACTAAAATCATCTCAGTATCGATTTTTACTGTAATTCGCTAAATCTGCATTTACACAGGCTTAGAGAAGGCCTGTATAAATGCAGATTTGTTGCCTTGGAAATAACTGTATCTAATAGCTGGCTGAGCTGACAGTGTTTGCTGTTCTAAATTGTAAAGGTGCCTGCTGAAGTTGAACACAGGATACATTAATTCACAGCAGCTTAGAAGATTTGCCGACCTTTCTATATTTTGTAAGAATTTTTGGTTATGGATATTTGAAAAGAGGTTGATTTTCCATGTTCCTATGTAAAAATCTAATTATGTCACCAAACGAAGAAGAGGCTATCCATCTAAAATAAGCAACCTTAGTTCTTGTCTTTAAAGAGAGCTTAAAAAAACGAATATTGTTAATAAGTCATCACTAGCATACGAGAGTATGAATCTGTGAATACAGAATTCATGATTACTTTATGGTTCAGTCCTAAAGATGAAGATATCTGTTAGATAGGTATGTTTTTCCGGATACGGCTATTTTCCCCTTGGAGCTAAGTCTGTTTATAGAGGTGTTTGCCTTTATGAAAACATCTGAAAGCCTTGCCTGTTAAGCTTGATAGGAATCCGAGAAAAGGTAATCCGAGGATATACGTATTCCCTCAAAATGGCTTCCAAAGAGTCCCGTAAAACGACTATGGTTTCAAAGAATAAAGACCTTGACAATAAGGCTAGTTGCTTAATGTGTTGCTCTAAATCTAAGGTAATCCAGAACTATGGCTAACCAGACCTCCTCGCTTCGTTCTCGCGGTATGGAGTTGCTCATGGCTTACAAGCACGAGCCCTCTATTGAAATCCGTAACCGGCTTGTGCGACTCAACGCTGGACTTGTTAGGAAGATCGCCCATCGTGTTAGTCATCAATGCTCTGAACCTTACGAAGATCTTGAGCAAATCGGCTATCTGGGTTTGATTCGTGCCATTGAGCGCTTCGACCCCGGTCAGGGATGCGCCTTTAGTTCCTTTGCAGTTCCTTATATTCGCGGTGAGATGTTGCATTTTCTTCGCGATCGCGGCACCACTGTTAAGATTCCCCGTCGCTGGCAAGATCTACAAAAGGAGGCACAAAAGCGACAGGGTGAACTGATTCGCGAGTTGGGACGGCAACCCGATGATGTCGAGATGGCTCAAGTTCTGCAGGTCTCCGTGCAAGAATGGCGCGAAGTCAAAATGGCAAACAAAAATCGCATGCCTTTGAGTCTTGATGCTACCGTTTCGCAGCAGTCTGAATCCAGCATCACACTTGGGGATACGTTGCCTGATACCTACTGTCAGCAGATGCAGATTCTGGAAGAGGATCGCCAGCAGCTTCAGAGGGCGATGGCGCAGCTTGAAGACAAAACTCGTTCAGCGATTGAGTATGTTTTCTTTGGGGACTTGTCGCGCAAAGAGGTTGCCGAACGCATCGGTGTTAGTCCGATGACGGTTACTCGTCGTATTCAGCGGGGTATTGACCAGATGATTACCTTCCTGAAGCCTCAATCTCTACAGGCTGAACCTTAGACGCTTAACTTGAGAGTTGCACCTTTTTAGCGCTTCAAAAATTGATTGACTTGCGTATAAAGCAGGTTATTGAAAAAGCACAGGAGATTTCCTGTGCTTTTTTTAATGGCACACATAATGCTCTGTTTCTGCTCCCTATTCCGAAGAATGCTTGTGTTGCCAACAGTCTGTTACGTCCGAACCCTAGAAATTAGGGGAGAATAGTCCAGTCTGTAATTACAAGGAAAGTACTATGAACACCAGGCGCTCCCCATCGGCTTTGGAGCTAGATATGCTTTGGGAGATTCCGTTGGGTGTGCTTTCATTTGTTTTTTCACGCGTAGTGAGATGGGGGCTAACTCGTCTGAGTCGCTACTACAACCCCATGAACCGACAAGAGACAGCCAACTGGCAAGTGGTCTCAGCAGCCTTTCTGGCAAAACCAATTAAGCTCTTGTGGGCAATGAGTCGGGCGCGCTGGAACCTGCATGCCCTCATCGGTTTAGCGGGTCCTTTTAATGTGGCTCAGTCTTTGAGCCTGAATGTACAGACAATCGCCCAGTCCACAACCACTTGGACAGCAGTGTTTTACACCTTGGGCGACTTCAAAACCCATGCCAATATCAGTTCCTTGACGATTTCAGGAGAGCAAGAATGGGAAACGGTGACGCTGCCGCCGGGACGCTATTTGGTGGGACTGCGCCATTACCACTGGGCTGATCCGATAACGCTGCCGGCGATTCAGGCTGATGGCGTTGAAGCTTTGGCCCAGCAGGTTATGGCCGCGCCGCCAGATGCTAATCGCTTCTACACAGACCTCATTCATAGGCAGGGGCTGATTCACGTATGTCTGAATGGCTACGTTCACCCACTATTACGGTACGACAAATGGCTCCCGGCTCAATTTGTGCGCGATGTATTTCTTCCTGTACCCAATCCAGAAACGCAGTTCTACTATGGTGCGTTAAGTTCTGGAGAACAGCTGCAAATTGAGTTGACGTCCAGCCTTCTGACCACACATGAGGTTTTTTTCAGCCTCTACAATCGATTTTGTTTCCCACTGGATTGGTATCCGGTAACAGATGAAAAGCAGGTGACGTTGGCATGCGATCGCAAAGCTGTTTTTATTATCCGTGTCCACCCTCGACAACAAGACGCTGTACTGCCCAATGAGGCTGTTAGGCTAGCTACAGTGAAGCCTGCACCTCCGAGCACCGATGGTATACATGCCAGCTAATCAATACCAGTTTGATGGTCATCGTCGATTTTGGTTGTGGCTCAATTTAAGCCTACTGCTAGTGGGAGCCGTGATTGTTCTGTGGCCATTGGGGGTGGTCATGACGGCTTCTTTCCAGGAGCCGGGATCCGTCGTAGGGAGTGATGCAGCACCAGCATGGACGCTGGCGAGTTATCGAGCTGCCTGGCAGCAGGGGCAGTTTTTGCTAGCCTTTGCCAACTCTGCCTTGGTCGCCTTGTCAGTCACAGCACTGCAAATTTTGACCTCAGCTCTAGCTGGCTATGCTCTAGCTCGGTTTCGGTTTTGGGGACAACAGCTAATTTTGCTAGCAGTGATTGCATCGCTGATTATTCCCTTTCAGCTGTTGGTGGTGCCTATCTTTTTAGTGCTGAAATGGGGTCATCTGTTGAATACCTATGGAGCTCTGATTTTGCCGACGGCAGCAAACGGCTATGGAATTTTTTTGATGCGTCAATATTTCTTGACCATCCCAGTTGAGTTAGAAGAAGCCGCTGCTTTAGACGGAGCAACTCGATGGCAAATCCTTTGGCAGGTGGTACTACCTTTGGCCCGTCCAGCGCTGGTGACGCTGTTTCTCTTCACGTTCATTGGTGAGTGGAATGATTTATTTAAGCCATTGGTGTTTACGACGCGACCCGAACTGAGAACAGTACAGCTGACGCTAATGTCTTTTCAAGATCAGTTTTCCAATGACTGGTCGTTGCTGATGGCTGCAGCCGTAATTGCGACCGTCCCTGTGGTGTTACTTTTCTTAGTTGGGCAGCGCCAGTTGATTGAGGGGATTGCTACAACGGGTGTGAAGAGCTGAATCTAGATATATGCAGTTAATGTTGTCGAGACGTTTGACACGATCGCCCCGATATGGGCTGGCGGCTGGCTTTACAGGGCTTTGTGTGGCTTTGTGTGCCTTTGCATGGGACGCTAAGGCCCAATCAGAAGGACTTGTACAGGAATGCAATCAGTTGGCTACAGCGGTTAACCAAAACGCTGAAATCATGGCTGACTTCGAAGCTGAAATCGATAATTTTGCCCAGAATGCGTCTCAGGCAGAGACACTAGATGATGTCAAATCGGCAGCCAAGCAATACGTGGACGCGGTGGATAACGTGACTACAAGCTTAGACGAACTAGTCGTTACTCTCGATGCGTTGGCGCTATCCGACGACCAACTATCTTTGTACCGCGATGAGTATGCCACAGTCGTAACGGGATTTAATGAAGCATTGACTTCAGTAGCGACAGCTATGACTGGCGTGGCAGAAACTGAAACGGAGACCCAACTGCCAGAACGGATTGAAACCTTGGAGTCGGAAACTGGGCTAGCGGTCAGACAAATTGATCAGCTGGCGGTACAGGAGTCAGACATTGTCGAGGAAGTCAACACTCACTGTGGGGTAAACGGGTAACTCACGAATGCAACCCGCTTGCTTCCTAGAGCTGTGATTGCCAGCGCTGAATTTCGGTTTCAGCTTGGGCAAACGCCTCGGTCTCTGTGGGAACCAGTTCAGCGGCTGCGATCGCACCTGCTAAGTCGCCTTGAGCGGCACGGGCACGCGCGATCGCCAAAATATCCTCACTCCATTGGCTGATGCGTTCTTGTGCCTCTGCATAACCAGACTGATCAGGGGTAATTTGTCTGAGCGCTGCAATCGCATCTTGATAAGAACTTGCCTGTCCTGGTTGGAGGGAATTTTGCGTTTGCTGAATTAGCTGCTGGTTGCTAATTTGCTGCTGCCAGACGGCAATGCGCTGTTGGGCTAGGCGATGCACTGCAGGTTGATCCTCTGGAACCAGCTGAGCAGCTGATATGGCCGCTTGAGTATCACCGCTACTTTCACGGCCCTCGGCGATATCCAAAATCATCTGACTCCAGCGAGCGATATCAGCCTGGGCTGCTTCATAGTAAGGATCTTCAGACGGAACTTGCCGAGCTTGTTCAATCGCATCGCTCAACTGTGAGGCCGAAGTTGACTGAATAAGTTGGCGAGCGTCGCTCAAAATTTGCCGATTACGAACAACAGCATTGGCCTCTTCACTATTGGCCTGCTGTAACAAAGCCTCATAGTCCTCATTTTGTAACTCGGGAGGCACTATCTCTAGCCAAGCTCGCGCTTCTCCATAACGATTTGCTGCGATCGCAGCTTCCGCTCGCTGTAGGGCCGATTCTCCAGTAGCAGTTGGATTTGGAGCTGCCTCAAACAAGGGCTCCCCAACTGCAGCATTCGTTTCAGGATTAGCTGGGGTATTGGCCGAGGCTGTTGCTGTTGCTTCGCTATTAGGTGGATTTGCGGTAGCAGCCGTACTGGAAGTCGACCCATCGAATTGCTCCTCTTCTGATGGCTCGGTCGCGGGTATCGAGCCATCAGCCCTATCGACGCGAGCGAACTGGATAGGCAGATACTCGACCAGATTAAAGACGCGGATAAGCACTACCACCAGTGCACCCAGAACACCTGCAGCAGCTAGCCATTTCCAGGAGCCTCCAGGAGCCGATTCTTCCTCATCTTTCGCAGCAGGCTGAGTTGAGACAGGGACAAGAGCCATTGTTTCAGAAGGATCCCCTGAAACGGGAGGCTCGGTCGCAACAATTTCATGATCATGGTCAGCACTAGGGACTACTGAAAGACTATCGGTAGGGGTTGAGACCATCGCTTGAGTCGCAGTCGTTCCGCTGCGAGTAGCCGCTGAGTCTGCAGTCAAGAACTCTGAGTCAATTGCTGTTGAGAACTCAGCTGACCCGAAATCAGCCGCAACATTTTCCGTGACCGGCAATCGGGAAATGCCATCAGCTGGAACTACCATCATGAACTTACGGTCAGAGGGAATCACTGCAGCCGGATTCTGAATTGGACGCCAGTGATGTTGGCTCAATTCCGGCACGCGATCGCCCAAGTAAGCAGCTAACTGCGACGCTGTCACACAACCGTGATAGCGCAGACCTTCCAAAAGGGCTTCGGTAAACAGCCCATGCCGAATTTTCATCGTCTCATGAGCGTACTGATGAGGCTGACAAGACATCACAGTTGCGATGCCAAAATCTTTAGCGATAGCTAAAGTCTGTTGGCCAATGCTTTGATGGCCAATTGCCCCCTGACTCCGGTTTGTATCGAGCGCGAGAAAGATTTGATCGGTACGGGCCGCCTTCAGGATGTCAAAAACCCTAGTAACGGCAATTGCAGTCTCTGGCAATTTTAGGGGGTCAGCATCAATGGACAACCAATAATCCTGCCCGTTGCTCGTTAGTCCATAACCGCTAAAGAAGATCCACAACAGGTCACCAGGGTCGACGCGCTCTTGGCAGAGCGTCCGGAGCTGAGTTTCAATTTCTGAACGCGTGGGAACGCGAGCGTAGGGTTCAACCGTCGCTGACATATCTGTTAGCAAGACGCACTGATCGACTGGCACCCCCAACTCATCAACAAAGAAGTTTCGGAGCGCGACAGCATCTGTCTGCGCGTACATTAACGGCTGGAGCGCAGAATATTGATTGATCCCGATAAGGAGAGCCCACTGATTCGCCATTGGTTGCCCTTCACCTAACTCATTCCAAGTCACTTACCGTTTTTCCAGTCAGCGACCCTATGCCTTACAGGCTAGCGACCGTGACACCAGACGATACCACAGCTCGCACAAAACGATGCATAGATTGACGGTTTCAGTGACGGTCGCTAAATTAAAAGGCGATTTGTGGGTGCAATTGTCGGTGTCAACACTTGGGGTGATTGGGAGAATAGAAACCGTGAATGCAATTTGGGAGCGCTGTGTGAATAAGGTCAGGACATTAAACAACCGATTCGTTGGGAAATCATCGGCCTTTACGGTCTGGGGATTATCCCTCGTACTAGGACTAGGGAGCGCGATCGCCCTTGCTCCACGCATGCATACCCCCGCAGTTGCTCAGATCAATACGTCCCGCCTCAGTCTGTTCATTTTCCGTGATGAAGGCGAAACCTACAGTACATTCCTCCGCCGAGCTGAAGCGATCGCCCGTACAGGTGTGCAACAAACCTTCGATAACGACTCACTGATTTCCGAAGCTGTCGTCACTATTATTGGCGAAAATCAGGGTATTTCTGTCCCCGTTATGGAAGTGACGGTTACCCGCAATCAGTGGCAAGAGCGCCCCGATCCTCAGTACTGGGCTGTATATTATCGGACAGCGCCAATGCTGTTGAATTTTTAGAGGACAGGCAACGGTGGGGAGTGAGGAAGTAGGGGAGTAGGGGTGAAAGGTAAAGGTAAAGGGCAGAAGAACCTTGAACCCATTACCGATTCCCAACCATCAACGACAAACCAATAACCAATAATCATCAACCAATAACAATTATCATTAGAGAGTTAGACAGCCCGTGTTACTATTGAAAGGTTGTCAAGTTTGAAGCGGTCATGGCGGTTCCTAAGAAAAAGACCTCTAAGGCTAAGCGTGATCAGCGCAAGGCGCATTGGAAGCGTACAGCAGCAATGCAGGCCGAAAAAGCACTCTCTCTCGGTAAGTCCGTTCTTACGGGTCGTTCCACGGGATTTGTCTACCCCTCTGATGAAGAGGAAGATGACGAAGAGTAAGCAGTTATCGCTTATGCAATTCTGGTACGGAAAAGGGTAGAGTCTTGTGCTCTGCCCTTTTCTGCGTGTTTCCTTCTTTGAGAGGAGAACTGATTAAGAATTTCGTTTTGGTCTGATGGTCCCTAGGTATAGTTATCCCAGACCAAGCGATGCGGTGACTTCAGACACGAACTTAGACATCACACAAAGCTAGCACAAAATCGAACGCTCAAATCGCTAGCTTCTCGCCTCGAATAGACAGGTCCAATAATTCCATAGGATGCATTAAGGGCAGAACCTGTTTCTGAGTTTCGAGGTGTTTCTGGATTTGTAGAGAGCAGCCTGGGTTTGGCGAAGTGATGAGCTTGGCCCCTGTGTTGATCAAATTCTGGGCTTTCATTTGCCCCAGTTCTTCAGCAACTTCTGGCTGCAGCATGTTGTACACACCCGCGCTGCCGCAACAGAGAGCCGCATCCATCGGCTCCCGGATTTGGACACCTGGAATTTGCTTCAGCACCTGCCGGGGTTGAAGGCTGATTTTTTGGCCGTGGAGGAGATGGCAGGCGTCTTGGTACACCAGTGGCAGCGCTCCTTCCGTCAGGGGATGCAGCTCAGCTGTGAGGCCGACTTCGGCGAGAAACTCTTGAACGTCACGAACGCTGGCGGCAAAGGCTTGGGCGCGATCGCGATACACTGCGTCATCCTGCAAAATGTGACCGTATTCCTTCAAGGTATGTCCGCAACCCGCTGCATTGATGATGATGTAATCGACATCGGTAGCTTCGAAGGCATCAATCATCTGCCGGGCTAGAGCCTGAGCCTGAGCTTCTTCCCCCTGGTGCGAAGGCAACGCCGAACAGCACCCCTGGCTTCGAGGAATTACCAGTTCACAGCCGTTTGCGGTTAGAACTCGCGCGGTGGCTTCATTGACTCCAGAGAAAAAGACGCGCTGCACACAGCCCAAAATCATGCCCACGCGATATCGCTTTTTTCCCTGCGCCGGAATAATTTCAGGCAGATTGTCTTGAAAGCATTGAGCTGTAACAGGCGGTAGTAAGGACTCCATCGCGGCCAAATTGGGAGCAAAGCGCTTGAGCAAACCACTGCGTTGCACCAGTTTTGAGAGGCCCAACTGCTGATAGAGACCCAGCGGTGTCAATAGGAGACGAATACGATCCGGGTAGGGGAATAGTCCAAAAATCAGGCTTCGGAGCAATTTTTCAGGGAGCGATCGCTCATGCTGACGCTGAATTTGAGGCCGGACCGCGGCAATGAGCTGGTCATACTGCACCCCAGAGGGACAAGCCGTAGTACACGCTAAGCAGCCTAAACAGGAATCGAAATGCTGCACCGACGTAGGCGAAAGGGGGGCTTCTCCTTTGTTGATGGCGTCCATTAAATAAATTCGCCCGCGTGGGGAATCCATTTCTTTGCCAATGACCCGATAACTGGGACACGTGGTTAGGCAAAAGCCGCAGTGGACACAGGCATCAATCAAGGACTGTTCAGGGGGATGCTCGGCGTCAAATCCTTGTCCAGATGGTTCAACAGGGCGGGAATTGGGGGGATCTACCGTCTGCATAGTGTGTGAGGTGCAGTAAATGTTATGTAAGTGCTTCCATTTCCAGCGTACCGTGGAGGCTCGGAAAATGCGGAGATTGGGGCTTGTACGAGTTTTAATGGTGTCTATTAGACATTAGCCTCTTCAATACCGATACGTGCTTTTGCCAGCACCCGATTGTTGACTTTCGCTGCTTGCTCAACTGACCACCTCGAGGTTTCTTCTGAAGCCGTTCACTGTTACTCGGCAGCTTCTAAATCCCCTGATAGCTTTTATTAATGAAGCCCTTGATGTTCGGGTGGAAGCAGAGGCCCGAGGCTTGCAAAACCTTGAAATTAGGTCGATATCCTTTACGAAAGCGGACTGTATTTCATTCCGTATTGCTCAATACTAGGGGATATCTATGTCAGTATTATTACGTGATTTTTAGGTTGATCATAATGATTTTTCGGATCTTTGAAGGGTAGATAAATTTTAATTTTATAATTAAAGAACGTATAAAAATAAATCATAAATAAACAAGTAAGCAAGAAGAAATTGCTGCAAATGAGATTCTCTACAAAGATCACAACACTCTAATCTTGAGGGGGAGGCTAAGTGGTTGCTTCCAATTCATTGGGAAATTCATCGTGTTTCCGAGTCTGGCGAAGTGTAGGCTCAGGCTCAAATCTTTGCATTGTATTTTTCACTTTGCTCATCAAAGAAACACTGTAGTTTTATCACGAGAGAATAAATTATATGCTGAATAAAGTCCTAGCTGCTACGGTTAGCATTGGTATCATTGGCCTAACTGCAGGAATATCAGAAGCTGCTGAGCTTCGTGGGTTTTATAGTTTTGATGGAAATGGTGATGAAGCAACTGGTTTAGGACCTGATCTTGTCCAATTTGGCACGGTCAACTACGTTGATGGTCTGGACGGACAAGCAGCTTCTTTCAACCGCACTGGTTGGTTAAGAGCAGATATCAACAGCAGCGGGCATGTTAACCCCACATTCAGCTGGGGAGCATGGGTGAAATTGAACGATCCTAATGGCTGGAATATTTTTCTTTCCAACGATAACCATGGTTGGGACCGATTCACGCAGGTTCAGGCTGGTAAGTGGTCTGTCTCTCATCGAGGAGTAGTCAGGAGCCCATACGATACCAGTACTGAGTGGACGTTTGTGGCTCAAACATTTGATGGCACAACTCAAAGTCTATATGTCAACGATAACCCTGTGTTTCAAACAGCTGACTCCCCTAATGTTTCACAGTCGTTTATTGATATTGGTCGAAATGCTAATGGTGCATTTCCGTTAGATGGACTGATGGATGGTGTATTTTTCTTCGATGATGTGTTGAGTGATGCACAAGTTGAAACAATTGCCAAAGGTGGTGCAGGCGGTTGTGGTGTTTATGCTGTTGCGGGGATGCAGAACTCGACCTGTGATGGAGAAACTGAAAGTATTCCTGAACCTATGGGTGTGCTGGGTTCGATAATTGCAATCGGTACCGGTAGCTTTCTCAAGAAAAGACAAAACGGCTAACTCACTTGCATGAGACTTTCTCATGTACTCTAATGTGCTCATTGACCCTCGAGACCTTCTTCCCATCAGAGATCCCGAGGGTTTTGTATGTTCAATAGACCTCTTGCAGATTAAATTTCATTGGCGATGGCGTCCAGCCCAAAGGTGGAAGATCTTAAGAAGCGGCCATCGAAGTGCTCTAGACCGTCCTTAGCAATCTGGCATTCCCAATCGGGTGTGTGTTCGCTAGGATAAGTGCCGATGTGTAGGATGTTCAATCAATGCTGCACAAGGCACTTCTAGCGTTTGGTTTCCTGTCACTGTTCAGTAATCAGCCAGAAACCGCAGCGTCGTTCCAATCAATTCAATGGCCTTCAATGGAAGCCGTAATCAGCTGGCAGTCACCCTGGATCCTAGCCGTTAATCAGCCTGATCCAGCGGCCAAGGCGATTGTGGGCAGCTATCTCAAAGGCCTGATCAACCAAGGATTGCCCACCGAGGAACAGGGTATTTGGGTTCAAACAGGAGCCACTGCGATCGCTGTCCATCAGGGTGATCAAGCCTTGTCGGCGGCATCGTTAACGAAGATTGCTACGACCTTGGCAGCACTAGACACCTGGAAAATAAATCACCAATTCGAGACACTCATTGGGCATACCGGGGTGGTCGAAAATGGGACTTTGCAGGGAGATTTGGTGATTCATTGGGATGGCGATCCCTACTTTGTCTGGGAGGAGGCGATCGCGATCGCCAACATGTTGCAGCAGCAAGGTATTCAGCAAATTGCAGGGAATTTAGTCATTCTGGGCGACTTTGCAATGAACTTTCAGACCAATCCGGAATTGTCTGGGGAGTTGTTTAGGCAGGCAGCGGATGCCAACCTTTGGTCCGCAGAGGTTTGGCAACTCTACGACCTGATGCCGCCTGGAACGGCGCAGCCATCGCTGTTGATTCAAGGGCAGGTCATCTTGAAGCCAAGTACGGCTACATCCGAGGTCTCGCGTTGGCTCGTGCGGCACGAGTCTTTGCCCCTGGTCGCACTGCTCAAAGCTATGAATATCTACAGCAATAACGAAATGGCTGAGCAAATAGCCAGAGCGACTGGAGGAACTAATACGGTCGTAGCCAAAGTGGTGAAGGAAACTCAAATCCCAACGTCCGAAATTCGTTTGATCAACGGCTCTGGCTTAGGGAATGAGAATCGCATTTCACCTCGTGCAGCGGTTGCTATGCTGCTGGCAATTCAACGACGACTACGGCCTTTGGGACTATCGGTGGCGGATGTCATGCCAGTTTTTGGTCAGGATGAAGGGACACTGATTTTTCGCGAATTGCCCGAGCAATCAGCACTCAAAACTGGGACATTAGCTACAGTAAGCGCATTGGCGGGCGTGTTCCCAACGCGCGATCGCGGTCCCGTCTGGTTTTCCATTCAGAATCGTGGGACTAACATTGAGGCCCTCAGAGCCCAACAAGATAGCCTCCTGCTGGCGCTAGAGCAACATTGGGGGAAGGCTGCCCCACCAGCATACTTACAACCCAAAGTCATGATCGGAACAGCACCTCATCAGCTCGGTGATCCGAAGCGTAATTTACCTTTCTAGAAAGTCCACAGCCAGATTTCCTGAAGAGCGCGTAGAATGGGCGTCAAGTATTGGTTAACTCTTAGTTTGATATAGAAAGCAGGTTGCAAAACCTTGCTGTAGCAAGCATTCTGACTCTTGTAAAGACTTTTTCTGAAAATTCATCCCATTCTGATTAGAGTTGCCCTCTTCGAGGACGTCCTGTTCGTCCGATTTGATGCTGACCAAGCTCCTGTAAATACTGAGTTATCAGCTCTTTCGAGCAACAGAACGAATCATAAAAAGAAGGTTTCACTGATTAAATTTTGCTTGTGTGACTCGTGACTTCGCGACTCCTTGTGACATACGCTAGGGAGCGTATCCGTCACGATATTTCGACCTCTTAAGGAGATCATCTGATGAAAACGGTTATCCTCTGCGGTGGCTTTGGTACTCGGATCAGAGACGTTGCAGATAACATTCCTAAGCCGATGATTCCTGTGGGTGGAAAGCCCATCATCTGGCATATCATGAAATATTATTCATATTGGGGACACAAAGAATTTGTTCTCTGTCTGGGTTATAAAGGCCAGGTCATTAAAGATTTCTTTCTGAACTATGAAGCTAGCACCAGCGACTTAACATTGACGCTGGGCAAAAATGGGACCACTGAATACCACACCGAACACTCTGAGATAGGCTGGAAAATTACGCTGGCTGAAACCGGCTTGGGAACGCTAACTGGCTCACGAGTCAAGCGAATTCAGCATTATCTAGTCGGCGAAGAAAACTTCATGCTGACCTACGGTGATGGTGTTGGCACAGTTGATATTGAAAAACTAATTGATTTCCACAAGTCTCACGGCAAAATCATGACCGTGAGTGGCATGCGCCCGCCGGGTCGTTTTGGTGAGCTAGAACTCAGCGATACCAACGCCATTACAGGATTCAATGAGAAACCCCAAGCCACGGGAGGTCGTATCTCGGGCGGCTATTTTGTGTGCCGTAAAGAGATCTTTGACTATATCGATGCGGTTGGCAATATCACGCTTGAGCAGGAACCGATGCGCAAGCTGGCCAATGATGGCCAAATGATGATGTACGAGCACGATGGCTTCTGGCAGCCGATGGATACCTATCGTGACTATACGCTCCTGAATGGTTTGGTAGATAAAAAAGAAGCTCCTTGGATGGTTTGGCAGTGAGTAAACAATTAATTGAGTCTTTAAGCCTCTTTTCGGGAAAGAAGGTTTTAGTCACGGGCGATACTGGTTTCAAAGGCTCGTGGATGTGTATGTGGCTGTGTGAACTCGGTGCTGAGGTATTAGGCTATGCACTGCCTCCTGAGCAGCCTGATGGGCACTTCAATGCGATCGCCCTTGATCAACTCATTAAGCACGTGGATGGCGACATCCGGGATTTGGACAAGCTGGTTCAAGTTTTCCAGGAGTTCCAGCCAGAGTTTGTGTTCCATCTGGCGGCTCAGCCATTAGTGCGCCTGTCCTACGCCGAACCGAAGCATACGTTCTCGACCAATGTGGATGGTTCGGTGAATGTGCTGGAAGCAGTGCGCGCTACCCCGTCGATTCGTTCGCTGATTTACGTCACTTCAGACAAGTGTTACAAAAACAACGAATGGATTTGGGGCTACCGCGAGACGGACGAGCTCGGCGGACATGATCCCTACAGCGCATCTAAAGCAGCGGCAGAGATTGTGTTCTCTTCCTACCTAGATTCTTTCTTTAATGCGAATCCGTCACTGGGAGCTGCCAGTGTTCGGGCGGGTAATGTGATTGGTGGCGGTGACTGGGCACAGAATCGAATCATTCCGGATTGCATTCGGGCGCTGCAGAAAAATGAGCCTATCTTACTGCGGAATCCCGTTTCAACCCGTCCTTGGCAACATGTCCTAGAACCCGTGTTTGGCTATCTCTCTTTGGCTGTGAAGCTGTATGAGTCGCCGAACGAGTACTCTGGGGCTTGGAATTTTGGACCCAGAGTTGAATCCATTCGCCCCGTGCAAGAGCTGGCGACGCGCGCCATTGAAAGCTGGGGAACCGGCGAAATCAAAACGGATATTGATCCGAATGCTCCGCATGAGGCGCGTTTGCTGCAGCTGAACTGCGACAAGGTTAATCAACTTCTGGGCTGGTTTCCCTGCTGGGACTTTGACCGCACGATCGCTGAGACTGTGGGCTGGTACAAAGCCGTGACGGAGGGCAAGTCCGCTGTCCTTACTACCCAACAACAGATTGCTGACTATAGGACTTCTCAAAATGATTGAAGGTGTGAAGGTGACCCCGCTACGCCAAATTCTCGATGAGCGTGGCAAAATCATGCACATGATGCGGAGTGATTCAGAGGTATTCAAGTCCTTTGGTGAAATCTACTTCTCCTGCGTGCATCCTGGGGCCATTAAGGGCTGGCATATCCATAGCAAGATGACCCTCAACTACGCGGTGCCTCACGGTCATATCAAGTTTGTGCTGTATGACGATCGCGCTGACAGTTCTACCAAGGGCGAAATTCAGGAACTCTTTTTGGGACCTGACAACTACTGTCTGGTAACCGTCCCCCCCTTTGTCTGGAATGGCTTTAAAGGGTACGGCGAAGAGATGGCGCTCGTAGCAAACTGTACGGACATTTCCCACGATCCTGACGAGATTGATCGCTTAGATCCCTTTGATCCTTCGATTCCCTACGACTGGAGCCTGAGACACCGATGAAGCGTATTCTCATCACGGGCGGTTTGGGCTATGTTGGTGGGCGCGTGGCGGCGGCGATCGCCGCCGATCCGGCCTATCAGGTGGTCTTAACAACGCGCTCAAAGGAAACAACTCAGGTTGACTGGTTACCTCAGGCTGAAGTGATCGCATTGGATCTGATGTCTGATGAGGCTTGCCTGCAGGCCTGTAAAGGCATCGACACTATTGTCCATTTGGCAGCGCTGAATGAAATTGATAGTGGTAAGGATCCTCAACAAGCCTTGTTAGTTACAGGATTGGGGTCGCTGAAACTGCTTCAGGCAGCTCAAGCTGCTGAAGTGTCCCGCTTCGTTTACTTTTCAACGGCTCATGTTTACAGGGCTCCTCTGGTTGGTACGATTGATGAAGATACTGTGCCTCGTCCGGCACATCCTTACGCCATCACCCATAAGACGGCAGAAGATTTTGTGCTGGCAGCCGGCGATCGCACCCCCATTCAGACGCTAGTAATTCGTCTCTCAAATGGCTTTGGTGCGCCCACCCATGCAGCCGTCAACCGCTGGACATTGGTAGCGAACGATCTCTGTCGTCAGGCTGTGACCACTGGCAAGCTAACGCTGAAATCGCCGGGACTACAATGGCGTGACTTTGTCACGTTAGAAGACGTAGGACGTGCTGTTCGTCATCTTCTCACCCCTGAGACTGACTGGGGAAATGGGATTTTTAACTTAGGAGGCGAGAGCCCACTTCGCATTATTGATGTGGCTGAAATAATTCAGCGACGGTGTCAGGCTGTGCTTGGATTTACCCCCGAAATCCAGCGACCAGCCCCTAAACCAGGCGAAGCCTGTGAATCATTGGACTACCGGATAGATAAGCTAAAAGCAACCGATTTTGCGTTACGGGGCAATATCGACGGGGAAATTGATACAACCTTAAAACTGTGCAAAGATTCCTTTGGACTTGACAATTAGGCTTGAACAGTATGGAAACCTATATTCTCTCTCAGAGAGGAATATTTGAAGGCTCTGCTTATGGATTCATCTATGAATTCGAAGATCTGATTGCAAAACTTTGTGATGGCCAAGTCTTGGTACCCAAAGCGCGCAACTTAACGCAATGGGCCCATAAGCAGCCTAAACAGGTTTCGACCGTGGCAAAAAGAGTGATCACCAAAACGGTTGGTTCTTACCAACCGTTTGACCCTGATCGCATCAGCACCGGCTCTTCCAAGATGCTGTTTGTGATTTGCCTGAATGCTGCAGGGCTAAGTATGCTATCCAGCATTCCCAACTGGCGTAAGCAGTTTGACGTGGTGGCGGCTTACGTGGTGGATGCTTGGCTGTTTAATGCCTACCCCAAAGAAACCTATCAGCTGGACCACTTGTTTGTACCAGTGCTAGAGGCGATCGAGGGACTGGAGCAGAAGTTCAAGATTCCGGTTTCACTGCTGCCGTTTGGGGCCAACGTGTTGCTACATGGAAGTGGTCAACGCGATCGTCCCATCGATGTGATGAGTTTTGGCCGAACTCCTGTCGAATTCCATCAGTCACTCTCTCAGGGGTTGAATTGCCCTGGTTCTGATCGCGTTTATTATCGTCATCCTGCAGTTGATCGTAATTGGTATCCTCAGAACGATCGCTATGAAGGCCGCGTTGATCAAGAGTATCGTCTGCTCTTTCATCAGATGATGCGGCGTTCTAAGATTGTTCTGGCCTTTGATCCGCTCTACGATACCGATCAGCTGTACGAATCACACAACGTCAATACGCGCCCCTGGAAGTTCAAACATTCGGTGCTTTCGCTGCGATGGATTGAAGGGTGTGCAGCGGGCTGCACTATCTTGGGCAAGCGGCCTAAGACAGTCTTGGCAGACCAAATTTTGAATTGGGAAGATGCTACGGTTGAGCTGCCTGAGGATCCTGAGCAGTGGCTTGGGTTCACGGAGAAGCTATTGGAAGATACCTCCCGCCTTCAGGCGATTTATCAGCGTAATTACATTGAGAGTCTTGCGCGTCATGACTGGCGATATCGGATTCGTGACGTGTTTGAAATCCTGCAGCTTCCTCTCCCGACGCTTTTGACCGATGAGTTGAAGCTACTTGCCGAGAAATTAAATGCTCAGAGTGTAAGCATTCATTGAGCCTTGCCTTGGTCCTGAAGTTTCTGCGCTTGCCCTTCTCCGAATTGGCAAAGTGTTTGCAGAAAAGCATGACAGGCAAATGGTCGATTTGTTAACAGACGACACATAAAGGCTAACCAATAGGCTCTACACTGGAGGCTACAAAGTAGAAACTCATGTTTAGTGACGATGAACGTCGAAAGCTGTACATACTTCTGTTACTTAGTAAGTAGATCGCCATCAATATTTCCCACCCTGACGATGTCGCACGTCATTCAGGCAGGCGATGTCTACACCAAGCGACTCCGCTAGGAGCAATGGAACATAAGTACAAAGTGATTTTTCTGCCAGGTAGCAAAATCGAGGCTTATGCCGAGCAAAATCGGGACATATCGTGGTCCGTTGCGCGATTGAGATTTCTCCCTTCGGTCAAAATGACATCTTTGAAATACTTATAGCTACTTGCTTATGTAAGTACAGCAAAGATTCAGATAGTCATGAGAGGATTACGAAATGGCTCTATTCGTCGGCAATAATATCTTGGTACCTATCGATTTTTCAGACAAAGCCCAAAAAGCCTTGAAAGACACTCTCGATTTTGTCAGCGATCCTCAAAAAGTTCATGTCATAAATGTTTTGTCACCATTGGAACCAACCGAGCCTGGGGTTGTTTGGCAAACGGTAGACAACCAAACCCGAATTGATAGGGTGACCGAGGTATTCTATGAGCGGTTTCCAGAAGATGGCTACAAGCAACTGAAGTTTACAGTCGCGATCGGAAATCCCAGCTCTGAAATCCTCGATTATGCCAAGCATAATTCCATCGACCTGATTGTGATTCCATCCAGTGGCAGAACCGGGCTTTCACGATTTTTCTTAGGTTCTGTCGCCGAGAGGATTGTGAGGTTTTCCCATTGCCCTGTTCTGGTCACTCGCGAGTGAACGCTCTGCCTCAGCCTCGAAAGGTTATCAGTATCGGCTGATGCAAGGCCACAGCTTTGATTAAGTCAAACTGCATACCAAACTAATTGCTCGACAGAAACAAAGCGCCACATTAAGCAATGGTATGAAGTATGAAAAATCTAATATCGCAGTGGTCATCCTGTTAAGACTCTTCTGATGTAGAGGTCTCAGATGAGCGAGCTTTTTCAGGACACTCTACAGCTGAAAACTCTGTTATGGGGGGAGGGCCAAAGGGAATAACTTGTGTGCTTTGTGGCTTCTTGACAGGAGCGACTCGTTGAATCGGCAGATCCATCTCAGGTAAAGGTAAGGCTGTTCCACAGCGTTTGCAAAACTGGGCATCGGGGTCATGGGTTGTCCAACTACAGTTGGGACAAGGCACCTGCATGGACTGAGAGACCTTTACAATCCGCCGAATCAAATCACCCAACTGTGTAGGAATGAGGGCGATGCCAGTCAAAATCATCAGCATCGTGAATAAGCGCCCCGCTTCGGAAACAGGGGTGATGTCGCCATAGCCTACGGTCGTCATCGTGACAACAGCGAAGTACGCTGCATCCAAAAAAGTGTTGAAGGTATCGGAATGGTAACGCTGTTCGACCTGAAAGATAATGCCTGCATAAATAAACACAATTACGAAAATTGTGAATACAATCCTGACGACAGCTAGGGTATCGGCAGCCGTCAATCGACCGAGGATGGCGCGATCGCCTAAAAAACGTACCAATCGCAGCACTCGCAGCCACCGCAACAGCCGCACAAATCGCATGTCTAGCAATCCCAGCACAAAGGGCGAAATGGCAATCAAATCTATTAAGCCATAGGCACTGAAAACGTAGGCCCACCACTGCTCTGCTGTCCACAATCGCAGCAAATATTCTGCCGCGAAGAGGCCCAGAATCAGACAATCAAGACCGTTGAGAACCGTTTGTAGTTGCGGTGAAATGTCATAGGTTTCGACGACAAAAATGATGGCAGACAAAAAAATCAGGGCTGCGATTGCCCCTGTTACCCATCCTCCGGTTTCTTGGTCCGTATCATCCAGGTAAGCTGCGATGCGCTCCTTTAGAGTCATGCGGTTCAGGTCAAAGAACGCCTTATACCTCAATCATAGTCGCGACTTCCTCTGAACGATAGTTTTGGGAAGACTCAATAGGAAGCTCGATAACCACCGTCGTACCCTTTCCAACTTCTGACTGCAAAGATAAACTGCCTTGATGCTGTTGAATTGTCTGATAGCTCAACGCTAGACCAAGACCAGTACCTTGACCAACAGGTTTAGTTGTAAAAAATGGGTCAAATACTTTATCGAGGATATTTTTAGGGATGCCGCTTCCAGTATCTTGAATCGTAATACGAACGTGGCTATCTGAAATCTGGATAGTTCTGATTGCAATCTGTCTATTAACACTATCAGATGACTCGAGCACTTCAACTGCATTGAGTAAAACACTCATAAACACCTGATTAACCTCTCCAGGATTGCAATCAACCCGAGGTAAGGTGTCATAATCCTTGATCACCTCAATGCCTTTAGAAAGCCGCGTATTGAGAATGAGCAGCGTGCTATCTAAACTTTGATTTAAGTCCGTCGATTTAATGCCTTGCTGATCATTACGAGAGAACTCCTGTAACGTGCAGACGATATCATGAATACGTTCAGCCCCATGCCTAATTGAGTGCAATATTCTAGGAATATCCTCTTGAATGTACTCAAGATCAACTTCTTGACCATAATCTTCTGCTATACCAGGGTTCGCTACTCGCAAACGATAGTGAAGAATCAGCTGCGATAGCTCCTCTATATAGTCTTGAAGATGCTCGATATTGCCGGATATGAAGTTTAGTGGATTATTAAATTCATGGGCAATACCTCCAACAAATTGCCCTAAACTTGATAACTTCTCTGTTTGAATGAGTTGTGCCTGAGTATGCTTTAGCCTGTTAAGGGCTGCACTCAGTTCTGACGTTCTCTCAGAAACTCTTTGTTCAAGCTTTCTTTCGTTTTCCTTTAATTGCTTTTCAGCTCTTTTCTGACGGCGAATAGCATCGGCTAAGACTACAATCGTAATAGAGCCTAGACAAAAGATGATGATCGCAAACCATACTAACTGGCGATACTGTTCATAGAACGATGGCTTTAGGTTGATTAAAACACTATCGGGAGGTAGTGCCTTCAGATCGATGTTCGCGCGCTCCAATTCAGTGGCGTCGAACATCCATTGACTTTCAGCCTCCAGGATGGGGGCAATCTCACTTACTGGAGTCCCGTCAAGAATCGCGATCGCTAGCTGAACCGCTTGCTGGCCATGGTAGCCACCTGCTAAGAGCTTGCCGCCTACAGCACCATGGCCAAGACGCATTACTGTATTGGTATAGAGAGGATTGGGAAGTTGCGAGCTCAGGATTTGAGTCTCACGCGCAAAGCCAATCAAAGGTCCTTGTGCATCACCTTCCCGAAGTTGCCCAGACATAAAAATAGGCCAATGATCTGGATATGCTCCTAGTTTTTCATCCACTTGAGTATCTGGAATATCTTTTAGAACCATAATTTTGGGCAAATCGTCCACGCCCAATGTATTGGCTTCAATCCTCTGGAGAGCTGCCTGTCCAGTTTCACTAGAGTCACTAATTAAAATCATGGTGTCAGCGCCGGTTTGACGCTTAGCCTCTAAAAAGATTTCAACATCACTGCGAGTTTCAAAAACTCCCGTAATCCACGGTGTATCAAGTAATACCTGCTGCACATGGTTGACTCCCATAAATACGACAGGTAAAGCTGGAAAGTACTCATCACGGACTTCCAGAATCATGTTCAAACCTGGATCATCCGAAACCATCAAAACCTGCAGCGGCGTATCGCGATATTTGCTTCGAATGTAGTCTAAGAATTCTTGACGATAGCTCAAATCAGGATATCGCTTGCTATCCAAAAACTCGTGATAAACCTTAACGTTATGTCCACTTTCCTGGAAGCCCTGATCAATTCCTGCACGCTGCTGTCGGCTCCAAGGAAGTTCAAGACTGTAGGAGTGAATGACAAGAACGTTTGCTATTTCTGTCGGAGCAGATTGTGTACTTGCCTCGACTTTAGGGCCATTTTCTAAAGCTGGCAGAAGAACGGCCATGGGAAGGGCTGCCGAAATGCATAGCATTCCTCTCAAACCAATTGAAATGAGCGTTCTGGCAACTCGCAAAGCAGTTACAGGTCCTGGCACCTAGACATTGTTTGTGTAAGAACACTATGCCCAAATTATGGGGCTAAGTAGCAAAAAACAATCTTAAAAGCCGACAAGCTTTTATTTTCCTTTCTGATGACATTCCAAAGATGAGTCGCTTTCTGTAAATACACTTTGGCAATGCCGACTGACTGATGCGGTAAAGCTTATAGGCGAAATACTTACCCAATAAAGTATCTACGTAATTATCGTTTTTTTCTCGTTTTGAATAGGCTTAACCAAGCTAAAATGACAAGGCTAAATTTGATACTATCTCCTGAGGGGAAAGTTCGGTGCGTGGGCTCATAGCATTTGGAGTCATCCACAATTCCGACACTGTGCCGCAGCTGTGAAGGGAAAGGTTTGAAGTTTGAGTAGTGATGAGTTGCCTGGCTCATTCCTCAGCCTTAAAAGCGATTCCCCAGTCAGAATACCCGCAGGAGGTTTCGTGTCTCTACCGCCTGCGATGCACAGGCATGGAGTGAATTGAATCATGACTACTGCCCATATTTTGACGGAGTCTACTAGCCTCAATGGGGGATTGGCTCCCAAGCTAGAACCCTTACCACAGAAACGACCGCTGCTACTGATTGGCCATGGCAGTCGCGATGCTCAAGGTCGGCAGAGTCTATTGGACTTTGCTACGGCTTATCAAGCCCTAGACACATCTCGCCCTGTGATTCCATGTTTTCTGGAATTGACTGAACCCACCATCCAAAATGGTGTCGATCGCTGCGTAGCAGAAGGCTATACTGATATCTCAGCTCTCCCTGTTCTGCTATTTGCGGCACGTCACAATAAGTTTGATGTCACTAACGAATTGGACCGCGCTCGCCAACGCTATCCCCAAGTGCGCTTTCACTACGGTCGTCATTTTGGGATTACACCGGAAATTTTGAACCTGTGGCGCGATCGCCTTACTTGCTTAGATCAGCCTGAGCATAATCCCCATGGGATTGAGCGCCAGCATACAGTTCTCTTGTTCTTAGGCCGAGGCGCTAGCGATCCCGATGCTAACGGCGATGTGTATAAATTGGCACGCATACTCTGGGAAGGTAGTAATTACAGCACGGTCGAAACTTGTTTCATCGGCATTACCCATCCTCGTTTGGAGGAAGGCTTCCGACGCGCTCGAATGTATCATCCCAAACGCATCATTGTGCTGCCGTACTTCCTCTTCACGGGTGTCCTGATGAAGAAAATTCAAGCTATTGCAGCCCAGCAACAAGCGCTGTTCCCGGAAACAGAGGTAGTGTGCCTACCTGAAATGGGCTTGCATCCTCAGCTCATGAGCGTGATGCGTCGCCGTGAAATTGAGACGCAGGTAGGGTCCGTGGCGATGAACTGTGAGATGTGTAAGTTCCGCTTGGCGGCAGTGAAAGGGACTGGGAACGAACGTGGACATGGACACGAACATCATCACGGCCACAGTCACGGGCACCATCACCATGGTCACAGCCACGACCATCCGATGGAAGATCCCTACGCTGAACCCACTCAGTACCACAATCGCATCTGGCAAGTTCCCTAGAGTACTCCCAAAGTAAACGTATTCAGAACTCCGGTTTCTTGAAAAAAGGTAACGTAACAATCACGAATCTCTGGGCTCGAAACCGGAGTTCTTTGCAATTCCACCTATCCCTTCCCAGTTTTTGGTCAGGGGTGGGAAGCGGCGATGCCGGACACATGGCCGCACAAAGGCGATACGGTGATTGGCAACGACGCCAGAGTATTTGGGGAATTCGTGGAACTGGCCCAGAAAACGCAACAGATAGTAGCTAGTTGGCGGCTTGGGCTCCATGACTGCGGGGATTATCGCTGCGATCGCTCACAGTTGGAACCGGAGCCTCAAGCTCAGAGGTGCGTCCAAAAGCCTGCTGATAAGGTAATTCGGCCCCCGTCAGCACAGCATCTAGATTGCTTGCAATCACGGCTTTGGGCTGCTCCCCGATCGCCATCGTTACCGGCTCTCCCGCACTATCTAGGTAGACAAAATGAGGAATGCCATCCACTCGGTAGTGGAGCATTTCCGGCAACCACTTGCTATTGTCCACGTTCAGCATTACGAAATTCACCTGATCGCCATAGGTCGTTCGCAACTCAGCCATGTCGCCCGCCATCGCCTGGCAAGACGTACACCAGTTAGCGTAAAACTCCATCAGCGATGGCTTACCACTCACTAAAGCGTCTTCCAAAGGCGTTGCTTCCGCTGCCAAGGTTTCTAATGAAGCTGCGGGAGCTTGTGTCCGGATGCCCAGCACCACCAACACAGAAAGTACCATCGCGACACTAACCACAATCAGGTTACGCACCTTTCCTGCCATTCCTTTATCGGCTTGGGCAGCAACTTCTATAGCAGTAGTAGAAGAATCAGTCATCGACGGTTATCCCCAGCAGTTAGTGTCTATTCTTTAAAATAGCGAGGTTTGGGGAGGAAGGGGAGTGGGGGAGTGGGGGAGTGGAAGAGTGGTAGGGTAGGAGGGTGCTAGGGAGTTATGGGGTGATGAGCAGTGGGATAAGGGGAAAAGGGAGTGAAAAGTGAGGGAAGCAAAATCTCGTAAGGTCGAGGCATTTGGCCCGTATACCTCAATATATATCGCGGCTTTACGCTCCAAATGCCCAGCCTCCAACCACACCAGCGACTAGCCACTAGCGACTAACCAACAACCAACGCCTGCTGAGATCTAGCCATGAAAAAACGAGTGACGCTGACGTTTCCAAAGCATTCAATTAATCAGCCAATCACCTATCGATTGGCGAAGGACTTTAACGTAGCAGTCAATATTTTTCGGGCTCAAATCGCGCCGAATCAGGTAGGTAAGTTAGTTGTGGAACTCTCAGGCGATATCGATCAGCTGGACGAAGCGATCGCCTGGTTACAAGAGCAAGGAATCAGTGTCTCTTTAGCTAGTCGAGAGATCTTGATCGATGAAGAAGCCTGTGTCCATTGCGGGCTCTGTACAGGAGTTTGTCCCTCAGGAGCCTTGAGGCTCGAACCTCAGACTTTTAGGCTAACGTTTGCGCGATCGCGCTGCATTGTCTGTGAACAGTGCATTCCAACCTGTCCCGTACAGGCAATTTCAACCAACCTGTAAAAATCTTAATCTACAGCAACTCATCCTTGATAGCGTTGGAATGTGGAGGTTGGAGTACGCGCAATGAAAAGTCGCTGGCTATCGTGGGGACTATTTGTGGTGGCCTACGCTACCTTTGGACAACTGCTCCAGGGCAACTACGCAGGACACGCTATCTGGATTACCACATTGATTTTTGTCATGGCCAAGGCTAGCATCCTGACTTTTGTGTGGACACCCATTCGTAAGTTTGCATTGCTGGGCTTTCAGTCCGATACTGGCTATTCCATCATGGTGTTACTGTTGGCGTCCCTAGCGGTTGTTGCGGTGGTTCAATTCCGAGCCTTTGCCTACGTTGTTGTGCTCGTCGCCACGGCTATCCTTGTCCGCATCGACACTTTGATCGACGATCTAGGCGATCACTTGGCATTTCTAACACTTGCCCTCCTGCCCTTGATAGGGTTGGGCCTCAGCTGGCTACCGCAGCTAATTTTGGGGGAGTAGAAGGGTAGATGGGGAACGAGTGATAGGAGCGGGAGACGCGGGGGAGTGGACAGTGGGTGATGAGTAGCAGGAAAAAGAGGGGCAAAGGGAAAGGGAGGATCAGAATCCGTAAGGCCGAGGCATTTGCCCCGCATACCTGCTGCCTATCGGAACTCTAAGCTCTAAATACCTTGTTACACCACCATCAACCATCAATCATTAACGATTAACCAAGAGCCACCAACCACCAACCACCAACCACCAACCACCAAAACACAACACACAACAAACAACAAACAAAAAAAAACAGAAAACCAAAAAACCAAACC
>JBHJHM010000134.1:0-14628 GCA_050330865.1 Leptolyngbyaceae cyanobacterium
TATTGCTGACCTGAAGGCCAGGATCCTAGATTTCATTGCCTATTTCAATGACACCATGGCCAAGCCATTCAAGTGGACTTACGAAGGGAAGGCATTGAAAGTCTGAGCAATGGTAGAGATATTCCCGCCACGGAGTACTAGTGCATGCATAGCTTTCCGCTCAACCGAGATTTTCGGATAGGCTCTTAGCTCGCCTTTAACCTTTTCATGCTTTTAATATCCCTCAAGAGATTAGTATTACGTTACCTAATCCTATAATGTTCTTTGCCTATTTCTGCGAAATTTCTGTACATTTTTGCCCTATGCTACGGCTTAAGACTGAAGCATACTTAATCAGGAAGATTAAGAAGTAGTCAAGGAAAGTTTTGATGGCTATATAAGGATTTGACAAAAAACTACTTGACTAGCAACCTCTTGAAAGTTTGAATTGAGCTCAGATACTGCTCTCTAGCAGGAAAACGAAATTTACGGCACTTCATCCAAATTTCAGATACTCAAAAATCGTCTACTGTAAGTAGAGGAGTTGGAGGTTTCATGGATCTTCAAAGAGTGCTTACTGAAACTGAGCATTTACTTTCTAGACATCTTTCTGTGTCTACACGTGACCTGAAGCATAGCGAGCTAACAGGTCCGATTTGCCCTGACTATAAGATTCGCGTAGAACCTAGCTCTAAACCTGTTAAGGTTATTTATGAAAATATCGCTTTCATTGATACTATGCAAGCATTAGTAGTTCAAGAAAGCTTTCACATTCCTGCTTTTTACGCACCTCTAAAAGATGTGCGCATTGATTTAATGCGGCAGAGCCATTATCGAACATATTGCCCCTTCAAGGGATATGCTACCTACTGGTCTCTCTATGCAGGAGAAGAAATAATTGAAAACGTAATTCTAGGTTATGAAAGACCACATGATGAAATATCAATAATTAAGGAATATGTAACGTTCAATTGGAGGCAGGCACATTGCTGGTATAGAGATGGTGAATCTCTGTATTTAGATGTCACCGAGCCAATATGGATCGGTTCCAATACGGAACGTGCTTGGTAAAATGCAAAAGATCCTTAAGCTAACTAAAGGTAAAACTTAAGTAGGTTTCCGATAGGTGGCCCAAACTAATCAACGTTCTTGAAAACGCTTGAATGCCTGTCTCAGCAATCCATAGCTACGTTTACTTTTAGTATCCACACATGATACAGTCTCCAAACTGTCGGATAATCACTACATTTCCACTACAAACTCTGGTACTACCACCGAAAAACTGCTGCTCCCCAAGTTAAGCCTGCGCCAAATCCAGATATAGCGATGGTATCACCAGACTTGACCTTACCCTGACGAACAATCTCGTCCAAAGTAAGGGGAATAGAAGCTGCTGAAGTATTACCGTAGTTGGCTAAATTGCTAACGACTTTATGTTCTGGAATATTAAGACGTTGTGCAACACCATCGAGAATTCGTTGATTTGCCTGATGGAGTATAAGCCAATCAACTTGATCAATTGTGAGCGTAGCTCGGAAAAGCGCTTTCTCAATAATTTCTGGTACCTGCTTCACAACAAACTTGTAAACATCGCGGCCATTCATAACAATGTGTTGGTAGGTACCTTGATTGACAGCAATACCATCTAGAAGCGATTTTGTCTGACCTTGGTACGCTAGAGTCAAGGAGTTATGTTGAGTACCATCGCTACGAAGTTCAAACCCCAAGAGATGGTCACGCTGGTCTGTCTGCATTACAATTGCGCCTGCCCCATCACCGAATAATACGCAGGTACGTCGGTCCGACCAATCTACCCAGCGTGAGAGAACATCTGCCCCTATTAATACTATGGTTTGATAGGCTCCTGTTCGGATAAACTGAGCGGCTGTGACCATGCCAAAAACAAATCCAGAACAAGCAGCAGTTAGGTCAAAAGCAGCAGCTCTCTTCGCGCCTAGCCTAGCTTGAACTTGACTTGCGCTGCCGAATAAATCGTCAGGTGAGGATGTTGCCAAAATTATCAAATCGATATCTACTGGGTCAATATTAGCCATATTTATTGCCTTTTGAGCTGCTTCTGTTGCAATACCAGTTAAAGCACTCGTTCCCTCAGCTAATCGTCTACGCCCGATCCCAGTCCGAGTTGTAATCCACTCATCAGAAGTATCAACAATTTGGCTGATTTGATGGTTGTTGAGGGAAGCTTTTGGCACTGCCGAACCAATTCCGTGAATTGTTACTCCCATCCCTGAATTCTGAAACATATTCTCAATACTCCATAGCTTGAATCAAAATATGAACTCTGCTTGCCTGTCTCGATAGCTTCTAGCTGGTGATAGATTCGTTGCGCGCCTGATCAAGCAAAACTATTCTATGGAAATAATGTCACTTAGCTTCCATAGGCTGACAGTAGTATCTGAACTGCCGCTAATAATTTTTTTGCTATCAGGACTAAATGCAATTGACCAGATAGCAGAACGATGAGCAGGAAACATTCCTAATAACTTGCCGGTATCCATTTCCCAAAAACAAAGCATTCCATCATACCCTCCACTGACTAAAGTTCTACCATCAGGACTAATCGCAATTGCAAGAACAGCGCTTAAAGAAACATCACTCAGAGTTTGTGACAGTGTTACTCTGTCACTAACGTGCCAAAGTTTTACTGTCTTATCATAGCTACCACTTACTAAAGTGCTGCCGTCGGGGCTAAATGAGACAGAGCGAACTTCGCCAGAGTGTCCTGAAATAGACTGAATAATTTGACTACTTTGTAAATCCCAAAGACTGAGGTTACCCCAGGCATTTCCAATTGCTATAATCTGCTTGTTCGAATGAAGGGCTAACGTGCTCAACCGACTAACGCTCTTCAAGGTTTGAGTAGCTTTTCCAGAATTTAAATCCCAAACCTTAACCGTTCCATCGTAGCTTCCGCTAACTAGAGTTTGGCCATCTATACTAATAGAAATCGCTTGGACATCATCAATATGCCCCTGCAATGTCTTGCTCACAGGAGTTTCCTTTGTGAGATCCCAAACCTTGATATCATTGTCCCAGCTACCGCTTAAGAGCACCTGGCTATCCTGAGCAAAGGCAAGTGTTTCAACTGCATCAGTGTGCCCCGGTAAGATATACAGCAGTGATTGAGTCTCAAGATTCCATAAGTAAATTTTGCCGTTGTAGCTTCCGGTAGCCAAAACTTTTCCATTTGGGCTTACAGCTACTGCGTAGATTCGAGAAGGCTGCTTTAAACGATTCTGAGAAGATAGCTGATGAACGCCTTTGTCGTCAGAGCTAATAACATCAAGTAGGTGTGATAACACTGTAGATGAACCTGTGGCAACCAATATTGAAGCAGCCAACAAGGATAACGCTGAAGAACCCCACCAGAATGCTTTCTGTGGAATCATGGCTAATCTCCTAAAATGGCGGAGTGCTTATCGCTCTACCGCTACAGGTGTCTGCTTTGGTATGTTCTTCTGAGAACTTTTATTCTGACTCTCAACCCACTTTCGAGCCGAAAACAGGACCATGATGCTGATGAGAACTATGAAGCTAAAAGGAGTGAAGAAGCTCCAGTGGCCTGACATCTTATCCCAGACATGCCAAGTTAGTAAAACCATGCATAAATATGTAAGCTGGTGCAGCTTCTTCCAATTCTTCTTCAGCTTCTTCATGCACCAATCGTTAGATGTAATTGTCAAGCATGCAAACACTAGGAAGGTTGAAACACCTTGAATGTAGATTCCATAGGTTTTGACATCAAAGAAATCGAAGTTTCTTTTGAGAATGATCAAAAACCCGTGACATAGAGCAAGATAAAAAGACATAACACCGACTAGACGGCGATGCTTCAACAACAACCTTAGAATTTTTGCCGATTTGGCTGCTGGAAAAACAACTCTTAGAGTTGTTGGAAGCAGTGTCAAGACGTAGCACAGTAGCGATAGAAAGCCTAAAAGGTTAGCAAGCAGAATTCCATTCATACTTCTATTCCTATCAACAGTAATTTTGCAGCTTGAATTGACTTTGGACTCGGGCCCAACCAAGAAGATACAGCGAGTGAGACTCTCATAGGAGTCGAGAAATCTTAAAGATTCAGATATCTCAGTTCCTATTAACTCGCAGTAGAATTCTTCCCTATTACAGAGTACATACTTCTTTCAGGTCCAATGAAACAGCGGCTTGTAAGCCTTTTCAACATATGAAACTGCCTCACCTGGTCAAGCAGGGTTACTCACAGACAAATAGCATCTCCTATCTGAGAGACGTACCAAAATTAAGCTTGTAAATGCATACTGCCCGCTGACACAGACTCTAGATCTTCCAGACAAAAATGAACCTTCAAACCAAACTAAACTCGCGAGTTCATGCTTGGAGTTACATTCGTAGGTAAAGTGAAAAACTATTGACCTCAGAAGCCTCAGCTGTTCCCAGCAAAGCCGAAGCCTGTAAAAATCCATCCTATCTCAGACTTACGATGGATAGACATACTGTAGACATACTTCGAAAAAATGTCAACGTAAAATTTCCATCTTTTCAAAGGTATAGATAAGTAGGCTCAAAATAAACTTTTTTGACGACATCCTAATTGGTGGAAGGTGGAAGCACTGGCTGAATCTGGCCCGCAACTTGGGTTGGGAGCGTAAGTGTTGATTCTAAGTGGCTTCAGTGTTCAGAAGACGAGCTGCGGCTATGCGGGCCTTGACTAGAGCGATACTTGCCTGACTCAAGTTAAATCTAAACTGCTTCAGTTTCCCAGACTGGCTTAGGTGATTTTCCAGTAACCCGTACATTGGAGACGCTGCATAAACAAAATCAAACTCGTTTATAAGCTGGAGATGATGATCTTCGAGGTGTCTAATAGCGATCGCCTGAAGCTGGAGATGGGAAATAACCATTTGCTCAACTAACTGCTCTACAGGCTTTGATCCAGCACCCTCACAATTTATAAATAAAACTTTTGAATTTCTCGGTAGGGCAGCCAGATAAATCAGAATCGAAGGGTCAGGCATGAAAATCAGTCCAATAACCTCTTGTCCAGGTGTTTTATGCTGGCTCACCGCTTTGGCGTGGAGGACGGTTGTCAGTACTAAGTCAGCTTCTTTGAGTTGGCTGATAGCTTCTTCGTTATTGCTCTCCAGGTCTTCTAGCCTCGATAGTACGACTGAGTTATTTATCTCAGACTCAATGCAATCGAGAAAAGCCAATGCGCTGTGGCTGTCGTAATCTACGAACACAAGCGCGAGGTCGTTATCTAATGTCGTAGCGATGGCATATGCTGCTGAGGCAAACTCTGCTGGATCTAAGCCGGTCTCTTTTGCCGTTAAATATGCTGAGCCCATTTGACGATACAAGCCCTGGAGTTTAGTTACCCTCTCAACTTCTTCATTCTGAGCAACAAATGTTCCACGCCCCCTTTGCGCAACTAAATAACCAGCTCTGACTAAGTCTGCATAAATGGCAGCAGTCGTATTGTGATTAATCCCAAGTTGCTGAGCGAGTTGATTAACTGGCGGTAGACTATCTCCCGGATTCAAGAATCCGAATGCAATCAGCAACTTAATTTGCTCTGTGACCTGCGTTATGACCAATAGAGGGGCATTACCGTTTACCTTGATAGGCAACGATTCGTTACGATTAGCCATATGCAATCAGCAAATAATCTACGAACTTAAATCCTGTAATCGATACAACATAGTATATCTTATATGTCTCTAAAGATAAAATGAGAATCTGCAAAGAAGAAGCCTTTACCAACCATTTGGAACGAGACTTACAGCTTAGCGAAGTAGGCATCTTAGTCTATTCTAGATCTGCGTATTTTAGGTTAAAAATAGCACATTATATAGTATAGTCTCTTATCATAAGAAAACTAAAGATTGTCAGTTGCTAGGAAACGGTTAAATACTCTAATTGAAGAATACGGTTAAACACTCTAATTGAAGAATGTTGAATCGATGAAACCCTCTTGCGTATTAGACCTCTTTCAGATTAGCTCAGGCCTAGCTTGCTAAGGATGGTGAATCTAAGGAAACATCAGGATGCTCTATCAATTAGAAGTCCTGATGTTGACTTACACCATAGCCCACATCCTCTTGGATAAGCCGTTTAAGCGACGTTTCGGGGTCAATCGCCAGACCTTCGTCAGCATGGTCGATAGCCTGACCCCCCAGTGGCGACCCATGCCGACACCAGGGGCCAAACCCAAACTCAACCTGGAAGAACGAGTGTTGGTCACCTTGGAGTACTGGCGTGAGTATCGCACCTACTTTCATATTGCCAGTAGCTGGGGGGTGAGTGAATCGACTATTTGTCGGTGTGTTCATTGGGGCGAAGACGCCCTGATAAGTGCTCCCCAGTTCCATCTGCCGGGCAAGAAGCAGTTACTGCAGGAGCCCCTTAATGTCGTGCTCATGGATGTCACCGAGACGCCGATTGAACGCCCTAAACGGCGGCAGCGACGCTTCTATTCTGGTAAGAAGAAGCGACATACCCTCAAATGCCAACTCATCATTGACGCTGACACAGGCAGTATTGTGTGTACTTTCTTGGGTCGAGGACGCCAACATGATTTCAAAGTCTTTCAAGCTTCGGGTGTCCACTTTCATCCCGACACCAAGAGCCTGGTTGATAAAGGGTATCAAGGGATTCAGAAGCTTCATAGCAATAGTGCGATTCCTCAAAAGAAACCCCGAGGGGGGACGTTGAGTTCGGACGCCAAAGCCGCTAATCGGGCTCTGGCCCGAGAGCGGATTGGCATTGAATACGTTAATGGCCGCTTGAAAGTTTTCCGCATCCTGGCTGAGCGCTATCGCAATCGTCGCCACCGCTTCGGACTACGCTGTAATCTCATGGCTGCGATCTACAACCGAGAGTATGCCAAGGCAGCTTAAGGCAGTCGGTACAATTTAATTTGCAAGAGGTCTATTCTCGTAACTTCGGGCTCTTGCACGCTTTTGGTGATCTAGGCTGAATCACACTCCGAAACCCTTGAAGCTTCCCACTTGGAATAAGCGATCGCACCCGCTTTCACCAAAAGTTGCCATGAGCCCGAAGTTGACGCGATTTTGCACCTCTCACTGCAGCTCATAGGATTAGCTGCCTTCTAAGCTTAATTGCTACAAAATTACTGTGTGTAGTTAGTTAGGACCAACTGGTATAACACTGGGGCTAAATGGCTAGCTAGCGTGAGTAACGAATGAAGTCGGGAGCTATGTGGTGTGAAGAGCCCGCAGAATACCTCATAGTATTTCTAGAACCAGAGTCTTCGCATAATGCCCGTTACTTGTGGTACAAGCTAACTACGCCAATTATACTGCTCGAGACTTATCTTTGAAATCCCTACAGCGTAGCGAATAGGGCTCTTTGACTTTGTAACGGCTAATTAGGTTTGTGAGTCAATTGTCTAAAGTGACGCTATGCATGATTCATGCAACGCTGATTTTAGAGGTTGCCTATGACACAGGTATCGTATTGCTCGCTTTTACGGTTTGTGCATCCAAATAACATGTCTTCTGAGTAGACACACCTTTCTTGCTTGGTCCTGTACTCGCTTGCTTTGGTGTAGAGCTGCATCATTCACTTCCGACGTATCGATTAATACTGTGCTGCTCTCATAAGCTAGATGTACTGTTGCCAACGAATTAATTACGATGCAAATCCTCTGAGGATATAGCTTAGACTGATTTCAATATGTCGATATGTTTTGACAATGCTGGTTGACTGGTAAAGCGCCATATGACCTGATATCGGCATTTGTAGTATCTTTCATCGAGCTCTCCTGAGCACTTAAGCAGTAGGCAGACATCTTCTGTAAATCATTCCTATAAAGGGTTTTGAGGCAATTGAACGCTATGTTCAGTAAAAGCTACAGAGATAGGTGGAATACACTTTGGACTAGTGAAAAGTAGAGATTCTCAGGAAAAACTCATAAAAAATACTATTCAAGTAGGATTTTAGATGCTATGTTTTTGTTGTAGTTACTCAAACATGGTAGGTGAGGTGGTTTGAGGTAGGTGCTACAGTCCTATGTTTAAAGATTGACTCAGATTTCTTCCCGAGCTGGATAAGGGGCTATCTTGCGTTCGGTTTGGTAATTTTTGTGTTCATAAATCCGCTTTAGATTTCTAATTTTTGCTAGCATTGCAGACCTTGTTCCCAGCGGTTTGTGCTTTTAGAGGGTTAGAGACTTTTCACAGTGGTATGGGGAATTAATTTATGTGCATTTCGTAGAGGATGCTGTCAGCTGTCTAGTTTGAGCGGCTTGGTTACGCTTTGAAAACGAGGGCTTAGGAATGGATTCTTGCGCAAAGGATCAGGTTTTGGAGGAGGTAGGTACTCCAGGCTTACAGCTGCACTCTCGGTCGGAGGATTTGGAGGGTTTTGGTGAAGCAGAAAGGATAAGTTCTGCGATTAATCAATTGAGAGATGATCTGAGTAGGTTGGAAGCGTATTTAATCCATCTTAAACAGCAGAAGCAACGAGAGATTGATTTGAGATTTCGAGTTGAACAGGAGATGCAGAAGCTTGAGGAGCAATCAGTTCGAATTAACTTGCTAGGTCGCTGGATAGAAATGGAGATTCTTAAGTTTGATAGAGCTGCTAGGCAAGTAGCGCGGATTCAAGGATCTGCCCAGAGGAGTTCAGGAAAGCAGTGTAAGCCGCTTGTAATGAATCAGCATGAGACTTCGAGCATTTGGAGTATTCACTGTTCTGAAGTGCCAGTTTTGATCAGGCAGCAGTCTCAATTTTTACTTACGTCAAGAGCAATGGATTTGTGCGGAACAGAGCTGGTTGAGGCTACTCAGAAAAGTGGGAAGTAATTCCTTTTGAAGCGATATTCGAGATAGTGAAAGTTTCTCCAGTCATGAACACTGAACATATGATTTTGGCTTTTGGGACTCAATACGGGTGCCTTGCACAACCTTTCCTGTTCAAGTGAGGTGTACATAGGCATTGCCAGGGAAGGATTTGAGCCTTAAATCTGACCTCACTAGACTCAGAAATACTGTAGTTATGAATAGCTTTCTACGTTACATGTTTGCAGGTTTTAGATAGTGCTGTTTGTGAGTTTTATGGAGTTGAACGTTATGGGGCAAAGTCGTTGTTCATCTGAGTTGATTGATAGCTTTTCTACGCTGGTTGACCTTTTGAGTTGGAGAGCAAGCCGCCAGCCAGAGAAAGTCGCATACGTTTTTATGGTAGACGGAAAAACAGAGGGAGCACGTTTGACCTATGCCGAATTAGATCGTCAGGCTCGTATTATCGGTGCCTGGCTGCAGCGACAAAAAGCTGAAGGTGAAAGGGCTTTACTTCTATATCCTCAGAGTTTGGATGCGATCGCGGCCTTTTGGGGATGTTTGTATGCCGACGTCATTGCGATTCCTGCCCCTGCTCCAGAACCAAGTCGTCTTAAGCGAACGCTTCCCAGGCTACAGGCGATCGCTAAAGATGCTCAAGTAGCTTTCGTTTTATCAACCCACAAGATCATTTCTTTAGTTGCTCAAGCACGCCATGACATTCCTGAGTTCCGACAGATGCAATGGCTGGCTACTGAGGGGCTGGGGACAGATTTAGCCGAGACATGGCAAGAACCTGCAATTAAGGGTGATACCCTCGCCTATCTGCAATACACGTCTGGTTCGACTTCTACTCCTAAGGGGGTCATGATTAGTCATCGGAACGTCCTGTTCCACTGCGCTTACCTGCAGAAAGCCTGTGGATATACGCCAGATAGCGTCACAGTAACCTGGATGCCATATTTTCATGACTATGGGCTGGTCGAAGGGCTAACCGAACCTCTTTACAACGGCACGCCATGCTACGTCATGTCTCCTTTCACTTTGATTAGGCGTCCCTTCAACTGGCTACAAACCATTTCTCGCTATCGAGCAACTCACAGCCAAGCACCCAATTTTGCCTACGATTTATGCATTCGACGAATCACTCCAGAGCAACGGGCCGAATTGGATTTGAGCTGTTGGCGGGCAGCTGGTAATGCCGCCGAACCCATAAACCCGACTGTTCTGGAGCAGTTCATGAGGATATTTGCCTCCTGCGGTTTCCGGGCCGAGGCATCTTGTCCAGCCTATGGCTTGGCGGAAGCGACTTTACTGGTGTCGTCCAGTCCTCAAACAGAGCTCCCTGTGATTGCCAATCTCCAGGCTGAAGCTCTAGAACAAGAGCGCGTTGTCGAAGCTGATTCCTCATCCAAGCTAGTGCGGCGGATACCTAGCTGCGGGCAACTTGTCTGTGACACTCAAGTAGCGATCGTGAATCCGAAAACGTTATATCGCTGTTTGCCTAACGAGGTTGGTGAAATTTGGGTGTCTGATCCGAGTGTTGCTCAAGGCTATTGGAATCGCCCCGATGCAACAGAGTCTACCTTTGAAGCTTATCTCGCTGATACAGGAGAAGGCCCCTTCTTGCGGACGGGCGATCTGGGATTCATGCGAAACGGTCATCTGTTTATTAGCAGCCGGATGAAGGATGTCATCATCATTCGTGGAGCCAATCACTATCCTCAAGACATCGAATGGACTGTTCAAGGTGCCCACCCAGCGATGCGACCTGAGAATGGTGCTGCCTTTTCGCTAGTTATTAATGGGGAAGAGCGGCTCGTCATTACTCAAGAAGTGCAGCGGAGCCATCTAAAGCAGTTAGATCAGGCTGCAGCATTTGAAGCCATTCGACGAGCAATCTCAGAACAGCATGAGGTGCAAGTCTACGCCATCCTGCTACTCAGAGCGGGTTCCATTCCAAAGACCTCAAGTGGCAAGATTCAGCGCAGTGCTTGTCGACAGGGCTATCGCGACGGCGATTTAGAGACAATCGCAACTTGGACAGCACCGATTGTTGAAATGCCCGTCTCCTCTGGCCAGTCATCTAAGACTCATATGGCACTCCACAATTTGCTGTACCCAACTTCTGCTACCAGCAGTGAATCTCCGTCGACGCTAAATGGAGCGACTGCGCATGGGGCGGTTGTTAATGGATCAGCTAAAGGAATATCTCAGTCTAATAGCAAAACAAAAACTGATCAGTTGATCCGATGGCTCCGAGCCTATGGAAACGAGCGTGTTAACTCCAGGATTATTGACGAGCGCCGCTGTATTCCTCCGTACATTGTGCTGGATTTGGGCAATCGAGGCCTATTAGGAATGCAGGTTCCTACTGAATTAGGAGGCCTAGGGTTAAGCAACGTTGATTCGATACGTCTCTATGAGCAATTGGGAGCAATCGATCAAGCAATGGCGTTGGTTGTGTTTAACCACAACATTCTTGGGGTTCGGCCAATTTTGAAGTATGGCAGCGACGAAGCTCGTAATACGCTAGTACCCACTCTAGCTGCGGGTCGAGAGTTAGCAGCTTTTGCTCTATCAGAACCAGGGGCTGGCTCCAACCCGAGGGCTATTGCAACGAAAGCCATACCCGATGGCAAGGACGCATGGCGATTGATCGAAGGCACCAAATACTGGAGTGGGATGGCAGCCTGGGCTGGGGTAATCAACGTCTTTGCCCAGACTTATAACGAGCAAGGAGAACCGCGAGGCATTAGTGGCTTTGCAGTACGCCAAGGAACACTAGGCCTACGCCAAGGTCCCGAAGCTATGACCGTCGGGATGCGGGGCATGATTCAAAACACCATTTACTTGGAAGGGGCCCGTGTTACGCAAAGTCAATTGCTCAGCGGTGTGGGTCAGGGTATGGATGCGGCTCAAGATGCCATGATGTATGGCCGTCTCGTCATTGGGTCCTTTGGATTGGGGGGTATGAAAAAGTGCACCCAGCTGATGCTGCGTTATGCCACACGGCGATCAGTATCCACAGGACGTTTGCTTGATAATCCTGTCACGCTAGCGCGGCTAGGCGAACTCAATGCCGAGATTACTTGTTTAGAGGTGCTAATCACTCGCATTGCTGAGCTATTGGATGCTGGGAGGTTCGTGCCGGTAGAGCCTTATGTGGTTTGTAAAGTCGCTGGGGCAGAATCTTTCTTTAGAGCAACTGATCGGCTAATTCAGATGCTAGGTGGGCGGGGCTATGTTGAGCCCAACATCGCACCTCAGTTACTACGCGATGCTAGAGTTTGCCGCATCTTTGAAGGACCTACAGAAACGCTAAACCTGTATCTCGGTTCCCGGGTGCTCAATCAGGGCGATGAACTGCATCACTTTATCAGCAACGTTTTGGGATGTACCGCGATCGCCAATAACCTGCGGATTGCAGCGGAGCAAATTCGCGAACGCAGTCTAGGTTCACAATCGCCGTTTACGGATCGCACTGCTTCGCTACGATGGGCATCGGCGCTGGCTGGGGAAGTAGCCATATTCGCAATCTTCCTAGCGGTGCTTAAGGAAGCATTCAGAAACTCCGAAAGTCAGCGACTACGACTTGCAGGTGACTGGGCTCAACTTAAATTTGAACAGGCTTGCAAGATTGCCCTTGGGGGTTCGGCAACGGAATCGACGTTGCGGCAGGCTGATATCGTTACCGCCATGATTGCTGATTATGGTGAATCGATTGGCGATCTGGAGCAGACCCTGGCTGGAGAAGATCTTGAACTAGACCCAATCCTCCGGCAAGAAACAGTTACTACACCGACCCCCCTTCACTTTGAGACTCAATCGTCTAAACTGCAAGCGGCAGCTGTAGCTGAAGTTGTCACTTGGCCATCCGCTAAAGCTCAGGACGTTACTTCTAGCCTTGCCGAGGAGAGTAGTGAATCGTCCTCATCATCGCAGACACTTTTAAGGCGCAGCGCTCAATCCATTCAGCAGTGGATTATCAATTTGCTAATCCAGGACTGGAAGATCCCTACCGAAGCGATTGCCCCCAGCAAAACATTTGCTGATTACGGCTTGGATTCTGTAATGGCTGTGAATTTAGCACAAGAGCTAGAGGATTGGCTGAAGATTCCCTTGGAGGCAACCCTGGTGTGGAATTTCCCGACAGTCGAATCGCTATCAAAACATTTGATTAATGAGATCAACGAGGCAACTCAGAACGCTCAGGCAGATTCAACCTCGGATAGCGATTTATCGGCGGAAGCATCATCATCGTCATCCATCGATGAGTCCTCACCGGAGGATCTGGACGCGCTTTCAGACGCCGAGATGGCGGATTTACTGGCAGAGGAATTGGCAACGGCGAAGCGGAGGAAGACGAAATGAGTCAGCAGCAATCGGCGAAGACTGACTATCGTTCGCTCTTGAAGAATGCACTTCTGGAAATGAAGGCGCTGCGAGCTGAACTGGAGTATACCGAGGAGGCCAAGCGTGAGCCCATCGCTATCGTTGGCATGGGATGTCGCTTTCCAGGGGGAGCGAATAACCCAGAAGCTTACTGGCAAGTGCTTCGTAATGGCGTTAATGCTGTCACCGAAGTGCCTCCTGATCGGTGGAATGTCGACGCGTTCTATGATGCCGACCCAGCTGCTCCCGGCAAAATGTATACCCGCTACGGAGCCTTTCTCGACCAGGTTGATCATTTCGATCCTCAGTTCTTCGAGATTTCTCCCCGTGAGGCAATGAGCATGGACCCACAACAGCGATTGCTGTTAGAGGTGGCTTGGGAAGCATTGGAGAATGCAGGGATTGCCCCTGACTCTTTACGTGATACGCAAACGGGTGTATTCGTCGGTGTTTGCTTTGACGACTATGCCAAATTCAGGGTGAAAGGCAGCGATTTGAAGCAGCTCGAAGCTTACGACAGCCTAGGCAACTTCCGAGCCGTTGCCGCTGGGCGCCTTGCCTATTTCCTTAATCTACATGGTCCGACCTTTCAATTAGATACTACCTGCTCATCAGCTCTGTTAAGTATCCACTTAGCCTGTCAAAGTTTGCGATCACGAGAATGTGATGCGGCCCTCGCAGGTGGGGTGAATTTGATGTTAGAGCCTGGAACTACGATTGGCTTCTGTAAACTAAAGGCTTTATCACCGGATGGTAGATGCAAAACTTTTGATGCTTCGGCTGATGGCTATGTGCGAGGTGAAGGGTGCGGCATCGTAGTTCTGAAGCGTCTTTCTGATGCAATCGCCAATGGCGACCCTATTCATGCACTGATTCAAGGTTCGGCAGTCAATCATGATGGTCATAGCAACGGCTTGACTGCACCTAACGGGTCTGCACAAGAAGCTCTATTGCAGCAGGCCTTGAAGAATGCAGAGGTAAAACCTGATCAAATCCAATACGTTGAAGCTCACGGGACGGGAACATCGCTAGGCGATCCGATCGAGGTTTCTGCGATAGGACGAGTCCTTGGGCGTCAGCGATCGCCAGATAATCCCCTCATGATTGGTTCTGTTAAAACAAACTTTGGCCATCTGGAAACGGCTGCCGGTGTTGCAGGGCTGATGAAGGTTATCCTCTCAATGCAGAATCAGGAAATTCCTCCCCACCTTCATTTCCAGGAACCGAACCCTTACATTCCTTGGCAGAAGTTTCCTTTAAAGGTTTCCACAGAGTTGACGCCATGGACCCCTCCTAGCCAAATACGACTAGGAGGCGTGAGTTCTTTTGGGATGAGCGGAACGAATGCCCATGTGGTCCTGGCCGAGGCACCGCAACGTTCCCTCGACCGACCTTCCTCTGAGGAGGGTGAGCTGGTTGCCGAGCGACCGTTGCATATATTGACTCTGTCAGC
>JBHJHM010000135.1:0-16544 GCA_050330865.1 Leptolyngbyaceae cyanobacterium
TCGATTCAGCTTTCGGGGGCGACTCATGGCTCACTCAGGACGGCTCAATGACTCGGTTGCTCTGAGTTTGACAGGATTTGACTCTCTGGAAAAGCGCTCACTTGACAAATCTCCTATTCCCTTAACTTGTGGCCAATGCTCCTTACTCTTCACTCAGCTCCGCGTCTGGATTCTCAAGTTGCGAAATCTGATACTGGGCATCTTCGTAACAGCCGGTGCGGCCTAGATCCAAGCAGATCTGAGAAGCCTGGAGAAAATCTTGGCGGGCTTGATTGGGATTGCCCATTTGGGCATGCAAAAGCCCGCGATCGTAGAGAGCAAAGACATAATCGGGGTCAATAGCGATTGTTTTCGAGAAATCCTCCATTGCTCCCGCAAGGTCACCCATAGCTTGACGGGTTGAGCCTCGGTTGTAGTAAGGATCAGGACCGCTGGGTTCAATCTTAATGGCGATATTGTAGTCCTGCAGGGAGCCTTGAAAATCGCCGACGCGTCGCTTGACGAGACCACGGTTTTGATAAGCCAGCCCATGACTAGGGCGCAAATTAATCGCAGCCGAACAGTCAGCTAAAGCCAGGTCTTGCTGGCCCAAGTTGGAATAGGATAGGCAGCGGTTGAGATAGGCTGCAGCTTGTGTCTGGCGTGGTGGGTCTAGATCAATGGCACGCGTATAGTCAGACACAGCCCCCTCGTCATCACCCCAATCAGCTCGGGCGCTCCCTCGATTTACATAGGCTTTGATGAAGTGAGGATCGCGGTCAATTGCTAGGGTGTAGTCATCGATCGCGCCCTGAATTTCGCCCACTGCAAACCGTATATTGCCACGGTCGTAGGGATAGGTCGCGATCGCAGGGGCAAGCTCAATTGCCTGAGTGATGTCTGCTATAGCAGCCTCAGTATCCCCTGCCTGAAAGTGGAGCTGACTACGGATAGCCAAAGCTTCGGCATTACTGGGAGCAAGCTTGAGAGCTTGATTAATATCAGCCAAAGCAGCTTCGGTATTGCCAACTTGGGAGTAGAGTTGGCCGCGACCCACTAACGCTGCGGGATGGTTGGCTCGCAGGTCAATCGCCCGGGTATAGTGAGCGATCGCAGCTTCAGGGTTACCCGCTTTTGTTTGCGCCTTAGCATCCCGCAATTGCTGAGTGGCAAGCACTCGCTGCGGCAGTCGTAACCCCAGGAGAACTGCAACCAAAGCCAGCAGCATGAGTCCTGATACACCAATAACAGCCCAAGAAGTTCGTTTTTTACTCGCTGATCGAGACATTGTGGAGGATGTTTTGACACTTGTCTGAGAAATCGTTTCGGTAGCAGCTTGATTGATAGTGGGATCGACAATCTCAGTGTCTAGGCTGGGAGGAGCCGTCACAGGTAGGATACCGTTCTCAGAAAATGATGTAGAAGGAGAGGCCATCCGAGGTTCTGTTAGCTGTTCTAGATCGGCCAGAATTTCTGCCGCCTTCTGGTAGCGGCGATCAGGATTGGGATGCACCATGCGTGCCAATAAACTAGCCGTATTGATACCTAGCCCAGGGGTGTTCTGCAGCAGTGCCGTGATTTCCTGATGCACATTAGGGTGGCTAGTGTCTGGAAATTCCTCTGGCGGTAGCCCAGTTAGTGCCTGGATTGCAATCATGCCAAGGGCGTAATGATCCGTACAAAATCGGGCCTGCCCCCGTCGTTGTTCGGGCGCAATGTAAATTTGGTCAGCGGGAGAGCGCTCAAGTGACTGAGGTGAATCTTTAGAAATTTCTTGGCTCACATGCTTGACCGAGCCAAAATCTAGCAACACTAGCCGATTATCAGTACGGTGACGGATCATTTTAGCGGGCTTGAGCCGACCATGAACCACACCATGGCCCTGAGCATAGGCCAAGGCCGTAAGCGCCTCTGTCAAGAGGCTAAGAACTTCCGACTCCAACATGGGTTGAGTTGGAATCAATTCACTTTCTAGCGATCGTCCCGGAATAAACTCTTGAACAATGTAAAAACTGTGGTCAATCTCGAAAGAAGAGAAGGTGCTGGGAATTTGTCTATGCCGCCCAATAATTTCTAGGACTTTGACCTTTTTTTGCAGTAACTTTACGACAAATTTAAGCGTAATGGGGTTGCGAGTTGATAGCTGTAGTTGCCGGATCACGCATTTGGGATGTTCTGGGTAATGAACATCCGCCACAAGCAGTGTCTTACCGGTGTCGTTAGCACTGAGAATTTGAATGAATTGGTAGCGATCGCCGAGAAGTTGATTGGCAGCAGACATATGGCAGACAGTCCCCTTGTCAGATCAGGCCCACTTCGTTTCTGACCCTAATGAAGAATTTTGAATATTAGCGGTAGCCTTTACATCAGTACAGCGTACACCTCTCGGCTTCAGCTTGCCTATGGCTTACATCAAGCCTTTGCAGGCTGATAAACCACAGTTTTTTGTATTTTTGTTTCATAATGAAGAGCGATTTGAGACGGTTCGTCAAAATTAGCTCCATTAATCGGTTCTAGTAGTGTAAGTGAGCGTATGTCTCTACCTCAGCCTGCGGCAAACCCTGAACGTCCTAGACGTTTGCGATCGCCGCGACGACGAAAAGTAAAACGCCAGCGTGCCTTATCGCGTGAGGCTCAGTTGCGGTTACTCGGATGGGAAATGACTGGGCGGCTTGCAGTCAATCTTTTGATCAGCTTGATTGCTCTATCAACTTTGGTAAGACTCATTCCCTACTATCAAACCCAGCGTCAAGTGCTGCGTGAGGTCGAGGGTTCAGTGGTGATTGCAAAGCAGCAAACCGAGCGTCTACGAGCCGACTTCAGCCGCTATTTTGACCCCATCCAAACCCACCAAATCACTCAAGAAACAGGTGTCCCTGAATCCGATCAACATATTCCGATCGTTTTAGTTGATCCGCTCTCTACTCAAGCCACTCCTGATGCAGATGAGTAATGCTTAAGGGGTAAGGGTGCATTTGATAATTCTCTCAACAAAGATGGGCATTCTGGGTGCGAATACGGGGCAGACAAGACCTGACCTGCAGTTTGAGTGATGCCGGTCGGTAGAGAATGATCGAGCGAGACTTTACCCGCAACCCTTAGGAGTTTGCTATGCCAACACCAGTTTCCATTTGGATTCTCGCTGCCAGAACCGACTTACCGTATCTACATCAGTCGATTCCTCATCTAATCCAGGCCTGCGATTATCCATTTGTGGAAAAAGTCTTGGCACTCGACACCGCCCCTTTAACGGGTGATAAGCGCGAGCGGTACGGTACTGGTAGCCAAGAAGAGGTTCGTCGGGCTTGCCAGGCATTAGTGGATGCTGGGGTCATGGATCGCATCGAAGAAATCGACTATGACCCAGTCCTCGTCAATCAGATTTACGCCAAATACTTTGGTGCCGATCAAGCTCGACAGATGCGCGGCCACACCCACAATTGGAAAGGATCGACCGTCTACGCTTCGCTCTACTGTATTGAACAGGCCGCCTCTGATCATTATCTGCACTTTGATGCCGATATGTTGCTATATCAGGCCCCTGACTTCAACTGGATTACTGAAGCGATTCAACTTTTAAAGGCTGTCCCCACGATCGCCGCTATCCGTCCCCTTTGTGGTCCGCCCCATCCAGAGGGCAAACTTTTTCAAAAACGCGCTTACGAAAAAGACGAACGAGGATTCTACGCCCACAAGTTCTTCAGCATGCGGGCCTATTTGGTTGATCGCAGGCAGTTCGCTCAGCTATCTCCCATCCCTTTGTCTTGGAAATTTCAGCCTTTTTGGTCCCGTTGGCTACCCAAGTCTTTGCAATCTATCGGCATGAAGATAGAGGGCCGTCTCCGAAACCAGTCTGGCCCTATTCGAGGCGCGATCGCGTCATTTGAACCGATGACGAGTCAAAGGATGGCAGAGACTGAGTACATTCGTGCCGATTTGACCTCAACCAAGGCGTGGACGATTCATCCCGCCAACCATTCGCCAGAGTATATCAAAGCCTTGCCGCACCTGATTCAGCTAGTCGAGCAGGGTGAGTATCCCCCCGAACAGGCCGGACATTACGATTTAGATCTAGAGGCTTGGCTACAGTGGTCAACCTTTATGGAAGCGCAATCTCAGTAGGCGATCGCACTTTAACCCTCTCGCCTCATAGCATTATCGAACAGCACTTTTAGCCGTGCAAAAACATCTCGCAAATTTTTGTAAATAATTTCCTGAGCGTATTATTTTTCTCATCAGTATTTTTCAGTCTATCAATGCTATTACTCAAAGGCATTGTATGGTTTTACACGGCTTCCTATCTGGTTAAGTCGACAAATGTTGGCTGATACAGCTTTATTGACAAGATGTCAGAGTAGGATAATCTTAAAACAACTTTCTACTTAACTGTTATCGCTGATTGTCCTTTTTAGGGAGTTGACTCAATCAACTAATGAAATTCTTAAATATCCAATAAGACTTTAGTCTTGACCTATAGCTTGCGTCAGTTTCGTTAGGACAAGGCAGTGAGCCATTGGGCTATGCGCGCTGTACATCCAAATGATGCTTAGTGCTCTAGCCTAAATAGCTAAATCTGTATTCCACGGCATCAAGGCTACATCTTATGTCCCAAGGATCTTTCTTCTGCATCGTGGCTTCGTAGGAGATAGGTCGTGGTGCTCGGGAAGCGATGACTTTATACCTTTGCCAAGCAAAATCTCTTATTCTTTCCAGGTAAATTATGAGCTGGAATAAGTTTTCTAGACAAGGTTCGTCTGAAGCTAAAGAACCTCAAAAATCGGAGCATTGGCGATCAAGAATCTACCAGGCTCTCGCTGCCATCTTTATTACATCGCTCATTTCTGTCCTATTTTTTCCACATCCACCGGCTTATGCTCACAGCCCGCATGATGTTGTCACACGAGTAGAGATTTCGCCTGACTTTCGTGAAAGTCGAACTTTATTCGTGATTTCCAGAGGCAATTTACTGAAATCACAAGATGAAGGAAAAAGCTGGGAAAGGCCCTTCCAAGGTCTTGACAATACGCATAATTTTTCAGATCTTTCCATAGCTTCAAAGTCAACAGTATTTCTTGCTTCTAAAGGCGATGGAATATACAGATCAGAGGATGAAGGAAACCATTGGCAACCTGTGAATGAAGGATTGGAATCCCTCGATATCAGCCACTTGTGTACCGCTCATTCGTCCCCTTCGGTGCTGCTCGCCAGAGATGCTCAGAACAGGCTATACCGCACAGAGAATAATGGGGGGCAGTGGGAAAGAACGCTGCTAAGCCAAGCAATTAATACAATCGAGTGCTCCAATCATGGCAATGAGCTGTTCGTGACTGACCAATCAGGCAATTTTTTTACGTCTACAGACACCGGAAAAACTTGGATTCAGGGTTTTAGCTTTCGCGATACTGGCAAGATTACGGCGATCGCAAGTATCTCTCACAACAGCTCAACCCTTATTTTTGTAGGAACTGATCAGGGTGAAGTTTTCACCTCGCAAGATCAAGGGCGTTCCTTCAGCAAAGCGGAGGGCCATCTCAAAAATGACTCGATTTGGGATTTGCAGACTAGCATCGATGAATCGGGACAGCTGCTACTTTTTGCCTCAACCAGAAACGAGGGCTTTTTCCGATCCAATGATCAAGGCGAAACCTGGAAAAAATACAGCAAAGGTCTGACGAAGACAGGACAGGCTGATCAGGACGAGCGATCGCATTTCAAAGAGATTGCTATCACGCAAAGTTTTTCAGAGGATGGCATCATTTTCTTAGCCGGTTTCGACGGGCTATTCAAAACTTCGGATGGGGGCAATCAGTGGCAAGAGCTTGATACCCTTTCGCCAAGGGCAATTACCGCACTTTCAATTTCGCCCAACTATCGGGAAGATAGCACAATTGCGGTTGGTGCTTACAAAGATGAAGCCTACATCAGCCGGGATTCAGGCAAAAACTGGCATCTCATTAATTCAGGGCTGTCGCGAGTGCTGTTCAATCGATATGGCGATCGCAAGATAGAGGTTCACACCGCTCGCTTTTACGACATCAAGTTTTCGCCTAACTACGCGCTCGATGAAACTGTCTTTGCGGTGCTCAATTATTACTATTACATATCCAAAAATGCAGGCAAGACATGGCAAGAAGTAAGGACTGAATCTCGCAAAGGCTATTCTAGCCGAGGACGATTTATCGCGATTTCACCTGATTTTAAGAGCGATCAAACCGTTTATTTAGTAACTCGCTATGGAGGATTGACCTATCAGTCTACGGATGGGGGCAGAAATTTCTCAATTGTTGGTGCGATCGAAGAAAAGATTAATGGTTTAGTCATTTCTCCTAACTACGCACAAGATAAGACGCTATATGCCTCTGGGGCCACTGGCATTTATAAGACAAGCGATGCCGGCAAAACATGGACGTTGATGACGAGTGGCAGTGAGTTTGAGAATGAGACTTGGCGATCGGTTGCTATCTCACCGGACTATGTAACTGACCAAACTCTTTTTGCCGGCTCTGAAACAGGTTTGTTCAAAACTGAGGACAGCGGTCAAAGCTGGATAGCCTTAAAAAATGCAAGCATCGGCGACAAAAGTATGATTAAGATGATTGGCCTCTCGCCTAACTATGCAGCGGATAAGACACTCATTGTCGGTATCCAAGGGAAGGGGGCCTTCCGATCAGATGATGGCGGTGAATCGTTTCAGAGTATCGGAGCAGAGCTTCAGGAACGCAATATCCCGCTGCTTCCCTTTGATACCGTTCCAGTCTCTTCTGCTAGTATTCAATTCTCACCTGCCTACAAAGATGACAATACACTTTTTGCGTTTGGTTCCGCCAGCGCCGATGTCTTCAAATCTACAGACGGCGGTGATACGTGGGAAATGATCGCGATCGCTCAGCAGCGACATCAAACCAATGAGGCCTTGGCTACGCAGTTTAAGATTGGCAAAACAGCCATACAAGCGTATCCGATACCAAGAATGATTTCTGCTCTTCTGGGAGCAGTGGGAATCTATTTTACACTGGGTCAGCTAATGCAATTTCTAGGCAATGCTAAAACACGGTGGTTTCAGTTCTTCGGTGCATCCTTGACCTTTGTTTTAATCTTTGGAACTCTGACGATCTCCCTTTAAGTAACGCACCAGCCTGTTGCTTAGCAGTGCATTGAGCTGCCGCAATACACCCTACAACGTTCTTTATTTTTGGCTACTACTTAAAAGTCTTCGTCAGGAGAAACCAGGAACTAGACACATGCTTCAGTAGTCAGAAGCACATACCGATGAGCGCCCAACTTTTGAATCATGAGCTTTCTACCCAACCAAGGTTTCGCGGCTTTCATGGAATGAGCCAAACTACCAGAAAGATGCTTAGATCAGACTGTTCCTATTTGTTTTTCACCCGGGAACTCTGAAGAGTGATGCCGCCGTATTGGCCAGTACTTCTCGATACCTCAGCCCATGATCATTTCTCATAAGCACAAGTTTATCTTTGTCAAGACTCGCAAAACGGCGGGTACTAGCATTGAAATTTCGCTGTCTCGATTTTGCGGCAAGGACGACATCGTCACTCCCGTAATTTATCAGGATGAATTGATTAGGGCTGAGATGGGGCTTTATCCCCAAAACTATGGAACTCCTGTGAAATGGACGGAGTATTCCATACGTGACTGGAAAAATCTCATTCGGCGGGGCAAAAGGCCGGCTCCCAAAAAGCTAACATACTATCACCACATTACGGCTGAAAAGATTCGAACTCTGATTGGCGAGGAAATCTGGAACAGCTATTTCAAGTTTTGCTTCGTCAGGAATCCTTGGGACCGCGCAGTCTCTCGGTATTATTGGAATATTGAAAAAACTAAGCAGGTGAATACGATGGATGATTCGCTGCAAAACAGTGACCCAAATGCGAATTTTCCGATCTATACAATTGATAGCAAAGTTGCTGTCGACTTCGTTGGCAGATTTGAAAACCTAGTGGGAGACTTTTCGGAAGTCTGCGATCGCCTCGGCATTCCTTTTGATGGTTGGTTGCCTAGAACTAAAGCAAAATCCCGTAAGGATAAGCGACACTACTCTGAAATCCTGACCCCTGAGCAGGTGGAATACATCCGCCAAAAGTGCGCCGCTGAGATTGAGCTATTCGGCTATACCTTCGATCAGCCTGTCCGTAAATAGAATAATGCTAGTGCTTGATTGCGTCGTGCTTGCCCAGCCAATCACGACGCAGCATGCTGTAGATGTAATCGTCCCATAGCGGCCCCTTCAGCTCATGATGCTCGCGCAGCGTAGCATCTCTCTGAAATCCTAACCTTGCATATTTGTAATAGTGGTGACCCTCTACCTCCCATCGTCCAGCTAAGGCTGATGGTGAAGTTCAAACGCTAAATCTAAAATTGCAAACTGGTACAAGACCGTTCACGTTGTGGCGAGTAGTTCACTGCAACACCGTATCAATTTCACTTTATTGCAGTTCACCCCAACCATCCGGGAAGCAAGCCAGAATAGATGTATTAGGTAGGACAACACGCGGCGTGCCTGCCCCTTGCTAACAGGGCATCGCTGCTACAGGAGAGCATCCTACTACATTAGAAAACCATGCATGCCTTAAAGAAGGAGCAGACTCTGCTCCAGGAAAATCAGTCTTTACGTCAAGAGAATCAGCAACTTCGTGACGAAACTGCCCGTCTCAAAAAAGAACTGAACCGCCTCAATCGACTCGTTCAACGACTTGCAAGAATGGTTAGACGCTACATGTAGAGCTAGCGTATTGAACCATGCTCAGCCTCGATAACGCAGCCTTTAGAAGCGTACAGGCTTAAATCATTGCCAGCTAAAATCACTAAAGATGAGCTGGTGATCGGAGCCGCCAGAGTTTGCAATGCGATAGACTCCTTTTGTTTTAAGCGCACCGGCGTACCAAATATAGTCAATGCGATTCAAGTCATGTTCGTGTACGGAAGCTTCAATTGGAGTATTTCCAAGTCCCCACCCAACCACATTGGCAGCATCTAGAAAAAAATGCTCCAGTATTTTGTTGGTGCTGGCAGTTGCCCGACTATTGCAATCACAGCCTAGGATAAAAGCATCGCTCTCATAATCTTGCAATACATCGATTAGTAACTTTGCTTGTTTGTTCTGATCGCGAATATATTGTTGAATGGCTCGCGGCATGTCCTTGAGAGGGCGATTGTTGAGCGCATAATAAATCGGATTGAGATGAGCCGATATCACTGTAATTTCTCTACCATCAACAGTGGTTGTAGCAATGACGGCAGGTCGATTAATCCCAAAATCCAATTCTGCGATCGCCATCAGCGGCAGCTTACTGAACAGTGCTGTTGTGCCCCCTCGAATAGGCGTACTGACATAGTAATAAGGGTAGGCCTGCGTCAGGCGATCCATAATTTGCGACCTTAGCCTTTCGGTCAATTCTTGAATAGCTAGAAGATCAGAATCGGCTTGTTCGATTACGGCGAGAAGGCCATCAATATTTTTATTACTATTGAGAATGTTATAGGTAGACATTCTCAGATCCGCTCTTTCATATTCAGGAATGATAGTTGGCTTCAAAGAAGCATGAAAGAAAAATAAGAAGATTAATACAGGTACGATCGCGATATAAATATACCGAGCGCTTCGTATTAGCAAAGCAATCAATAGCAGCGGGATAGCGGGCCAAAATAGAGGAAAACCAAGCGCATCCAGTAAAATAAATGGCCACCATTGGTCCTGCCAAAACAAATACGTGATAAACCACAAAGATATAAACAGCGAATAAACGCTGATGATAATTTTGAGGTGCATATCATTCGGTAGATGTCGACTTCAGGAAGCCACTCAACTATAGCGTCACTACGACACGACCTCATTCACAGGGAATCGATTCATGCACGTGCAGGCTTGACGCGCATTATTTTGAAGCCGCTGCGAAATGTGAGGGACATGCGGAATTTGCGACAGAAAATCGAGTGTGCGGCGCAGAATACGGACAATGTCGCCTTCATCAAGGCTGGTATTACTACAGAGGTCAGCCCATTCGTTGCGATCGTCCTTTGCGGGTGCTGCATCGGCCTCTTCAGGCCCAAATCCCTGCGGGGCTGACGCCCTTACTGCCGCCGCCTGCCCCATTTCGGTCCAGCGTTCCACGATACCAATCAGGTCGTATTCCATCCAAACAGGAAACATAATCTCCTGCCGCCTTTGCTGTTGGAAAAGTTCACGGCGGGTTTGGCGCAGACCTTGCAGAGCGGACTCAACCGCAGCAGAGGGATCATACGCCGCCCACGTGTCAGGGCGGGCATTTTCGGTAACCAGAGCGGCACAGGCTGAGGCTAGCTGTGGAGGTGTCAGCGCATCGAAGTGCTCAGAAGCCAGCGCGAGGCCTAGCCAGAGTTCATTATCGCCCCGAATAGCGGCAGCAATTTCGCCCAAAGTTGTGGGGCGTTCCTCTTCTAACCCTCCAAAATAGGTAAGAACCTCCATAATGCTGACAAACTCCTGCCAGTAGCGATCAGAGGAACTAGACAAGGATTCCTGGCGATCGCGGAGTTCCCCTTCAATACGCTGGATGCGGCGGTACTGCTTTAATAAATTCTTCGTATTACCAAACTCACGAGCTGGGTGCGTCGCCAGTTTTTCTTCGACTGAGCGGAGTCGGTCGAGTTGGTCTTTCACCTCAGGAGCCACTTCTTCCAATGAAGGTGGCATCGGAATTTGTTGAACAACCGCCTCTGTCGCTTCGCCGCCAGGGTAGTGCTGACCTGGCTTGTAAGCTAGCTCAATAGGGGGTTCCAGCGTGTCAACTGCCGTCAGGCGGGGATATTCGGCATGGAGCCCGACTACATCGCCGGTCATGACGACGTACCAGTCATTCTTCTGGGTCAGGCAAATAAGATAAGGAAATTGACCGGACCCCGGAACTTTAGTCACAATCACCGCCGGGAGCGGTTGACCAACCGGAACATGCTTACCTTTGAGCGAAACAACGGTACCCGCGATCGCAAATGCCAGGGCAGTTCCCATATCGCCTTTCAAGACCTCAGCGGCCTGCTGCTGCAGAATTTTGAGCAGGCGCTTTTCTTCTCGGAGTCGCTCGCGCAGCTTTTCGTAGTCAGCCAGTACGGCTTCATCAAAGGCTTCCACCTGAGCCCGCTGATTGGCTAGCTCATCCTTCAGCCCATCAATGGCGGCCTGCTGAGGCGCTAAGTGTAAGTTCGCCAGGTACTGGCCAAAACTGCGTTCAATTAGAGCCCGTGCTTCTTCTAAGGTGTGGGTCTGCAGCAGATTGAGGACCATCCCATAGCTGGGCGTGAACTGACTTACCAACGGATCGGGGCCAACGGTTGCCAGATAAGCAGCTTCCTTTGCTCCTTCAAAGGGGGTTTCCACCGTTACCACATGCCCCAGTTCATCCATTCCCCGGCGACCTGCACGCCCCGACATCTGCAAAAACTCAGAGGCCATCAGGAGCCGATGTCCCGTATCGGTCCGCTTTGATAGGCTGGAAATCACCGTTGTACGGGCGGGCATATTGATGCCGGCTGCCAGCGTCTCCGTCGCAAAGACAACCTTAATCAGCCCTTCCTGAAAGAGTTCTTCCACTAAGCCCTTCCAAGCAGGCAAAATACCGGCATGGTGAGCGGCAATGCCGTGATAGAGCGGTTCTACCTGCCCAGCTCTGGCCGCTTCTGGATTCCAGGCCAAAAACTCATCTACTTTTTGCTTCAGGATGGCAACCTCTTCATCCGTCACCAAGGGTAGAGCCGCCATATCAGCTACCGCGCGATCGCACCCCCGGCGACTAAAGATGAAATAGATGGCCGGAAGCATACTACGCTGCTGCAGTTGACCCACGACATAGGGAATGCCCAAACGGTCTTTTTTGCCGCCTCGGCGCGACTCCCCCTTACGCCGTCGCTGCTTAAGGCGAGGATTCATCTTCTGGCCACTGTCGTCCAGCAGGGGAAACAATCCCTTGCTGTTACAGTAGTGAAAATCTAGCGGAACGGGTCGAAAGTCAGAATAGATCAGCTCTGTGGGACCGTGAACTTTACAGAGCCAATCAGTGAGCTGCTCACTGTTTTCGACCGTGGCTGATAGGGCCAGAAGCTGAATTTCAGGCGGGCAGTAAATGATAGATTCTTCCCAAACAGTGCCGCGCTGGCGATCGTTCATATAATGACATTCGTCCAGCACCACCGCCTGCACATCCTGAAGCGATGTTCCCACCTCACCGATGCGCGTGCCGTACAGCATGTTGCGGAAGATCTCGGTCGTCATTACCACCACGGGAGCATCGCGGTTGATGGCAGTATCCCCTGTCAGCAGACCGACATTTTCAAACCCAAACTGTTCACGAAAATCCCGTAGCTTTTGGTTCGACAGTGCCTTTAGAGGCGTCGTGTAAAAAACTCGCTTCTGCTGATCTAGCGCTCGATAAATAGCGTATTCACCAATCAGCGTCTTTCCTGACCCCGTAGGAGCACAAACAACAACTGATTTTCCTTCGTTCAGAGCGGTAACAGCTTCTTTCTGAAAGGGATCAAGGGTAAAAGGAAAAAGCGCTGCCAGATCGAGCACTAGACTGCCTACATATAAAAGAACTAGACATCCATTCTAGTCCGCACTTAAGGAAGTGCCTCGGTTTCTTCGACCGACAGGCGTTTTGTCAAGATTCGCATAATCTGATTAGCGTGGGGTGTCGGCAGCGGTGGCGACCACTCAAGCGTTTCAGCAAACCCTAGCTGATGTTGAGCCACGATGAAGTTATTGACCGCTTTAACGGTACCTACCACAATCACACGGATGCTTTCGCTGTTGGGTGCCGATGGCATCCGAAAGGCAGACGGTTCTGAATTCGACATGAGCGAAATTGTTTGAATAGAGGACAAGTGCGATCGCAACAGCATAGTGGCACGCTTGACGGACGCGTGTCAAATTAAATTTATTGCATATATAGCTCTTACCTAAATCCAGCTGAGCAAAAGCGTCTGAGCACCGGTAGGAGGATAGGTTGAGCGATTGAAACTTATCAGCGGCGGTCAATTTCGCATGCGATTGCCCCAAACGACGAGATGGTCCCACCAGCTGATCCATCGACGATATCGGGCTATGGCTTCTTGCTGCGGCTGATAAAACCCGATATCGTCCTCGTTGGGCAACCCCAAATACTGATCGACTGTTTCCCGTAAAGACGGCAAACCAAAGAAGCTGAGGGTGCTAACCGCATTGCAGTCTGTACGCTGTGGGTCTGGGAATGCCTTTTGAGCAACAGCATAAACAGCTTGTTGTTGGATAGTGTTGGGATTGGCAACATCGATATGCCCCTCGCGACAAAATACGATTAGCAAAACTGCGCACAATTGTAATTCCGTACAATAGGACGTCTCTTCTACAGCTTTGATAAAAGCGGGCGCACATCTACCGGCATAAACAGCGTCAGCAAAAATCAGGACTTTAGCAGCGTCAAACCAGTACTGGTTGCTAGCCCCTAGTGCAGAATAGCTTCGGATCAAACTACTATCATTCTTGATGATGGTTGCTGATAAGTATTCAGCGATTTCATTGGGAACTTTTGCTCCGCTCAATCCGATGCTAATAGCACTTGAAAACCTCACAATTTCTGAGGAGCTAGTTTCAAAAAACTCGATTAACTGATTTCGCGATCGCGATTCACCCAAACAACTTAATAATATAATTAGATCGGCTTGCCGCCTAGGATTCTGGGTAGAGACTGCCAGACTAATCACGTCTCGATAGATGTTTTTATCTATGTCTATGAAGTTCGTCAACAAGGCGACTGCACTTCTGAAGACATCAGAGTCCTCAGCATGCAAGAAACTCAGTATGGCGATGTCTATGTATTGCGCCAGCAAGGATCGCGTTCTCGCAATCCATTGCTTTTCTACTGCAATTCTTTCTGGCTGTTTTACCGCTACAGGATCTAATAGTCCAGGAATATTTTTAAAGTCATCTTGCCAGTTTCCGCCATGGGCTATTTCACATAACAAGTCTAAGATGTTTTGCTTATCGCCGACTTCTTCAGCTTGCAGCAGTTCAATTAAAAACGGTATAGCGTGAATGGCGGCTTCATAAACACTCCCTTGATGCACGATGGATATCGAGAGTGAGTCATACGCTGCAGTGCGTATAGATTGATCTTCTGAAGCAAGATTCCTCAGATAACAGGGTGTATCACTTGCCCTGCCATAAGCGTGATATAACGTATCCCAGGGAATCGTATCTAAGGTCTCTAATAGCATTTCCTAAATACCCTGAACTTCCTGGTTCTACAGAGCGCCAGCGATTTACATAGAGGCTCGATTTTAGTGTCGTTACGCCTGCGTCTGCCAACTGTCTCGAAGTATTGCCCGGTACGGACTATCTCCAGCCTGCCATGGCGCGATAACTCTCTGAAATGGATGGCTGGATATCGGGGACAAGACCACATTGCGACTCCCCAGAGGTCTGAGGTGATCAAATTTTAATTGTGGAAAACCTGTTTACTGCACTGCCCACTAACTTAGAAAGCGAAGTCTTTGAAGATTTGGTTAGTAGCGACAGTATTAGAATCGAAAGGATAATATCCAAGGGGCATACTTCCCCAGCAGATGAATGGTTCGATCAGGATGAAAATGAATGGGTCATGATATTGCAAGGAGCTGGGACCATTCTGTTTGATGACGGTAATGAAATAGGTCTAAGAGTAGGCGATTATCTCAATATACCTGCCCACAAAAGGCATAGGGTGATCTGGACAGAGCCAAATGACATCACCATATGGCTGGCTGTTTTTTACAAGTGACATGCAGATAGCCATTTGAAAGGAAATGTCGTTGCTCTTGTCATGATGTGGTTGCCTCCACCCAAAATGACGACATCCTTAGCGATAGAACAAAACTTGCCAATCTCCATCCGGTCGTCAGGAGCAAAGACTTCTAAATTGATGTGGCGATCAAAGTAGATATGGTCGCCAACCGTAATTCGCGGGTCTTGAATGTGAGCCTTGAGCTAAATAGGAGGAGAATCATATTCAAACATGGTTTTAGAATAAATCCATCGCTTTAAAGATGAGCTACGGTTACGCCTGTACCCCCGTCTGCCTGCTCTGCGGCTTCAAACTTTTGTACTTGGGGATGGCGCTTCAAGTACTCATGGACTCCACGACGGAGTTTGCCGGTACCGTGGCCGTGAATAATCCAAATGGGACCGTTGGCGCTGGCGATCGCCTCTTCCAACTTTGCCTCGGCCTCGGCCACCCGCATACCTCGTAAATCAAAGGTATTCCGCGAAGTTCGCACCGCGGGAGTTTTAGGTTGTACTGGAGGTGGGGGTGGCGGAACCGCTTTAGGCTTGGGAACTTCGGCCTTTTCGCCCTGCAGCGATTCGATATCCTCCAGACCTACCGTCATTTTCATAAGGCCAAAGCGCACGATTAGCTTGCCGTCTTCATCCGGATCGCTCAGAACCTCGGCAGTTTGGCCCAGGCTTGGAATACGAACGCGATCGCCCTCCTTCGGTTTGAAACCCGGTTGCGGCTTTGCGGTTTTAACTTTGGGCTGACGTTTCGCCGCAATGGTATTCACTGCTTCCGTTGCTTTCTGAGCATCCTGAGCTGTGGGGTCGCCTTGCTGCAAACGATGAATAACCTGGGCAATCTCCTTGCGCGCATCGGCAACGGCTGCTTGGACCGCCTGCTCTTGCTGCTGCTGGAGTTCGCGCTCGCGTTCCTTCAAAAAGGCAGCCTTACGAGACACTTCGCGATGCAGCTTCTCGGTTTCAGACAAGAGCTTCGCAGCTTCTCCAGCTTTGCCTTCCTGCCGACGGCGCTGGGCTTCTAAGCCAGCAATCACCTGATTAACATCCTGCTGACTCCCGACACCTACATAGGATTGCGCCTGATCAACGATGGCCTCATCCAACCCTAAGCGCCGCGCGATCGTCAGGGCATTAGACCGGCCTGGAATTCCCCACAGGAGGCGATAAGTAGGAGAAAGACTGACATCATCAAATTCTACCGACGCATTTTCAAACCGCTCGTCTTCGTACTTCAGCGCCTTCAGTTCGCCGTAGTGGGTCGTGGCAATTGTAAAGCGGGCATGGTCGGCCAAGTAGCGGAGAAGAGCGATCGCCAATGCACTGCCCTCACTGGGATCCGTCCCTGCGCCTACCTCATCTAAAAGGATTAAGGCATTCGCCACGTCGGTAGGGTGGCCGCTGGCAACCGCATCGTCCTCTTCTATGGATTCTGAAGGTTGAGATAGCGGCGTTTGACTATCCTCGGTTGAATGGGTAACCGCATCCCCATCTGATTCTGCAGATTCGCGATCGTTTATGGATGGGGGGGTGGGGGCGATCGGTGAGGGTTCAATATTCTGCGTTGGGCGAGCAGCCGCGTCGCCCCTACCGTCTGCTTCATGTGAATTCCGAACTCCGAATTCCGAATTCCGAATTTCTTCATGCTGCGCAGGGCGAGCAGCCGCGTCGCCCCTACCGTCTGCTTCATGTGAATTCCGAACTCCGAATTCCGAATTCCGAATTTCTTCATGCTGCGCAGGGCGAGCAGCCGCGTCGCCCC
>JBHJHM010000136.1:0-21430 GCA_050330865.1 Leptolyngbyaceae cyanobacterium
GTTCATCAACGCGATCGAGGATACAGTCTATAGGATCAGGGAAGCCCCAACCCGCTATGCTGCGATTGATGAAGATGTTCGGCGGTGTATGGCGCGTAAGTTCCCTTATGGTGTTCTCTATACAATTGAGCAAGATTACATATTGATTTTGGCAGTCATGCATTGTAGTCGTGAGCCTGGTTACTGGAAAAGCCGCAAGTAATTGAAGCCACGAGCCGCCTAACACTGCGTGGCAGCGGACGTAAGAAGGCTTCTGGTGCTAGTTCGAGTTCACCTGCCGCCGCTGCACTTCATCGTTAGGCATTTCCTTGCGGTACCTTTTTTAGTGAACACAACTTTATCGGAATGAGCGATTCACAAAACCTACTTGTCCTTGTCGGAAGCCCTCGTCGAACCGGAAACTCTGCTACACTCGCTGCTGCTGTTCAGCGGGGTGCGGAACAGGTCGGGACGCAGGTGAAACTACGCTTTATCGACGACTCAATTTCGAGTTTCCTTCGCGATTGCCGCACTTGCCGACTTCCCAACGGCGAATGCTCCATAGCAGATGGCTTTCGCTCGTTGTTCTTCGATGATTTCCTCCCGGCAAATGGAGTCGTTTTTTGTTCACCAGTTTATTGGTATGGCTTATCCGCACAGACGAAGGCATTTTTTGACCGAACTTTCTGTTATTACGCGGCTTCGCATCCCGATTCCGAGCTGGTCATTGAGCGGATGTCTCGCAAACGCATTGGGTTGGTACTTGCCTCTGAAGAAACCTATCCGGCAGCATCGCTGGGCATTATCCACCAGATCCAGGAGTATTCTCGTTACACTCATTCTCAATTTGTGGGAGTTGTTCGTGGCGTGGGCAATAGTCGCGGGGAGGTGGCACGCGATCCTAGCGAACCCACCATAGCGGCTGAGCGGCTTGGTCGAGAAATCTTTGATCGCAGGTATTCCGACTTTCGCCTTGATACTCAGCGGAGTGGACGGGTTTGGCATCAGAAAAATATTCAGTGATGAGCCCCAAAATACCTAACCAGTCGCTGCACCTGAACGCCATGATATTTTGGTGGAGTCACAAAGGTTATCTGCCGCCGCTGACCAGGAACGTTATGCGGCGCAGGTCATCTGTTAGGATGCTGCCGAAGAGTTCCTAGATGAAAGCAGCCTGCTTGCCTCTTTACTCATCAAGGCTCTGCTTAACTTTTGACAACCTCAATCCATTAAAATAACGGCTCGGATATCATGTGCGGTTGCCCAATTTATGAGCGGAATTAACCGAGACATCACCCCCGATCCTCGTCCAAGTCTTATTTACCGCCATTTGCCTGGAACTTCTCAAGTCCAAAGGTTACTGCGAAAAGAAGGTCGAGCACATGTTTTCAATGATCTTGAAACCTTAGAGCGAGTGACGAAAGCCATCCTTGAAAGTGGAAAGCGAACCGGAGCGGACGACGAAGAGGATGATTATGAGCGGTATGGACTCTACTTCTCAGAGGCGATCGGTTACATAATTAGAGTAGATGGGAGCCGAACACTTCTCTACTACGGTGAAATTAAGATTGTAAAAGCCACAGGTCACTATCATGCTATCCCACGAAGCAGCCCTCGCCGAACGAGCTAGAACCTGGAAATTCTTAGAGCTTTGGGTTGATCCAGTTCTCTTTCCACCCAAAATTCTGATGTTGGTTGGCGATCAGGATGGGTCTTGTCGAATTTTCAACCCTGGTGCTGACTATAAACTGGTGGTTACTCACTCGAATTATGAATTAGCAAGAGAATGGTTGCTTGAGGATGAATATGAGCGAGTTCAGGGTCACCTTCTAGCCGAAGAAGTGCTTTAGATTTCTCGGAAGTATATGGACTGGCCTAGTGATCTCTGACACCGCCACGTAACAATCCCAATGCCCACCGTCCGCCGAAACTCTATCATCTGCATTCAAGGTTGCTGGCGGCGGGTGATTGGGAACGTTATCCGGCCAATCATAAATATTCAATTACACTCTTTGCCAAATGAGAATCAAAGCTCAACATCGAGACGGATTCACTGAACATCTCCTCAAGTGGACGCTTGAAACCGATGTTGACTCAGAGGTCGCGCATGTTTCCTCACGATGGTTTGCCCCTAATGGCAACGGTACTGCCGAATTTAACATCCCATTTGACGGTTCAATTCTTCGTACAAATATTGCGGCAATGGATGCTCTCCAAGAATCGTATTCCCTGCCAATGACTGACTGTGGAATGCTCATTTTGGAAATCGAACGTGACGGCAAAGTCCGCACATGGGACTTTTACGGCTGTGAGGGACTGCTCGAAGATCATCCGGAACTTGAACCGTTCTTTGAGTTCTGGCGGCCACTATCCAATGCTATTGAATCCAAACTTGCCCTGCGTTAACGGCATACAATATGAACTCGCAGAATAATAGCGGATAACAATCGCATGCACCGAAGCCGCTGGTTCGGTCGTCATCATATGGGGCATCACTCGCGGTGGCCCGGTGATGCTGGTCGTTAAATCAGCATGGATTGCAGTCAAGCTCACAGGCTCATAAAGCCATTCGGCGAAATCGCAAACATTCACTACCATTGAGCCCCAATCTAAGATAAGGGGGTAGCAAAGAAGTTAAGACAGCCCCGTTGCAGCAAAGAATAGTTCGTTCAGCGTAGTGATGCGATTCATGCGTCTCAGATACGTCAGCAGTTTGAGAAAAGCAATCATAGAAAAATAGTGGCGATCAATTCAATCTTGAGACCGGAGAGTTTGAACTTGCAGACGATACGATGGTTGCAACTTGACAACTTTATAAGCGCTTGCCAGCTCCTTGGCCTTGGGTGTCTGAAGTGCCCATTGCACTGTTCATTGCTTCGGTGCATGGAGTTTGAAAGTCGATAATTCATTATGAGTCCTGAATTCAAAGCCTTACTCTCAGAGCACGTCGGTAATGCCTTTGCCAAGCAGCTCGCGTTTGCCGATGTGCTGGGCGATCGCAACTGGGGCGTCGATATTTCCGCAGGACGTGTCATGTTTGGCAACGACCTGTCGTATCCGATTCAGCTACTTGGCACCGAAGCGGAGGGGGATTCCTCATGGCTGTGGGCCTGGGCCAACCAAGCCAGCAATCTACCACCTGCACTCCTGCGCACTTGCACAGAACTTAAAGGCATCGGCGAAGCCAAGAGAATCCCCGAGTTGGTTGACCGCAGCTATGCGCTGGATATTGCCAACGGGCACGCGATCGCGCTAGTTGCCTCCGGTCTCAACCCAGCTTGTTGCTACTATCGAGGCCCCTATGATGGCGGAGCCCTGTATTTTTTGGTGTGCGATGCCCCGGCTGAAGTCACAGGGCAAGTTGCACCCGAACGGGCAATCACAGTAATCACGCAGGTTATCTCACAATTCGAGGTCGATCATCGCCCAATGGCTACGTCATTCCTGCAGGCGCAAGGGTTCAATCTTGAGGCTACCGAACAATCAGTAACCGCTACACGCACTAACCAAACCGTCACCCTTTCGTTTGATTCTCGGGGACGCATCAACAATGTTGAGGGAACGCTGAGCCCTTCCCAGCGCCCGCAAAAGAGTCGATGGCAGTTCTGGAAGTAGGTTCGCCCTTTTGTTCAGGAATCGCGAGTCGTCCAGTTGAAGAGCAGCATAGAGAAAAGGAGGTTGTATGTTCCTCAGTCTTTTGCTCTGGCCGATCGCGCTTACTCTACTGTTATTGAGCTTCACGCCTGGCAAATGGTATAAGCTGTGGCCGTTTGAGATGCTGGGAGCCGGGTATCTCTGGTATGCAGGGATTACAGCCATCCTGCTGCTGGGCCTGCTGGTTACCGTGCGTCCGCCTCGAAGGAAGCTTATCATTACACTGGCTTTGGCACTGGGCCTCTATGCCACCACGATTGGCACATGGTACGTGCCCCGATTCCGGGATGCCAGAACAGGCGGTGTGCCATTGACAGTGATGACTTACAACGTCAACTATCAGCTCTGGGATACCGCTGCCGTGACTGACCTCGTGAGAGCCAATCCGGTAGACGTTTTTGGCCTGGTTGAACCCTTCAAAGAGCAGGCCGCCGAGTTACGTGACAATGTCCAAGACCTCTATCCCCATTACTACCGGGCTACCGGAGGCGGGCTGAGTTTGTTTAGTCGCTACCCAATTGCAGAGGCGACGACGGAAAATTTGGACACCCGCTATCACAGCCTGTTTGCGATCGTAGATGTGGCTGGAAAACCTGTCCGCGTGGTGGTGGCCCATCCCCTTGCGCCTGTATCCATGTACAACTTTGTGAATCGCAACGAGGCGATGGCGGCATTAGCAAAATATGGGGCAGAGCAGCCCATCACGACAGTGATTATGGGGGACTTTAATCTCACCTCATGGTCAATTTACTTCCGCAATTTCATTCGTAATTCGGGACTCCGCAGCGTCAATTTGGGACATGGCATCAATCCCACTTGGTTTTACAACGGCGTGGGGCGATCGCTCTCTCATCTTGAGCAGGCGAAGCAATTTTTCAAAATTCCCATTGACCACGTTTTCGTTAGCCAAGATGTCAGCGTGGATCAAGTGATTACGCCCTCCTCGGGGGTGTCTGATCACCGCCCCGTGATTGCCAAACTGCGGATGATATAGCCCTTTTCAGTCTGAGGGGGAGCGGTTATGTTGCTTAGCATTTTGCTCTGGCCGATCGCACTGTCTCTACTGCTGCTGAGTTTTGCTGCTGGCAGATGGTACAGGCTGTGGCGTTTCGAAATTATTGGTGCAGGCTATCTTTGGTTCGCAGTATTGACGGCAATCTTGCTGCTGGGCCTGTTGCTGGTGCGATCGCGATCGCGACGCCGCAAACTGATTCTGGTATTGGGGCTGGCTCTCGGGCTCTATGCCAGCACCATCGGTAGTTGGTACATCCCTAGACTGCAAGATGCCAGAACGGGGGGGATGCCGCTGACGGTGATGACTTACAACGTCAACTACAAACTGTGGGATACCGCAGCAGTGACTGAACGGGTGCGATCGTACCCGGTGGATATCTTAGGTTTAGTTGAACCCCTGCAAGAACAGGCTGCAGAGTTGCGAGAGAATGTCCAAGATCTCTATCCCCACTACTACCGAGCAACCGAGGGAGGGCTCAGCTTGTTCAGTCGCTATCCCATTGCCGAGGCGATTACCGATAGCCTGGGAACCCCTTCTTACAGCCTATTTGCGATCGTAGAGGTTGAAGGGAACCCGGTGCGCGTAGTGGTGACCCATCTCAGAGCCCCCGGATCAAGGATCTACTTTGCTGACCGAAATAGAACCATGAATGCGTTGGCAAACTATGGGGCACAGCAGCAAATGACAACTGTGATTATGGGTGATTTCAACGCCACCTCTTGGTCAAGGTATTTCCAAAGCTTTCTACGCACTTCAGGGTTACGCAGCGTCAATTTAGGACACGGCCTCAATCCCACTTGGTTCTACGATGAAGTGGGGCGATCGCTGAACCGCACCGAAGAGGTATTGCTGTTCTTAAAAATCCCAATTGATCACATTGTGGTCAGTCAAAATATCAGTGTTGATCAAGTGATCACGCCATCCTCTGGAGTCTCTGATCATCGCCCCCTCATTGCCAAACTGAGAATCCTGTAGCTTCGCAACCCTGAGATCCGAGGGTTCTTGGTATAGATTTCGACACTTCTAGTGAATCCAGAAGAACCCTCGGATCTGAGGAAAACCCTACTCGCTGTAGGCATCCATCGGAAGGCAGGAGCACATGAGGTTGCGATCGCCGTAGGCCTGGTCGATTCGATTCACCGCTGGCCAGAACTTGTTTTCCTGCGTCCAGCGAGTGGGGAAGATGGCTTGGCGGCGATCGTAAGGGCGGTCCCAGTTGGAGACGAGGTCTTCGGCAGTATGGGGTGCGAGTTTGAGGGGATTGTTTTCGGGGTCGATCTGGTTAGTTGCGATCGCCTCAATCTCCTCACGGATGGCAATCATGGCATCACAGAAACGATCTAGCTCTGCCTTGGATTCGCTTTCCGTTGGCTCAATCATCAGCGTCCCCGCCACCGGCCAGGACATCGTAGGGGGATGGAAGCCGTAGTCAATCAGGCGCTTGGCGATATCTTCCACGGTGACCCCGGCGGACTTGCGGAAGGGGCGTAAGTCCACGATGCACTCGTGCGCCACCAGCCCCTGTTTGCCGGTGTACAAAATGTCGTAGTGCCCTGCCAGGCGTTTGGCGATGTAGTTGGCGTTCAGAATAGCAACTTCTGTGGCCTGTTTCAGCCCTGCTGCGCCCATCATGGCCATATACATCCAGGAAATGGGAAGGATGCTGGCGCTGCCCCAAGGGGCCGACGTAACGGCTCCAATGCCCTGTTCACCGCCGACTCCTGACACCAAACTGTGACTGGGTAGAAAGGGCTTAAGGTGAGCCTGCACACCAATCGGGCCAACGCCTGGACCACCCCCGCCGTGGGGAATACAGAAGGTTTTGTGGAGGTTCAGGTGACAAACGTCCGCGCCAAAGTCCGCTGGGCGACAGAGACCCACCTGGGCATTCATGTTGGCTCCGTCCATGTAAACTTGACCGCCGCAGTTGTGGACGATCGCGCAAACTTCGCGGATACCCTCCTCAAATACCCCATGTGTCGAGGGATAGGTGACCATAAGCGCCGCTAGGTTATCGGCGTGTTTCTCAGCCTTGGCTTTGAGATCAGCAATATCGATATTGCCATCATCGTCACACTTGACGCCAACCACCTTCATACCAGCCATCACCGCGCTAGCAGGATTGGTACCGTGAGCGGATTCAGGGATGAGACAAATGGTGCGGTGCGTATTGCCGCGCTGACGGTGATACTCACGGATTACTAGCAGCCCCGTATACTCCCCTTGGGCTCCCGCATTTGGCTGTAGGGAGATACCCGCAAATCCAGTGATGTCGGCCAGCCAAGTCTCCAAGTCGGTAAACAACTGCTGGTAACCTTGGGCCTGCTCGACAGGGGCAAAGGGATGAAGTTGCCCGAACTCAGGCCAAGTGATCGGCACCATCTCAGCCGTGGCGTTCAGCTTCATGGTGCACGAGCCCAGAGGAATCATCGCTGCTGTAAGCGACAGATCCTTGGCTTGTAAACGATACATATAGCGCAGCATTTCCGTTTCTGAGTGATAGGTGTTGAAGACAGGATGCTGCAGATAGGAGGAGGTGCGCTTAAGGGAATGCTCGCTCAAGGGTGTTACCTGAACGTTTAGCATCTTGGAACTGCCTGTGAAAACTTCGACCAAGTCCTGCAGGTTCTTGTCAGTGGTCGTCTCATCTAGCGCAACAACAAGAATCTCGGTGTCCAGACGCCGCAGATTAATGTGTTTAGCAGCAGCACGGGCCAGAATTTCGGACTGGCGATCGCCCACTTTCACTCGCACGGTATCGAAGTAGGCTTCTTTGCCGACTTCAAACCTGGCTTTAATCAACGTTTTTGCCAATGTCGTGGCTTGACGATGGATGCGTGTGGCGATCGCTCGCAGTCCCTCGGGACCGTGATACACCGCATACATGCCCGCGATTACGGCAAGCAATACTTGGGCTGTGCAAATGTTGCTCGTGGCAGCATCACGACGAATATGCTGCTCACGAGTCTGCAGTGCCAGCCGCAGTGCAGGGCGATCATAACTGTCTTTGGATACACCCACGAGTCGCCCGGGTAGTTTGCGCGCGTATTGGTTGCGGGTTGCAAAGTAGGCCGCATGAGGACCACCGTAACCCAGAGGAACACCGAAGCGTTGCGTGTTACCTACGGCAATATCGGCACCCCATTCACCCGGCGATTTCAGCAATGTCAGACTAAGCAAATCGGCAACGACCGTTACCAAAGCTTTGTGCTCATGAGCCTGAGTAACAAAATTACTGTAGTCATATACAGCGCCATCCGTCGCTGGATATGACAGCAATGCTCCAAAGACGGGCGTTTCCCAGTTAAAGGTACGGTGGTCACCCACGATAACCTCAATGCCTAGGGGCTGAGCGCGGGTTTGCACAACCGCGATTGTCTGAGGATGGCAAGCCTCCGAAACCCAAAAAGTTTTAACCGCTTTCTGCTTACGAACGTTGAAGCTGAGAGTCATAGCTTCAGCCGCCGCCGTACCCTCGTCGAGTAGAGACGCATTGGCAATTTCGAGGCCAGTCAGGTCAGTGACCATAGTCTGGTAGTTCAGCAGGGCTTCCAGACGACCTTGGGAAATTTCAGGCTGGTAGGGCGTGTATTGGGTATACCAGCCGGGATTTTCTAGAATATTGCGCTGAATAACTGGCGGCGTGTGCGTATTGGCGTAGCCCAATCCTAGATAGGAGCGCCAAACTTGGTTTTTGGCAGCAATTTGCCGTAGCGTGCTTAAAGCTTCCTGCTCGTCTAGCCCAGCTCCGATCGCAAGTTGTTTCTGGAAACGAATACCGGCAGGCACCGTCGCTGACATGAGTGCCTCGACCGAGTCATAACCGAGTACTGCCAGCATGTCCTGTACGTCGCCCTGGCGGGGTCCAATGTGTCGAACTACGAAGTCACTCACGAGCGTGGCGGGCTCGTGAGTTTGGGATGTGGAATAAGACGCTTTGGATGCGATCGCAACAGCAGGGGTGTCTATGGGTAAAGCAGTAGAGGTTTGGCTAGGCAGCAACTCCAACAGTCTCCTCAAAGGTTAGAAAACGCAACGTACCATCAACGTGAGCAGAGGCTCAGATAAGTACTCTCATTGTGTAACAAACCATAACAACTTGTCAGAGAAAGACAGTCAACCGAGATACCAGTAGCCAACTAACCCTCGATTTGATTGCGATATTCCTCTGACGACATGGCGTCGTCTAGCTCCGTCAAATCCTCAGTCTTGATTTTGATGAGCCATCCATCGCCATAAGGATCATCTGCTATCTGCTCAGGCGCATCCACAAGCGGGTCATTTCGCTCCAAAACGCTGCCCGTTGTCGGTGATTTCAAGTCTTCGACTGCCTTCACCGATTCCACGGTGCCGAAGGTCTCTCCTTTTTCGACTGGATCACCCACTTCAGGCAATTCTAAGAAAACAATGTCACCCAACTGGTCAATAGCGAAAGCGGAAATGCCCACCGTCACCACACCCTCCTCTTCATCAACCCGCATATATTCGTGGGTGTCCTGATACATCAGTTCATCGGGATACTCAAGCGCCATGATGGTCCCCTTGTGTCAGTCAGCGCGCTGTTGACCAGCGCTGCATGACTTTTTAGCCCATTCGTTATCCAGAAATCAAGAGAAATTGGGTGCTGTTACGAATTTTTGCGTTTGTAAAAGGGACGCTTCACGATTTGGGCAGGGCAATGCTTGCCTCGAATTTCCACATTAAGGATTTGTCCTACCTTGCTCACCGCTGCGGGCACATACGCTAGAGCAATAGGATAGCCCAGTGTCGGCGAGAGTGTACCACTGGTAACGATGCCAACCGCCTGACCTTCATGCCGCACGATGTAGTCGTGACGGGCAATATTACGCCCCTCCATCTGCAGCCCTACTAAGCGCTGGGTAACGCCCTGCTCCATTTGGCTTTCTAAGGCTGATCGCCCCACGAATTCCCCTACACTATCCAGATGTACCAACCATTTGAGACCCGCCTCCAGAGGTGTCGTTTCATCAGTAATGTCTTGTCCATACAGGGCCATCGCCGCTTCTAAACGCAGCGTATCGCGTGCCCCTAAGCCACAGGGCGTCACGCCAGCTTCGAACAATACCGTCCAAAGTTTCTGTCCCGTCTCCGGCGCTACCATCACCTCAAAGCCATCTTCCCCGGTGTAGCCTGTGCGTGCTAAGAAAGCAGGCTGGCCCAAGACGGTGCCCTCTAAATGACCAAAGCGATTGACCTGTGATAAATCTTCTGCTGTAACCCGCTGTAGTTGGGCAACCGCGTCTGGCCCCTGAACCGCGAGGAGGACGCGATCGCCCGACACATCCTCAAACAACAGCTCTTGAGTTGGCAGATGTTCCAGCATCCAAGCTTTGTCTTTGGCAGTTGTCGCGGCGTTGACGATGATGGCAACCCGCTCGGCTCCTCCCGGTTCCGTTCCCTGGTAGTAGATGATCAGGTCATCCACAATGCCCCCTTTGGGGTTGAGCAGTACCGTATACTGGGCGGCTCCAGGCCGCAGCCGACTCAGGTCAGACGGTACCAGTCGCTGTAACTGAGCCAATACGGCCTTTCCCTTGAGAAAGAACTTCCCCATATGGGAAATGTCGAACATGCCCGCCTGTTTGCGGACGGCTTGATGCTCTTGTTTGATACCGCTGTATTGCACCGGCATTTCCCAGCCAGAGAACTCAGTGAAGCGGGCATTGAGGTTCGCAGAGGCGGCATAGAGGGGAGTGCGGGCAATGGTCATAGACGGGATGGAGGTGTAGGCGATCGCTCTTGATTGTAAGGTCTTCGAGGGAACGTTTTTAGAAACTCTGTATTTGGGGCAGTATCGGCCCCAGCGCCGATGGCAAGCCGTCTTAATTTGGGCGAATAGCAAGCTAGATTCTGGTGTTCCTGAACACTACAAAGAGCTGCATGAAAGTGGCCTCCTGCGCGTGATTCATCTTGATGACTTGCCGGATACCGACACGGTAGGCTTGGGGCTGATGCGCTTGGTGACCGCCGACATCAATCGTCCTGAGGATATTCGCCCCCAAGTGATTCAGCTGCAAGGATTCGTCACCGAGTTTGCCAACGATCCCCGCAGGGCAGCGATAATAGAACTAATCGATAAGGCGCTGCTGTGTAAGTTTCCGCAACTGACTTCTGAGGATCTGAAAGCCATGTTTGGACTAGCCGACTTGAAGGAAACCAAAGTGTATCAAGAAGCTTTGCAAGAAGGTGAAGCGAGAGGCGAAGCGAGAGGCAAGATTATAGGCAGGCTCCAAACGGTGTCAATCTTGGCGGAATTAGGACTGTCTGCGGAAGATATTGCCAAAAGGTTAGACCTGGAAATAGAACTTGTACAAGAAGCGCTTAACGGTGACAGCGCTGATGAAGAGGATGAGTAGTCGGCAGTAACGTAGATTCTCTGGCCACTTTGAAAAATTAAGAGATGTTTGAACTTGCCGACTTAAAGAAAACCAAAGTGTACCAAGAGGCTTTCCAAAAAGGCGTTGAGCTAGGCGAAGCAAGAGGCCTAATCCGAATGGTCCCTATCTTGGCTCGCTTAGGAATGTCTACAGATGACATTGCCAAGAAGCTGGATCGAGAAATAGGACTTGTGCAAAAAGCGCTTGACCAAGGCGCTGACAAACGTTTTGAGGAACCGGGTTGCTGACTAGACTACAAGAGTATTCGCTGCCCTCTACAGCAACCCAGTCTCTGACTTCCGGACTCCTAACTCACGTAGAAATCGCGCGTACCCCGATCGCTATGGGCATCTTCTAGCCGCTCCAGAGCGTGGACATAGGCAGCTGTTCTGACCGGAATGTCAAAATTTCGGGCTGCTCGCCAGATTGTTTCCGCAGCTTCCACCATGCGAGCCCGCAAACGCTGGTTAACTTCTGCTTCCGTCCAGTAAAGTCCGCTCCGGTTTTGTACCCACTCAAAATAGCTGACAGTGACCCCTCCGGCGTTTACCAAGATATCGGGAAAGACATAGATACCGCGATCTTCTAGGATGCGATCGCCTTCTGAGCTAACAGGGCCATTGGCTACCTCGAAGATATACTTCGCTTTCACCTCGGCAGCATTCGCTTCCGTAATTTGATTCTCCAGTGCTGCAGGTATCAGGATATCGACATCCAGCGTCAGGAGTTCTTCATTGGTAACCGTACTGTGGTTGTCTACCAGATTGCACACCGTATCTTCGCAGTACACGGCCTTGACGCTGCGAGTTGAAGCCTTGAACTGCTGAATGCTGGGGATATCCAACCCTTGCTCAGCATAAACGCCGCCTCGTGAATCGCTTACGGCGACAACTCTGTAGTCTGCATCAAACAGCTGCCGAGCTATCGTACTGCCCGCGTTGCCAAAGCCCTGCACCGCTACCGTTGTTTCCTTGGGCGACTTGGCAAACTTCTGCATCATGGCCTCCAGCACGTAGAAAGCGCCGGTGCCAGTAGCGCGATCGCGCCCCTGACTGCCCCCCATACTGACAGGCTTGCCCGTAATCACGGCTGGACAGAGCTGACGGCGAATGATGCTGTACTGATCCATCATCCAACCCATGATCATCGGATTGGTATATACGTCGGGGGCAGGGATATCGATATCAGGGCCAATGAAGTCGGCAATCGCGTTGACATAACCCCGACTCAAGCGCTCCAGCTCAAACTTGGAAAGTTCCTTGGGGTTCAAGGTAATGCCCCCTTTAGCACCCCCAAAGGGTAAATCGAGGGCGGCGCACTTGAAAGTCATCCAAAATGCTAAGGATTGCACCTCATCCATGGTTACATTGGGATGAAAGCGAATGCCCCCTTTTGTGGGACCCCGGGTGTCGTCATACCGCACACGATAGCCTTCAAACACGCGTAGCGAGCCATCATCCATGCGGACAGGGATGGAAACTTTGAGACTGGCTTTAGGAAATTTCAGGCGCTCACTGGCATCTTCAGAGATCTGGACGTGTTTCAAAGCTCGCTCAAGTCGACGATTGGCATCAGAAAGTAATGAAGTCGGCATTATGCCCCTCCCATTCGGGTTTGAATAGCCCACAAAAGCGCGTCAACTGTTCAGGACATGAAGCGGTTCCTGAATGTTCACAGGAGAACGCCAGTCAACCAAATTGTTTTGTATCAAGAGCTACTAATCTAATTCTGAACTCTAGGCGGAACAGCTTCCAATGATGCATGAGGAACTTAAGGATACGTTGCTGTTTGATACACGATTCTGCTGATCCAGAACCGAGGATTCTTGAAGAATCCTCGGTTCTGGAGTTACTTCTGGGCTTTGGCTTCCAGCTCCTCTAGGCGACTTCGCATCTCCTGGCTGGCCTTCTTCAGCTCCTCAAGATCCTTCTGCAGCTTCTCCACCGCAGCGTCTTTTTTAATAGCCTTTTGCACTTTCTCAATGGCCTCTTCGGCCCGACGACGCACTCGTCCATCGTCAATGTGATCGGCAATGCCTTGCAGAACACTGGCCGCACCGGCATCCTCCATCATTCCCAGTGCTGCAATCACGGTCATCTGTGTCAAAAACTGAGGTTCGCGCGCGATCGCTTCTAGACGCTCCAGGATTCGTTCAATATTGGCCTTGCTTTGGCCAGTTGAGATGGCTCCTAGCGCCCGAACTGCGCCTAGGCGCAGCATGGAGGGTACCGTTGGCTCTGTGTACCGTAGAATCAGCTCCAGAGCAATTTCTGACGTTTTGAACTGACTAATGCCGCCCAGCGCTCCTGACCGGACAACCTCATTCCAGCCTGCCCGTTCCTGTAATACGGTTTCTAGAATGGCGAGCGTTTCAGCTTTAGCGGGGATATCAGAAAGCTGGGACGCTCCAACTTTGCCGAGGGACCGAGCCGCTTCGGCTTCGACGTAGTAGCTGGCATCACCCTCCTGAGTCAGCCTGACGAGAGCTTGATAGCTGGCGGCAGTCTTCACGCTACCGAGGGCCGCAACCACAGCTCGGCGAACTTTGGGATGGGCATCTTGAAGCCCTGCTAGTAGAGCCTCAACGGCCTGATCGAGCTTCAGCTCAGCCAACTGTCCGGCAATTTCGGCCCGAACGCCCCAAAAGCGATCGCCCTTCAAAGCTTCTGACAACGCTTTTACGGCTTCGAGGCCTCCCTTTTGGGCGATCGCCTCCGCCGCATGAATTCTGGCAATGGGGTCGGGGTCATGCTGTAGCTGAGCTTTGAGTTCGAGCAGAGGGTACTCCAGCTTCACGGTCTTGGTGTAGTGGTTGCCGGCATCAAAACTCACAAAGTCTGGCTTTTGGGCCAGGGGAAAGTAAAGCGCCTGCTCTTGCTCATGGATGCGGACCGTTATAGGCTGCACCGTCACTGTAGCGCCATCAACGTACCCAAATCCGATGGGAATCCGGAGGTCAAACAACCCGCTTTGGCTGCTCTTGTCACCCGCCTTGGCTTGTGTCTGGGTCACAGTTAACTTCGCGAGATTACTGTCGCTATCCCACCGGTACGCTACTTTGAAATCGGGGTGACCGCCGCGATAAACATATTGATCAAAAAGAAATCGCAGGTTGCGTCCCGTGGCTGTCTCGATTGTGCGAATCAGGTCGAGGGTTTCGACTGTCTTGTGAGCGAACTGGTTGACAAAGCCCTGGATAGCTTGCCAAAACAGGTCATCACCCAGCTCAGTGCGAAGCATGTGATAAACGCAGGCTCCCTTTTCGTAGATATGCCGGTCATATAGCTCAATAGGCTCACGGTATACATGGGTGACCATAGGACGACGGTAACGAGTCTTGTCCTCTGACAAATAGCGGCGCATTTCACCCAAGCGGTAGTAAGCTGCCGCTTCTGCCCCTGACTGCTTCTCGGTCCACAGCACCTCGGAATAGGTCGCCATCCCCTCTTTGACCCAGGCATGCGACCAGTGATTAATCACAAGCAAATCACCAAACCACTGGTGGGCCAGCTCATGAGCCACTAGCATTTCTGAATTGGTGTTGTCTAAAGCGGCCCGTGCATCGAGGAGACAGCGGTCGGTCAGCAAAGTACAGGAGGTGTTTTCCATGCCGCCAAAGGTGAAGTCGGTGACGCAGACCTGAGCGTACTTGGGAAAAGTATAGCGGTAGCCGAAGCGATCGCTAAAAAACGCAATCATCGCGGGAGTTTTGCCCATCGTGCGCTGTGCATCTTCGCTGCGCCCCTTCTCGACGTAATAGATGACGGGGAGGCCTTCCCACTCATCCCGGATTTCATCAAAGTCACCCACTGCCAATGTCATCAGATAAGTAGGATGCACCTGTTTTTGAACCCAGTGAAAGAATTTGAAGTCACCATCTTCTTCAACTTCGACCAGTTCGCCATTAGAAATGGCCTGGTAAGGCTTGGCGACCCGAACTCGGATTTCACTCGTGGATAGCTGACCTGGATAGTCGAAGCAGGGAAACCAGTAGCGAGAATCCTCATCTTCACCCTGAGTCCACACCTGTACCGACTTCTGGGGCTGATGTTTGGTAGGAGCCACAAAGTAAAGTCCCCGCTGCGGTGTTTCGCTACGATAGGCGATCGCGAGTTCCAGAGTTTGCCCAACAGCCGTTGGCTGGCTCAGGGTAATGTGTAATTGTTCGGCATCATGGTCAAAGCGCTGGGCCAGGTTACCCACCATTACTGAGTCAATGTGGAGGTTGACGGCATCCAGTGTGAAGCGGGTAATGCCATCGCGAACGGGCATGAGGCGAATGCGGCAAGTCCCAGTGTAGGACTGATTGGGGATATCTAATGCAAGATCAAGGGCAATATGCTCAACTTGGCCAGGACGATCAGGTGTGTAATGCGGTCGGGCTCCGGGTAGTTCAAACGACTTGTGGGTGGGCGTTTCAGTGTCAAAGCGAGAGATATTGAGCATTACACAATTCCTTGAAGCGTGACTCGATTTCTGAGATGGGGTAGAAGCACAACCCTGGCAACGGCAGCCCACGTTCGTGCGAGCTGCTTTAGGGGATTTCTCGAAATGAATATACCGCTGTAGGGTGGCGTTGCGGCACGAGACCTAACGCTCCGATCAGGTAATTTCTTTCTTAGAGATCGCCTTAGGTGTGTACGGTCAGTCTGCTTACCAGGGTAGCGCCTGCGTTTGATTCTGCTTCTCCTGCTCCTGTTCCCTATGGCCACTACGCTTTACCTGTTCACCTTGTGACGCCTCAACTTAGCCACTGCGCGATCGCGCCAATTCCTTCAATGGCGGCATCCGGCTGCACGGAGGTTTTTTCCGCCAAGTGGGGACGGTATTTGCCCGTTTTGACGAGAACGCCTTTCATGCCAACGGCCTGGGCACCAGCGACATCGGCTTCGACATCGTCGCCCACCATGACAACTTGGGAAGCCGGTAAGGAAAGATCCGCGATCGCCCTTTTGAAGAAAAAGGGATTGGGTTTGCCGGCAACTAAGGCAGTCTGGTCGGTAGCGTATTCGAGCCCAGCGACAAAGGCTCCAATGTCCAGCTGTATACCGGCTTCCCACTGCCAGTATTTACCACGATGGAGGGCGATGAGCTGGGCTCCCTGCATGATGAGGCGAAAGGTTCGGTTCAGTAGTCGATAGTTCCAGTCGTCACCAATGTCACCCAAAACAACCACCTCGGCGTCAGTTTCGGACATCGGAAACTCAGCAAAATCTTGCTTGGTATCCTCGGAAAGGATAGGAAAGATCGTGGGAGCTCCCATTTCCCGGAGGTGTAGAACCGCAGTGTAAGGAGCACTGATAATTTCGGCAGGTTCAATTGGCAACCCCATAGCCTGCAGGCTGTGGCTCATAGTCTTAAGCGATTGGGTGGTGTTGTTGGTGACGTAACGGTAGGGCAGACCGCTTTTTTGAATGGCAGCGATTGCCCCAAGTGCCCCCGGCAGTAGCCGATTAGCAACATACAAAACACCGTTCAGATCAAGTAACAATCCCTTCACGTCAGTAAGAGTATCCGGTAGCATAGACATCCTCTAAGTTGGGGGCTGCGTCATCGGTGGGCGGCTCACGTCCCTGAAGCGTAGCGATATTTGCAATGGAGAAGTGGCGCATCATTTACCGTTCTGCAATCTTACTCGGCAGAACGGTAAATGAAGTCTGACGTACGATCGCCAACATTCTGTAAATTATGTCTCTCGATGCGACTTCGATCTATTGGTATGACGGTCAGCTAGGTTCGGGAAGTACGCTATCTCTGCCTCTGCAGGATCCAGCGCTGCTCTATGGTGCGACCGTTTTTACAACACTGCGGATTTATGAGAGCCGACTTGATCATCCCTGGACGGCTTGGCAGGCGCACGTAGCTCGGACCCAGCGATCGCTACATGCTTTTGGATGGCCGACACCGGATTGGGACCGTCTGCAGCAGGGAGCTGCAACCTTAGCGCCGACCTATCCAGTGCTTCGCATGACAATATTCCCTGACGGACGAGGGTTAATCCTGGGGCGATCGCTCCCTCCGGATCTCGCAGCACTCCAAGCCGAGGGAGCCATTACGTGGGTAGCCGATCCGCTGATCCACAAGCGCGCTTTGTCGGAGCACAAAACAGGCAATTACCTGAGCTGCTGGTTAGCATTACAGGCAGCCAGGCAGGCAGGGGCGCGCGAAGCGATTCTGGTTAACGAGCAGGGCGAATGGCTGGAGACGAGCACAGGAAATCTTTGGGGCTGGGCTGAGGGCTGTTGGTGGACGCCGCCCTTAACGGCAGGAATTCTGCCAGGGGTGCTGCGATCGCGCATCGTGCAAAGCTTACAAGTGCGCGGACAGACCGTTATGATGACTCCGTGGGAGCCGGCTCAGATAGCTCAATTCACCTGTTTGGCCTATACCAATAGTGTTGTTGAAGTTGTCCCTATCCGTGGAGTTCTGCAGGGTGCCATGTCTGTGCACTACAATCCAGATCATGCAAAAATTGGCGAGCTTGATGCCGCATGGCGATCGCCATCCCCTAATTTCTCAGAATGCTCTGGGTAAGTGTCTGAACAGATTCTGAAGATGAGTTAACATTATTTAATACTTGTCCTAGTTTTTGTTGGCTTTATCTGTCCTACAGCTTTAACGCTTAAGACTCTAGTTTGAGAAGTCGTGAAAAAACAACCCTTCTGATGTGTTTGGAGGCATAACCCCGTGAACAAACGGTGGAGAAATGCAGGTTTGTACGCACTACTTGTCGTAGTCGTCATTGCGCTTGCAACAGCAATTGTTGATAACTCTGGTCAGGAAACCGAACCCTGGCGCTACAGCCGTTTCCTCAATGAGATCAACTCACCCGGAAACAGCATTCAACAGGTCAGAATCAGTGCTGACCGAACACGGGCTCGCTTCACCGACCCCGACGGCAATGGCCAGATAACGGTGAACCTGCCGAACGATCCCGATTTGATTCCAACTCTGGAAGAAAGGAACGTCGATATCGTCGTTCTGCCCCAGAACGATGACAGTGTCGTAGTGCGGCTCTTCAGCACGCTGCTAATTCCAATCCTGCTGTTAGTCGTGCTGTTTTTTGTGCTGCGGCGGGCGCAAAGCGGTCCTGGCAGTCAGGCCATGAACTTTGGTAAGTCGAAGGCCAGAGTACAGATGGAGCCCCAGACTCAAGTCACTTTTGGCGATGTGGCAGGAATTGAGCAGGCCAAACTTGAACTCACCGAGGTTGTCGACTTCCTCAAAAATGCGGATCGCTTCACGGCTGTAGGCGCCAAGATTCCTAAGGGCGTGCTGCTTGTCGGTCCTCCCGGAACCGGCAAAACCTTGCTGGCTCGTGCGGTAGCTGGCGAAGCGGGCGTTCCCTTCTTCTCCATCTCGGGTTCTGAGTTTGTCGAAATGTTTGTGGGTGTGGGCGCCTCGCGTGTTCGCGACCTCTTTGAACAAGCTAAGAACAATGCTCCCTGTATCGTCTTCATTGACGAGATTGATGCTGTGGGCCGTCAGCGGGGTGCGGGTTTAGGCGGCGGTAACGATGAGCGTGAGCAAACGCTGAACCAGCTGCTAACTGAGATGGATGGTTTTGAAGGCAATACCGGCATCATCATTATTGCTGCTACCAACCGTCCTGATGTGTTGGATGCAGCCCTGCTGCGTCCCGGTCGCTTCGACCGCCAGGTTGTGGTTGATCGCCCCGACTTTGCGGGTCGCTTGGAAATCTTGAATGTCCATGCCCGTGGCAAGACCTTTGCTAAGGATGTGGACCTTGAGAAGATTGCCCGTCGGACTCCCGGTTTCACGGGTGCTGACCTATCTAACCTGCTGAACGAAGCTGCGATTCTAGCCGCTCGTCGAAATCTGACTGAGATTTCGATGGATGAGGTCAACGATGCGATTGATCGTGTCCTAGCGGGTCCTGAGAAGAAGGATCGCGTTATGAGCGAGAAGCGCAAAGAGCTTGTAGCTTACCACGAGGCTGGACATGCGCTCGTGGGTGCTCTCATGCCTGACTACGATCCGGTGCAAAAAATCAGCATCATTCCTCGGGGTCGGGCTGGTGGACTGACATGGTTCACGCCCAGCGAGGAGCGCCTAGAGTCTGGCCTCTACTCTCGTGCCTATCTGCAAAATCAGATGGCAGTCGCCCTGGGTGGTCGGATTGCTGAGGAGATTATCTACGGCAACGAAGAAGTCACGACAGGTGCTTCTAATGACCTCCAGCAGGTTGCTCGGGTAGCGCGCCAAATGATCACCCGCTTCGGCATGAGTGACATCCTGGGTCCAGTAGCGCTCGGACGTCAGCAAGGCAACATGTTCCTCGGACGCGACATTGCTTCTGAGCGTGATTTCTCGGAAGAGACCGCTGCCATCATCGACGATGAAGTCCGCAAGTTGGTGGAGCAGGCCTACCTGCGGGCCAAGCGGGTACTGACTGAGAACCGCTCTATTCTCGATAAGCTAGCATCGATGCTGGTTGAGAAGGAAACCGTAGACGCTGATGAACTCCAGACTCTGCTCAATACCAACCCAGTAAGAATGGCGCCTCTCGTGTAGCATTCAATGCTCTGAGCTAATGCGCTTTTAAGGCTTGAAAAGGGACTCGCAAGGGTTCCTTTTTTTATTGCCATACTGAATGCCCAAGTTTAAGCGCAGCATACAGGAGTAGTGTGCTGTTAGCCGTGTCGAACCTTAGGAGACTTCTGAGAAGGCAATTCCCGCAAAGTTTGAATGCGTAGGCTGTGTTAAACGAAGTGCAACCCAGCAAGATAGAAATGCTGGCAGCATTGGGTTGCGTACCTCGACGCCAACCTACAGCCGTATATTCATTTCGAGAGATCACCTGAGCCGATTACGGTGCCATCTTAGCCCTCAACTGCTGCTCTAGGTGGGGCAAATTGATCGCCAATTCGTTTCTCAGGATGTAGGTGGCTAATCCGCCGCCTTCTTCAGCTTCCTGCAAAATACCCAGGAGCAAGTATTCTGGCGTAATCAACGGCTGCCCTGACTGTTCAGCTTCTTCAAGCGATAGCTCAATCACTCGTTTAACTCTAGGGGCATACGGGAGGCGCGGCGGAATCGATGTCCCTACGCCAATTTGCACGTCTGTTGCGGGAAGACGAAATCGCGACTCCGAGCCGCGACCCAAATAACCTGCCACGAGTGGCTGGACGACATCAAGATGAACGCCGGCTGCTGTCAGAACCTTGGCTGCAATCGTTGTACCTTCGGCTAGAAATCCGAGGAGAATGGCCTCGGTTCCCACTATATGGAAATCGATCTGACGAATGGCTGATTCCGCCGCGCTCATTACTCGCTGTGTCGCGGGTGTAAAGATCTTAGCCGTTGGCATCAGCAGCTCTGTAAATTCGGCTAGTGACAAAAACGACACCGCTTTCAGGATGTATTCGAACGTGGCTGCATCCATCGTCCCCCAACTGGCGGCGGTCGGTCCTTCCTGCTGATACATCCGCGTTAATGACGTATAAATCTGCTCATCGCCTCGAATGAAGGAGCGCATGCTCCACAGCCAACGTCGGGCTAACCGACGCACTGAGGGGCTATTGAGATCCGAACCCTTGGCCATCGCGGCTCTTACTTGAGTCAGCAGGTCTTGCCATTCGGCCTCGCCTTCGCGAAACCGGGATTCTAGAACGGTCTGTTGTTCGAGGGTGAAATACTGCTCAGACATTGTGATGGTCTCCATTGTTTGGATTAAATTTTCAACTGCAACGGATCGTGTCGCTGCCAATTCACGCGCGATCGCATCCAAACGCTCAAGCAGGGTATGTGACAGTCCGATTTGTTCTCGTAGGCGCGATCGATGCAAATCGATGACCTTGGGCAGAGCATAGGCAGGACTTGCTAAACACTCATGAACTTCTGCCAGGGAAAAGCCGAGCTGTCGGAGCGACAAGATTTGCTGAAGCCGGATGATGTCGGGGTCGCTATAGAGACGATGTCCAGAGCCATTGCGGTTTGAAGGCGAGAGTAACCCGATTTCGTCGTAGTAGTGCAACGTTCGAATCGAGAGTCCTGTTCGTTGCGCCAACTCACCAATTTTCATTAGGCCCGACATCTTTACCTCAACCTCGTTGATCAGATACTGCCGTTGACGAATTCATCCTAGAACCTGACGTTACGTCAGGTGCAAGAGGGGCGACAAATATGGCTGAAAGCCTTTGTTGGTAAAGATTGTGGCATTATAGCTTCGCTGGAGTTGTGGAGATTTTCCCAGCTTGGGACTTCTGCGTAGCTCAAACCGAACCATTGGCCACAAGTTAAGTCTCTATGCCAGTTGTCAAGGGGATTGGAGAGGATGGTTGGAAGAAAAACTGTTCAGAAGAGCGCTGGTGGTCAGGAAAAGGAGCGACAATTAGCTTAACGTTAGGTTTTCGTTTCCGTT
>JBHJHM010000137.1:0-30476 GCA_050330865.1 Leptolyngbyaceae cyanobacterium
CGCTTCTTGATACAGCAGTTCCGCAATGCGTTGGCTGCAATGCAGTAGTTCTTGGCGTTCTGCTGGCGTCATGGTTGCCCCCATCGAAGTATCGCTACAGCATCACTCTAATTTTTCTCTCAAGAAAGTGACGTGCTCCCAGTTCTTTAGCCAAAAACGAATGCGCCCACAGAGCAAAGCTGCGGGCGCGGATTAACAGAATGATTGCATTTGAAGGGAGATAACCACACTAGCTATTGCTAGTCCGAGAGTAATCGTCTTGGAAGCGCACGATGTCGTCTTCACCCAAATATTCACCGTTCTGAACTTCAATCAGAATCAGTGGAATCACGCCAGAATTCTCCAGGCGGTGGGAGGTGCAAGGGGGAACATAAGTTGATTTATTGGTAGTCAACAGCAGTTCTTGATCCCCGCAAGTTACTTTCGCAGTCCCAGAAACGACGATCCAGTGCTCGCTGCGGTGGTGATGCATCTGCAGACTCAGTCGATGACCAGGCTTGACCTCAATACGCTTGATCTTGTAACCCTTGCCTTCTTCCAACACGGTGAAGGAACCCCAAGGGCGTAGTTCGGTCTCAGCGACATTATTGGAATCAGAGGGCACGGGCAAGCTGCTTGCAGTTTCAACCAACTCTTTTAGCTTAGGCACGATGACACAGCCTCCAGTTTTATGGATTGTAACGACTTGTAAATGAGGTAGACCAATAGCCGACTATGAGAGTTCCCAATTCGCCAACTGGGTAACCAGAAGGTTTAGCCCCTAGCTCTATTCACAATCAGCCGGAGGAATAGCTAGGCATTACCTTCCTTGCCAGACTAGCCCGCGCCGAAAACAATGCCTTCCCCCGCCTTAAGAAATATACAAAAACTTTAAACTGATTGGAGACAGGCCCTAGGCGCTTTTGCGTCATCCTGATGGGGTCTGCCAAAGTCTCATAAACACGCTATTCAAATGCCGGAAGAGAATCTACTCACTGCTCCGATGAATGCTTCGATGCCTGCAAGAAGCTTTAGGATTTCTCCGTTGATCCGAATAACATTAATGCTGCTTTACATTGCGCTTACGCTGCCGCTGCCGACTTTAGCCAGCGTCACACAGGCACCTGTGCCGGACTGGTTGCTGGCCGGGGGCATCCTGGCTGGAGGAGTCGTACTTTACGGTAGCTTGAGTGAACAAGTCGCGGTTGATGATACGGGTATTCAGGTCCGCTATCCTGGCTGGATTGCCTGGGTGCTGCGGCGCAAGTGGCAGCTCTCGTGGCAAGAAATAACAGCACTCAAACCCAGAACGACCGGACAAGGGGGACTGGTCTATTACTTCACTAGTCCTAAGGCGCAGCAAGCCTATCTATTGCCCATGCGGATTGCTGGATTTGCTGAACTGCTGCGCTATGTCGAAGCGTACACAACCATTGATACACAGGATGTGAGGCCCTTAGCTCAGCCATGGATGTATCTGATTCTATTGAGTTTCAGTCTATTATTGCTGCTGGTTGATGGCTGGACTTTGTGGACGGCTGCTCACTTTACTGGGATGGTCTAATCTGTGGGCTCTCTTTTGGCATTAGACCAGGTCAGCTCACGAGCTTCTCTGGGCGATCGCTCTATCTTGGACTCAATTTCGCTGGCGATTGACCCGGGTGAGTTCGTCGCCCTTCTAGGCCCCTCTGGCGCGGGAAAGACTTCGCTGTTGAAGCTGCTAAATCGTCTTAGCAGCTTCTCTTCTGGTGCTATTCAATTTCGGGACAGACCTATTGAAGCGCAGTCGGTGCTTGAGCTGCGGCGGCAGATTGTGTTGGTGGGGCAAGACTGCCGACTTCTAGGGATGACTGTCCGCGATGCCCTGCATTACCCGTTGAGGCTGCAGGCCATGGCTGAAACCCAGTGTCGCGATCGCGTTCTAGCTTGGATGGAACGACTGCATCTGCCGAAGGAATGGCTGGACCGCACCGAGTTGGAACTCTCGGGAGGACAGCAGCAGCAGGTCGCCATCGCGCGTGCTTTGGTGATGGAACCCACGCTGTTATTGCTAGATGAACCAACCTCGGCCCAAGATGTGGGAGCCGCAACCCGGATTTTGTCTACGATTCAGGCCCAGGTGAGGGAGCGACAGCTCGCTGTCATCATGAGTAACCATCAGCTAGACCTGGCAGAGCAATTTTGCGATCGCGTCCTCTACCTAGACCAGGGGCGTCTGATCACCGACCAGCCAGCCTCGAAAGTGGATTGGCACGCATTGCGTGAATCTATTTTGGCAGCAGATGCGAGGGAGCAGGAAGAGTGGGGAGAATGAAGAGTGGGAAGGGGGAAGTGGAAGTGAGAGAGGGGGGGAGTGAGTTGAGGATGAAAGATGAAAGGAAAGGGGGAGTTATGAGTTCTCAGTTTTGATTTTTGAATTGAACTCAGAACTCAGAACTATCACTATCAACTATTAACCAATTAGCCGAGAACCAATAACGAATAACCATCCAAAATCCAAAACCGATCTAGGCCAGTGCTCTTGCGACGGCTGCTTCCGCGTGGATAGTGGTGGTGTCGAACAGAGGAATCTCAGTGTGCTGTTGCTGCACCAGCATAGCGATTTCAGTACAGCCTTCAATGATGCCTTCAGCACCGTCCGCCTGCATCCGCTCCATGATGCTCAGATATTGTTGCCTTGAAGATTCTTTCACAACGCCACGACAGAGTTCGTTGTAGATGATGTGGTGTATGGTCTGACGATCTTCAGCTGAAGGAATCACGACGGTCAGCCCGTGGCGATCGCGCAGGCGACCTTTGTAGAAATCTTGTTCCATAGTGAAACTTGTACCCAGCAGCCCTACTGTTTTCAAGCCATTTTGCTGAATTTTTGTAGCTGTGGCGTCAGCCAAATGCAGAATCGGAATCTGAATTTCCTGCTCAATTTGTGGCGCAACTTTGTGCATGGTGTTTGTGCAAATCAGGAGAAAATCTGCGCCCGCTGCCTCAATCTGCTGAGCCGCTGCTGCTAACACTTCACCGGCTTGCTCCCAGTCTCCTTTGTGTTGCAATTCCTCGATCGTCTGGAAATCGACGCTGACCAAAACAATTTGAGCCGAGTGTAGGCCCCCTAGTTTCTGTTTAATGCCTTCATTAATGTATCGATAATACAATTCGGTACTTTCCCAACTCATTCCACCTAAAAGACCAATCGTTTTCATATAAATCCCCCATAGAATACTTCTGGCTATCGTTCTCTGATGTAACGACTTTTGATTACATCGATGCCTCCATTGCTTGTGGCAATAAATCCATCTAAGCTGGTTGCGATGTAGGCGTCGTTAGTCATTGGATGCTTCGGTCGTCGTGTGGCGCGAGCAAAGCAACTGCTAGGTGATGCACGGTGGTCGATTGCGGCGATCGCTTTTGAATGTGGCTTTAGCAGCCAGAGCCATATGACAACTGTTTTTGCCAAACGACTAGGTGTCACTCCCAAGCAATACCAACAGCAAATGATTCTTTGATCTATGTCAGTTGCTGGTTTTGAGTTTTCCGCATCCGCAAGGCTCACAGAGAGAACCGTCGTCCCTAAAGGTCACTTTCCACCTGTGAGGAAGCTGCTTCTTCTACTTCATCAGACAAGGTGCCGAGTTCTGTTTCTAGATCAGCCAGATCTTCCAAAAGCGGTCCTAAATTTACTTGGCGCCGTTGTTCTACTAGCTGAAGGAGAGTGCTTAGGCAAGCGTCCATCGCTGCTGCAAATTCGTAACGAGTCACAAACTCATCACCGCGAAACGTCCCGTCTGGATAGCCGGACAAACAGCCGTAAGATGCAGTTAGATTGAGTACCGCAGTGTAGGCCCAATGGTCTGGTGATACGTCTGACGGCAGGTCCAACGGGGATTGGGCGGTTGCAGGAGTCACAGTTGAATCAGGAGAAACGCGATCGGGCGATGCCAATCTGTTTGGCGAATCAGCGGCAGCAGAGTGAGAGGTTTGCTCGCTCGCCAAGGCTACAGGTGCGATTGTGCCCATGCCCAACAGGGTGAGTCCTATCCCTAAAAATAATTTAGTCATTGGCGTACTTCTCTCCAACGCTTTAACCAACCCTTATCGACTATGTGTAAAAGACACTTGATAATCGATACCGGTTCCAAATTGCAGTCTGCAAATGAACCCCCTTACTCAAGAATGGTAGTATGCGATTCGCTAGATGAGTAGGCCCTGCCTGCTAGATGGAGTATGACCGTGTCTGAATCATTTCGGGTTTCTGTACCTGCCACTACAGCGAATATTGGCCCTGGTTTTGATTGCTTGGGAGCTGCATTAACTCGCTACAACCGATTTATCTTTACAACGAGCCAGCTTGGCGATCCGCCGCTGCAGATTGAGGTGATCGGTGCCGAGCGCGATCGCGTTCCGACAGACACCTCAAACCTGGCATACGTCGCCTTTTACGAGTGTTTTCAACACTTAGATCGACCCGTTCCACCCGTGCAAATTAAAATTGAGCTGGATGTGCCCCTAGCCCGTGGCTTAGGAAGTTCATCGACGGCGATTGTGGGCGGCATTCTGGGAGCAAACGCACTGGCCGGTTCTCCCTTACAAACGGCAGATTTAGCCCGACTCGCCACGAAATTGGAAGGCCATCCCGACAATGTTGTGCCGGCCCTACTGGGAGGCTGCCGACTTGCTACGGTGAATGATGCGGGGCAGGGGATCCTCTGCGAAGTTCCGTGGCACTCCAGTATTGTCCCTATTCTGGTGATTCCAGCGTTTGAAGTCCCGACAGCCAAAGCTCGACAGGTTTTGCCACCGACTTACTCGCGAACCGATGCAGTCTACACGGTGGGTCATTTGGGACTGCTAATACGGGCTCTGGAAACCGGCAACGGCGAATGGATTCGGACCGCTATCGGCGATCGCATTCATGAGCCTTATCGCAAAACCTTAATCCCTGGCTATGACCTGGTTGTCCAGGCCGCGCTTTCTGCCGGAGCCTTTGGCGTCACCATTAGCGGGGCTGGACCGACGCTACTGGCGTTGGGCGATCCTGATCAGGCAAGCGCGATCGCTGACAGCATGGCCACAGCTTGGCAACAGCAGGGAGTAGATGTGGTAGATGCGGTTGTGTCGCAAATTGACGCGATCGGAGCGACGGTTGAGTCGGTCTCGTAGCTAGCAAGGGACTTAGAATCTGGAATTTGTTAGCTTTACACGTTTTCAAGTTTCTACGTTTAATCAGTCGTAAACATATCGAGTTGCTGAGACGAAATCATTGATTCTCTATTTGAGCTAGCGCTAATTGAATCCAGAAACATTCGCCTGTCAGCTGTTTACTTATCGGTTTTAGATGCTGAAAAATCACAGCTTATTAAAGCCAAACAGTAACAACGGTTTCGACGAAGTGTATGTCAACACAAGCGACTTGAGGCAGCGTCTGCGGCTTGCTTTGCTAGGACGAAAGCACCCATAATGCCCGACTTGTTGCCTAATTTCGGGGACACGATGTAGGTATCAATTTCGTTCATGATTTTTGGTAGTTTGAGGTAAACACTCATCCGTTGACGCACCTGCGATCGCACGAGCGGAAAAAGCTGTTGTTGTTCCATAACCCCTCCGCCAATGATGATTCGCTCTGGTGCGAACGTGAGTATGAAATTGACCAAGCTAACTGCTAAATAATGGGCTTCTAATGCCCAAGCTGGATGGTCAGCCGGAAGCAAGGCTGCTTTTTGCTGCCATCGTTTTTCAATCGCAAACCCAGAGGCTAATCCTTCTAAACAATTGCGATGAAATGGACATGCTCCTGGAAACGGATCGACTGCCACATCTTGGGGAATAAGAATATGACCCATTTCAGGATGCAGCAGCCCATGTACCAGCTTGCCGTTGACCATCGCACCGCCGCCAATCCCCGTGCCCACGGTTAGATACAAAAACGTCTCGCAGCCTTCCCCATTGCCCCAGTGGTATTCGCCTAAAGCAGCTGCATTTACGTCGGTATCAAATCCAACAGGGGTCGTTAGCTCTCGCTTAAGAACGCCCGCAAACTCAATCTGTTGCCAGCCCGGCTTGGGTGTATCTAGAAACCAGCCAAATGTAGGCGAATCAGCATGAGTGTCAACTGGACCAAACGCGCCAATACCGATCGCTGCTAGAGGCCCGACTTGTGATGCTTGTTGACGAAAAAAATCGATTACTTGGGTAATCGTCTCTGCTGGGGTAGTAGTGGGAATGCGAGTCTCTGCTCGCAGATCATCAGGCTCAGATCCTACTGCACAGACAAACTTCGTCCCGCCCGCTTCAATTGCGCCGAAAAGTGCCATTGCATTCCTCTTTTTGAATATATGCCAATAAAGGCTTAATACTCATATAAAACTTTTAATCTCTAGACTATACCAAGTCACAAGCAGGACATCGCAGTATTTTCCGAATTAGCAATATAGAGTTTTGATAATCTACTGAGCATAGTTGCTGACAGACTTCATATTAGATATGCAATCGACGACTATCGTACATAGTCATCCTCAGAAAGACAGACAAAGGACGAACGTAGCAATCCTATTGCTGAAGATATCTAGCATATGAATCGAAACAGCTAATATCATAGGCTGGGCAGCCACTTTGAGCCATCTCTTGAAGCATTTCTTGGATCTTTACTTTAAGATTAGTCTTAAAGCGCTTGTACCATTCAGAAACTCTTACTGCCAGCTCTTCTGTTGATTCCAGGCTTATTTCATTCAAAAAAATGCTAGCACTTTTCCAGGACTGAAAAGTGGGAATTGGATGCCTTCCAAACAAGCTCGCATAGTAATCATAGGGCTGCCAAGTATGACCTTTTAAGATAATCGGAATAGCCTTCGCTTCTAATACTTCAAATATTCTGTAAGTATCGATATTGACATTTCCTAACGGGCAGGGAGCAAACATAGAGCGAGTCAAAACCTCCCAATAATCTTCTCCAGAAAGGCTTTGTTCTCCCATAAATCCTCGGTACTCATAAATAAAATTTGGTTGAACATTCCTTAACGTCTTAAGCATCAAATTTCGATCAGATTTGAAACTATCGCCACAGAAACTCCATTTGTAATTTCGCTCAGACATCGAAGGAATCTTCTCTTTTTTGGTTTTAGCAAATCTATCTGTGTATCCTAAAGGAATGTGAAAAATGCTGTTTTCAGATAAGGTTGGTAGATGTTGATCCTTTAAGAATCTAAATCTTGCGAAGCGTGCATATATTTTATATGGGAATAGCTTTAAACCTGAATATTGACTGTTATGAATTGGACGATAAAAAGACTTTCCATAGTCTTTGAGAAGTTGAAGCCTGCCACCACTAGGCCTTAGATATTCTCTAAACACCATGGAACATTCATCTAAATGGTAAGCAGATATATCATGGTCATAGTTCTCGTCCATTATGTGGATGAGACCAAATTTTTGCCCGACTTCATTTAAAGAGGGGAACAATTGAAATTGTATGCTTCTCTCTTCAGGTGGGCAGTTTTTACTGCCCTGGACAATAAAGATTGGAAACATGTTGGCTTTAACAAAGCCATCAAAGCGTCTAATCGAGCATTGGAAAATTTCAGAGAGCCACAACCGATTGCGAGTGTTGTGGGGAAACAGCTCTATCAGATCGATATACATTATGGCCGAGTTCTTGAGTAAGGATTACAGCGGTGCTATCCTCTCTGCCCATATAAGCTCCCAAAGTAGATGCCCCAAGCTCATATAGGACTCACTTCGTGAGACCAACGAATGTGTATTGCACGCTTCGCGATCGCACACCTCACAACCTATGTTGCGATTTTAACCTCAAGAGCAGTGATTGCTAGTTCTTCGGCCTGTTTTTTTGACGACGTCTTAAATCCCGCATTGGTAATGGACATAAGAATATCCACCTTTATTCCCCTGCGGTGTTTGGGGATCGAGACGACAAATAGAAGGAATGGATGTCAGAAAAGGATCAGCCGGGTCTATGTGGCGACGGATAGTCCATAAATCGAATGGATAGCCAATTTCGTTAACCTTTTCCTCTAGGCGACTGGCTACCGATTCTTCAATGCCATAGCCTTCTTGGAGGACGAAGAACTTAGGTGCAATCGCCCAGCCACTGGTGGTGTCCTCTGGAGAATAGCGGCGCTTAATTTCCCAGCCGATGCTGAGAAATTTAGCGCCAATCACAGTCGGCTGGGCTGCAATTTCCTCAGTTGTGGCAAACACAATCGGATTTTCTGAGTGCTGCTGCACGAAGGGGATAAAGCGATCAGGTGCATAGAACTTGATGAACGCAAAATCAGTAACCACCAGAAGCGTGCTGATCAAGCTCAGAGACCACGTGAATTGAACTAGTCGACGACCCGAGAGGCGGCGTTGGCTAAAAGGGAGTGCCACACTGAAGGGTTTTTCGGGCGATCGCTGGGGCCAATATACTGAAAAGATGCCCCCAATCAAGATCAAAACAGCTGGATAGTATGTGAACTTATAGCGTAACCCCCGCGTGATATCGGATCCGTAGCCGTAGCAAATAAGCGCGAAAATCCCCAACATCGTTAGAAAAAATCCACCGACGATAACAACGCCAATACGCTCTTGAGGTTGCTGCAGTAGATGCTTCAATCCTCTCCACAAAATAGGAACAAATCGCCCAGCTAGGAGAAGTACTAGGACGATGCTGCCAATCATCAATATGAGGTCAAAAGTACTATCGGCAAAGAAAATAGCTGGCGTAACCAAGCTAAAAATTAAGGCTCCTAGCGTATGAGCAAGAGGATTAATCAGTCCCCAGAAATCACTATCGCTCTTTAAAAAACTAGATTGAGGGCTGCCATAAAAATTGAGCAGGACGGGTACCCAAACCAAAATGCCGCCTAAAGTTCCTGCAGCTACCGTGTAAATACGTCGCCAATGAGGTTTCCACAAAATCGCTAAACCATTCTGTCGTGCCTGTTTAGCAGCGATTGCCACCATCATCAGACCCTGAGCAGCAAACGACAGCACTGAGAAATAGTGATTGGCGACAGCAAACCCATTGATCAGAATCCATCCTAGACACACCTGCCAGGTAGGCGTTCTCTGTTGCCAAACTGCCCGACCAGCGGTGACGAAACATCCTAATGAGGCGGTAATCAAAGTGAGCGCGAGGCCATAGTGACGGGCCTCCTGACTTAGAAAGATGCTCAATGGAGAGACGGCCATGAAAGCTGAACTCAGCAAACCTGCCTGCGGCGACTGAAACGCAACCTTTGCGACCCAAAAGACAAGCGGAATTGACAGTGACCCCAGAATAACGGAGAGCAGGCGTGCGATCGTCAAGGAAGCCACTCCACTTTCGGTCGGAAACAAATCCATCCACAAGTGCGCCAGCATGAAGTAAGCGGGCGGATGATTGTTTTCCTGCAGTAAGAAGCGAGCCGAATCTAGTGGTGTCGCTCCAGGGGAATGCACCAGTGGACGCAGCAAAGCATCAACTTCAACAATCTTTTCGGTAGGAATAAAATAGCTACTATTCCCCAGACTGAAAATCAGGGTACTTACCTCATCCATCCAAGCGGGCTTGAAATCAAGATTCAGGAGCCTCAGACCTAGACCCAACATCAAGAAAAGTAGGACGAGTATTGTGCTGTTATGAACTGGCACTGCCGCCTTGGGGGCAAGGCTTTCTGGCCGATGAAACACTTCCTTCAATGCGGACTGCCTCAGTGATAATAAAATAAGATTGACTACAATTATCCTGCAAGGTGTTCCCGATTGTTTGACAGAGGCAATGTAGGCATTGTTAGTGTGGGCGGTCAAGGCAATTGAAGGTTATTCACCGACAACTTTATCGGTTCTGTTGCGGTTGGTTGAGTGTTGGTGGATCTAATAAGTTCAGGCGGCCCATTGTCCAAACTAGGCCAGCAGCCAAGATACCCCCTACTATAAGCCCGGTTAAAAGCAGTCCAATAATCCAATTCCGCAGAGTACGTTTGTCAGCTTCTAAGCGACGCCGACTTTCTTCACTGAGATCGACATAGGGCTCACGTTTATCGAACTTTTCCTTTGCTCCCAGCATTTCCCGCTCAATGTCATTGGCGTCTGGGAGCGGATCAGTATTGGAATTATGAAACGGTAAATTTTTCATGGCAGTGCGTGGATAAACGCCGTAATGTGCAAACTTTTTAGGTGGACATGTCGTCACGTAGAATGAACCAGGACAGATTTACTATAAATAGTCCATGGCTCCTTTGGGTGCCTCACTAACCCCGCGTTGCGCTACTCTCCAGACCCCCTCTGGTGTCATCTTCCCTAAAAATCCAGTGCTTCCTTTTGAATTTACCTTGCCCGGTCGGCCTCTCTCCAACCAGACTAAAGATAAGACGCGATTAAAAGCATGGCAAGCGAAGGTTAGTCATGTTGCTTCTAACTTGTGGCTGAGTGCTCACCCCTGTGAAGCGTCAGTTCGGATGAAGTTGAAACTTACTTACTATTTTGAAGCGCCTGATGGCAGAGAAGATAACGTACCTGATAGCGATAATATTGTGAAACCAATTCGGGAAGCGCTAGTGGGCATTGTTTATGACTATGATTACCAGGTCACAGACGTAATCAGCCGTCGTCGTAACCTAGGTGGATCTTTTAGGATTAAAGGAATATCGCAGGTACTGGCAGATGCCTTTATTCAGGGGGTAGAATTTGTGCATGTTAGAATTGAAGTTGCACCGGATCCAGCTGATTTAAGTTAGTGATTTAATCAATTGCTGGCTTGGCTTAGGCAGGTCACAAGCGGTGTAGCAGCCTGCCAATAGTGAATCTTGTGCGAATGCCTTACCAAGCTACAGGACACAGCTTGATGCTGTATTAGTTCTTGAAAATCGTTGCTTCTATGAGTTACCGCAAACACCAATCATCGTTGGAACACCGTCGGGTTCTGAGCCTTGCTAGGGAATATCGCAGCGAGGGATACGATGTGACAGTTTATCCTCAGGCGGATGATTTACCTGAACCGCTCTCTAACTGCCCGTTGGATCTCGTAGCGTGGGGTAAGAACGACGTGATTGCGGTTGAAGTGCGATCGCGCGAAACGCTTACTCTAAATGGGCTTGAAGATTTACGCCGGATGACAGAAACAATTCGACAAATTCCTGGTTGGATGTTTGAGCTGGTCGTTACAAACCCTCGCAGCAAGCTCAACAACCCCAATTAGTCAGGTTTATACTCACTGCTGACCGTAGCTGAAAATGACTGTTGAGGCTACCGAGTATCTCTAAATGCACCGTCGTAATTCTTAAAACCGGAACATTGACTAGCATCAGCTATATTGCTTTGAACCGTCATCAGCTCCAGAGGTTCAGGTCTACTGAGAATCAAGAATTGAGCAAACCGAAACAGCCGTAAGCAAACTGCAAAGTCTTTACTTCTTCCGAAGCCGATAGGTGATACGTCCTTTGCTCAGATCGTAGGGTGTGAGCTCAACCTTAACGCGATCGCCTGGCAAGATCTTGATGTAGTTCCGGCGAATCTTTCCAGAAATGTGAGCCAGCACATTGAACCCGTTGTCCAAATCCACTCGAAACATTGCATTTGGGAGAGACTCCGTGACAGTCCCTTCCATTTCAATCAAATCTTGCTTAGACAAACGAACACCTCCCGAGGAGTATGAGTTTTATGAAATGAAATAGGCTACAGAACAATCAAAGTCTATAGCACCTCTATTAGCCTAACAAAAATCAGCATGTCCTGACCGTTGCTCTAAACTTGCACAACTTTCAAAAGCGCATCAGTTACCAATTCCATAGGCTGATTACCGTCCACGGAGACCAGCTGCTGCCGCCCTCGATAGAAATCAATTAGAGGAGCCGTGCTCTCGCGGTAAACCTCTAAACGATGGCGGATCGTTGCTTCATTGTCGTCGGGTCGATTCTGCTCCAAACCCCGCTGGACAAGCCGGACAATAATCACCTCGTCAGGCACATCTAAATTAACAACGCATTCAAAAGGCTTGTCAATCTCAGCTAATAATTCATCCAGAAAAGCAGCCTGCTCAAGGTTACGCGGAAACCCGTCCAGAACCCATCCCACAGCAGCATCATCATCAATCAAACGCTCACGAATGAGGTCATATATCAAGCTATCGGGAACCAATTCCCCAGCCTTCAGATAACCCTCGACTTTTTTACCCAGGGTCGTTTGACGAGCGATCGCCGAGCGCAGGATATCGCCAGTAGAAATATGCGGTACGTTGCATAAGTGGCAAAGCTTTTTCGCTTGAGTACCTTTACCTGCGCCGGGCGGACCTAAAAGGATCAGTCGAGTCACTATTGTTTCACCATCCCTTCGTAGCGTTGAGAAATCACATAGGTTTGCACTTGCTTGGCTGTATCAATAGCAACGCCCACCACAATCAAGAAGGAAGTCGCTCCGAACCCTCGAAACGTCTGCACAGGACTCAGACTCTCGACCAGACTTGGAATGGTTGCCACCAATCCTAGAAAAATTGCCCCTAAGAATGTCAGACGGTTCAAAACACCCCCGATGTAATCACTGGTTGCCTTGCCAGGTCGGATGCCTGGAATACTCGCTCCCATCTTTTTGAGATTCTTGGACATGTCTTCAGGATTAACGACCAAAGACGCATAAAAGTAGCTAAAGAACAGAATAAGTAACAAATAAACGGCAATATATACCGGAGAAGTGGGATCCAAGTAACTGTTTACGGCCTGTGAAAATCCCTGATTGTTGATAACTTGTGCCAAAGTTAGGGGTAAAAACAGGACAGCCGAGGCGAAGATAATTGGCATAACCCCACCCTGATTTAAACGTAAGGGCAAGTAGTTACTTTGCTCTAAATAAAGTCTACGGCCCACCTGACGACGTGCCGAGATGATTGGAATACGGCGTGCACCTTCTTGCACGAAGACAATGCCGACAATCATCGCCATAAATGCCAACAGTAGGATAATGATCCAGCCAACAACCCTGCGATCGCCAGACTGAGCCTGATCGATAGTTTGACCTACCGAACGGGGCAAACTTGAAACGATGTTGAGGAAAATTAGTAGCGATGCTCCATTCCCCAGTCCTCGCTCAGTGATTAGTTCGCCCACCCACATGACGAACATAGAACCAGCCGTTAAAGCAACCACTGTCTGGAATACAAAGAAAAAACCAGGCGTCTCAGCATAGGGCGCAAGTAGGAAAAGGGATAGTAATGTACTCTGCAAGATTGCCCAGCCCAACGCTACGTAACGGGTAATCTGAGAAATCTTGCGTCGCCCAGCCTCACCCTCATTCTTCTGTAAATCCTCAAGTGAGGGGAGTGCGGCTGTCAAAAGCTGCATGATGATTGAGGCGTTGATGAAAGGCAGAATACCTAGCGCAAAGATACCTAGGGCGGATAAACCACCTCCCACAAAGATATCGATGAAGCCTACAAAACCACCCAAAGAGCCACTTCGAATTGCCTGCGCAAAAGCAACCCTATCAATTCCAGGTACAGGGATGAAGATACCCAGGCGAACTAGAATCAGCAGCCCAAGCGTCACTAAAAGACGACTTCGTAAACCAGCTGCCTGAGCCATTTGCATGAATGTCTCTTGAGCACTGGGGTTTTTGCCGCGGCTAACAACCATATTTCAAAACACCTCTACACTGTTGCGGCCTAAGAGCAGATAGGCTTCATTAGCGAAACAATCTATCCGTCGTATACAGATTCTGTCCGATTGGACAACTCTCAAGCGAGAATCTCACAGGTTCCACCTGCCGCCTCTATCTTCTCACGAGCAGACTTTGTGAATGCAGCTGCTTTCACCGTTAGGGCAACCGATAATTCACCATCCCCCAAAATCTTTAAGGGGCCATCATCAGCTGTCAAGATTCCGGCTTCCATTAAAGAGGCTAGCGTTACTTCTGTTCCAGCTGCAAGATCCGCTAGCGCTCTTACATTGATAATCGTAAACGCCTTACGGTTGACTACGGGAAAATGCTTCAACTTGGGAATACGACGATAAAGCGGCAGTTGCCCACCTTCAAATCCCGGTCGAGTGCCGCTTCCAGAACGAGACTTTTGTCCACGCATACCGAACCCACAGCTAGCCCCTTGACCCGCTGAAATCCCCCGACCTACCCGTCGCTTCCGTCGCTTTGAGCCCGCTTTAGGTCGGGCGTCTGTAAGTCTCATAGCTAACTTCCTCAAACAAAACTATAAAAACGTTATGCGTATAGTTTTTCAACTGGAATACCTCGCTCCTCAGCCACTTCAGCTAAGGTGCGTAAGGCATCAAGGGCATCGGCTGCCGCTCGAGCATTATTTAGGGGACTGTTGGACCCTAACTGCTTAGCCAGGACGTTGCGGACTCCGGCTAATTCCAGAACAGTTCGGACTGCTCCGCCAGCAATCACACCAGTACCAGGAGCTGCAGGACGCATAAAGACCTTGGCTCCCCCGCCAATCCCAGTAGAAGGATGCGGGATTGAGTAAGAACGGGTCAGTGGCACATCAATTAGATGCTTTTTGCCATCAGCAACACCTTTTTTCACAGCGCCGATGACGTCTCCAGCTTTACCAACACCGACACCGACTTGGCCGCGCTCATTGCCGACAACGACGATGGCTCGAAAACTTAGCTTCTTACCGCCCTTGACTACTTTAGTCACCCGTCGGATCTGAACGACACGCTCCTGCCATTCTGATTCCTTTTCACGATTGCGGGTATTTTTTCGACGATTCGCCATGGTTACCTACATTTCTACCGACTACACAACTGGATAGCAACGAGTGTTCTCTTAAAACGAGAGGCCAGCCTCTCTGGCAGCATCCGCTAACGCTGCAACACGCCCGTGATAGAGTTTACCGCCTCGGTCAAAGACAACTTGGCTAATCCCTTTTGCTAAAGCTCGCTCGGCAAGTAGTTTACCGACGGCTGCAGAACCCGTCTGAGTTCTAGCCTGACCTTCGGCTTTCACCTCAGATTCCAGCGTTGAAGCAGCTACAAGCGTATGATGAGCGGTGTCGTCGATAATCTGAGCATAAATATGCTGGTTGGAGCGAAAAACCGCCAAACGAGGTTTTTCTGAAGTTCCAAAAACACGCCGCCGGATACGAACATGACGGCGACGGGTTAATTCTTTGCGACTTGCCTTCATCGTTACTTCTTCCCTGCCTTACCAGCCTTACGTCGGATCCGTTCACCTGCGTATCGCACGCCCTTACCTTTGTAAGGTTCTGGAGGACGAGCTGCCCGGATCTTGGCAGCCATATTACCAACGACCTCTTTATCTATACCGCTTACGGTGACGTTTGTATTGTTCTCAACCGCAAACTGAATACCTTCCGGGGGTTCAAAAACAACTGGGTGACTGTATCCTAAGCTCAGATTGAGGTTGCGCCCTTGAACTTGGGCCCGATAGCCTACGCCTTGAATTTGGAGACGTTTCTGGAATCCGGCAGATACGCCCTCAATCATGTTAGCGATTAGAGTCCGACAAAGGCCATGACGTTCACGAGCCTGACGTGAATCATCCTGGCGCTGCACCACTAAGGTTTCGCCCTCTTGCTGAATATCAACACCGGAGGGAATAACCCGTGAAAGCTCTCCTTTGGGTCCCTTAACAGTGACGGCTGGACCATCCACGGTAACTGTTACTTTTCCAGGGATAGGAATCGGTCGCTTACCAATTCGAGACATCAGTCAACCTCCTTATCTAGCTGCCTCATTAAATAGGTTTGCCAACAGGCACTACCAGACATAACAAAGAACCTCTCCGCCTATGCCGCGTTGGCGCGCATCACGATCCGTCATGATGCCACTGGAGGTAGAAATAATCGCGATGCCAATTCCTCCCAGTACCCGAGGCAGCTCCTTACGGTTTGAGTAGACTCGCAAACCGGGACGACTGATACGCTTCAGATTTTTAATGATGGGATCGCGCGATTTGCCCCGATACTTTAGAGTGACCACTAGTTTACGCTGGATTCCTTCGCCCGTCTGCTCATGGCTTTCGATGAACCCTTCTTCTTGCAGCACTTGGGCAATACTCCGCGTCATTTTAGTAGAGGGAATATCTACAGTTTGATGACGCGCCAGATTCGCATTTCGAATCCGCGTCAGCATGTCTGCGATTGTGTCATTAGCCGCCATAGTCCTCTCCAGTGATTAAACCTAATTCTCCCGGAAGGGCATGCCTAACTCCTTCAGCAAGGCGCGTCCTTCTTCGTCTGTGTTAGCTGAAGTCACAATCGTGACGTCCATGCCCCTTATTTGGTCGATGCTGTCGTACTCAATCTCAGGAAATATAAGCTGTTCGCGCAGACCCAGAGTGTAGTTTCCCCGCCCGTCGAAGCTTTTCGGGCTGACCCCTCGAAAGTCACGAATCCGAGGCAATGACAAATTGATTAAGCGATTCAAAAAGGCATACATGCGCTCCGATCTGAGGGTCACCATGACCCCCACTGGCATCCCTTGACGGATCTTAAAACCAGCGATCGCTTTCTTAGCACGAGTTACTACTGGGCGTTGTCCAGTAATGACGCCCAACTCAGCAACTGAAGCTTCCAGTGCTTTCGCGTTTTGCGAAGCTTCGCCCAAGCCTCGGTTAACCGTGGTTTTAACTAACTTGGGAACTTGATGGATGTTGGCGTAACTAAATTGTTCCATCAGCTTTGGAACAACTTTATCGTTGTAAAAAGTTTTGAGCTGTTCAGCCATTGTAAATATCCTCTCGCTTTTCCTGGGCTTGGTCAGGAATAGGTTGTAAACCAACCGGTGAAATGTACTTTGACCACATCCAGAATCCCAGTTTTCATCTGAAGGAAAACTCTGGTTTTCGAATTGAATACGGTTTAAGTTTTCGCTCAAAAGCGATCATTCAATCAATGATCTCGCCGGTTTTCTTCAGTACGCGAACTTTTCGTCCTTCCTCGGTGTAGGTATAGCCAATACGACTAGCCACCTTTTGTTTTTCGGAGTAAAGCATAACCTTAGAGCTGTGAATAGGAGCTTCTTCAGTCACAATTTGACCTGTCTCGCCACTCTGCTGAGGTTTAACATGGCGCGTACGAATGTTTACACCTTTGACGACAACCTGACTCTTTTTGGGCAGAGCAGCAAGTACTTCTCCAACTTTGCCGCGGTCCTTGCCGGATATCACCTGGACAGTATCACCTGATTTCACATGCATCCGGTACTTCTTGGGCGCTTCCTTCTGCTTTGACATCACAACACCTCCGGAGCTAACGAAACAATCTTGGTGAAGTTCTTATCGCGCAGTTCCCGAGCCACGGGTCCGAATACACGAGTACCGCGAGGGTTTCCGTCAGCATTGATGATGACAGCGGCGTTATCATCGAATCGGATGCTCATTCCACTGCTTCGGCGCAAAGCTTTGCGCGTTCGCACAATCACCGCTTTGACCACATCTGATTTCTTGATTGCCATGTTGGGAATCGCGTCCTTTACCACAGCAACGATGACATCACCTACACCAGCATAGGTGCGATTTCCACCCAAAACGCGGATGCACATTAACTTGCGAGCGCCGCTGTTATCGGCCACATTGAGATACGTTTCTTGCTGAATCATGAGGTGCCTCCTATCGAATATCGGATGACCGGCTTAAGATATCGGCAACGGTCCATCGCTTGGTTCGACTCAGAGGACGAGTTTCTCGAATGCGGACGCGATCACCAACACGACAGTCATTATCTTCGTCGTGAACCTTGTAGCGTTTGGTGCGGACCATGATCTTCCCGTACTTAGGGTGAGGAACACGGTTTTCTACTGCCACAACCACTGTCTTTTCCATCTTGTCGCTAACGACAAGACCTACTCTTTCCTTAGTTGCCATTCATTTATCCTCCCCTATTCCTCTTCGATCGCACTGGTAGCTGTTGTCACTGGGGTCGGTGCTGCTTCGGAGTCTGTCGGTGCTGCTGACACCTCTTCAGTGGCGAGCCGCTCGCGGCGAACCGTCATTAACTGAGCCAACCGATGACGCTCATGTTTAAATTGGTGAAATCCGGATTCTAATTGACGAGTTGCTTTCTGAAAACGCAGTTCAAACAAACGGCGCTTAGTTGCGACAATCGCTTCATCCAAGGCCTGATCATCCAGCTGACGGGCCTCTTCTACCTTGGGTAACGCCATCTCTAGCTCTCCTGTTCACGGGTAATAACTTTGGTTTTGAAAGGCAGCTTAAAAGAGGCCAAACGCATAGCTTCGCGAGCAGTCTCTTCAGGCACTCCCGCAATTTCAAAGATGACGCGGCCTGGCTTGACGACTGCCACCCAAAACTCCGGATTGCCTTTACCAGAACCCATTCGAGTTTCCGCTGGCCGCATCGTGATGGGCTTATCAGGAAAGACTCTAATCCAGATTTTGCCGCCCCGCTTGACGTAGCGGGTCATTGCTCGTCGGGCGGCCTCAATCTGACGCGATGTTAACCAGCAAGGCTCTGTCGCCTGAAGAGCGTACTCTCCAAAGCTGACTTTATTTCCTCGCTGGGCCATTCCTCTCATGCGACCACGGTGCTGTTTTCTGAATTTTGTTCGTCTAGGACTTAGCATGGCTCAAACTCTTGCCTACAAATCACTTTGGAATTAATGGCCCAGCAAATGACTGGGAACGAATACAGAAAAAAGGCTTAGGACTCGTTAGACCGATCTTCAAACTGCTGGCGTCGCCGCTGCTGTCGCCGCCGCGGCTGAGCCGTATTGGCAGGCGCTTGATCTTCTTGCCCTGGAATAACTTCACCCCGGAATATCCAAACCTTGACGCCCAAAACACCATAGGTCGTTTGAGCGATTTTGTAGGCGTAATCGACGTCTGCCCTGAGTGTATGAAGAGGAACACGCCCTTCACGAGTCCATTCAGTTCGAGCAATCTCAGCCCCATTCAGGCGTCCACTTACCTGCACCTTGATGCCTTCAACACCAGCTCGCTGCGCCCGCTGTAAGGTCTGCCGTACGACCCGACGAAAGGCAACTCGTCGCTCTAACTGCTGCACGATATATTCTGCGACCAAAGCTGCATCAGCATCCACGCGAGCAACTTCCACCACATTGATGCGAATCTGGCGACTAGAGTCGCGAAGCTCCTTCTGCAGTCCTACTCGTAATGCTTCAATGCCGCTACCACCACGGCCCACCACCACACCAGGACGCGCAGTCCGAATTTCTAAATCAATCTGGTCAGCCTTTCGCTCAATCCGGATATCCGAAATTCCAGCATTGTTGAGATTCTTCGCAATATATTCACGGATGATATTGTCCTCTCGCAGCAGCTGAGGATAGCGATCGCTATCGGCATACCAGCGAGAGCGGTGATCTTGAACAATCCCAAGGCGAAAACCAGTTGGATGAATCTTTTGTCCCACGCGTAATCCCTTTAACTCCAATGACGGCTGCAACTTTATAAATGCGATAAATAGCTTCGATCAATCGCCCTACTCACTAGGGGCAACTGCGATCGTGATGTGGCAAGTGGGCTTACGAATTTGATAAGCCCGACCCTGGGCTCGGGGACGATAGCGACGAAGCGTAGGTCCAGCATCTGCATAAGCTTCACTCACAATCAAAGATGCCGGATCCAACCCATTGTTATGTTCAGCATTGGCGACTGCCGATCTTAGAGCCTTCAGCACGGGGTCACAGGCCCGATAAGGCATGAATTCTAAAATAATGAGCGCTTCCCGATAAGTCCGCCCTCGAATTTGATCAAGGACGCGGCGCACCTTGTGAGGCGACATTCGAATATAGCGGGCAACCGCTTTGACCTGTGCAGTGGTATCAACAGCCATGGGACTCTCCGACTCAGTAATTTATCGACGTGCTTTTTTATCGCTTTTGGCATGCCCCCGGAAGGTCCGAGTCGGGGCAAATTCACCAAGCTTGTGCCCCACCATCTGCTCGGTAACATAAACAGGAACATGCTGACGGCCATTATGGACAGCAATGGTATGACCGATCATCTGAGGCAAGATTGTTGATGCCCGCGACCAAGTCTTAATAACCTGCTTGTCTCCCTTAGCATTCATGGCCTCAATTTTTCGCATGAGATGGTCTGCCACAAAAGGCCCTTTTTTTAAGGAACGGGACATAACCTCTAAAACCTCGCACTACTATTCTCAAGACATTGCATAGTTGTGTAGACACAATTGGTGCACCTACGCATTCCGACCGCCTCGACCCCGCTTGGAAAGACGACGACGACGACGAACAATCAAGCTATCACTTCGTTTGTTTTTCTTACGAGTTTTCTTGCCTAGGGCTGGCTTACCCCAAGGCGTCACAGGACCACTGCGGCCAATGGGAGCTCGACCTTCCCCCCCCCCATGAGGGTGATCAACCGGATTCATGACACTGCCACGAACCTCCGGACGTCGCCCCAACCATCGCTTTCGCCCTGCTTTACCCAACGTTACGTTACGAGCGTCCACATGGCCCACTTGGCCAATGGTGGCGTAGCATTCCCGGCGAACCATACGAACCTCAGTTGAAGGTAACTTAAGAGTGACGTAGCCCCCCTCTTTTGCCACTACTTGAGCTGAAGTGCCTGCAGCGCGAACAATCTGCCCACCTTTACCAGGCTGCAGCTCAACATTATGAACAACTGTGCCCAACGGCACTTTATGAAGCGGCAGTGCATTACCCAGTTCAATTGGAGCTTCTGGCCCTGCAACGACTTCCGCACCAACTTTCAATGAGGCCGGGTGTAAGATATAGCGCTTCTCGCCATCTTGATATTCCAGCAGAGCGATCCGAGCATTACGATTGGGATCATATTCCACCGACATAACGGTGGCTGGAATATTACGCTTGTTCCGGCGAAAGTCAATGATTCGATAGAGGCGCTTATGTCCTCCACCTCGGTGGCGACAGGTAATAACACCCCGATTGTTCCGCCCCTTGGGACGATGGATCGAGACAGTCAATGACTTTTCGGGCTCGGAACGGGTGATCTCAGAAAACTCGGAAACAGTTCGTTCGCGAGTTCCAGGGGTATAGGGGCGGTATGAACGAATGCCCATGGCTACACTCTCTCAATAAACGTCATCGACTGCATACAAACCTAAAGGCACAAAGCTTCTTAGACATCGGGGAATAAAGGAATCGAATCATCCGGAGCCAACGTCACAACCGCCCGCTTATAGCGCGCTCGAAACCCCTCCGTCCTGCCAAATCGCCGTTTCTTACGAGGTGGATTGATCGTGCTTACATTAATTACTTTGACGTCAAACAGCTCCTCGATCGCACTCCTAATTTCAGGCTTAGTGGCTTTAGGAGTCACCTCGAAGGTGTACTGGTTGTTCTCTAGCAGAAGAACCGCTTTCTCAGTGACGATAGGCCGCCGTACTAAATCTGCTAACGTCTCGGGAGTGAACGCCTTAGTCACCATATACCTCCTGAATTTTCTCCATTGCTTCAGCTGTCACAACCACTCGATCAGACACCAATAGGTCATAAACATTGAGATTCACTGCGGAAATCAGCTTGACACGGCTGATATTACGCACGGATAAAACAACATTCTCATGCAGTTCCGATAGGATTAAAAGAACCTTTTCATCCGCACCAATACCCCAACGCTCTAATGCAGAAAACACTTCACGAGTTTTGGGGCGAGGCAACTGATCCGCAAAATCTTGAACGATAACCATATCTTCACAGCGGCTCTGGAATACTGTCCGCAGTGCTAAACGTCGCTCTTTGCGGTTCATCTTGACGCTAAAGTCCCGAGGCTTAGGTCCAAAGATGACCCCGCCCCCCTTCCACAGGGGAGAGCGACTGGAACCCGCTCGAGCTCGCCCAGTTCCTTTCTGTCGCCAGGGCTTGCGGCCACCTCCTCGAACTTCAGAGCGAGTCTTAGATGACAGCGTTCCCTGACGAGCATTGTTCATCTGACGAACCAATGCCCGATGAACAATATGAGAGGCATTTTCTGGCTTGGCAACTTTCAGATCGACAGAAGCTTTACCAACCTCCTGCCCTTGCCAATCTTGAATAACGCACTCAACCATAGCTTTTGCCTCTACTCCGACCTACCTAAAACAGCTGTGCCAAAACCTAAATAAAACTATTTCGGACTACTTGCCCACAATGTTTGCAGGAACCACGCTTAACAGAGCTCCCGGTTTACCAGGAACTGTTCCCTTGATGACCAAAAGATTTTTTTCTGCATCCACACGAACAACTTTGAGCTTGCGAGTTGTAACGCGCTTTGCACCCAAATGCCCAGCCATACGCTTACCGGGATAAACACGACTCGGCGTAGTTCCGGCTCCGATGGAACCAGGAAGACGGTGGTTCTTAGAGCCGTGCGCCATAGGGCCACGACTAAAGTTATGCCGCTTCTGATAGCCGGCAAATCCTTTACCAATGCTCGTACCGGTAATATCTACCAATTGCCCAGCTTCGAACTGGTCAGCTTTTACTTCCTGACCCATTGCAAATTCGCCTACTTCATCCACTCGATATTCCCTAAGGTGGCGAAGTGGCGACGCACCCGCTTTCGTCAAGTGGCCCAGCTCAGGCTTGGTCAAAGCCTTCTCTTTGACGCTGCCATATCCAATTTGGACCGCAGTGTAGCCGTCAGTCTGGGAAGTTTTGATTTGAGTGACGACACAAGGACCTGCCTCAATCACTGTGACGGGAATTGCATTTCCCTCATCGTCAAAAATCTGAGTCATGCCCAGCTTGGTTCCAAGAATCCCAAATGACACTGTTACCCGTCTCCGTTGCTACACCTAAAACATTCGAAGCCGCTCAGAACCTGAGCGATTACTCACTGAAGATAGGCTCGTGAACTGCTAGTCACAAGCCTGTGAATGGCTTCAAACTAGAAAACCAAACACTCTGAAAACACTCGATACGAGTGCTTGTCGAAGCTGCACACCTGCTGCTAGAGAAGATGCCTAGCTGAAAGGTCTGCGGACAAGATTTAAGCAGAGGCAAGCTAGATTCTGTCGCTCTAGACTTGGAACATTACTGCCCAGTTTCTGTTTTGGCGACAGTTAACAATCATACACAGGCTGTCTAGGAATGTCCAGAAAAATTTTCTCTGAGAATACTGAATTGTCTAAGACTTATTGGAAGGAGCATATAGGGGGAGGCGAATCTCGAATTCAGTCCCCATATCGGGAGCCATGTCTGGTCCCGAAAATTGGCACGATCGCACGTAGAACCGCCCCCCATGCTTGGCTGTAACGATACGATAGCTCGTTGCCAAATCAGTCTCTCTATCTAATCGGTGTTTAATGGAGAATGCATTCAAGATTCGCTGTTGAGCGCCAACAGACAAACCTGGACCATTGTCAGCGATAGTGATTGATACCCAACGACGCTCAGTGAGTTCGTCTTCATCAGGTGCCGAGCAAAGTTTCGTGGTTATTTTGATCTGAGGCGACTTGATTCCTCCATTCTCAATTGTTTTGACCTCAACTAAGCCTAAGCCCGTCGCCATATTTTGAGGAGGGGTGTGTGTCAAAAGGACATCGACACAGCGGGTCAGGATATTCATAAAAACTTGGCTTAGTTGTCCCGCAAAGCAGGCAATTGGGGGGAGGGGGGTGTATTCCTTAACAATCTCAATGCGGGTGGTCAGGTGACTCTTGATCAGGAGCACAATGCCGTCAAGCAACTCATGTAAATCGGCAGCTTTGGGATGCACCTCGTCGATGTGACAAAAATTCTGGAGGCTGAGAGCTAGTTGTCTAAGTCGTTCAGCACCTCCCTGAATGCTGCGAATCGTGTCGGGGAGATCCTTTTCTAAATACGCCAGCTCAATCTCTTCTTTCAGTTCAGCCAGGTCAGATGCGGTGATCAGGCCTCCTTCTAGAACCTCTTCATAAGCTTTGACGAGTTCCATCAGCTGCTGACAGTATCGAGCCACATGAGCGAGATTGCCCCAAATAAAGCTCAACGGGTCTAGCATTTCATGCGCTACGCCATCGACCAAACGACCCAAAGCCACCATTTTCTGATTTTGCAGCATGCTGGCTTGAGTACGTTCGTAGCGGACCTGAACTTCGATACCGCGAATCTGCCAGTGAGCCCTATTCAGGTCGTGAGGGCTCAGCAGATGATTTTTCTCAGGGCTGGTGATGAGAATTGGCTCTTCCTGAAGCTCTACGGGACGCCGTAGAACAGCTCGAGCAGCTACCAGAATAGTGGTGCTATGCGGCAGAGTGAAAGGTTTTATGCGGGCATAGCTATGCAGTACTCGCAAGGGTTTTGATAAGAACAACTCAAGACCATGCGGACGCAGTAAAAATTCCAGAAAACTCTGACGCGAGAGAACGGTGACTACGCTACCTTCACTGACAAGCAGAATTCCTGGCAACGTGGGTGCTGTCTCGAATATTTGAGCTGCCTCTGCTCCCAACGCTTCCATATTCAAACAGGCCGTATGAAGCGGTAACTCGCCAACCGTTGAGCCGATTCCCAAAGTAGGAGAAACGCCTTTAAGTAAGGGATCTGGGCTCGTATGAAGGAAAGCAGAGAAATCGCTGTGCATAAAAGCTAGAAGCAACGGCAACTCTATAGCTGTGCGTCCATAGTATGCCCGATGGTAGCTGTACGGTAATAACCCTACACCTCACCAAAAGTTCCAAAAACTTTGCGTGTATTTGCCTAATAGCGTTCTAGACAACAGCTATTCCTGGGATCAATTTTTATGATGAGCGAAAATATCGCAAGATATTGTGTCCCCTGAAGCTGTTTCGGCATTGCCCCCAAAACTTGACGAAGATTGAGCGCAGGCAGCTCTCGAATACGCGACGTATAGGGTGTAGACCCAAATACCTGTAGCTTGGCCGAACTTTGACGACTAATCCTTCTGACAAAAGTCATAGAACAGGGAATTAGTGATGGAGTAGAAGGAGCCTCCGGAATCCAAAATCTAAACTTCAAAATTCCATCACCTTACTAAAGTCATCCCTCAGCCAACTATTTATCCATCCAAACGTATCAACATGCTCAACACCGTACCCTCTCAGCCAACTGCTATTACCTTGCCAACTTCTGAAACACCACATCGGGTGGTGATTGTCGGAGGCGGGTTTGGTGGGTTGTATGCAACGCAGGCTTTAGGACGATTGCCCGTACAAGTTACATTGATTGACCGTCGTAACTTTCATCTGTTTCAGCCGTTGTTATATCAGGTCGCAACAGGAGGACTCTCCCCGGGGGATATTGCTTCGCCTCTGCGAGCTGTGCTGAAGCGACAGAGGAATACTCAGGTATTGCTAGGTGAAATGGTCGGGTTAGATCCCCAACAACAGCAGGTTCACCTCAAAGATGGAGAAACAGTCTCCTACGATAGTCTAATTTTAGCGACTGGAGGTGCACACCACTATTTTGGTAATGACCACTGGGAACCCATTGCTCCGAGTATCAAAACGATTGAGGATGCACTAGAAGTTCGTCGTCGTATTTTTCTAGCCTTTGAAAAAGCTGAGCTAGAGACAGATCTTGAGGTTAAGAAGGCGCTTTTAACATTCGTGGTAGTCGGGGCCGGACCGACTGGTGTAGAACTGGCTGGAGCGATCGCGGACTTGGCTTACAAGACGCTCAAGCGCGATTTTCGTAGCATCAATACGCAGCAAACCAAAATCATTCTGGTTGAAGGCATGGATCGGGTGCTACCCCCCTTTGATCCAGGCTTGTCAGAAAACGCCGCACAGTCTCTCCGTAAGCTAGGGGTTCAGATTCGGACCAAAACCTTTGTAACAGATTTGGATGGGGAGAACGTCACGTTCCGCACGGGTGAGGTTGAAGAAACTATCCGGGCTCACACAATTTTGTGGGCAGCAGGCGTACGCGCGTCCTCTCTGGGCAAAGTCCTAGCAGAGAAGACAGGCGTAGCGTGCGATCGCGGCGGGCGTGTCATGGTGGAGCCAGACTTCAGCATTCCGAACTTTCCTAATATTTTTGTGATCGGCGATCTAGCTCACTACGCGCATCAAGGAGAGCGTCCACTGCCTGGAGTGGCTCCAGTAGCAATGCAAAGTGGGCAATATGTGGCGCGGTTGATTGGCGATCGCGTGCACCACAGAACGACGCCAGTTTTCAACTATAGCGACAGCGGTAGCCTAGCGATTATTGGCCATAGCCAAGCTGTCGTCGACTTAAACTGGATCAAACTTACGGGCTTTCCAGCTTGGTTTGTTTGGGCGTTCGTCCATGTCATGTTTTTGATCGAGTTCGACAACAAGCTCATTGTCATGACGCAGTGGCTCTGGAATTACTTCACTCGGAATCAAGGCGCACGACTGATTACAGGGCGCGACCTGGTCAAAAGCGATGATGCTTTTACGATGCAGTAGCAATTGAGCGATCGGACACGCGCAAAGAAAAGTCAAGTTCTTTGTCACATACCAGATACCAACCTACACAAAAGAAATGTCGGCACTCTCCGAGAGAGGATTGACGTAGACCTGTTGCTTGGATTGCTGGAAAGTGCGGGAAGGTCACTAGGCGTGTAAGTCTTTAATGTCTATGACTTCTCACCAGCCACGGGCTCTAGATCATAAACTGGCCCATCCTGTAGGCGGTGCATCCTTCCCCAGAAACTAATGGATAGCTTGAATGGCTATCCTCCTGTTTGATGTGGACTTGTCACACAATCGTGTGCTCACGACACATTTTAATAGGAGGAAAAAATCCTATGAATGAGGCTTACCAGCAGCTCGAGATACTCAACGACCTAATTAAGCAAATGCTATTGCGAAAAGGAGGCAGAACCTCAAAAAATCTAATGTTGTTAATTCGACGCTCGCTGACTCAAATGCGATTGCATTACGAGTGGGATGAAAGCGAAATTCTGGTCGATGCCTATATGCGGACACGTAAGCAAATTCTGGCAGGTGAGATCATCGAAAATCTTCCAGGATATCTGACGCGAGTCTGTCAGCTCATCGTCTTGGAAAAAAATCGACAGCGAAAACGGCATCATAATATCAGCCAAAAGCTTTCGAGCTTATCTGATGCCATATCGTCACCGAAAAGCACTTATGAAGAAGGTGTCAGCAATGAGGTTATAAGCTCACTCTGGAGTTCTTTTAATGCGCTTTCAAAGAAAGAGCGCCAAGTGCTAACGCTGAGAATTGTAAAAGGTTATTCCTGGCGTGAAATCGCTTATCAGCTGGTAGAGTGGGGAGTCGAAAAGAATTACAACGATGCATTGGTCGCAAAACTGCGAAAACAAGGAGAAAGAGCTCTTGAAAAGCTTAGAAGAAAGATTCTATCTCTTGATAGATGATTTTCGAATTAGATGATCTTCCGAAAGAAAAATCTTGGACAAAGGTGGTGAAAGCTCTCATGGGACTAGATAACTCCCGCCATTACAGAGCCTCGTTGAATGCGCTTTCAGAAGAGTGTAGAAAGGCTCTGGTCGAATATCATGAACTGGCACGAAGACCCGAACTCTCGGAACAGGAGTTCTTAGACATGCAAGGCATTCTCGAAGCAGCCGAGTCAAATGATGTGATGAGCTTGCTCATCAACGAAATTGATGAAATAACTTTTCGAGAGCTGGGTTTATACGATGAAAGTCAGCAATTGCACTTTGAGAATGAGGCTTCTAAAGCGCAAGAATTTGTATTAGATGAAGCTGAGCGCAAGCTACTCGTGCCCTCTAATACTTCTGCGCGGCCAAAGTTTATAGGAAGTGATGCTTTTAGCTATTCTTATCTTCCCAGAGTAGAAATGGTGTTTGATGCAAGCCACACTGCACGCGTGCAGTTAGAAAAAGGATATCTGATTGACGACCTATCGATGTATTCTTTTAGCCGAAATCCCTGTTTGCCAGGTCATCGTATCGATCTCTCTCAAAATCAGTTTTACTGCATAGGAAAAGCTATCTGCACACTGTTCCTAGAGGAATCAGTCTCTCTGTTTGCGATCGCAGGTTTCGCATTCCTATTACTACTGCTGTTGCTCATGTAGATCCCCTTGAACTTGGGCGATCTAATGAGTAGAGATATCTCATTTAGGTGAATCTTGCTATGTATTTGCATTGATCTGTCACATTAAACTTGAGATAGGCACGTATTATTAGTTTCTATCAGGGGAATTAATAATATGTCTTATACGCTTCCTGAAAACCAGCGTGACTTGCTTCAAGTGTGTCCCAAGTGCGGTAAGGCTTCCCTAGCGCAGCCTAGAGAAAATCTCTATCGGTGTCTATGGTGTGGATTTGAATCAGATGTTTCAGAAACGCCTCTGCGCTTTCCTTTTTTATTCTTTTTGGCGGCTACCGTTTTCCTTTTTGTTGTGTTTATCTTGAGGTGAAAATTTATTGAAATACGAGAAGCCTTGATTACCTAATCAGCTGAATTTCTGATTCATCTAAACCGCCACATCGCAATCATCTTGGATACACGTTTGACCAAGCAGATCCTTACACGTGTTAATTCATCGAAACCTCCTAGTCAAGATCTCTTGAGTGGGTTTAAAGGAGGAATTAGCTCCACAGTTTGGGTGATCAACGCTACGGTAGAGGCATGAAACCGCTCATTGAACTCCGAAACATCAGCAAGCTTTATGGCATGGGCAATACTGAAGTCCGTGCTTTGCAGGATGTCAGCTTAGTCATAGAAGAGGGTGAGTACTGCGCCATTATGGGACCGTCTGGGTCAGGCAAATCAACTGCTATGAACGTGATTGGTTGCCTTGATCGTCCTACCAACGGCGAGTATTTCCTGGATGGAGAAAACGTTGCCCACCTGGATGATGAAGCGCTGGCTCATATCCGCAATCGCAAGATTGGATTTGTGTTTCAGCAGTTTCATTTGCTGCCTCAGCTAAGTGCCTTAGAAAATGTCATGCTACCGATGGTGTATGCAGGCGTTCCCTTGACAGAACGGCGCGATCGCGCCGCCGACGCCCTGAAACAGGTGAAGCTGGCGGATCGGATAAATAACAAACCGACTCAGCTGTCAGGAGGGCAACAGCAACGAGTTGCCATTGCGCGAGCGATTGTGAACCGGCCTCTATTGGTACTGGCTGATGAACCAACTGGAGCATTGGACTCTCACACTACACGAGATGTGCTGTCGATTTTCTCAGAACTGAACGCTACGGGAATTACTGTTGTAATGGTGACCCATGAGCCCGACGTAGCCCGACTAACCCGTCGTATCGTCTGGTTTCGCGATGGGCAAGTGATGGACGCTCATTTGTCACCCGATGATATCGGACACTTGACGGCTACCGTTTGAAGCTAGGATTTGCTTACATCGCCACTGTATTTGTCTCTACTGAGTGTTTAAGGTCAGATTTTTTTGCGCGAAAATCGCCGCGATTTTGACAGATTTGATATAACTACAGGCGAACTATCAAGCGCGAGACCAAGACGCTATATCTGGTCTGTGAGGGGGACGATGATGCTTGTTTTGCAGAATCGGTGGCTATATCGTGTGGGGGTGTCTTGCCTAGCCGCCGCTGTCTTGGTGGGTACTAAAGGAGCTTGGCAACGGTCTTTTGCACATTCTGATACAGATCTCAGTTTAGGAAACCTATCAGCTTCGCAGCCTCAGATGTTCTTTGCTCAGGCTCCTCCCGCTGCACCTGCCCAAGCGGCTTTAGACCAGGGACTTGAGCTCATCCAGCAGGGAGCCGTAAACGAGGCGATCGCGGCATTCGAGGAAGCAATTCGGGTCGATCCCTCGATGGCGGCAGCTCACTACAATTTAGGGCTAGCCCTCCGGCAAACGGGAGAACTACAGGCAGCAGCTGATGCTTTTTGGAAAGCGTTAGAAGCAGACCCTCAATTTGCGATGGCCTACTCGAATCTGGGGGCAGCCCTCTGGGAAGGCGGCAATTTAGAACAGGCCACTGACTATCTTGAGCGCGCGATCGAGCTACAGCCTGATTTGGGTAATGCTCATTACAACTTGGGCTTAGTGCAGCTGGATGCCCAAGATTATGATGCCGCTTTGGCTTCCTTGGAAACCGCAGCTGAGTTGACGCCTAATGCTCCAGAACCTGCTTTTCATAAGGGTCGTGTACATCTCAGGCTGGAGAATTATGACGCTGCTATCACAGCTTTTCAGGAAGCAATCGCCATTTTTCCTCAGTATGTGGAAGCCTACTACAACTTAGGCGTAGCTCAATATGGCAAGGGCGACTACAGAGCTGCTTTAGATTCATTTCGAGCAGCGACGGGCTTAAACCCTGAATATGCCAATGCATACTACAGTGCTGGGCTAGCGTTCATTCGCTTGGCGGATTATGGCGAAGCACGAGGTGTTCTGAATTACGCTAAAACGCTCTACATTTCTCAGAACAACCCCCAATGGGCTTCTAATACGCAAGCACAGTTAGACCGTGTGGACGGGCTGTCAGGCGAGTGAAGGGAGTGGAAGGGTGACAGGGCTTCGGCGTGAGCTCAGCCGAACGGTGATTGGGTAGGAGAGTAATGGAGTCGAGAGTAGTGGAATAAGGCGAAGGGGTAAAGGGCGAGTCGTATACCTTAGATCTTGCACCCAGCTGGCCATGCCCAGACATCCGCGCCGAGTTGAAAACTCAGCGCTCACTG
>JBHJHM010000138.1:0-8536 GCA_050330865.1 Leptolyngbyaceae cyanobacterium
CAATGCCTCACTGTTTCGTTCTATTACTTTCAATTTGATCCGTCTGATTGGGTTCAAGTCGCTCAATGCATCTCTTCGATAGCTGGCCAATCAGGTTGAGATGATTTTTCTCCTACTACAATGAATCAACCCTGCCGCCGACCCCGCAATTGAATCCGAAGATGCCAACAGAATTCGGTTGACAAAAAGATTGCCAGACTCCGAAAACAGCGAAATGTTGCCCCCTGTCCCTGCAGTCCCAGTATTTGAGGCTGAGAATGAACTAAGCGCTCCATTTGTTGTGACATCGCTGAGCGCTGACAGCGAAATGTTGCCCCCTGTCCCTGCAGTCCCCGCGTCTGAGCGCGAGGCAGAATTGAAGGGACCATTCGTCATGAGGGTACCTGCGGGGGCAAACAGCCGCACATCCCCGCCTGAACTCGCTTGACCAACCGCCGATTCTGAGAAGGATTGAACGCGTCCTAGGAAAGGTTTGTCTGAGGGGCCAATGGTAATGTTTCCCGATGTGGAAAACAGGGAAATGTCGCCCCCTGCTGCTGCATCTCCCAGACCTGGTGCAATTGAGTAAGAGAATAGTTCGTTTGTGTTGATGTCTCCTGATGCCGAAATCGAGATGGCTCCCCCAGAAGATGCATTTGCCGAACTCGATTCCGAAAACGTATTCACGCTTCCACCAAGCGTGACCGCTCCGGATACAGCGGAAATCGCAATGTTTCCTCCCGCTCCGGCATCTCCAGAATTTGCGAAAGATAATGAACTTAACCCACCATCCACCATCACATCGCCTTGGCTGTAAAGCAAAATCCTTCCCCCATCGGCATTAGCAATGTTAAAGGCACTGGCATTAACACTGCCGATTGTAATTGGGCCAGCAGCCAAGGCAGTATTAGGCTGGTATCGGTTCGTCAGGACTAACTGCCCTCCACCATCTGGTTCAAAAATTCGTATTGGCCCCGTGATTGTAATCTCTGAACTCAGCTCTCCTCCGGGGAGGGTTGGGGCTACAGGACCCACCACCACTGGAGCTGAAGGCAATCCTCCCAAAGCCTCCCAATCGACACCAGCCCGCACGTCCAGAGTCGCTTCGTCGTTACCATCCACTGTGATAGTTCTTTGAATGGGGACTTGGCTGAGCGTGCCATCAATATTGGTGACAACTTCATAGTCCGACACCTCGAAGGTGGCCAAATCGGCGTAGGTCAGACTGTCATTGAAAAGCAAATCGTTGTCAGAATGGAGCGAGGAAGTATCCCCCCCTGGACTAATTACTCTGGTTTCTCCCAGCGTTACACTCCCTCCTGCCAAAATGTGGAGCGAGGCTCCTGTATAGTCTCCCAACTCCACATTGCCGCGAGCCAAGATAATCGGGTCATTGGGGCTTAGCAAATTCCCAATCTGGCTATCTAGAGTCTCAATCCGGAGGTTGCCTCCGGCAAAAAAGTGACCATCCCCAATCACGGGATTATTTGACCGTAGTATTAGCTCTCCACCCGAAAACAGACCACTCTCTGGGTGATTCAGGGCAAAAATATCGACCAATTGGGCACCCTGAATTGTCAGGGTACTTCCAGCACCGATCACAAACGCTTCGGTAGCCGTATCACGAAGCGTTACTGTCTCCTGAGACTGCAGCGTTAGTGTGTGTCCTGCTAGCAGCTGTCCCATTAGGGTTAGATCACGACCTATGAGCGTGAGGTCTTGGCCCACCCTTAATCTCCCCGCACTGATAATGTCGCCTTGGGGCTGATTGCTAAGCTGTAATCCTAAAGGAACACTTATAGTTAACAACTCATTCGCTGTTGGCATAGCAGTAAACTCACTGCCATCAGTGAAGGTTAAACTGCTTGCTGTGCTGCCCAGGAATGAACCATTGAGGTTCAGCGTAGCATCCGGGCCAAATACGATGCCATTGGGATTGATGAGGAACAAATCGGCATTTCCCAAGACGCCCAAGGTGCCGTCGATATTGGAAACATCGTTCCCCGTTACCCGCGTCAGGATATTGAGGATGCCTGTCTGAGTAGTAAAGTAGACGCCGCGATCGGCCTCAACATTGAAGGCTTCAAAACTGTGAAACAGGTTATGGTCGCGAACCGTACCGCCTTCAATCAAATCGGAGGGGAGGCCCTGCACCTCAACATCAGGCTGAATTTGAGTGCCCGCTGTGTCATCGGGAATGAGTTGGGCTAGCCCAGGACTGGTGGCAAAGAGAACACTGCTGAAGAGAAGTCCCAATGGATAGGGCAGTAGGAGGGCGGCAGCACGACCTTTCAGTAGCAAAGTCTGAAATCTAACCATAGTTAAATCTGCCCGCGGAGGGCTGTAATCAGTTGGGGAACGGAACACCCTTATTCAACTATTCAACTGAAATTGAAACACTTATCGAGCACTTTATAGCGTAGTGGTACAAAAACAATACGTTATCTACAGAGTCTGTAGCGACGGACTTAGCGCGCCAAAGTTACGGCGGTCTCTATATAAGTAAGGCACTTTAGGTCAGGCCAATGCTTTTTATAGATGTGACAAAACCTGACCTTTTATGTGACAAAACCTGACCTTTTAGGAATGTTTTCTGCTCATAATCGCAGTCAGACTTAGATTATAGACCGCAAACCTCTGAATATTTGCCTGGTTCACTCCCCCGAGGGTTTTTGCTCTAAGCTAATTCGCTAATGCTACCTCATACAAAAAACTCGGAGCACTTACATTTCTGGGCGATGTGGTCGAGTTGACTATTATCACAGGAGTCATCCCCGTGCGACCTAATTTCAGCTTGCTTAGCATTGCTGGTTTACTAGCTGTCTCTATGGTGCCAATTTACGCTCTGGAGACATCCTTTTCTGCCTCTGAAGAATTACTCTACAGATGGGAATTGGTTGCTACTGAAAATTCACCTCAGCGGGAGTCAGGAAGTGTGTTTGTTATGAAAGACCAAGACACCATTGGTGTTTTTGGGGGATACAGCGAGGCGCTTGATATTTCAGGCTTTACGCAACCAACGGAAAGTACATTCTTTAATGACATCATTCTATTTCATGCCCCTACCCAAACGTGGAAAACCCAGCCAGCTAAGCGTGGTCCACTACCGTCACCACGAACGATGAGTTGCACGGTCTATCATGAATCGACTAATGCGCTTTATGTCTTTGGTGGAGTAAGCTTTGCAGCTGACTTCTCCTCCTTTACTTATTATGGCGATCACTGGAAGTTTGATTTTGACGAAAATACTTGGACAGCGTTAACAACCATGGAGCCCTCCCCATCAGCGCGAGCTAGTTCAGGCTGTGCGCTTGTGGATGATGCCATTTACCTGTTCAGTGGCGGCGGTGAAAACTTTTCTATCGATAATGAACTGTGGCGTTATGACATTTCTAGTAACGCCTGGACCTTGCTCCAAGCCAATGCTTCAGAGGCAACAAATCGCCCCCCTGCCAGGACTCAATCAAATTTCGCCAAAGTTCCAGGCGAAAACAAATTGCTTGTCCAGGGAGGGGATGCCTTTGACCGAATTCCAGATCCCCCATTTCTGGTTGCAAAGACCCAAGAGGATGTTTGGGTTTACGACATCGAGACCGATACATGGGAAAGCAAAGCTGTACACAATAAGCCAGCACTCCCTCACAACCACCAGGCTTTTGCTTTTATCTCTAGTCGCTACTTCTTGGTTCAAAATGGGGACGCCCAAGGCGCGAAAACAGTAGCAGATACCTGTCAATTCCCCTTGCAGTGCCTAATCCCAGCAATGCCAACCAATGACACTTTTGTCTATGATCTTGTTGAGGAGAGATGGAGTTTTTTACCGTTAGCATCAGCAAGCTTACCGCCTACCCGACGTTCCATGATGGGACGATTAGGCGATACGATTTATTTATTCGGTGGCTATGGTTGGGATGGAGCTAATGGATATAGCTCTGAAGGAAAAATCGGCAATGAAAATACTTGGAAGCTGCAGATTGCCCCTCAATATTTAGAGGATTTCTTCTACCCGTGATCTTGTTCATACTTACTTAAAAATATCCTTCGGGAAAATGAAGCCCGCGCCCCTGCTTACGAGAGGACGCGGGCTTCGTCACTGAATTAGAGAGAGTGCAGTACGAATCGCCGGTTTAAAGACTGCACAGGTCGGGCATTCAACGGAAAAATGTCTCTAAACTGTGCCACTTGCGCTGGTGAAATCTCAATGGGTTCTTGAAATACCAGCCACTTGACAATCTCTGAGCAAGGCGGTGTGGTGAGAGAGCCAAAATAACGGAACATCGTACGATCGCTCGGGAGCAGTCGGGCCATCTCAACTTGGACGTCCGGAATCCGTTTAGCAGCGGCTTTTTGGCGAGGTATTGCCTGCCACACTGGCCGTAAAAGGCGTTTTCGGCACCTTCCTTCAAGAACACTCCAATCACGGCCAGTTCGCCTTTCGCGTTGGCATGGACGCAGTGCATTTCCAGTAGGCGATTGGGCACTGGAGTTACCCGCCAACCTCACCAGCCAGTTTGAGGCCGAAGCGATCGAGGATATTCTGCTGGTGATTACTTACTCAGGGGCGTACGCCTGCCTGGCCGGTGTGATGGCTGGAGAGGGATGGAAAAGTCCCAGAAACCAAGCTCAGTAGACATCATCATCAAACAAGCGAGCTTTGGCACCCGTGAGGCAGGTGACGATGCGAGCTTGTTCCAGTCGGGCTCAATTTTGCGTTTGACCACGGCATTGCTAGCAATGCCAATGACATAGCCCACCTCCGACCGCTCACACATTATGTTGCTGGCCTGCACCCAACGCTAATTTTGCTGGGTGAATTGTCTGATCGAGCGGGCCGAAAAAAGATCATTTTGATAAGCTTGCTGATTTGCTGGCGGCAACTGGGCTGATGATGGTGCAGCCCAATATTTACGCGCTGTTTGTCACCACCCGTGTTTTGCAGGGGGTTGGGGCTGGCTTTATTAAGTAGGTGGGCAGAATTAAACTCATGATCAGTTTGGGGTTCGACTCCGCTCACCCCACAAGTCGAGGTATTGAGGGCTGAGCGAAGTCGAAGCCCGGTTTTATAAATAATTGTGCTTTTCTACTTACCGGAACAGGCGCGGCCTATCTGTCGCATGTAATGCCCTCCTTAAGCTGCATCCCTAAGTTCCGAACAACCTTATCCTGGTTTCTGAGTTTGTCTGGTGATTATAGCAGGAATTTTAAGGAGCCTAATGGGTGCACAATTAGCCTTCAGCCGCAATCCTCAAAAGGTATGATACAGATCACTCCACCGATGATGTTGATAGGATTACTTATTTCTTAATTACCTATTAACGAATGCCAAAAAGTATTGGTGAGGCTGAGATTATTTACTCGATCATGTTTTCTAAACATAAGAAAGCCTCTGAAATCAAGCCTTTGGTCGATTGCTGAATATCTGTAAGAGAACAAAATTTTGCCAAAGAGCATCCGTATAAACCGCATCCGTGTATTGTTTTTCAGATTTTTCTCCGTAACCTCTCGGTAGGGAAGGTACGGAATATTAGGATTAATTAATAAATAGGAATTTGGTCGCCAGCCCTCTGCGACTTAAGCCTGAATTCTACTGATCAAAAACTGTTCCTTGTAGCGCCCCTTTAAAATCCATGATAATTCTAGAAATTAGGGTTTAGCGCGTCATGACCGTTTCTACAGGTTTGCTTCAGCGATTTTCAACGGCTGAAGCTGTGCAATCATCTCAACAGTATTCTGTATTACTAGCGGACAGCGATTTCAAGTTTCGGCAAGGATTGCGATCGCTCTTAGACTTCTACAACAGCCACAGCTCTAGTGAATATGTGGTGACGGGCGAGGCTGTTTCGGGGGCTCAGGTGCTACATCTTAGTAAAAGTCAGCGTCCCAATCTCGTCATTCTGGACATAAGTTTAGAGAATAGCTGGGAAGCCACCGTCGAGGTTCTGGTGCAGCTGCAGCAGCAAAATCATGCTCCTAATGTCTTGCTGGTTAATGACAGCCAAGAGCCAGATTATCTGCTAGAAGGGATGCAGGCCGGGGCTTCAGGCTATCTTACCAAAGCCCATATCGCGACTGAATTACTGCAGGCGATCAGCACGATCGCCGCCGGACAAATCTATCTCAGTGCAGCCATGATGAATACGTTCTTCTGTTTGTTTCAGTCCCATGCCAAACAATCCCTGGAGAAATGCAAGCTGCTACACCTGAGTAAGCGTGAACAGGAAGTCTTGAAGCTGTTGGCTCGGGGTGAGCCGAACGAAGTGATTGCCAAAGAATTGTTTATTTCCGTGGCTACCGTCAAATCGCATTTCACTTCTATTTTTGAGAAGTTAGGCGTGAAAAGCCGTACTCAGGCTATTATTCGGGCGCTGCGACTGGGATTAGTGTAATGCGATCATTCGCTGACCACCATACCTCCTTAGGTTATGGTTTGCGTTGGCAAGAATGCTAATTCAGCGATGCGTTGCTCTAAGAAGGTGGGGGCTGTCTTGACCTGCCGGTTTATCTTCTTCGCTCGATTGCTGGAGACAACTCCGATGAGGATAGCGACCCTGGGCTACCAGCCATGCATGGTCGCTCCTCAGGAGCCTTTGACTAGTACATCACGGCAGACGTATGCTCACTATTCAGAAGGCTGGGAAGGCTTATCTGCCTTAGGGTTGAATTTTGAATTTTGAATTCCGCGTAGCGGTACTAGTCTTAGCTGTAGTCTCGCAGCATCTTTTTGATTTCGAGATTATGCATCTCTTCTTGTCCGATTTTCGTACGTGTGTATTCTTCTAAGTAAATACTGGCGTCGGCCACAGTGTCTAACAGTTTTTTGTACATGCTCAAGGCCCTTTGCTCATGATTCAGACTCTCCTGTAGCAAGTCCTTGATTGCGTGTCGATGAGTTTCTTCAATCGTCGCGATACGCTGACTTGGATGACCTTCGAGGCCAGTCAAAATCTCACCGGCTTCTTGGGCATGGAGCAAAGATTCATTAGCCTGAGCTTTGAAGAAATCCACAATGGGAATGCGATTCGGCCCTGTTGCCATAAGTGAATAATGGGTGTAGCGCACGACCCCCGCCAACTCAAACTCCATGATTTGGTTCAGCAAGTCGATAGTACGTGAGATGTCAAGGTCTTTCACAGATAGTCCTCACAAAGGGATGAAAGGAGTGAATCATAACCGATCACTCGGAACAGTCATCAGCCAGTAAAACACATTCATCACGGCGGGTACGAATCAGCCGCTCGGGAAAGGAGGGAAACGACAACCGATTACGTATGCAAAATGGCAGCTACGGTTTGATTGAACGCTTGCGGTTCTACTAAGTGTGGCCAGTGATTGCCAGGAATTGCGACCGTCGTAAGGTGGGGTAGATATCGCTGGTAAGGGCGTAGTTGCCAAGTCGTGCGATTGAGTCCCTGCTTGGGTAACAACAGCCACGTGGGGATGGCGATCGCCGCTGTTAACCCTGACAGCTGCAGCACATCTTGGAAAACCCCATTGCGGGCTGCGATGGCAAACTTGCTGCCCCAAGACCCATCCGCTTTGGGCTCTATCCCCGCCTTGAAAACAGCAGCCTGTAGAGGACTCCAGCCGCGATATTGCTTCAGTGATTGGGCCACAGTCACCGCTGCCTCATAGCTGGCAAAGGGTCCCATAACTTTTAAGAAAGGCAGGGTGCGGTACAAAAATGGCAAGCTAACTCGAAAGATGCCCGGCAGTTGGTTAACGAAAAAGGGATCAACCAGTACCAAACGATGAATTCGCTCTGGCTCTTGCCGCGCCCACACTAGGGCGATCTTAGCTGCCCAGGAATGGGCTACAACCTGCACCTGCGCCAGCCCCAAACCTTGAGCTAGGGACTCCAAATCGGCTGCCAGCATCCGAGCGTCATATTCCGACTCAGGGGGTTTGCTACTCTCTCCATGTCCTCTCAGGTCCGGTGCAATACAGTAATGACGTTGGGGCGGCCTATCCATTGAAGCAGAACTCAGCATCGCGGCTAAGCTCTGCCACACTAACCCATGATCTGCTAACCCATGTAACAGCATTACAGGCTCACCCGTGCCGCAGGTCAAGTAAGACAGTTGCAGCCCAGATGAAAGAGGCCAGATTTGGCGGATGAGTTCCATGTATTGAGAATACTATTCGTTTGCAAGATGCGATCGCCGCTGTTCCAAAGCTGCTCGTGCCGACTGCTGACGAACCTCGACGCAGAGACGGTCGGTTGCGATATGAGGCAGCAAGCGTCCAGTCGCTGTTACCCAAGGTGACAGCACGATAGATCGTTGCGTGGCCATGTTGCTAACCGCGGCGATCGCATCGCTTCCAATCTGGGCGCAGGCTTCTCTAGCTTGGCCTATATGAGGAATAATCGCCGCCAAAGATGTCTGCGATGAAACTTATCCCGGCTCAACAATATTGGCCTTAGTGGTGCAGAAAAGTCCTGAAAGTCCTGAGAAACCATGAATCTCACGTGAGACGGGCTTGGTGAAGTGGGCGCTCCATGAGATGCTCAAGTTCCCCAACTTAAATGCATCTACATGGAGACTCCCCTACTGTATCG
>JBHJHM010000139.1:0-8008 GCA_050330865.1 Leptolyngbyaceae cyanobacterium
GATCTTGCACTAGTACATCAGCACCTTGCGTTCGCCCCCTAAATCCCCCAATTCTGGGGGAATTCAACCTCAGAACCCCCCAATTTGGGGGGCAGGGGGGCCAAACCAGGCGATGTAAGCTCAACTGCAATATCTGAGTAATACCAACTCTCTAAATCACAGCTACAAAAAGGAAATCAATGTAGTCCCATGACATGTTAGAGGGCGAACGGATCGGTAGCGTTTATAGCGAGAATCGGTACAAGGTATCCAATCGTAATTCCTTATGCAGTCAGGCGCTTAGACCGATGGCGTACGAACAGCCCACCGACCGCTAATAGTCCCAAAGCTGCAGTAGGTTCAGGAACGTCCGTGACATCTGGGTCAGAGGCAAAGCCGCCTGTTCCAGCATGGAATGTGTGGTTATCAGTCTCAAAGCCACCGCCACCAGCCTGAGAAATGACAATCTTATTGAAGAGATCGCTCTCAGATTCAGCGAAGAAGTTGAAGTAAGCGTTGTACTGTCCACCATGACCAACAGCACCATATGTCTTCAATACAGAAGCAACGTTGACTGTTTTGCCATCATCAAAGGTGCGTCCGTCGTTGAAATATACAAACTTCTGCACCAAGTCTTGACCGTTGTAGAACGCAAACTCGTTACCATCGTGAGCCGATCCCCAATTAATACCGAAGTAGTTGTGAGTTTCATCCAGGTCAATTTGCAAGTTTGCGCCTGCGAAGACTTGTGAGTAAGCGGTCTTATTGTCTTTAGCCTTGGCATAGCTGGGAGCCCATTCATTTTTAGTGATTAGAGCATTCTGAGAGTATTGAATGCCCGCATCTTCAACAACGTTGTTCTGAAAGTCAGTGACCGTGAAATCATTATTGTTGAAATTGACCGTGTTGAATTCTTTATCCCAGGCATAAATAGAGTAAGCACCCTGATTCTCTTCACCATTCATGCCAGCTAAGCCTTTCATAGAAGCTTGCATGGCAGCTTCATCGGTAAGAGTAAAAGAAATTGCGTGAGCAGGGGCGGTCTGAAAAAGCGCAGAAGCCGCAACCAAAGCAATTCCAGCAAAAGCATACTTATGAGCAATCATAAAACCTCTGTTGTTCTGAACTGTCTCGATTCCTATTCTGCAAATTTAGAAACAAAGATGAATGAGTAAACGCACTAAGTTTTTTATTTATAACTACTTAAGAAGTATTTGATTTCGTGTGAATTCACCCAAAAATAATCAAAAAATAATTGCTTCTAAAAAGCAAAAATCTCAGGTATTTAAATCAGGACGTTTTAGGATGAATATCCAGAATCTTTAGCTACGCTTTATGTATTCTTTTAATTGAAAATTCATCTCAGTAAATTTCCTGGCAAGCCTTCTGAATAATCTTCGCTCAGGCACATTTTCGCAGCCCGAAGAAAGTTTATTTACGCGGTGTATCCAAGGCTTAGAGTCTGCTTGTATCGTCTCCGTGAATAACCCAATATCCATCGCAGCCAGTGGATAGGGTTTCTAGAGATTTCCCGGATAGCCGGGTTAAACTCTTGAGTGCAGGTATAGATATCTTCATTCTGGAAAGGCACTATGGCGATCGCACTATCCCCTTCATCCTTTATTGATAAGCCCATTAAATTTGGCACCGATGGCTGGCGCGGCATGATCGCAGCTGACTTCACGTTTGGTCGAGTTGTTCAGGTGGCACGGGTAGCGGCTCACGTGCTGAAGCAGTGCTATGGCGAGCAGACGGGTAGCAATACTGTGATTGTGGGACATGATCGCCGGTTTCTTTCGCCCGAGTTCGCGCGGACAGCCGCAGAGGCGATTACTGCAGCTGGGTTTGACGTGATGTTGACGGAAAGCTTTGCGCCGACGCCAGCTTTTAGTTGGGCGGCTAAAGACCAAGGGGCTTTGGGCGCAATCGTCATCACCGCCAGTCATAATCCTGCAGCCTACAACGGTCTAAAAATCAAGAGTGCGTTCGGCGGTTCGGTGCCACCAGATGTCACTAAGAAGGTCGAGGCCCAGTTAAACGAGACGTTTCCAACTCCCTCACAACCGGGAACGATGAAGACCTTTGACCCCTGGCCTAGCTATTGTGCAGGACTACAGGCCAAGGTGGATTTGGCAGCTATTCAAGCTGCGATTTCGAGTGGGCAACTGACGGTCTTTGCGGATGTGATGCATGGATCGGCAGCAACAGGTCTGGAACGTTTGCTAGGGCAATCGATCAATGAATTGAATACCGACGCGGATCCTTTGTTTGAGGGCGGCGCACCGGAGCCATTGCCGAAGTATCTGCAGCGCATGTTGCAAACTGTGAAAGCGTACCAACCTTCAGTGCAGGACGGTCTGATTGCTGGATTAGTGTTTGATGGCGATAGCGATCGCATCGCTGCCGTCGATGGTCAAGGTAATTTTCTCAGTTCGCAAATTTTGATCCCTATCTTGATTGACCACCTGACCACCAGCCACGGCTACTCCGGTGAAGTCATCAAGACGATTAGTGGCTCTAATCTAATTCCCAAGATTGCCGCAATGCATAACTTGCCCATGCATGAGACAGCCATTGGCTATAAGTACATCGCTGATCGCATGTTGGAATCCAAAGCGCTGATTGGGGGCGAAGAATCGGGCGGAGTCGGCTATGGTCACCATATCCCTGAGCGGGATGCCCTTCTGTCGGCATTGTATGTGTTGGAGTCGGTTGTCAAGTCAGGACTGGATTTGAGCGATCGCTATCGCAAGCTGCAGGACATGGCTAGCTATCATTCCGAGTACGATCGCATTGATTTGCCTCTGGCCAGCATGGATGTGCGAGCCAAATTGCTGCATGAACTAGAAACAAATCGGCCCCAAGCCGTCGCCGATAAAGCAGTGAAAGACTGTCTTACCATTGATGGCTACAAGTTTTCGTTTGAAGATGGCAGCTGGCTGCTAATTCGCTTCAGTGGGACTGAACCAGTACTACGACTCTATAGCGAAGCCGACACTCTGGAAGAAGTCCACAAGCATCTAAACTGGGCCAAAGACTGGGCTACCGCAATTGGTTGAGCGACTTCACCCCTAGCGCGATCGCGCGCGGCTGTGTCAAGCCTGTGTGATGAGCTGAACACAGCCGCTGCCACAGTTCTGAACGTCGTCATGTCAGCAAAGAACGCGTTACGGTAACCAGTGGTGAGTAACGGCGCAGATAGAGGCTGGCATGGAACGGTTTAACTTCAAAGGGTTACAGCGCTTCTGGGCGATTGCCCAAGCCTACTGGTTGGGCGAGGAGAAGTGGAAAGCGCGCGGCCTGCTGTTGCTAATTGTGGTGCTGCTGCTGGCGTATACCGGCCTGAGTGTCGTCCTCAATACGCAGCGGGGTGAACTGATTTCGTCCCTTTCGGCCAAAGATGAGAGCCGCTTTTGGCAAACTGTGGTGACTTTCATTGGGGTTCTGGTGGTGTATGCGCCGCTGCTAGCAGGCTACACCTATCTGCGCGATCGCTTGGGACTAGAATGGCGGCGTTGGCTGACAGACCATTTTGTGGATCGCTACTTCCGCGATCGTAGCTTTTATCGCATCCATCAGTTCGACACCGATATTGATAACCCGGATCAGCGAATTGCTGAAGATGTCAAAAGCTTCACTCAGGAATCATTGCTACTGGTGCTGGTGGTAATTGGCTCCGTGCTGGAGATGATTGCCTTTAGTCGTGTGCTGTGGGGTATCTCGCGAGAACTGGTCGTATTTCTGGTCATCTATGCCGTAGTCGGCAGTTTGGTTGCTATTGGGGTCTTTGGGAAACCTCTAGTGAGGCTGAACTTTGAACAGCTGAAGCGGGAAGCTGATTTTCGTTTTGGCTTAGTACGGATTCGCGAGAATGCTGAAGCGATCGCGTTCTATCAAGGTGAAGACCAGGAAGCTGATCAGGTCAAAAATCGCTTCATGGCGGCGTTCGACAATTTCAAGCGACTACTTCTGTGGGAATTGAACCTCAACGGTTTAACCAACACATATGAGTTCATTCCTTTTATTCTGCCAGCGCTAGTCGTCGCGCCTGCTGTGTTTGGGGGCGATCTTGAAGTCGGTAAAGTTAGCGAGGCTCAGGGGGCATTCATTCGCGTATTCTTTTCCCTCAATATCGTCGTAGCTCGATTTCAGTCCTTAACCGCATTCGGAGCTGGGATTGATCGTCTCTACAGCTTTGCTGAAGCGATTGGGTATGGGGAAGAGCTTGGTGAAGAGGAGGCTGGGGAAGCAGGAGCAGCTGGGGAAGCCAGGGGCGCAGAGGAGAAAAGGGGAAAGGAGAAAGGGGCAGCAGAGGAAGCGGGGGAAGATGGGGATCGGCAGCCAGTGATTCAGCAGACGGTGGCTCCGGTGTTGAGCTTGCAGCATCTGACACTGCAGACGCCCAACTATCAGCGGACATTGGTGGAGGATTTGTCGTTTGAGCTGAAACCCAGTAGCTCATTGCTGATTGTAGGACCGAGCGGCTGTGGGAAGAGTTCGTTGTTGCGGGCGATCGCCGGACTCTGGAATTCAGGTCAGGGGCAAATTCAGCGGCCCGAACTAAAGCACCTATTATTTTTGCCTCAAAAGCCTTACATGATTCTGGGCAACCTCCGGCAGCAGCTTCTCTATCCGTATCCTGACGTGGATAGAACCGATGAGCAGCTGTTAGATGTCTTGCACCAGGTAAACTTGCCTGACTTGGCGGATCGTTTTGGGGGCTTTGAGGCCGAAGACGACTGGGGCGATGTATTGTCGCTAGGAGAACAACAACGCCTGAGCTTTGCTCGGGTGCTTCTGCATCAGCCGACCTACGCCATTTTAGATGAGGCCACTAGTGCCTTAGACCACTCGAATGAAGCTTTGTTATATCGCCATCTCAGCACCACATCAACCGCGTATCTGAGTGTAGGCCATCGAGAATCTTTAGAAGCTCACCACCGTCTGCGGTTACAGCTAGCAGAAGACCACACCTGGCAACTCAGTGCCTTGTCATCCTCAGACGAAACCGTTGCTTTGGCAGGCTGAAGCTGATTTTGAACGTTGCTGATTTTTGGTTGTTGGTTGATAGTTATTGTTCTGAGTTCAATTCAAAAATCAAAACTGAGAACTCATAACTTCCCCTTTTACTGTCACCCACTGCCCTCCCCCAACTCTGTAAAGCTTTCAATCGCCTTGCTCAAATTGCCTGTGTAAATGTAGTAGCCTAGCTAAACGTCGGTTCTAGCGGGGAGCAGCCGCTAGAGGAAACGGGGAAAGTGCAGTGCAAATCTGCCGCTGTCCCGCAGCTGTAAGCCAGTTTTGGATTACCGATTTTGGATTGATAGCACTCCAAAATCGGTCGACTGAGTGCTCATGACGAAGTCGAGAATCCACAATTGCGTAAGTCAGAATGCCCGCCGATAGTAACGCTGTTCTTTATTCGTCTGCGAGGTACGGATGAATTCATATCGTTTTGCCTTGAAGTTTCTCAGGGCTGGTTTTCCGATGCATCAGCTCGGGGCGATCGCGGTTTTGGCGATCACAGGACTTCTCTTCATGCCCTTATCGGCGCTAGCACACCATCCCTTTGGGGGTGAAACGCCTACCTATGCAATTGAGGCATTTCTATCCGGTTTAGGGCACCCCATCATCGGACTTGACCACTTAGCGTTTGTGATTACTGCAGGTTTATTAGCTGCCGTGATGGGGCGAGGGTTGAGTATTCCCATTGCTTTTGTAATAGCCTCTCTCGCCGGCACAGGCATCCATATGATGGAACTTACCCTGCCGGCTTCTGAATTTTTCATTGCTGCTTCGGTATTGCTGTTTGGCATCTTGCTGGCCGTGAAAAAACAGCCCCACAGCATGGCTGTAATGGTTGCAGCGGCGATCGCGGGTATATTTCACGGCTATGCCTATGGTGAGGCGATCGTAGGCGCTGAAATGGGACCTCTAGCAGCTTATCTATTTGGCTTTACCTTCATTCAGATGGCGATCGCATTGGCAGCCCACTGGATCGGTAAAACGGCTCTAGCTAAGACATCTGGGCCTTCCAGGTTGACGCTCAGATTTGCCGGGTTTGTCGTTTGTGGCTGCGGAGTCACCTTTCTGTCCACCCTCATCGTGGACACACTTTTACCTGTCTAGAGTTTCTGCACTTCACAAACTAATCACTTCAATTCAGCCGCCAATGGGGCTGCAACTAATGAATGAATACTGACTCACTATCCCAAACAACCCTCTTTGTTTGTTCACTCTGTCGATTTTCCACTGATGAGAAAAGTCGCGACGGTATGTCGGGAGGCGAATACCTGATCGATCAATTGCAGGCAGAACTGCATAAACATAATCTGCAAGAAACCGTTCATCTCCAGCCACTGCGCTGTATGGCGGGCTGCAGCCAACCCTGTAATGTCTCCCTCGCCGCTCCCGACAAGTTGACTTTCATTCTCAGTGGTCTGTCTCCTACTGATTCAGTGGCCGCTTTATCAGAGTTTTGCCAGCAATACACCGCCTGCCCGGATGGCAAAGTTCCCTACCGCGATCGCCCCACCATGATTCGGGAAGCAACCGCGTTTGTGTTGCCACCGTTGCCGAGCTAGGGCAGGGAGAGGGGGATCCTGTGAGACGCGACATGTCGCATCTTTAACATAGCGTTTTGACGATTGCCGAGCTAAGGGAGGGAGAGGGGGAGCTTGTGAGACGCGACATGTCGCATCTTTACGTAGCGTTTTGACGATCTCTAATTTCCTTTTTTCCCTTCTCCCCTTCTCCCCTTCTCCTCTCGCTTCAAATCAATTCTCAATCTTAAGGAAAAGAACATGCACAAAATTCCTGTCACGGTAATCACTGGTTTCTTAGGTTCAGGTAAGACTACGCTTGTCCGCCATCTATTACAAAACAATCAAGGTCGTCGGATTGCGGTTTTGGTGAATGAATTTGGCGAGGTCGGTATTGATGGTGAGCTGCTGCGGTCTTGTCAGGTGTGTGATGAAGAGGAGGGTGTTGATGGGAATTCAGACACGAATATTCTGGAGTTAGCAAACGGCTGTTTGTGTTGCACGGTGCAGGAGGAGTTTCTGCCGACGATGCAGGAACTCCTGAAGCGACGGGACGCGATTGACTGCATTGTGATTGAAACTTCGGGCTTAGCCTTGCCGAAGCCGCTGGTGCAAGCCTTTCGCTGGCCTGAGATTCGTACGGGGGCCACGGTCGATGGCGTGGTAACAGTGGTTGATGGGGATGCTTTGGCGCGGGGGCAACTGGTGGGCGACTTGGAGGCGCTAGAGGCACAGCGTCAGGCGGATGACACGCTGGAGCATGAGACGCCGATTGAAGAGTTGTTTGAGGATCAGCTAGCCTGTGCCGATATGGTATTGCTGACGAAGCTGGATGTGATGGCAATGGAGAAGCGCGATCGCACTCAACAGTGGCTCCAGCAACAAGTGCCCACTGGGGTCAAGGTTGTGACCTGTAAACAGGGCGAGATCAGTCCTGATGTGCTCCTCGGCTTTAACGCTGCTGTGGAGGATAACCTCGATAGTCGCCCTAGCCACCACGATACGGAGGAGGAGCACGAGCACGATGACGACATCAACTCGGTCTACGTCGAGCTGGAGCAGACATTCGACCCGAACGTCCTCATTGATCGTCTGCAAACACTCGTACAGCAGCAGGAAATTTATCGTATCAAGGGCTTTGTGGCCGTTCCCAACAAGGCAATGCGGTTAGTGTTGCAGGGGGTAGGGCAACGGTTCGATCGCTTCTATGATCGCCCCTGGCAGCCCCAGGAATCGCGTAAAACGCAGCTTGTGTTCATTGGTCATGGATTGGAGTCGGAGAGTATTGAGCGGGCGATCGCTCGCTAGAGAACCGAGGGGTCTTAGGGGATTTCCAGGAAAGAATTTACTTAGATCTTGCACCCAGCTGGCCATGCCCAGACATCCGCGCCGAGTTGAAAACTCAGCGCTCACTGAGCCAAGTCCCTAAAGGGACTATCAAAGGCTAAACCCATTGATGCATAAGGATTACACGCTCTTCAACCCCT
>JBHJHM010000140.1:0-36531 GCA_050330865.1 Leptolyngbyaceae cyanobacterium
TGAGACGTATGAACTCGGTCGATTCCACGAAGACGGATTCAAATCTGTGGACTTTGACTATCTTCGGCGGGATAACCTCGACAATGATGCGGTTCAGACTGAGGAACTCCGTCGAGGCCACCAAGACGGTATCAAATCGGTGGACTTTGACAAACTGCGTCGGGAAAACCTCGACAAAGACGCGGTTGATTTTGACGAGCTGCGTCGGGAAAATCTCGACAAAGATGCGGTTGGTTTTGAGCTTCTTGTATAGCCATCGAGCTGCCTTGAACGCTTGCGACATAAGGCAAGCTTGTGTATGCCGGGAGAGGTTCGTAAACCTTCCATACCAACACCAAGAAACAGCAAGCCCTCGATGTTTTGTCGAGGGCTTTTTCTTTGCCCTGCGTCATTGCGCATTTCCTATCACGGTCGCTCCTAACTCGCTTGACAGGATAAGTCAGAAACGCACGCCCCTTGCTAAGGGCAAAAGGCCTTTCGCCCTTACGCATCCTCAACTGGCCATGCGGGTCAGCAACACGGGACATGGGGCATACACACGTACATAATCAGACAGCGACTCGCCTAGCAGACGATCCAAATCAGGCATGCCCTTAGCAATGGACGGACGGCGATCCGGCGACCCCAAGATAATCAGATCAACATTCTTTTCTTCGGCAAGCTGACAAATCCGTCGTCCGGCTTTTCCTTCTGGAGCCATTAGCCGTGTTGCTATACCGGAACGCTCTGCTGCTGCTGCCGCCGCCGCCAAAATCGGATCCTTCTTCGGATCCGGCTCGATCTCGTCAAACGGACGGGCCTTTAGGTTAGAAACGGTATGCACTAAAACCAATTCGCTGTCTTTGACGTCACGCATCAGACTGATCGCCAGTTTTAGACCCTGCTGGGCTGAGTCAGATTTGTTGAGGGCTACCATCACCCGTTTAGTGGGACGGATGCTGTACAGGTCATCTTTGACTAACAGCATCGGACGTGAGGACAGCTGAAAAACATATTGGCTGACAGAGTTGTCCAAGATGGCTCGCAAGCCTTGTAAGCCTCGTGACCCCATGATGATAAGGTCAGACTCAATCTCATCCGCCACCTTGACGACTATGTCTTTAGGGTCCCCTTCACGGAGCATTGCCGTGGTATGAGCTGGATCGAGATTCAGAGCTGCGATCGCGTTGCCAAGGGTCCGTCCGCCCTCTTCCCATTTAGCTGTCATGTCTTCAGCAGAAATCTGGGAGGGAACGACGTGGAGAACCGTGACGGAAGCCCGCTGAATCAGAGGAATCTCCATCAAGGTCTTCATCATGGTTTCGGTGTTGCCCGTTCCTGAGTCTGCTAGAAGGATTCTTTCTATCATGTTGACCTCATAGGATGTGTTGAGAGTCGGTCGGCCAAGCATTGCTGCAAAATAAGCTTCAGCCCACGCTAGGGCGTTCCCGCAAAGCCTTACATGGTGCAGGCTACACGCTCTATGTTCAATCATAGACACCGAACTTCACGTAGCTTTGGGCAGTTTCATAATTTGTAGTAGAACGCTCAAGAGAATGAGGGAGAGGCAGGGAGCGTGGCGACATCTCGGTCTTTCGCACTCCATGGAGGTGCCACCCTGCGAGAAGCCGCGTAGCGTCTACATGGCGCTCCGCTCCTTTCGGAAGGACACAACAAAAAATATCTCAGTAGAGAATTAATCTCTGGGGTGAAGCGAAATGCGGCGATAGGATGGTTGTTTAGCGGCAAATCCATAGGGTCGCTAGCAGCTATGCTCGGGGAGACGGAAATCAATATTTGCTGTGCCTGAAATTTTTAACTATCCCGTGCGCGTTCAACCCCATCACACTGATTACGCTGGGGTTGTCTGGCATGGTACATACGTTGCTTGGATGGAAGAGGCCAGAGTTGAGTATTTGCGATCGCACAATATCAATTTTGCCGACTGGGTCAGGAGCGGGGTGGATTTACCGGTTGTAGATTTATCGCTGCGCTATCGCCAATCGCTAGCACTAGGTATGGATGCGATCGTAAAAGCCTGGGCCGAACCGCGACGAGGTGTGCGATTGCTATGGCAATACGACATTCAGAATCAAGCCACCGGCGAAACCTGCGTGTTAGGCACGGTAACATTGGCTCCGGTCGACCATAAAACTCGTAGGGTATTACGACGTTTGCCAGAGGCAATGCAGGCCGATTTGGAGCGGCTGTATGGGTGAGACAGCAGGGCTTGCGGCGCTATCCAGAAAGATTCATCTTGAGAGGGCCTGACTGGGATAAGACATTTCAATTACCAAGACTTCGCCATCGGCTTGGCAAGGACCATGAACCTCCCCTGGTGGGCGACTGGCATAGTGTCCAGGCTCTAACCACATTGGCCGTGTCTAGGAAAGGCCAATCAGGATCAGGTGTTCCGTTAAAGTTAGGGGAATCGCAGTTCCAGTACAACTTCGTCCTCATCCATTTCGCCGTTGGGACAAAACCCATGGCCCCGATAAAAGGCTTCGGCACAGCCGGGACCTGGAACATACGACGTTGTGAGCGACGTAAATACGCCTCGCGATCGCACATAGTCGATCACCAGCTCTAATGCTGCTTTGCCGATACCTCGACGCTGAAACTGGGCATCCACCATAAAGCGCCACAGAGAAATCTTAGGTTCTGCCGGTGGATCAGTTCGCAGTGTCTCGTCGTAGAGCATGACAAATCCAGCCGGCGATTCATCCTCGTAAATAGCCCGATACCAAGCCTCCTCATGAAAGAGGGCTTGAGCGAGGGAAACCGCGTTGCTAGCTACAAAGTGTTTTTGGTCTTGCTTAACGGTTAAGTCGGTTATCTGATGGACGGTGTCAGCGGTAATCTCGCGGAGCGTTACGACCATAGTTTGAAAGGAGACGCGACTCCATCAATTCTGAAGGAGAATCGGGTGGAACTGGGGAAAGTGTTGAGGATAGCGGGTCGAAAGAGTAGCAAAGCCCCTGCTAGAAAGGGACTTCTGTTCTCTGTTTCCTACCAGCCTAATTTTTCGCGCATCTTCTGACGGAGGTTCTGGGCATCGGTGTAGTTGGGATTGAGCGCGATCGCCTGTTCCGTAGAGGCGATCGCTTCGTCAAAGCGACGTAGATTCCACAGAGCTGCACCACGGTTGTTCCAGGCTTCGGCCAAATCAGGCTGGAGGTCAATCGCTTTATCAAAAGCGGTGAGGGCCTCTTCAACTCGCTCTAGTTCCAGTAAGGAGATGCCGCGATTATTCCAGGCTTCGACATTGTCTGGCTGCAAATCGAGCGCTTTGTCAAACAAGGCTAGAGCTTCAGCATGGCGCTGTTGCTGTTGCAGAGCAAATCCTTTACTGGAAAATGGTCGGGGATCACTGGCGTTGAGCGAAATGGCCTGATCACAGGCAGCGATCGCCGCATCTAACTGCTGCATTTGATTCAGACTGTAGCAGCGGCCCCAATGAGCAGCGGCTGAGTTGGGCTGTTGCGCGATCGCTTGGTCATAGGCTTCCAGAGCTTTTAAGTGCTGCTGAGTTTGTCGTAGGGCATTCGCCTTGTTTAGCAGATCCGTTGTTGAAGCTGATGTCTCGCTAGCAACCGGTGTATTGACCGTCTGGCTAACAGGTTGTGCTGCCGGTCCAGCAGTCTCAGTATTTGCCGTTGTCGGTGTCTGGGCTGGCGATGCAGTGGCTGCATCCGTGGCTGAGTTAGCTGCATCAGACGATGGTTTATCGGCAGTGTCTGCGGTAGCGGATGCATCCGCTGCCGGCGCATCGGTTTCTGATGGGCTCTGCGTAGCGTCATCCTCAGATGTTGCTATTTTTGAGGAATTATCGGCAGCGTCCTTGGCCGCCGCGTTTGCTTCCTCTGCAGGTGCTGGGGGAGACGCCACAGAATCTGCCGACGGCGACAACAAACCTGTGCGGGCAACCAACAGGACTGTTCCCACACAGGTTAGAGCCCCTAGCAGCCACCAGCGTCGCTGGGGAAGCGCCTGCAGCATCGATACTACCGCCAGGGTTGAGCCCCTCGGCTTCTGGGCTGAATTAAATTGATTGGTGGAGCGGTACCCCATTGCCGCCAGCGTTTCTTGGCCTGAACCGCTGACAGCTACCGATGGGGAACCCGACTGTTCAAGGCTCCAAGTCATCGTTGCTTTGTTCGCTTCTGATGGGGAAGCTGACAGACCCGAAGCGGCAGGACTTTGGGGGGGGGGAATGTACCAGTGCTCTGGGATCGTCTCGCGGAGTGCCTGGGGCAGCGCCTGTAGTGCCTGTAGTGCTGCTGTGGCTGTCGGATAGCGGGCTCGGAAGTCGTAACGCACCATGCGATCGAGCACCTCAGCCAGGGTCGGATCGACTGTTGATGCAGCGCTCTGCCAATCCAATTCGCTGGTGCGGGGATCCTGCCCTAGATGCTTGGGATGCAGTCCAGTTAAAGCTTGAATGCCAATAATGCCAACGGCATACACGTCGCTACTGAAGTGAGGTGTACCCGCCAACTGTTCGTTTGGCATGTAGCCCTGAGTCCCGATGGAGATGGTCAGATTGGTGCGACCTGTCTGAGGATTAAAGAATTGACTGTTAACCTGCTTTACTGCGCCGAAATCAATCAGCACAATGCGACCATCGCGCCGACGGCAAAGCAGATTAGCCGGTTTGATATCGCGATGAATGACATCGCGATCGTGCACGAAGGACAACACCTGTAGGATGTCTTCTAACAGAGCAATAACCTGTCCCTGCGGCCATGGTTTACCTGGGGTCAGCACGTTCCCTAAGGACTCACTATCAATATACTCTTGGGCTAGATAGAACTCCTGACCGTCCTCGAAGTGGGCCATAAGGCGCGGAATCTGGTCGTGATCACCCAGCTGATAAAGGACACGCGCTTCGGTATCAAACAGGCGTCGTGCCGTTTGCAGGCTGGCGTCATCGTTGACCTGTGGATTGAGCTGCTTAATTACACAGATAGGATGGCCAGGTAAGTGTCTATCCTGGGCTAAAAAAGTTTGCCCAAATCCTCCCTCTCCAAGCCGCTGGACAATTTGATAGCGACCCCCTAAAGGCATATCGGAGGGATTCGACTGTGACTTTGAGCGAAAGTTCAACACGGCTCAACCTGCATGAAGGGGACTCACGGTGGAAGAAGTAGACGGCTACAAGGGGGAATAGGACTTCGGCATGAGCGTTCGTCGAAGGGTAGGGGTAGTGAAAACCCAGCTAACCATCGATTACCCATTACCCACTACCAACAATTAACCATCGAGGTCCACTGATTGTGTTAACTAAGAGGGATGCACGCCCGAGCACTGGAAGAATTTAGTAACGAAGAGTCTGTGCCATAGAGTGGTTGATGCCAAAGGAGGTCTCATATCCTTCGGGTTCATCGAACATTTCACAGCTTGGCGATGGTGTAAGCAAAAGTCTCTTGTAGCTCATCTAGCTCGATAGATCGAGACGGCTAGCTTTCCAGAGATGTTCCAAACCATATCAGTACGGCGCGATCAGACGCCCCCTTTTTCGGTTCTTGGTTCTTGGCTAATGGTCGATAGCGGATGGCGGCTGGCTGGCTATTGGCACCACGATGAAGTTATATATGGGTTTCTTCGCCAGCCGTCGGCGTCGGCTCGGCTCGTGGCAAATCGGTTTCCTCTAAATCGGCAGGCTGTTCTTGATAGAACCGATAGAAGTAATAGCCATCTCTAAAATCTGACTCCAAGACCCCCTGAATGAGTCCTTTTTGGAGTAGCCATTGCCCGAGGTGAATGGCGCCTTCGCGGGTATAGTCGCGGTGCTGGACTAGCCATTCTACGGCTGCTGTTCCAGTGAAGGTATCTGGGTATACCTCAGACTGATAGTGATGGTCGTGTAGCGTGATGCCTTTGGATCCCTGCATGGCTTCTGCCAAGGCTTCTAGGTCAAGTTCGGCAAAGACTTCATCTGGTTGCCAGGATGGCTCAGGCTCTTCCGGTGTCTCAAGCTGAGTAGGGACGGTAGGTGGAGTCGTAATTTCAGCTGTAGTCACCTCAGGAGCGGCAGTTTCAGGATAGGAGCTAGGTATGCGATAGGAATCCGGCACGTGACCATTGGATTCGCCAGCAATCTGCTTTTTGAGAAGCCCGACAAGATCATCGAGTTCGGGCGATCGCAGGTGCAAATCGCGCTGTGGAAAGGGTATCTCAACACCGTGACGACGTAAGCTAGCTTCAATTTCGTAGTTGAGGTCGCTCTTTACCCGAAACTGCTGGCGTGGTTCCCCGGTCCAGACCATGACTTCAAAATTCAATGAGCTATCCCCAAACCCCTGAAACCAAATTTCTGGCTTGGGCCGTAGCAGCACTTCGGGATGTCGCTTAATCGCTTCTAGCAAGGCTGTTTTGACCAGCGGAATATCGGAGCCATAGGCAACCCCAACCGGCACCCGCAAGCGAGAAACTGGGCTACCGTGACTCCAGTTAATCACTTCACTTTCTAGGAAGCGGGAATTGGGGACGATAATGGCCACCTGATCTAGTGTCCGGATTTCGGTACTGCGGGCCCCTACTTGCTTGACGGTACCTACTAGCTCACCTACGTTGATGAAATCGCCGACTTGAATAGGACGTTCAATCGTGATGATGAAGCCGCTGATGAAATTGTTGGTGATATTTTGGACCCCAAAGCCAATTCCCACACCCAGCACACTAGCCAAAATTGCCAGGGAACTGGAGTCAATGCCCCAAATCTGCAGCAGCACAATCACCCCGACAAAAATCAGCGCATACTGCACCAGCACGCTTAGAATGTCCTGCAGTCGCTGATCGACTCGGGCTCGGCTTAGTACATATAGCCGAAAGAGTTTGGCGATCGCATTAGCCGCAAACCATAGGCCTACCGTTGCTCCCACCAGCAGCATGAGCTGCAGGGCCGAATAGCGGCTATCACCCAGAGCAATAAACTCAGCAGTCAGAGAGTTGAAAATGATGTAACGCCACTGCCGCGCCCGAGGAAAGAGATCGGTGATGTAATAGAGCACAGTCAGCCATGAACCGACTTGAAGCCCAATGAAGGCCAGCTGCCAGAAGACCTTGATGGGTTCTTTCCAGTCTGTTATGAAGGTGGCCGTATTGAACTGACGCGTTAAATAGCGAGTTCCCCAGCGCCGAACCGTTTGCAGGACAAACTGCAGCAAAATGACAACCAGCAGCACCACAATGCAGTAGAGCATTGCTTGGCGAAGATAGCTGGGAGTGCGCTCGCGCTGCCCCCGACGGATGGCTTCCTGAAGTTCACGGCGCCAAATATTAGCTTGTTGTATAAGTGGCGAACCTGGTCTTTCAACATCGGCTCGCGTCACCGTGACAAGAACATCGTTGCTTTGGCGGCTTTTGAGGCAGATCTGGTTAATGCACTCATCGATTTCTCCATTGGGTCGTTCTTTCCTCGTGGACTCTCCGGTTGGCTGTCCCTGTAGGCTAGAAGACTCGTCGGACTGTCGATTAATTACTCGGATGTCAACCAATGGCTCAGACCGCTCGACTTCTTCCTGTAGCAGCTCATTGATAATGGCAGCCCGTTGGATTGCCGTTAAGTTCTCGGTTCCGTGAACTTCAAAAACAACCCGACCATCGACTACCACCGAAGCCGTCCCTCGCGGTTTTAGGGAAGCCGATTGCGAGAGCACTGGCTGCGCTCCCAGTACCCAAAATAAAGCGCACAGCGCTAAAAGTAATCGACTCCATCGCAGCCATGAGCGGGGCCGATGTTTCAGTCTATGTAATCGGGACGCGATCGGTTTAGGTTTCATGCAGTCAGGCTCTATGGGCTTAAGAAGGTTCCCACAAGCGGGGTCGAACATCAGCAGACCCTGTCGAAGATGAGGGCACTGAAGGACGAAATTGTTCTAGAAGCAGCTGTGCTGTCGCCCATATGCCAACACCCAATAGCAGTAAAATAACGGCACCCACTAACCAGACCAACATGGCGTTGGGGTCAGCCTTTCTAGCGGGTCTGGCTAATGGCTCCTGGTCAAGGTTTAGCTCAGTGGTGCCTGTGGTATCGGTATCCATAATCGCCGCTGTAATCTTGAAAGGGCCAATCCTGAGCGTGTCTTTACGGGTGAAAAACTGCCCATCAGCTCGGACCCTGCGACCATTAAGAAAGGTCCCATTGGCGCTTTGGTCAGTGATGTAGAGCTGCCCGTGGAGAATCGTAATCGAGGCGTGATATCGCGAAACCTGGCTGTGAGCTAGCTCCAGACAAGATACGGATTGGTCGCCCCACTGTTCCGACATCTTGGCAGGTTCCCGTCCGATCGCGACAGGGGCCTGCAGTGCCGTTCGGTGGGATTTCCCGGTCATCGGGTCTTCCCAACTGAGTTGGATTACAACTGGCTCATCCAGCATAGGAACCCCTGCGGTTTTCACTCACATGACGGTTGCACTCAGACTTTAGCCTAATCGTCGTTGGGATGGAAGTAATCGCAATTCGCGAGTTTAGATTTATAATTCCAACGCTGAAACCCATGCTGAGAAGTGCTTTCAGTCAGCGAATTTGATTTTATCCGGAGATTTCTGTTTGCCTCTAGAGCCCTCTGGAGGTGGCCAACACCGGACCTGAGTATACGTATGTTAAGAAACACCGTATGTCTACCGAGAGTTCCACAGGTTTTTCACAATTACCCTACATACTTTGACGTAGATTAACTCCATTCTTTAGGTAGGGGCAGCCCTCATCCGTAAGGAACTACATTGGGTGTAAGAACAACTACATAAAATTTCTGTGATCTACCCGAAGAATCTCTAGTTCTAATTCAAAATTTTCAAGGAAAGTGGCAATGACTAATATCGAGTTAATTAAGGAGTTTTATCGCAGCTTTAGAGAGCACGATATTCAGGCATTTCGGCGAATCTGTACCGATGATTTGGAGTGGATTGAGCATGAAGGCTTGCCCGATAGCCGCCTTTGGAAAGGGGCAAAGGCTATTTTCACCAAGATCACTGAGGACAATCGCGATCAGTGGGAAGGGCTAACTTACCAAATCGAAGAAATTCTCGAAGCGAACTCGGCTGTGGTTGTCTTGGGGCATCAGGAAAACCCTTCTCAATCGCTCTCCCAAAATGCGACGACTGCTCATGTCTATGACATTCGCGACCATAAAGTCTGTCGCTTACGCATGTTTGATCACGCGCACCTCACATTACAAGCCTTTGCCATCGCCACGGAGCATACCGCTGAACAAACAGCTCAGTGATGCCGATTGGGAGTCTGAAATATCGGCTGACAGGCTTTTAGCAAGGACTTTGTAGCTGAGGCGGCGTGAAATGATCCGCAATGAGCCAGCTTGTAGAATAAACAAGCTGGCGTTTTCGTAGCTATGCTGGAATTCGATCACTTGTTTGTTCTGACTCAGCCTGGTGCTCCTGAAGCAGACGCCGTTGTGGCTTCAGCTGTTCAGGAAGGTTCCCGCAACATTCATCTAGGCCAGGGGACGGCAAATCGGCGCGTCTTTTTTCGCAATGCCATGGTGGAGTTTCTGTGGGTTTGTGACCCGGCTGAGACAGTGACACCCGCGATCGCACCTATGCATTTTGAAGCCCGTTCCAACTATCGCCAGAGTGGCTACTCTCCCCCTTGGATCATTCCAATGCCATCCAAGAAGTTACGTCGCTAGCCCTTGCTATCCCTGCAGCAGGACCTTGGTCACCTGCCCTGCAAGCACTAGAAGCCTCTGCGATCGCTAAGTTCATTCAAGGTAAAGATCACCTGGCGACCCTTGAATTCGATCACGCTATTCAGAGCCAATTCGCGGATTTTCGCCCGCAACTGCCCCTAAGTTTCCACTATTAATGAACGGAGGTATGCGTGGCCCAACAGAGTGTCTCTGCTCATAAGGTCTTGGCTCCTAGACACCTTTGTAGAACCCCGTTAGATTGGGTGAAAATTTCAGGCTCGTCTTCTGTGTAGGGAAACCATTTTGGCTGAGAATAATCCACCTCTTCTACCTTTACAAAATATGGCTGACCGCCATGAAGCACTTACACCCTCCATAGCTGATAGCTATCTTGAAGCTGCGAGAGTGTGCCTTGACCGACACCATAGATCTCCGAAGGAATTTACTTTGGAAGACGATAGAGTTGAGACAATTGCAAGGTTAGAGTGGGAGGCAACAGACAATAGAACTAAAAGGGCATGGGATGGGGATGACGCAACTGAAGTTGGAGCTTGCGCTCTTGCAATAGCAGCCGTAGAGCTTTCGAAGAGTATGTTTGCTATCCGGCGCGCTGAGAAACCGACTGGTGCAGATTACTACATATCTCTGACCAACGAAGATTTGGAAGATCTTGAAAATTGTTTTCGACTAGAGGTATCAGGAACAAAATCTGATAAGACAGAAGTCAAAAAGCGGCTCTCTATAAAGATTCGGCAAACTATAAGAGGCAATAGTAACTTACCTGCCATAGTCGTCATCGTTGGTTTTCAGGTACAGTTGATTTTACTTCATACAGTTGATGAAGAATTATGAGTTGGTTAGAACATCATACCCAGAGTGAAGGGTATGCAAGCCAAGCGGAGAAGTTGAGCAGGCGGCATGAGAACGAACAGGCCGCTGACTTTTATCGACTGGCTGCCAAAGCTGAAGTCAGTGCACTGGAAGACCTCAATCACAGTAAAACTAGAACGATTGGTATAACGGCTATCAGCGCCGCCTCTCTCTATTTCAAGGCTCAGGAATTCTTACTAGCAAGAAGGGTTGCCCATAGATGGTTGGCTACCGATCTTCTTCCTACTTTTGCAATAGAGGAATTGGAAGAGCTGCTGCAAGTTATTCGTTATGAGGAATCTCGGATAAACTCAGGTATCCAATTTATTGAAGGTGAAGTACTAGTATCTGTTAAAGGTGGAGAAATTTTATACGGTGCTGCTCCTTTAGAGCTTGTGCTTCGCAAAGTTGATCAGATTAGTAAAATTTTCTACAGAACGACCGAAATGTTATTAGAGCTGCCTCTTCGTACACGTGGAAACCCATCTCAAGACGTGAGAAAATACTGCGATCCTTGGCTTTTTCAGGCTACTCCAGGAAGCTATCAATTTTCAGTGCGGGTACGCAAGCCACAAGAACATGAGCAACTGAGTCTCTCTGGTATATCTTCCACGGAGGCTGAATTGCGTGTAGAGCAAATTACTAAGAAGTTTCTTGACGTTGTTCGTGCAACTACACAAGATCCAGAAGGTGAGTTAATCGAGGTTGTTCCAAAAGAAGATTATCGAAAAGCATTTCTAAAATCTGCTCAAGATCTTGCTCCGCCTTTAACAGGTAAAACTTTTGCTCAAATTGAAATTAAGTCAAGTAGCGATATTGAACCACGTCCGGTAGTCCTCCTTCCAGGAACTCGTTCCGTGATTAAGGAAGTTCTAAGGAAATCCGAACCCGAATCTCCAGAGTTATCAGAATCTAAATTCACCTCTCTTAAAGGGATTTTACGTGATCTACATTTAGATAACGATTGGATCGAAATTAGCATCAATGGTAAGACTACAAAAATCTATGGTGCTGGAGAGGAAATTGATGACCGAGTTGGACCTATGGTAAATCGTAGGGTTGTTGTAGAAGTTATTGAAAGGTCTGATAAGTCATTTGCAACAAGATACTATTTACGTGATTTGCAATTGGAAGAGGATGTCTTGTAGCTTCTAAAGCTCAACATTGCGTTGATGCGGAAGGAACAGAGGTTGTCGATAAATATTTGAGGTTGTCTGTTGCTATACAGCTTCACCACTATGACCTTTAGCTTTAAATAAAGCGCAGATGAATATGCTTGAGAAGAGTGAAGCTCTAGAAATTTCGATGAAAGAGATTTTGTTGGTATCCGTTTTGATGGTGGATCGTCAGGAGCGGCGAACTACAAGGATTGTTTGTGATTCCACAAATAGTTTTCTGATAGGACGTAGTGGACATCTTGAACATTAGTCAGGCAAAGGGTTGATACACTACGAAGGCTACTTGCGATTCACCAAAGATGACTGATTTGACTGACAGCGCCAACGGAATTCAAAACACCGATGCCGATCGCGTCCGCATTTTGAGCGAGGCATTGCCCTACATTCAGAAGTTTCGAGGGCGCACTGTCGTTGTCAAGTATGGCGGCGCAGCGATGAAAGACAGCACGCTCAAAGCGAGTGTACTGCGCGATATCGTTTTCATGGCCTGTGTGGGTATTCGGCCTGTAGTCGTGCATGGTGGCGGTCCTGAGATCAACACCTGGCTGACCAAGCTAGGGATTGAGCCTCAGTTCAAAAACGGCTTGCGGGTGACTGACGCCCCTACTATGGACGTGGTGGAAATGGTGCTTGTGGGCCGAGTGAATAAGGAAATCGTTTCGCTGATTAATCAGGCAGGAGGCTCTGCGGTTGGCCTCTGTGGTAAAGATGGCAACCTGATCAAGGCACGTCCACAAGGTAGTAAAGATGTTGGATTTGTCGGTGATGTGTCTACGGTGGAGCCAGGTATTATTCAATCTTTGGTCGAAGCTGGCTACATTCCGGTTATTTCCAGTGTGGCATCGGATGATATAGGGCAGGCTTACAACATCAATGCCGATACCGTAGCGGGCGAATTAGCGGCGGCTTTGCACGCTGAGAAGCTGATTCTTTTGACCGATACGCGGGGTATTTTACGCGACTACAAAGATGCCAGCACCCTTATTCCTAAGCTGGATATTCAAACGGCACGACGCCTGATTGATGAGGGCGTTGTAGCAGGGGGCATGATTCCCAAGGTGACCTGCTGTGTGCGATCGCTAGCTCAAGGCGTTGGGGCGGCTCATATTCTGGATGGTCGTATCAACCATGCCCTTCTTCTCGAAACCTTCACCGACGGTGGCATCGGCTCTATGCTAGTAGCATCTGAGTTCTCTAAATGACGTCCTAAATCCCCAAGTCCCAGGGTTCTGGGTAAAGTCCACAATGCTTCTGGCATTCCCGGTAGGACCCGAGGATTTAAAGTCGCTATCTTTACTATGGTTCAACTTAAGCAGCGGTTTCAGAGTTTTGAGGAGTATCTGTCCTACGACGATGGGACAGACAACTTATATGAGCTGTTCAACGGGGAGTTGGTCAAGGTGCCACCCGAATCTGGCTTCAATGTCGAAATTGCCAACTTCCTATTTGCTGTACTACTACCCATCGTGGGCTATCGGCGCCTAAGAGGTCACGGGCTAGAGCTTGAAGTGCGAGGAGAACCTGGAAACCGCTACCCAGATTTAACAATAATTCGGGAAGAACACATTAAGCAGCTAAAACGACGCAACACGATTCGGCTGTCGATGGCCCCTCCAGTGCTGGTGATTGAAATTGTCAGTCCTGGAGAATTACAACGTAACCGCGATGATGTTGCCAAGCGCATACAGTATGAGGATTTGGGGGTTCCCGAGTACTGGATTATCGATCCGCAAAAAGCAACCGTTCTAGTCTTGGAATTGACCAATGGAATTTACACCGAAGTTGCAATTTTTACTGGCGAAACCAGGATTCGCTCACCCCAATTCGGTGTACTTACGCTGACCGCCGACAAGATATTTGTCGCTGCCAGCTCTGGGGAATCGTTGGAAGAGTTGGGGTGAGGCTCAAATCTAAAGGTTCTCGGTGAAGTCCATACGTTTCTTGCTCTGCCGCAGGCCCTCTAGGATTTGGGAGTTCTCAGCGAATTTTTAGGCTAGGTTCAGGCCGTTGGCGGTTAACTAGAGGAAGATTGCGCTTAGCTAACATCCTGAACGTACATCATGCAGCGATATCTGAAAGGAATGGGATTAAGCGCTGTCGGCGCGATCGCGTTGTCAATGACAGGTCTGATTGTCTACGCAGGCGGATGGGATAATTTCAAGCTGCAGTATGGCTTCGTAAGCCAGATCATTCACGACCAAGACCAAGAACTGGACGATCTCCGTAAGCAAGCCATTACCCCCGAGGACAGCACCCGTATCGACTTGGCTGAGCTGTTGAATGGGGGACCACCCAAGGATGGCATTCCTAGTATTGATGAGCCCCAATTCGATACCGCTGCCAATACCCCTTTTTCAGAAGATGAGGTGGTTATCGGACTGATTATTGACGGCGAGGCCGTAGCCTATCCTTTGGGTATTTTGAACTGGCACGAAATTGTCAATGACACGGTGGGTGGCACTAATGTCAGCGTAACTTACTGCCCGCTCTGCGATACCGCCATCGTGTTTGATCGAGGGGATACAACATTTGGGGTCTCTGGCAAGCTTTACCAAAGTTGCCTCGTCATGTACAACCGAGCGGACGACAGTCTCTATGCTCAGCCGTGGGGTATGGGTATCATCGGGCCTCAGATGAATCAGTCGCTGAATCGCCGCCCTGCTGTCAAAACGACGCTGGGAGCCTGGGTGGCGCAACATCCCACAACCAAAGTGCTCTCAACCGAAACGGGCTATAACCGCGATTATTTTCGCTATCCCTACGGCACGTATTTGACCGACGAAACCATTATTTTTCCTGTTCGCAACCAGGCCGCGCGATCGCTTCACCCCAAGGCCAGCGTGACGTATATCTGGGAAGCCGATAACGCGACTCCCTTCAACCAGTTCTCAGGCGCGAGCCATCAGTTTGTTCATGATGATGTACAAGCTGATGGTGAACAGCAGATCATATTCAATGGTCGCCAGGTTCGGGCCTATTGGGATACTGAACTGGCAACAGTTATTGTCACCGAAGTAGACGGCGAACCCGTTGCCAGTTCACCTGCTTTTGCCTTTGTCTATCCAGCATTTTTCTGACCTTATTTGCAAACGAGTGATTTTTACCTGGATAGTGGGCCAGTGTAGGCAGGATTGTGCATAACATGCAAAAAGGGGATATATCAGAGTTGATATATCCCCTTTAATTTGGTTGCGTCGTTAGTAGAGGCGCAACGCTGCTTCCACTAGCGGGACGATAGAACGCGTTCGGCGACCTTTTCGCGAGGGCGAGATGCACGATCGCTCATGTAGTTTCCCCAAAGTTCAGCTAATTCCTCAGCCTGCAGACGCCAGTCGGGATTCAGACGATACATGCGCCGAGGCCGTCCTCGGCCCTCTACCTTTTTCCAGTATCCGTCAATTACCTTCTGGTCTTCTAAAAACTTCAGCGCGCTGTACAGCACTGTATCCGACAGACGATAGTCGGCATACGTCTCAGCCAACTTGTGAATCAACTCAGTGCCGTAGGAATCCTGCTGTAGAAGGACTGCCAGAACATAACAAACGGCCAGCTCCTTGTTGAGGTAAATGGGGGGGGGTTCCTCAAAGAACTGATAAATATCTTCAAATTTCATTGGATTGCTCCCACAGCATATGTATACGTCAAGGCAGTCGCATCCAATCAAGCTTTCAACCAAGCTGTGGCTACAGGCTATTTCCTCAGACTAGGCAGTGGAGACGGCACGATAGACGCTCAGTTGACACCACAGGGATACGCTCATTTCTGGCAGGCCAACCATAAAACAGATTGAAAAGGGATTGGGCGATGGGTGTTATCCCAATCCCTCATCCCGTAGAGTTCTCGATTCGTAGGTCAATTCTAAGCACTACCGATCACATGTAGATCGCTTTGAAAGCAGATAGTTACTAACTGCAAATATTTTTAGAAATTATTAAATTTCATCGACGAAAGATAATTTCATATTGACTTTTTAGGATCCTCAACTGGAGTTTACTCTCTTGGGCCGGGATCGCGTCTGGGATCGTCTTGTTCAATTTCTGGATCCGGCTCGTTATCCTCTTGCTCTAACGGAGGCAGCAATTCGTCGGTACGTGCGATGATTTCTCGACCACTCACTGCTTGAAGTTCAACACGTAGCGTTGTGGTTGAAGGATAGATTGGTTCGGCTGCGATCGCCTGAATCTCCACCGGTTCACTACTGTCGCGCACCTCATCGAGAAACGCCGCCACAAGTTCAGTCCGGTCGTTAGCAATTTCAATCGTGTTACCGACAAAGCTATCTTGTCGGGCTCGAAACTGCAGTGAGGCAATTAACAGGTTGAGCTGCTCAACGAGATCCTGGTTCGTCAATGTCCGCGGATCTACTCTTACAGTTGCTAGGCGCTCGCCTGAATCATAGATGATCTCATTAGGAGCCGAATAAATGGAAACCCGAATGCATGGACCGGCATTTGCGACAACACAGGGCTCGCCAATGGTGTAATTAGCATTGGAAAAAATCCGGACAAAATATTCTTGGCGATCGCGAATTCGATTCACCAATCGGGTGACCTCTTCCTGAGGGATCAGAATGACCTGTCGATCTAGGCTTGTTCCAGGGGCAATCGCTTGGATGGCGCTCCGATTGGCTTCCCCCAGCAATTGATCAACCGTTTGACGGGCCTCCTGTCCGTCACTCACCTGAATCAGACCTGATATCAACGCCTCGTTACGGCCTACCGCAACGTTACCCCAACGTAATCCTTCAATCTGACGTTCCGAGTCAGCCAATTGGGTTTCTAGATCGCTCAGCTGACTTTCTAAAGTAGCTAGCTGACGTTCCGAACTCGCAACTTCTTCTTGCAGCATGGCCTGCTGTGACTGTAGCTGGCTTAGCGTTTGCTGGCGCTCTGCAATTTCGCGATCGCGGATAGCAATTCTCCGATCGCGTTCGGCCAGCTGTCCCTGTACAGCTTCTTGTTGCTTCAGCAGTTCGGCTCGTTCTGCCTCTAGACGCTGGATCTCACTCCTGAGTTGTCCGGCTTGCTGCGACACCGTCCCCAGCTGAGTTCGTAACTGAGTGAGCTGTTCCTGGGTTTGCCCCAACTGAGTTTGGGTGTTGCGCTGCTCTTCAACGGCCTGATTCAAAGATTCATTGATGTCCTGCAGCTCTTGCTCGGCCTGCTGCTGTTGTTCGCGCGCGTCGATGAGGTCTTCTTCAATCGTGGCGCTTTCTGTACGAGCATCCTTGAGCTCAGTTTTAGCTTCTGCTAAATCTGACTGGATTTGTTCAAGCTCAAAGACCCCAGTTCGTAACTGGCGACTCACGCCAAACAGCAACGCCAAGGTTGACGCTGAAATAACGCTTCCCGTCATGATGCTGACAACTGTTGCCGTTTGGCGGGGGCGTAGACGAAACAAACTAAGGCGGGCTTTGCCGACGCGCATACCGATACGATCGCCCAGCGTCGCAATAACACCACCTAAAATTAAAACCGCAAAAATTAGAACGTAACCAGTGGTCATTCCCCGCGTCACTTAGGGTTCAAATCCACTCTACTGCAATGTTCCAAGGTCACGTGAACTGTTGGCTAAGATTGACCGGATCATGGACCGTAATTTTTTTCTTGTGGATGGAAATCATGCCGTCTTGACGCAGATCACCCAGTAGACGAGTCACTGTTACTCGTGTTGATCCAATAGCTTCAGCGATCGCTTGATGTGACAATTTTAGGTCAATTGTAATACCGTCAGGACTCGGGACCCCAAAATCGCGGCACAAAATCAGTAAAAAGCTGACCAAGCGTGAGCCCATATCACGGTGAGCCAACGTCTCAATCATCATTTCTGTCTGCAGAATTCGGGAAGAAAGCCCACGCAACATCACCATTGATAGTTCAGGGTTATCTTCCAAAGCCTGCTCGACTTGATCAATGGGCATTGACAAAAGCTCGACCTGGGTAAAAGCAACTGCATGGTAGAAGCGGTCAGAGCGATCGCCCGTGATTAGCGATAAAACCCCAAAAACGCTGTTTTCTCGCAACAGCGCTACAGTGATCTCCTCTCCCACCTCATACACCCGCGAGAGCTTGACTGCACCCTTCAAAAGGAAATAAACCCGCTCGGCAGGATCCCCTGGGAAAAAAATCGTCTTACCCCGTTCACAAGTCTCAACGACTGGAGGAAAGGCTCCACCAGCTAATTGTCTAAACGCATTCGCAAGGGGCTTATCTTGCGTCACCACCATATTGAGTTCATCCTCTATCGGTTGGAGTCTATCAACTATGACTATGAACAAATCATCTGGGGCAGGGATGCACCCCTCACCACCAGCGCGATCGCTTCACTCCTGAAAGACCCTAGTTGCCTACCAAAACTGGTTGACTCCTAATTAACGCGACTAACGAGAATAGCTTTTGTATCCGCGAATACCCAATTATGGCAAACCCTCTCGAAAGTGCCAGATTTTTCCAATTAGTTATTGGTAACTGGTGATTGGGTCCTCTGATCTCTTCTCCGTCCCTCCCTTACCCCATTCCCCTCTGCTTCCTTTGCTCCCCCACCTCCCTATCTTTCTATTCCCCTTTCCATAAACCTTTCAATGAATCCCGACCTTTTTAGTCGGGTATGTTTGACGGTATTTTCTACGGTGTGTTACTATCCGCCAATATTCGCGGATAAAGCTTTAGATAGCCCTTTGCTGCTGCCATGACTTAGGAGATGCACAACCATGACCCAGGCGATTGATAGACCTCAAACGACGCCAGCTTCTACGGCTCAGGCTTTTACGGCACTTCGATGTCGCGAGTGTGGTGAAACCTACGACCTGGGAGCCAAGCATGTTTGCGAGGATGTGTGCTTTGGTCCTCTAGAAGTGGCGTATAACTACGACACAATTCGCCAACGGGTGAGCCGAGCCAGTATCGAAGCAGGTCCAAAGTCGATCTGGCGCTACAAAGATTTCCTCCCTGTGACCAGTGAGCATCCGATTGATGTCGGTACAGGGATGACGCCACTCCTGAAGGCAAATCGGTTGGCACGTCGATTAGGGCTGAAGTCTCTTTACATTAAAAATGACGCAGTCAACATGCCGACCCTAAGTTTCAAGGATCGGGTGGTATCTGTTGCCCTCACGCGGGCACAGGAGCTGGGCTTCACAACCGTATCTTGTGCGAGCACAGGGAACTTAGCAAATTCTACCGCCGCGATCGCGGCTCATGCGGGTCTCGACTGCTGCGTCTTCATTCCTTCTGACTTGGAAGCTGGCAAAGTCCTGGGAACATTGATTTACGGTCCTACGGTGATGGCGGTGAAGGGCAACTACGACCAAGTCAATCGTCTCTGTTCCGAGGTGGCAAACACGCACGGCTGGGGCTTTGTCAACATTAATTTGCGTCCTTATTACTCTGAGGGTTCCAAGACGCTGGGCTTCGAAGTGGCAGAGCAGCTTGGCTGGCAGTTACCAGACCATATCGTGGCGCCGTTGGCATCGGGCTCTCTGTTCACCAAGATCTACAAAGGATTTCAAGAATTTATCAAGACGGGTCTCGTTGATGACAAGGCAGTACGCTTCAGCGGTGCTCAGGCTGAAGGATGTTCTCCCATTGCCCAGGCTTTCCATGAAGGCAGGGACTTTATCACGCCTGTGAAGCCCAATACGATTGCTAAGTCAATTGCGATCGGTAATCCGGCTGACGGCATCTACGCACTGGAAACAGCTCGCAAAACCAACGGTCACATTGAGGCAGTAACAGACGCTGAGATTGTGGATGGCATCAAGCTCTTGGCTGAAACTGAAGGTATCTTCACCGAAACGGCTGGAGGTACTACTATTGCTGTTCTGAAGAAACTAGCCGATGAGGGCAAAATTAATCCTGATGAAACCACAGTTGCCTACATCACCGGGAATGGTCTGAAGACGCAAGAGGCTGTTCAAGGCTATATCGGCGAGCCGCTAACCATCGATCCCAAGCTCGATGCTTTTGAGCGGGCGCTAGAGCGAGCACGTACCTTAGAGCGTTTGGACTGGCAGCAGGTTTTAGTTTAATTCTGTAGGGGTGAATAGCTGTTCGCCCCTGTCCAGTCGTCGCATAATTTGTATTGTTCATCACCAAGCAGTTGAGCTATGGCTATCAAGGTTTTGATCCCTACCCCCTTGCAGAAATTCACCAACAACGAAGCCACTATTGAGTGCGAAGGCAACAGTATTGTTGAGCTGATGGGAGCTTTAGAGACTCGCTTTCCTGGCATTAAGGCGCGGTTATGTGATGATCAGGGCGAACTGCGTCGCTTTGTCAACTTCTACGTAAACAGCGAAGATATTCGCTTTTTGAATGGTAAAGAAACGGCCCTCCAAGATGGCGACGAAGTTAGCATTGTGCCTGCGGTTGCCGGAGGCTAGCTGAGGTAGGGAGCCATTTCTGGCAGGGGTGGAAACATTGCCAAATTTCAGCGATCGCAGAAAACTGCCACCCTGTTTGACTGTAGGCTGCTGTAATGGTCTGGCATGACAGGGTAGAGACACAGTAGGTGTCATTGTCTGGTCTTGCTTGATATCTTGTTTGAAACTTGCAGGTGTTCTGCAAGGTCAGGCGATTTGTTTACAGAGTCTACGGTGAAGTTATGAGTAGGCATCGACTCGGGAGGCTGCCCCTTGTGGGGCTAGTCAGCCTTTTAGCATGTCTCTGGCTTATGGTCGGTAGCCGCGCGATGGCTCAGTTGGGAGAATCGATTCTCGATTTTTCCAGGCCGGCCTTAACCCAATCCGTTGGCGAGGCTGGAGAAGCGGTGGGTATTGGGTGTGTTTATCTGGACGGGCATTGTGCCTTTCGGGTAGCAGCTCCTCGATCTAACTTGAGCGATCGCATCCAAACGATCCAAAGAGCCCTAGCCGAAATTAGGGCCTTTGACGCTCGAACCGCCGAGGATTCTGAGCCAGATTTATACTATGAAATTACCGAAGCAGCCGCTCCATCGGAAACGACTGAAGCACCCGAGTCAGAACCTTCAACCGATACACCGCCCAAGTCACCCACGATCTATCTCGCTGCTCCAGACCAAAATCCTATCAGACTGATGAATGTGACTCGGTTTGATGCTGAACTAAAAGGAGTGGATGCCGAAACGGCTGCGCAGGAATATATTCAGCAAGTTAGAGAGACTCTGCGCAGGTCGCGTCGGGAAAACAGCTTTTCACAATTAGCTGCTCAAGTAGGCCTGAGCCTGCTAGTGGTGGCTCTACTGCTGGGCTTCAATTGGGGCATATTCTACCGCGAACGGCAGCTTCAAGGTACCAAGTCGCGATTGCGCGATTCTTTGCGGGAGCGATCGCAGCCATTGCAATCCTTCTTAAATGAGCGTCGCTCTTGGAACATCACAGAGGCCCAGCTTCGGTTTTTTCAGCTAACACGAGCCGGGCTATGGATAGGCGGCATCCTCTTTATTTTGGGCCGCTTTCCTTACACGCGCATCATCAAGGTGCGAATTTTGGATGGGCTCCGAGTGCCGATTCGGTTATTGATTATTGGTCTTCTAATTTATCTTGCAGTGCGGCTAAGCTTCGCCCTGATTAATCGTTTAACCGGAGTACTGGCCAGCTCCTACGAAATCACGCCAAAGCTGAACCGTCGAACACAGCTGCGCGTAGACACTATCTCGCGAGTGAGTCGGGGGGTTGTCCTGTTGGCATGGTTGGGCGTAGGACTTTTATTGTCATTGACAGCGGTTGGCCTCAACATTGGCCCTCTGCTGGCGGGTGCCGGCATCATCGGTTTAGCGTTATCGCTACCCGCCCAAAGCTTGATCAAGGATGCAATTAACGGGTTCTTCATTATTGTGGAAGATCAGTATGCCGTGGGTGATGTAATCACAGTACATGGCATTCGTGGGCTCGTGGAAAACATCAATCTCCGAATTACCCAAATGCGTGATGAGGAAGGCCGACTGGTAACGATTCCTAATAGCGAGATCGGGGTGATTGCTAACCATTCAAGCCATTGGTCACAGGCTGATGTCCATATTCCTATTAGCTACCACGCCGATGTGGATAAGGTCCTAGAGCTGATTAGCAAAATAGGGTTAGAGATGAAGGCAAGCGATCGCTGGCACGATGACATGCTAATTGAGCCTGAGGTTCTAGGCGTCGAAGACTTCGGTGAACGAGGATTAACGATCCGAGTCTGGATCAAAACGCAGCCTCTAAAGCAATGGGATGTCGCGCGTGAGTATCGCCGTCGTCTTAAAGTTGCCTTGGATGCTGAAGGTATCGTTATTCCGGCACATATTGATTTCAAGTCACCGAGTGATGGAATGTGAAAGGTCAAAGGCGGAGTTCTGCCTTTGACCCACTACCAATCTCAATCAGTTCGCCAAGTTGTCGATCCGAGTCTGCAGAGCTTCACCCTTTGCTTCTGAAAAAGCCCCCTCTGTACGCCAAAGAATTTCGCCTTCTGGTGTAACGAGCAAGATCTGAATCGCTTCGGTGCTGTCAATACCGACCGCTCTGTTGAAGTTTTCGACGTCCAGATAAAGGGTAACTGTGCGGTTACGAGTGGCTTCATCTGGAATACCAGCAATCATCCACTGATCGAGTTGAGCCCGAGCGGCAGCGTTGAATTCTGGCAGCGTAGGCAGTTCGTAGTACTGGACGCTGCTGTAATCAGCTTCTAGTTGTTCCAGTAGTGGTAGCCAGGGATAGACATCATTTTGTTGGGACTGGGTGTAAACCAAAAGAACAACGTTGTATGGGGCTGTGAAATCGCCAGGAAAATAAAACTGATCGCCCAGCAAATTGAATCCAGACACGTTAGGAAATCCGGCTTCAGCTCCGACTGCCGACTGGGAAACCAAGTTCTGTGCATTGGGGGATAAATACCACATCGTCCGTTTGAAAATTTCTGAAAACCCTAACAGCTGTCCTATCAACACCAGAAGAAACCCACCCAAAAGAACCGAAATTCCGGTTGTTCTGAACCTTCTAAGAGGTAGTCGCTTGCGGTCGTCGTTAATTTGTATGGTCATAGCGGATGATCCTCCTAAGGGGTTTATGGACTTAGTATTTGCCAGATTAACCAACATGTTTGTTGGCCTTATAATCAAACATCATTTCTTGATCTGTTTTGAGCGAACTAACCTATCCAACTAAGGGAATTTCTCGCAATGAATATAGCGCCGTAGGTTGGCGTCGAGGCACGCGACCCAACACCTCCAGCATTGCTATCCTGCTGGGTTTTACTTCGTTCAACCCAGCCTACACAGGCAACTTTTCGGGTAATTTCTTGCTTGGCGATCTCCTAAAGTCTTACTTGAACGATCGCGCTGACGCTGCCCTGCAAAGAGTTTTGAGGTCTCCTTTGGCCTCAAAAGTAATCTGACAGTGAATCTGATTCAATGCTTATCAGCAGGTAATTTGCTGAATATGTCGTACCTTACACTTCAATGCCGCGAACAAACACTTCAATAATCTGGTTCGCGATCGCCTGACGACTTTGATCAAGATACTGCTCGGGTATTGCATGAATAGACTCAAGCGAGGAGAAGATTGCCCCGGCGATGTAGCCGGGATTCTCGCATCTGATTTCGCCTCTTGTTTGAGCGGCTTCCAGAACCTGCAGAAGGGGCACCAGGGTCGCTTCAAAGGCGAAATCAGATATCTCACTGGCTTCGGTATCCTCAATAGCAGGCAGATCACTGTTCATTAGGCGGATAGTATCCACAGGCGGCTGTGAAATTATCCATGCTGCAATCGCTTGCAACTGTGCCTTGAGATTGCCATCAGCGGTATCAATTGCGCTCTGCATGCCTGCACGATAACGCTGCATGTGATTTGTCATCACTTCGACGTATAAGGATGACTTGCCGCCGGGAACGTGATGATAAATCGATGCATGATGAATGCCTGCCGCTTTGGCGATGTCTTTGATGATGACAGCCTCATACCCTCGCTTGACGAAGAGTTCTTCAGCTGCCTTCAAGACCCGTTCGCGTGAGTTTGAATTCAAACGTTTCGATGCTAACCAACATGTTTGTTGAATGTTAACTTGTTTTGAGTTGGACCGTCAAGCTCCCTTCCGATGCTTTCGCACCGTCGCCCATACGAGCCTCGAATGTAATGCAATGCTCCAAGGATTCCAACTGCGGGCGCTATCCTCAGTTAAGGCTGTAGCTATTTTTTGAATCGACTGTACATCTGTTGCTGAAGGCCAACTTTGCTCAAGAATAAATTTTTTGCCCGCTCAGGACAGTGAAGTTGAAGCGTATAATCAAGGCTTTGAAAACAGCATGGGAGCGTCACCAGCGATGGCAGATTGGCAGGTGGTCGAAGGGGGAGTCACGGCACCAAAAGGATTTCGGGCTGCCGGAATCGCAGCGGGGTTGAAGCCATCAGGAGCCCCAGACTTAGCCTTGATTGTGTCGGATACCGATGCGATCGCAGCCGGGGTGTTTACCACTAGTCAGGTACGCGCGGCCTGTGTCGATTACTGTCGGCAGCGGCTAGAAGCTAAGGCTACGGCTCAAGCGATTATCGTTAATGCCGGACAGGCAAATGCTTGCACAGGGCGTCAGGGCTGGCAAGACGCGATTACGAGCTGCGAACAGGTCGCCAATGCCTTATCCATTCCGACAGAGTCTGTGCTGGTTGCCTCGACAGGGGTAATTGGGCAACGTATCAAGATGGATGCCTTGATTGCGGGAATTCCTCAAGTAGTCGCGGCGCTTTCGGCAACGGGATCTGATGAGGCCGCTAAAGCCATTGTGACCACTGATTTGATAACCAAATCCATCGCGCTGGAAATGGAGCTGGACGGTCGTCCTGTCCGGATTGGGGGCATTGCCAAAGGTTCAGGCATGATTCATCCGAATATGGCGACACTGCTAGCCTTTGTAACCTGCGATGCGACGGTTTCGCCGGCGCTCTGGGAGTCGATGCTGCGTCGGGCGATCGCCCATAGCTTTAACCAAATCACGGTGGATGGGGATACCAGCACCAACGATTGTGTTCTCGCACTGGCTAACGGGGAGTCCCGAACTCCCGCTATTACCGCTCCTGGTCCGGCTGCTGATTGCCTCGAAGCTATGCTGACTGAGGTTTGCGATTATCTGGCTAAAGCGATCGCCCGCGATGGTGAGGGGGCTACATGTTTGTTAGAGGTCGTTGTGACCGGAGCCCCCGACGATACGGCAGCTCGTAGCGTGGCCAAAGAAATTGCCGGGTCTTCGCTGCTGAAGTGCGCTATCTTCGGAGCCGATCCTAACTGGGGCCGCATCGCTATGGCTGCTGGCAAGGCAGGTGTTTCCTTTGACCAAGGCGATCTTCGCATTCAACTCGGGGACTTCCTCCTGATGGAACACGGACAGCCGCAGTCCTTTGATCGCGCTGCTGCCAGCGAGTACTTAAAGCAAGCCGCCAGTGGCGAGTATCTAAAGACTGACACCGTCGCTATTCAAGTCAGTATCGGTCCCAACAGCGGCACTGGTATTGCTTGGGGCTGCGACTTCAGCTATGACTACGTGAAGATCAATGCGGAGTATACGACTTAGGAAGCAGGGAACAGGCATAGGGAATAGGGAGTAGAGAACAGGAAATTGTTGGTGATTGGTAGTTGGCTTTGCCTTGAGCTTTCGACCTGAGCTCAAGCCGAAGGGCGTCAGCCGTGGGCGTAGCCTTCCCGGAGGGAATACGGTGATTGGTTCAAGGTTTGAGGTTTATGGTTCAGGGTTCAAGATTCTTCTGCCCTTTTACCCTTCACCCTTCGCCTTTTACCTCTTCTCCCTCACTCTCTTACTCCATCACCCCGTTCCCCTTCCACCCTCACTCCCCGCCTACCCTGCTACTGTATATTCTTTCCATACACTTTCCCTGTCCCTTCCATGGTTAAGCTGATTGTCCAAATTCCCTGTTACAACGAAGAAGCCACATTAGGAGTGACGCTATCGGAATTACCTCAAGCACTTCCGGGTGTAGATGTTGTGGAATGGCTAATTATTAATGATGGCAGTCTAGACCGAACGGTTGAGGTCGCTCGGGCGTGTGGGGTCAAACATATTGTGAGTTTCAGTAATAACCAGGGGTTAGCCCGAGCGTTTATGGCAGGGCTAGAAGCCTCGGTAAAAGCCGGTGCGGATATTATTGTCAACACTGACGCTGATAATCAGTACTGCGCAGCGGATATTCCCAAGCTCATCGAACCGATTCTTAGTAGAGAAGCAGATATGGTGGTGGGGGCACGCCCAATCAATGATATTGAGCATTTCTCACCCCTGAAAAAAAGCCTGCAAGGGCTGGGCAGTTGGGCTGTACGGATCGCTAGTAATACACGGATTCCCGATGCGCCCAGTGGGTTTCGAGCCTTCAGCCGTGAGGCAGCTCTGAAGCTGAATGTTTTCAATGAGTACACATACACCCTGGAAACCATTATTCAGGCAGGGCAGCGAGGAATGGTCGTGACTTCGGTGCCCATTCGGACCAATGGCTATTTGCGTCCCTCCCGTCTAGTCAAAAGCATTCCCACGTATGTGAAGCGATCGCTCTTCATCATTCTGCGGATCTTTATGGCGTATCGGCCCTTGCGGTTCTTTTTAATCCTTGGCAGTGCGCCCTTCAGTATCGGATTCTTGCTGGGGGTCCGATGGCTAATTCTCTATTTCGGTGGCACTCCCCGTTCGCATGTTCCAAGCCTGATTTTAAGTGCGATTCTCATGCTGATGGGCTTTCAGCTTTGGATTCTGGGGTTAGTTGCCGATCTGCTAGCCGTTAATCGCAAAATCTTAGAGGAAAACCAGCTGCATTTTCGCCGTCTTAATTGGACGCAGCCCGACTCTAGCTCTCCTAAATCGTGACCTGTGAAGCGCTTAGTTTCGATTGCAATCAGCCTCCTCATTCTGGCCGTTCTCTATTGGAAGATAGACCTTGTTCGTCTCATAGATGTCTTTCGCAATAGTGATTTGCGGTGGATGATCGTAAGCCTAGGCATGGTTGTGCCCATTACGCTCTTCACGGCTCAGCGGTTGCGATATCTCATGCCGCCCCAGCACGAACTCCCGTTTTGGGAAGCTAACCGCCTAATTTTGGCTGCTAGCGTTCTCAACATGGTGCTACCGTCAAAGGCAGGCGATATCGCCAAAGCTTACTTCATGCGCGATCGCGGTCACCTCAGTGGCTCCCTGGCACTCTCACTCGTTGTTTTTGAGAAGGCCTGCGACATGCTGTCGCTGCTGCTGTGGTGCCTGTTGGGGCTCTTGATCTATGCGCCTAATACAGCGCTATTTGGATGGATGACCGTCGGTATATTCTTGGGATGGGCTGGCGGAATTCTGCTGCTAGGCTCGACTCAATTCGCCAACGCAGTTTTCGACCTCGGCCAGAAGCTGGCTCCCCCAAAGTTCAAAATCCGCTTCAAACAGCTGAATGTTGCCTGGTCAGAAATGCACACTTATTTCTGGCAAGACCGGCAGCGTCTGCAAAAGGTCGTTGGTAGCTCTATTTTTATCTGGCTGCTGCACCTGCTACAGCTTTGGTTCTTCATTCTGGCGCTGAAAGCTTGGGTTCCCTTTCTCACCAATCTGGCCCTTTCGCCCTTAGGCATCCTAGCAGGGCTGTTACCGCTAACCTTTGCCGGAGTTGGCACTCGTGATGCCGCTTTGATTTGGCTCTACGCTCCCTACTTCGATGAAGCAACGGGGGCAGCTTTGGGCTTGTTGGGCACCTCACGCTACTTCTTACCGGCGATCGGCGGACTTCCCTTCCTTGAGCAGTATCTTCGCAAGTCCCGCGTGGATTCACAGTAGGACGATCACACGAGTCCTGAGGCTCACAACACAGCATCTTGTGACAGCGATCATTGCTGGCCCGACAAAATTTTCTGTTCTCCGTAAAAGGCGTAGAGCTTCTCCGTGGGTTCTCTGAGTCTCGCGAGACTATCCGTTGAGATTCCCGTATAACGACGGGTTCAGACGACTCCTTGCTTCTTGGAGAATGACACTAACACTCAAGGAGATCGCCCCGAGGATCAACGATGAAATCAAATTCTTCTCGTTCTGCTAAAATCATCGAGCTGTTAGTCACCTACCATCAGGCGCCATCTATCAAGCTACGTAACCAGTTAGTTCGTCTCAACACAGGACTGGTTCGCAAGGTAGTCCACCGACTCAATCATCAGTGTTCGGAGGCCTATGAGGATCTCGAACAAATTGGGTTCTTGGGGCTGATTCGTGCCATCGAGCGCTTTGACCCCAAACAAGGCTGTGCCTTTAGCTCGTTTGCAGTTCCCTACATCCGGGGCGAAATCCTGCACTACTTACGCGATCGCAGCGGGACCGTCAAGATTCCTCGCCGCTTCCAAGATCTTCAGCGGGCTGCTCAAAAAGTTCGCAATACTCTGACTCAGCAACTGGGCCGGGCTCCTAGCGATTTTGAAATTGCAACAGAACTTCAAGTTTCGGAAGCTGAGTGGCAAGAGGCTAAATTAGCTCAAAAGAACCGCTCTCTCATCAGCCTTGATGCTCCCATCGGCAGCCAAGGCGATGATACAGGCCTAACGATTGGCGAATCCTTAACCGACGCCCAAACGAGTAAGCTCATGCAGTGGGAAGAAGACCGGGCCCAGTTGCAAGGAGCGCTCAGTCATCTGGAGGAAAATATCCGTATCGTTATTGAGCAAGTTTACTTTCAAGGCATGCCCCGCAAGCAAGTTGCTGAGCAGATGAATATCAGCCCCATGACCGTTACACGACGGCTTCAGCGTGGTATCAATCAGTTATCAGAGATGCTGAAACAACCTGCAGTTGCGACTGAGGGCTAAACGCACTATTGTCACGAGACGTGATGAGCAGGCCAGGGGGAAAGATTACGGTAGCACTTCGTCAAAGTCGGTTAGTGCCCAGTATTCATTTTCACTAATGAGCCCTTGCCCAAGCCAATCGTTTGCTAACTTAATCAAAGACAAGATGGCTGATTCCCGATCTACAAACGCCTGAGCGGCTGCTAAAGCAGCCGCTTTGGTGGTATAAGACTCGGCATTATCAAGAGCCTCGGGGCAGGTTGGTGTGTAGCACTCGAAGCAGAACTCTGCTCCGCAGGACCTAATCTCGATCTCCCAACCGTGATAGCAAACTTTAGGAACGTTGATAGTAGGCATAGATGTCGTCCTGCCGGTACTGCCTGGAGAAGCGTAAGAAAAGTGTTAATATTCGCTTCGCTTCTTGCCCTGTAGTGTGCCCATAATTCTCCCGTAATCTCACCGAGAAGATATCGGACTGGAATTTATTGATGTTTGAGTGTTATCTAGCAAGCTTCCGAGCCAGTCGGTAGTCGCTGCCGGGAAGCAAACATGTCAAACTGGTGAGGTTTTCTGGTAAATCTATTCAGCAGGCTAGACAGTTCCTGTACATGTCTTAGCGAACTGAACTGCTCTCACGATATCTATGTCCAGTACACATCTGTTCTCAAAGCTTCTGGCTATTTTGACCCTGAAGACTCATAAGGCCACGGTTTTCTGGTTTAGTCTCAGCCTCTTACTTGCAATCATTTATGGCTGGTTGGGACTTCAGCAGGCTTTTGAGCATGACTTTGTCGTCCAAGATGATGCTCGACAGCATATTTTTTGGATGCAGCGCTATGTTGATCCAGAGCTATTTCCCAACGATTTAATTGCGGACTACTTTCAGTCGGCGGCCCCAGTTGGGTATACAACCCTCTACAAAGCAGCAGCAGTCCTGGGAATTGAACCAGGATTTTTTGGCAAGATTCTGCCTTTTTTTCTGAGTGTGATTACAGCGGGATACGGCTTTGTTTTGAGCCTTGAGCTTTTTCCGGTTCCCGTGTCGGGGTTCTTCTCATCCGTTATCTTGACACAGACTTTATGGGCCTCTGACGAGATTTCCTCAGGGACTCCTCGGGCTTTTTTATACCCCTTAATCATTGCATTTATTTACTATCTACTCCGGCGATCGCATCTGATCAGTTTGCTGCTGCTGGCACTACAGGTCGTTCTGTACCCTCCGATTGCGCTGGTTTCACTCGGGTTGGTCGCCATTAGACTGGTTCATTGGCAGCACGGCAGACTCTCGCTATCTCAAGATTGGCGCGACTATGCACTATTCGCTGCAGGATTTTGTCTGATCGGGGGGCTCACGTTCTACCTCAAAAGTCTGTCTGGCTTTGGTTCCATCGTGACGCGCTCGGAAGCCTTACAGATGCCGGAATTTCAAGAGAAAGGGCGTAATGCTTTCTTCTTGCCGGGACTCCGCTATTGGCTCGATGGTTATCCAGGGCGCAGCGGCATATTTCATCGGCGCATGACGATTCCTGGAACGCTGCTGGCGGGTACTTTTCTGCCCATCGTGCTGAGTCTACCGCTGAAAACACCGCTAAGACAGCAGGTAAAACCGAGCATTTATAGTCTTGTGCAGCTGCTGGTAGTCTCCTTGGGGCTGTATGCGATCGCCCAGCTTCTTCTCTTTCAACTCCATGTTCCTAGTCGCTATACCAGTCATACCATTCGTTTAGTGCTGGCATTTGCAGCTGGTATTTTTTGGGTGATATTCATTGACGACATTTTCAGGCTGGGCCAGTTTGGGCAGCGATCGTGGGGGCAAAAAAAGACTGTTATCCATCGACTATTAGCGACTCTGAGTACAGTCTTTCCTCTATTTCTGACGGCGGCTCTGTTTGTTGTAACCTTCTTTTACTATCCTCTGCTTATTAAAGACTATCCCAAAGCTGGCTACCGTGAGTCACCTGAAGCGCAACCCATTTATGCGTTTTTCTCAGAGCAACCTAAAGATACCTTAATTGCCTCGCTTTCTTCGGAAGCTGATAATATCTCTACATTTTCCGCACGATCAGTATTGGTTTCCAAGGAACACGCCCTAGCCTACCATCAAGATTACTATGCTCAAATTCGTCAACGGGCTATGGATTTACTGGAGGCTCAATATTCTGAAAACCCATCATCGGTTTCGCAATTCATTCAAAACTACGATATTGACTTTTGGCTGTTAGATAAAGACGCCTTCGAAGCTGACTATATCGCTGAAAATAAGTGGCTGAGACAATTTCAGCCTGTGGCTGAGGCGTCATCCGCAAGCCTAGAGCAAGGGGCTGTGCCTATTCTGGAGCAGGCAATTCCAAACTGCACCGTGCTGGATGCCAATGCCTGGATAATTCTAGAGAGCCAATGCGTGGCCCAATTTGCTGCTGACCTTAACTCATGATCGATTTTGTAGGTGGGCTAAGCACCTCTGAACCAGCGATTTCGTCGGGCGATCTGCCTCTACAATGAGTTGGCGCAGCCAATTGATCAAGAAGGCGCGTTTGTATAGCCAAGAGAGATTGCCACGCCCATGAGTGCAGATTATTGGAGTCTTTTTCAGCAGACGGTGATTAAGCCGGGCAACTGCACCCACTGCGGCGCTTGTGTCGGGCTCTGTCCCGAACTTTTAGAATTTCGTGAGACTACAGCTGGTCCACTGCCGCACTTAAAGCGTTCTGTAGCTAAAGGCGACGAGGAACCCTTGTCGCTGGCTTGGGCCGCCTGCTCGGGTAGAGGCGTTCCCTATCCCGACCTGTTCAAAGCATTTTATGAAACACTTCCAGACAATTGGTTATTAGGACCGTATCGCCAATTGTTTACTGGCTATGCTGCTAATCCGGCGATACGCAGGCGCGGAGCTTCGGGCGGAGTGATTAGTCGAATTTTGATTCATCTGCTGGAAACCGGGCAGGTTGAGGGGGCCGTGGTCCTCAAACAGGGTCTCCATCGTCCGGACAAAGCCGCCCCGCTGATTGCTCGTAACCGCGAGGAGGTTCTGGCTGCAGCTCAGAGTGTGTATGCGGTGACTCCGATGCTGACACTGCTGCCCGCAATGGAAGCATTTGAAGGTCGGCTAGCCTTTGTTGGTTTGCCAGAGCAGGTAGCGGCGCTCCGAATGCTGCAAGCAGCAGAACATCCTGCCGCTCAGAAGGTGGTGTTTGTCGCCGGACCTTACACAGGTACGAATATGTACTTTGGAGCAGTGCGGGCATTTTTGCGATCGCAAGGTGTCGCTGACAACGTTGACATTACATCCCTTCAATGGCGCGCAGGCGAGTGGCCTGGTTATCTTCAAGTTGAAGTGGCTGACGGGCGTATCTTCAAGGCCGAGAAGTTTTACTACAACTATTTGATTCCTTTCTATATCTCGCGTAATTGTCAGATTACCCCCGATTTCACGAACGAACTGACCGATGTTTCGGTTGGGGATGCCTGGTCGCCCAAATTTGAGGCTTCAGGCGGAGGACACTCGGTGATTGTGGCGCGTAGTCAATTAGCTGCAACTGTCTTGGCTGAAATGCAAGCTGATGACGAACTGACGCTCACCCCAGTTGACGTGAATCAGGCTCTGGCGATGCACGGGCATATGCTGGATTTCAAGAAGCGGGGAACGTACATCCGCTTAGAGTGGCAGCAGCGCCAAGGCAAACCCATTCCTGAGTTTGGCTATCGCCCGGCAACCATACCTGCTAGTCGTCGTTGGGTCGAAGTTGTCATCAGCGGCTCGTTTGCGATTGGCCGTAACCCCTTGGCCCGTTGGCTCATTGCTCGTTTACCGTTAGGTATCGTCGGGCCTGCTTTCAATACTCTACGTAAAACCTGGAAAGGTCTATCGAAGCCAACTAAGCGTAAAGGACTAGGTAAAGCCCAGTTTGTATTGACGGAAGCGGGCGATCGCTGGCAGGAGATTGTTCAGGCTCGGGCGGTGAAGTTGGAAGAGAGGGTGGGAAGTGGAAAGGGCGGAGGGGTAGAAGGGCTTCGGCGTGAGCCCTCGACCTGAGGCTTCGACGATGAGGCTTCGGCGGTGAGGCTTCGGCGGTGAGCTCAGCCGAACCGCTCAGCCGAACCGCTCAGCCGAATCGCTCGGGCCGAAGGTCGCTCAGCCGAACGGTGAAAGGGTAGAGGAGTGGAGGGGTGATGGAGTAGGAGAGTGATGGAGAAGAGGTAAAAGGCAAAGGGTAAAGGGGGAGTTATGAGTTCTCAGTTTTGATTTTTGAATTGAACTAAGGGGATTTCCAGGAATAAAAATACCGGGCTGCGGTGCATCGCGCTCCGCTAATGACACCCTACAGTTGGTAAATTCTTTCCCGGAAATCCCCTAAGAACTAAGAACTTAAAACTCAGAACTATAAGCAACAACTACCAATCACCAATCACCAACTACCAATCACCAACTACCAAGAACCAATCACCAACTACCAAGAACCAAGAACGGTCCAGTCCCCAATTCGCAACCATGCAATCCCATTCATCAACCTTAAAAGCGAGTTTTCAGCGCTATGTGGAATGTCAATTTCCGCGGGTGCTTACCCAGATGGATCGCGATCCTGATTCGCCGACATTTGGATGTTTTGACCGTAACTACTGGCACTACAAAATCCGCGATTTTCCCTCATCGATTTTGCAGCAGGGGGCTTTTACGCTAGAAGCCATCCGGACAGGAGCAGTGGCGTCTGTGAATTCAACGACGACGATTGATTGCTGGTGTATCGCCGCGGTAAATGCCCTAGGTAGACAAGTCGATAGCCAGGGACGGGTCGATGAATACTATCCTTTCGAAGCTGGCTACCCACCGGCAGCATTTGGGCTCTATGCTGCCGCCCGCCTGATGTTTGAGTGGCAAACTAGCGCTCCCGAATTATCTGCGTTAGTCGACACTGCTCCGCTCAAGCGCCTCGCCCAACATCTGGCTGCCCGAGTCGAGCAGGGTGCTACCAATCAGCAGGCAGCAGGACTCGCAGGATTGGCATTAGCTGTAAAAGTGGGGCTTGCTCCGGAACTGAGGAATCGAGTTGAAGCATTGGCTAAGCTGATTTTTGAGGCTCAACATCCGGAGGGATGGTTCAATGAATACGGTGGTCCTGACTTTGGGTATTTAACGGTTACCCTGGATGCCCTGATAGATTACTACGATGCGACGAGCGATCGCCGCGCCATTACCGCGATCGACCGCGCTGTCGGCTTCCTGGCTCAAATGGTAGGAGCAGATGGCTGTTTACCCTCGACTCTTAACAGCCGTAACACCGATTATGTTGTGCCCTATGGTCTGGTGCGGGCAGCGGCTTGGAATGCCACGGCAGCCTGGTTAGTATCGGAGCTTTTTACAGATATCGCCGACCCGACCCATTTCTTCTGGAGCACGGATGATCGCTATCACTGCCACTATATCTTTGCCAGCATTGTTCGTAGCCTGCCTCACCTGGAAGCCATGCAGCCAGCTCAGGTGCCTCCGATGGAAACCAGCACGTGGCTAGAAGGCTGCGGTTTTTGGATATATCGACCTTTAGAGCAGTCCTGGACTGCCTATGTAGCGGCTCGCAAAGGCGGGTTAGTGCGCATCCATCAACAGGGTAGCCAGCCTACAGTGCTGGATCATGGATGGCGGATCACCCGGGGCACTCAAATCTGGACAACAAATTGGTGGTCAGCCGAGTGGCGTGTCGCGAAGCAAGCCGACAGTATTCGCATATCAGGGCAGTGTCAGAAAGCCAAGTTTCATACTGTAAACCCGTTCAAGCATCTAGTCTTGCGAATTTTGGCCTTTAGCCTCAGGCAAGCTGTGATTCCGTTGCTCAAACGCGGGATGATCTTTCGCCCGTTTAGCAGCGATGGTCCTCGCTTTGAACGACACGTTGAAATGAGCACTGGGGGGATACGTCTCAAAGACCACATCAGTTCTTATCAGGGGGCAGAGGCACGACCCAGCGTTCGGCAAAACCTGAGGCATGTTGCTAGCGCTGATAGCTTCAGTCGTGAGGAATTATTGCCGGGTTTGTCTGAAACCGCTCCTCAAAAGCTTGAAACAGAGGTATCTACTGTAACCGAGTGGAGACCTCGCGATATGGCTAACCAAACTGTATATTGACCAAACTGTACAGGGCTCAATGACTTTCTAAACCCGTTCATTGACGACCAGTGCGTCGCTTTTTAACAGCGCTGACAAATTTAGGATGTGTACCATCTGATGCTCATAAGGAACGGCCCCCTGAATATAATCATGCCTTCGGGCAAGGGCTGGATCAGAGACACCTTGAATTACGCGGGGATTTACCGTAAACATGGCGTCTTGAATGTCTTCTACGATAATACCAATAGTCATATCGTCGAGTTCAGCGACTATCGCTTTCGGTTGAATTGCCAAGTCATTTAGCTCTAAGCCTAGCGCTCTGCCGACATCAATAATAGTCAGGACTTCACCCCGCAAATTTATGTTGCCAATGATATGAGACGGACAACAGGGAATTGGAGTGGCTTTGGTAACTGTGATAAACTCCCGAACGATTTGCGACTCAATACCAAAGAGCTTGTCCTTTAAAGATACGACAACGAGAGTCTGAGCTCCTTCCATCGAAGCATCTTCATCGAGCGATCGCCGTAAACTTTCAGCTCGTTGCCGGAAAACCATCTGCGCTTCCAGGGTTGAGTCGGAGCAAAAGTCGGCTGGCGATCGCGGATCTTTTTGTTCCAATATTTCAGCTCCAGATTCAGGGAAATCTGTACGAGCATCGCCATAAATTTCATTAACTAAAAAGCTGGTAACCGAAATAACCTGTTTGATTTCACCAGAATTAAACCAGCTTTGGGGATCACTTAAAACGAAAAAAGGGTCTTCAGTGGTCACCTTACCGAATATAAATTTTCTGGCTTCTGGATTGATTTGCTCTGAATAGTGAGAAAGATTAGATTTGATTTCTTGACTAGAGATATCTCTGACCCCGTGAATTGATTTAGCAACGATGCCAATTCGTAATTCAGCATGGCTCAATACAATCACACTGTCAGTCAGTTGATAAGGTTGAGGCTGTGCATCCGAAGTAGGCTGAAAGTCGAGTATGGGAAGAACTTCGCCGCGTAGATCAATAACACCAACGATTCCCAACGGAGCATTGGGAATGAGAATTAGTTCTGGAAGCGAAAAGATCTCCTCCACATAATCGGCGTTGATAGCGCTGAGATGTTGGTTGAGGTTAAAGAAAAAATAAGAAACATCCATAGCTATGTCCTTAATCGGTTGCTTTTAGATTTTGCTCAATTTGCAGAATTAACTCAGATGCCGTACGATTGCCCAATCTTAAGATTCTGGTATCAGCAGGCAGCTGTCTCAGAAGACTAAGTGATGCTTTCTGCATTCTGACACCGTGTATTTCCAGCAGATTTTCAACGTCTTGAGGGCCGCTGTCTGTATGAGATTGTTGCATTGGCTGGAAAATGGCCTTTGGTCGAGAGTTTGAATTTTCCAGTTCTGATACGGTGTATTCTGGACGCTGATACGCGATCGATTCCTCAAACACGTTTATTTGGAATTTATCAGGATTTTGACCATGCAGTTCGGTATGTCCAACTAGTAAATATCCCTGAGGAGATAACGCTTCATAGAACTTGTCTAGTACAGTTTGAATAGCTTGCTTGTGAAAATATATAAAAACGTTCCTGCATAGAATTAAATCTATGTCTTTGATGGCATATTCTAGATCCTCAAAAGAATCTTTCAAGAGATTTACGGTCTGAAACTTGACCATATTTTTAATCTCTGAGCTGATATGATACTGGTCATTTTTTAGCTTAAAGAAACTTTTTTGAATACTTTGATTAACCCCTCTAAAGGACCAGGGGCGATACACGCCTGCGCGCGCTACTTTAATTGCTGATGGATTAATGTCTACCCCCAAAATTGTTAGTTTCCACGCAGCTAAATCTGGCAACAAGGTAACCGTCCCTAGCGTTGCTGTTGTGGGAGCAAAGAAGGGGGCTCTTTTCCAGTTCGTGCTGCCAAGCAGGCATGAGTCAGGAAATCGAGGATGTTTTTGCCTTGAGCCTTGAGCGAGGTAGTGACGGTGAGTAGTC
>JBHJHM010000141.1:0-16556 GCA_050330865.1 Leptolyngbyaceae cyanobacterium
AGCCAGCAGATAGCGCACATAGAGATCGATCGTGCAGCGAGCCGTTGACGGTTTAGTCGTGATACGCAAAGGATTGCCCGGTAGACACCTTTTATCTTCAGCTCATAATTTGACTCAACTGTCAATGCGTAAGTCCTGATACTCTCGGCTGCTTGTGCAGTGGCGCATTTGGCTGATTTTAACTAGCCCTATGAAGTCTTTTGTCAACTCCTTAATCCAGAATCGTTTGCCGCCCTCGGCTTTCATGGTTCAGATTGTTCTTCTAGAAGATGATCCGGTTGATTGCGAACTAATTGAAACATTGCTTAAGGGGAAGGGAATTGAGGCCCAGTTTGTATGGGTACATGAGCGTCAGCGCTTTATCGCCTGCTTGACTGAAAAGACGCCTCATGTGATTCTGGCGAATTATGTTCTGCCGAAGTTTAATGGCCTTGCAGCGCTAGAGCTGGCTAAACAAATCTGCCCTGACGTTCCCTTCGTTCTGGTGTCAGGTGTGATGGATGAAGAGCAGGGTATTGAAGCGATGCGGCAGGGAGCTGATGATTATGTCTCCAAGCAACATTTAGAGCGATTAGTTCCGGTTGTTCGGCGATCGCTACGCAACTACCAAGAGCGTTTGCAGCGACAGCATTTGGATAGCTTGCTTCATACCATGGCTGAAGTTATGCCTGTGAGTATTGTTGCGCTCAGTCGTCAACAAACGGTTATTGCTTGGAATGCAGCTGCCGCGTCGCTATATGGTTGGTCAGCCGATGCGGTTATCGATCAACCTATTCCTTTCCTACCTATTGCGCAGCACGATGCCTTTAACCGCTGCTTTGCGCAAGTGTTGCAAAACCAGCCAGTGATCAATCAAGCACACCAGCATCAGAAGCAGGATGGTAGCCTGATCAGCGTTAATGCATCACTGCTCCCCCTTCCTGACGTGAATGGGCAAATTGACGCGATTGTAATGATTGCCGCTGATGTGGCTGAGCGTCATCTGATCGAATCGATCAGTGTGATGCGGGATGAATTTTTGGCGGCGCTCTCCCATGAGCTTAGAACCCCTCTAAATTCTATTGTGGGGTGGAGCAAGCTCATGAAGCGAGGGAGTTTGAGACCTCATGTAAGACAAACGGCCATTGAGGCGATCGAGCGTAGTGCGATCGCTCAAACGCGGTTTGTTGAGAACCTGCTAGCCTCTTCCAATTTGAGTCGAGGTCAAGTGCAGCTTACGATTCAACCGGTTGATATGGTTTATCTAATTCATACAACGGTAGAGACGCTCCGCCCCTCAATCCGAGCTAAATCGATTCGGCTCAGTTTTGATTTGGCTCACCATGTTGGCTACGTGTTGGCCGATCAGCAGCGCTTGCAGCAAGTGGTCTGGCATCTTCTCTCGAATGCAGTCAAGTTCACGCCTCGTGCGGGCGAAATCATTATTCGTTTGGGCCTAGCGGATACCCACCGTATTTGTCTCCAGGTTACCGATACTGGAGTGGGTATTGCCCCCGATTTTCTGCCCTATATCTTTGGGGGCTTCCGGCCAGCCGACAGTTCAACCACAGGATCTCAGGGTGTTTTAGGACTGGGCTTAGCAATTGCCCGTCGCCTCGTCGAGTTGCATGGGGGGCAGATTGATGTCAATAGCCCCGGTTTAGGACAGGGGGCAACTTTCATCGTTAGTCTGCCGGTCCCTCAAGCATCAGCCGATGGACAGGTGTCTACACATTCACCAGTCGATGGCCCTGATTTGCAAGGGCTCAAGGCGCTTGTAGTGGAGGACGAACCGGATCTATGCGAGCTCATTGCGCTGGTGTTAGAGCAGCAGGGGGCAAAGACAGTCAGTGCTGGCTGCGTCCAAGACGCATGGCATCTGCTGGAAAACTTTCACCCTGATGTAATCATCAGCGACATCAATCTGCCTGTTGTTAATGGCTATGACTTTTTACGGCAGGTCCGCACGTTGCCTGATCCTCACCTGCAGCATGTGCCTGCGATAGCGATAACGGCAGACACTGATGAGACTGCTCATCACCGCGTCCTTGCAGCCGGATATCAAGCATATGTTGCTAAACCTTTTGAACTGTTTGAAGTTGTCGATGCCGTCTATCAACTCATCCATACCTCTAAATGAAGCAAGACAATGAGTTTTAAATATTTGAAACTGACCAAGGCATATTCCTTGTGTATGTCGAAAGATAGAGATGCCAGTATCCTGAGCTGTTTCCTAAGCGATCAGTGTTAAGGTCGTGGTAGATAAAATCTAAAGAAAAAATTAATTTATGTGCAAATCTGTTTTGACAAAGAGCATTTCACCCAGATAAGTCATGGATGGACAAGATGAAAGCTGAAATTTTGCGTTTACTTTGGTCTATGGTTCTAGAGCTATCGCCTGACAGAGTTGCTGAACTCTCGGATGAGGCATTGGCAGGGAGCCTAGTCGCTCGCATGAACAGCCGCTTGTGCCTTAATCGAGAAGATCAGATGGCCGTTCGCTCGTACCTCAAACGGAAGCGACTCCTCATCCGTGAGATGGTCGAATACCAAATGGCCTAGCTCAAGTTAGGCAGTAACTTACCTGACCTTGCGGATGACGTATCTGACTTTGAATCTCAATCGCGCTACAGTGCAGCTTTGCACACTTTTACGATACTGAGCCCTAGCCCGTTCTCTTTATCTCACCCACAGCCTGAGCGCGGAAGAAAGCATTGAATAATGCTGGTTGATCTTCTTGAAGAAGATCTTGATCTGCGTCACTAACCTCAATCGTAAGCAACTATATGCACTGTATCTGAGCGCAGGCAATCTGCTGAATTTGGACCGGTGTCCCCGATTCACCACTGTAGATTTTCAGGTAAGCCTCTGGCGGGGCATGAAAAAGAAGGCGCTGCTCTGGAAAGACAACTCGCTCGAAAGGTGGACCTGAAACACTGTTAACCCTAGCAACTTGCAATTTGCCAGTCTGATTCTCGTAGTAACAAGTTACCTGTCCGGTGCTATCCGTTGACACTAAATTCGTAGCGCTATCCACCTCTTGTACCTCCGCGTAGGTCAGCCCTAAGCTTGCATCGACAACTTCGTAATTCACCAAGCGCAACCCCCGTCCCAGCGCGAAACTAGAACAACTTGCACGACAACAACTCTACGCCCCATACCAATAGTTAAAGCCGAACAGACCACGGCCAAAAATGAAGTAGAGCACTGGCGCAGACTGATGAAGCCAACCGGCGCTACTAAACGCCTTACGCAGAAAGCTCTATCCTCGGAAATAAGTCAGTCACTCGTAAGCACGTTTTAAGGGAGTATTAAATGCTGGCCAGCAGTATTTATCGTTGTGAGAGCCTGTACAAAGTAGGACTGCGGTCTACTAAAGACTCAGCCTACTGTTTGCTCACATGAGTAAATGTAACACCTGCTTAACAATTATTGAGGATTTTAAGATTTACTTTAGATTTAGTGCTTCGGAGAAGAATAAAATCAGTTTTAACTAGGACGCTCAGAACCAACAAGTTGTCTTCCAACTGAAATTTGCGATTGCCTTCCGCAAAACTTGGTCCATAATAGTGCAATCGAACCGATTGGTTGTGACTTCTGAGCCCGCTTAATACGCTAGCCCAAGTGATACACGGCAAGCAACGATGCCCTGCCAGAGACGCGGTTCTCCCCGAAGATGAAAAACCAGCCCCAACTAATCGAATTTCTCAAGGAAGAGTTGTCGCTATCGACCGACGCGATCGCATTGGGTATACGTCAGTCGGAAGCAGCCCCAAACTTGTTGCCGATTGTGCTCTGGCAATATGGACTGGTGACCATTCACCAGTTGAGTCAGATTTATGACTGGCTGGAGGGGACACTCTACTAGCCGCAAAGGAAGATTCACGGCGGTAGCCTAAGCATGACTTTGAAGACTACATCAGAATCCCCAACACTTGCTATCAGGGCTACGCTTATAGGGGACTATGCAGCCGCTATGTGAGGGGTTGGTGCGTCACGCTGCGCGATAACATACCCTACGAAAATTGTGGCTATCGACTTATCACGGGGCTGACTACATTGATTTCTTTGGGTAGCTGTGATTTGAAGAACGGATATTACTTCCTAACAGCATACTGATTTGGCACGATTTGCGATCCAAAGCGACGGGCGTATACCTGAGTTAGCTCAGCCCCAAAGAATAGAATTTGAGCTGAGTAAAATACCCATACCAGTAAGACGATGACTGATCCAGCTGCACCGTAGGTTGAACCAATGCTGCTGTTGCCTAAGTAAAGCCCAATCACAAACTTACCAACCGCAAAGAGAATTGCCGTCACAGCTGCACCGAACCAGACATCGCCCCATGCAATCTTCACATCTGGCATGAATCGGAAAATCATGGCAAACAATAGCGTCACCATGCCGAAAGAGATCAAGAAGTTCGCCAATTGGACAAGAGAATCGAGTCCGGGGAAGAGGGTATGGAAGTAGTCGGCGAATCCAGCAACGACTGAACTCGCCACGAGCGAAACCAGCAACAAAAAACCGATGCCCAAAATCATGCCAAAGGATAATAGCCGCTTGTGCAAGAAACCCATCACACCCAGGTCAGGACGAGTCTTAACGTTCCAAACAATGTTGAGTGAAGTTTGCAGCTGAGCTAGGACGCCAGTCGCACCAAACAACAACAAGCCAATACTGATAGCGGAAGCCAAAACGCCAGAACTTTCACCGGGTCGATTGGCCCTATCCAATACATCTGTAATAAAATCAGCGCCACTGCTTCCCAGCAGGGACTCTATTTGCCCGGTCATCTGTTCCCGGACAGCAGCGCTATCAAAAAATAGACCAGCGATCGCAATAACAAGAATGAGTAGAGGCGCGATCGAAAAGATGGTGTAATAAGCCAGTGCTGCCGCTAGACGCGAAGCGTTATCCTGATTCCACTCTTGAAAAGCTTCTTTAATGACTCGCCAAACCTGCTTTGGACTCATCGTGCTACTCCTTCATCCTCTCTCATGCGAAACTTGAACGGTCGATTTTTAACGGTCAGTCTATATATGGTCAGCTTTAGCGCACGGGAGTACGTTCCTCATATACTGAAGGTGAGACGGGTACGGGTATGACCTCAAATGTCTGAGCAGAAGTCTCTAAAGCAGCACCAGAATACGGCTCGAGGCTGTGTGCCTCAATCTCATTCTGCTGAACAGGGCTTTTATTATTGGCTAATGGGTCAGTACTCACCGCTCGTAAATAATCAATCCCTCGTTTAATCAAAAGCCCCAGACACAGCAAAATAAAGATTTGAGCAGCGATGACCGGCGCTCGATATCGTATTAGGGGATTCGGCGTGCCCCCATCAGGACTAGGCTGCGATGGAACCAATAGTGTCTCGGCAGTGTCTGCAGATAGCCGATTAAACTGATTCGCAGCCCAAACACCGCCGCCTGTTTCAGGCTGTAGAAACAGACCATTAGCATGGAGAGAGTTCAGCACTGTGTAAACAGCCTCCAAAATACACCTCGATCACATCCAGACTTTCAGCTCTTGCTCAAGGGAAAACTTCAGTTCTTACTTCTAAATCGAATATGGCTTATGGGTTATTCTCATAAATCTTGCTGTGATAAGCCTAGAAACTATTCCTCTAAAAACGGATCTACCAGATGGCCGAGATTAATAGCTTGACCATCTGGCAAATCAACAACACCTTCCATAAAGTTGCTATATTTGCTTACTCTGCTTCTGGTTCCTCTACTTCCGGTTCTTCGACCTCTTCCTCAATGGGTTCTTCGACCTCTTCAACGGGTTCAGCAGGTTCTGTCTCTGCCTCAGGTCCACCGCAGGCAACGCCCAGCAGCGATACGCTCATCACCAAAATTAGCATCATCCAACGAGTCGATTTCATCGGGATTTCCTCAATGTGGAACTAGCTGCTAAGGATACGCATTCACACTGGAAGAACGACTCTATCCTGCGATAGAAAACGCAACTTCCATACTCCAGTTCACCCTAGCGATAGAAGTCAGGTTACAGCACCTTTGGATAACCTCTACTCGCACTAAAACTAACGAAATTATGCAACTGTTATCCCAATCAGCGTTTCGCGAGTTGAGTGAGTCCAGTAACGCGGTCTTTTCAGCACTCTTAAATCTCTACCTAGAGTCGGGTTCGCTGAGTTCAAGTATCTGCCATTATTCAAGGCTGTAACATCGCCTCTTCTCTACACGGGAGCCTTCAGGAATGGCAGAACTCAATGGCGTGATGATGCAATATTTTCACTGGTACTTGCCAGCCGGCGGTACTCTGTGGAAGGAGTTTGCCAGCAAGGCAAAAGACTTAGCCGACATTGGCATCACCTCAGTTTGGCTACCACCTGCCTACAAAGGTACCGGAGGCGGGTACGATGTCGGCTACGGCGTTTATGACCTGTATGATCTGGGCGAGTTTGATCAAAAAGGGACTATCCCTACCAAGTACGGCACCAAAGACGAATATATCCAAGCGGTCAAAGCCGCTAAAGATGCTGGAATTAGGGTCTATGCGGATGTCGTATTCAATCACAAGCTTGGGGCCGATGCAGCTGAGGAAGCAAACGCCACGCCCTACAGCCCAGATGATCGTAACCAGGCCATAGGCGATCAGCGTACCGTCAAAGTCTGGACGCATTTCACCTTTCCGGGGCGTCAGGGCAAGTACTCCGATATGGAGTGGCACTGGTGGCACTTCGACGCTGTGGACTACAACGCCTATGACGAAGATTTCGACGCAATTTACTTGTTTGAAGGTAAATCCTTTGACGACAACGTTGACCTTGAAAAAGGCGCATTCGACTATCTCATGGGCTGCGACTTGGATATGGAGTCGGATGAAGTTCGCGGAGCCTTACTGAGCTGGGGTGAATGGTATGTTGAAACGACAGGCGTTGATGGCTTTCGCTTCGATGCCGTCAAGCACGTTGGGGCAGGTTTCTTTCCGCGATGGCTGAATCACTGCCGCAAAGTTGCAGGGCGACGACTGTTTGCAGTAGGCGAGTATTGGTCTTATGAAATTGAAGCTCTGCATCACTTCATTGAGGTAACTGAAGGCGACGTTAGCCTATTTGATGCCCCCTTACACTACAACTTCAGTGAAGCTAGCAAGCGTGGCAAGGACTATGATCTGCGACAGATTTTTGATAATACCTTGGTTAAGCAACAACCTGTCTTAGCAGTCACATTGGTCGACAACCATGATTCGCAACCGCTACAGTCTCTAGAGTCGGTGGTTGAACCCTGGTTTAAACCTTTGGCCTACGCGCTGATTTTGCTGCGCCGTGATGGCTATCCCTGCATTTTCTACGCCGACTACTATGGAGCTCATTACAAAGACACTGGTAATGATGGCGGTGAATATGAAATTTGGCTAGACAGTCACCAGTGGCTGATTGATAAGTTTTTGTCTGCTCGTCAGACCTACGCTTATGGCGACCAGTATGACTATTTTGACCACCCCAATACCCTTGGATGGACCCGGCTTGGCAACGAGGAAAACCCAGGAGGGATGGCTGTGGTGCTGACCAATGGCGACAATGGCCGCAAATGGATGGAGGTAGGACAGCTCAACCGTACCTATGTCGATATTACCGAGCACAGCAAAGAACCCGTAACAACAAATGATGAAGGCTGGGCTGAGTTTCATTGTCCAGCAGGGTCTGTTTCAGTTTGGGTACCGAAGGCATAGATATAGCCTTAGCCATATTCGTTCAAAGTTGTTTGAAGGAGGAATCAAATCATGGCTATCAAGGCACAAACTAGCTCCGCAAGACTCACTGAGCAATATCTTGATCTTGTAAATCAACAGCTGCCCAATGCCGCCCAGCGTGGTGGCTATCCGGTACGCTTCAACCACTGTTTTATCAGGATTATTCTGGACAATATCTGCGGCTGCGAGTGGTCTCGAGTAATCAAGCGACCTGCTTACAAACACTTGACGGATGTTCAGCTAACGCAAGCGATCGCACTAGCCCAAGAATTCTTGGCCAATCCGGAAGCTTGCTTCGTTGCCAATAAGGTTAGCCTTCAATATCGGGGCAAGCTCTAGCGGGCGAGTCACGAATGATGGAGCCGCAGATACCCCTTGACCAAAGAATTCAGTCCTTACTGAGGAGCTATTGGAAGCGGCTGCACCTTAACATCGCGTTTTAGAGCTGTGGCTAGGACCGTAGAACCTTGTTGAGCGGCCCAGATTTCTAAATTCAGAGTATCGGTCCCCGATACCGTAATTGTAAGTGCCTCTTGAGAGAGCTGACAGGCCACAGTTTTGACCCTTTGATTTTTAGTTTTATCCAAGCAGACAGCCATTCTCAGCATCCCGGAGAGAAGTTGAACGAGCTGACGATGAGACTTTGACAGGCGCCTGAATTTTTTGTGCTTCTTACTAGGAACTGCTTTGCAGTGATACCGAGCCAAATGTCCAATGAGCAAAACTTCCTCATCTGTAAAGCCGCGCGGATCCGTGCGATGAATGATAAAGCGTGAGTTTTTATGGTGCTTCCGAAACGAGATGAACTGGCCAACATCATGGAGTAAGGCAGCAAATCGCAACAGGTTGCGTTCGTATTCACCGTATTCATGCAGGGTTTGGGTTTGATCGAACAACTGCAAGGCTAAATCAGCAATGTGGCCGTTGCGCTCCCAATCTGATCGATATCGCTGTACTAGCTGAGCCGCCTTGCGATCGCGCAGATCGGTCGGTTCGGCAAACGTGGCGAATCCATGAAAATGACGTTCGAGATAATCCAGAATCATCCCCTCGCGCAGGGACGCATCACAGAGCGTGACAGACTGCGTATCCGCCATTTTTAAGAGCTGTACGAGCAAAATGCCCCCTAAATGAATCGCATCGGCTCGTTTTTCACTAATCCCGTCAACTTTTGCCCGGTCTTTGATGTCTTTGGCGAGCAACTCTTGAGTAAGCTTTTGGATATCTTGAAGCTGTACCACCTCGGCATTCACCGATTGCAGAGAATTGCCATTGGCATACAAGTAAGCCGCTTCGCCTAAAGTACGAATCGTACCAGACGTCCCAATTATCTGGTCAAATCCTATCCTGCGAATGCGGTCAATGGTCTTCTGAGCGGCGAACTGAATATGTGCCTTCAACACATGGCTGCCTTCGTGGCCAACGGGTCCTTTATCTTCAAACATGTCCAGCAGCCTTTGAACACCGAGCTGAAGGCTATCGCCAAATACCACTTCGTGTCGATTACCGATCACTGCCTCGGTGCTGCCGCCACCAATATCGAAGACCAATGCCGTTTCCTCGCCAATGGCGATGGAGTTGCGCACGGCAAGGAAAATCAGGCGCGCTTCTTCCTTGCCAGAGATGATTCTCGGAGTCAGCCCCGTCTGCCGCAAGACTGCGCTCATAAAAGCTTCGCCATTCTGCGCTTCCCGAATTGCACTGGTAGCAGCAGTAATTATTTCATCAACACCGATCTGTTCGGCAAGCTGGATGTAGCGATGAATGGTTTCTACGCCTGCTTTGAAGGCGCGATCGCTCAGCCGATTGGTGGCAAATACCCCTGCCCCCAGCTTGACCATTTCTTTTTCACGTTCAATTACTTTGAAGTTTTGCGACGAAATCACCTCCACAATGATCATGTGAATTGAATTGGTGCCAATATCGATCGCCGCAAGTTTCATGGTTCAGTTAATCCTCAAAGCAGGTGCTAGCTATAGCTTGCTAGGATTATTGCCCCTTGAAACGTTAAGTTTTGACTTGAAGATCACCTTAAGCTGAGCACAATGCCTTTAACGGCAGCATACTCATCACGATCCATTGCCTGCTCAGGACGGTAGGTACCATCCGGATAGCCCGTAAGGACCCATCTCTTTCTAATGTCATAATTCACCATTCGATAAGGCTACAGGGTTAGGAAATCGGGAGTAGTAGGTGCGATCAGTGACTACGATCGACGATGTCTGGTGAGCCTTCCTTTTGCACGTTCAACTCTTCACGGCGCGCGGTTTCCTGAGCGGTTACGACGTCCTTCTCAATCTCTTTGCGGATGTTGACTTCCTGCCGTACAAACGGCTCCTTGCGAATATCGGCCCGCTCTTCGTACACATCCATCTGAGCAACCTCACCCTCTTGGAAACTGCCGTTGGGGGTATTCACCCGAGTTGCACCCGCTACCGACTCGATCTCAATCACGATTTTCTCTTTCTGCACTGGTACGGAGGCTTCAGTTTGTTCTGTTTCGATGCGCTTCGTAACCTTGACTTCCCCCGTCTTCTCACGGCGCTTGTCGGCGACTAGGCGCTCTTCGTAGAGCCGGATGCGACGATGGTTGTCGTCGCTCAGGGCGTAGAGTTCAGGGGTGCGATCGTAAACATCGGTCGCGGGCTCAGGGTCAGCAGTAACCTCAGGCTGAGGCTTCACACCCGGAGATACAGGAGCTGGAGCGGGGGCAGGTGTGGCGACGTACCCTCTAACACCTGCTTGCTCAACGGGAGCTGACATTTCTATGGGAGCCGAGAGCCCTGCAGCAGACATGAGGTATACCGACCGTACACGCTCTTCGTAGTCGTAATCGACCACCATCGCATCGGTGTATTCTGGCAGATTTTCGACCTGATGCTTGCTGAGGTTGACGGCATAAATCCGATTGTTTTCAGGGTCGTCCATGCAGCGACCAATCGGCAGCAGCACTTTTTTGCCAAATACCCAAAACCCAGTGTCTACGACCAAATATCGAATGCGACCTGCCCCATCTACCAAGACAGTATCAACATTGCCGACCTTTTCCACCTCACCCTTCTTACGAGCATAGATATCCACACCCATGATGTTGTCACCATCTTCAAATCTTTCCTGATAGTCGGGGTATCGATCTTCAATCTTGTAGAGTGGCATGGGCTTAAGAATGAATAATTTAGTATGCCTGACTTTGCCCGATTCTAGATTTGTTTTCCTCTCTCAGTTGATAGATAGTCTTTCATCCAGAAGACAGGGAAATATCTTCATTAAATGCGCTTCAAAGCCTGAACTTACGAGATTGCAAAAATACTCAGGATTATTATTTCGCTATAAATATAGACTTGGTGAAGATTCCTTTTATTCAACCTGCCGTATGTCAAAAGATAACGCCTTCTATTCCGCTAGAAATAGTCAAAATTTCATCGGTTTCTATCAGCTTAGGCATGTAATCGGCGACTGGATTTCATAGTGTAAAAGTGTCGATGACAATTGAACTAAAGAAACAATATGGCCCTCATTAAATTCAAAGAAGTCTATCCGAACTACCGCGAAACATTTGGCAACAACAGCAATATTGCCAACTTCGATAACTACACTGTCTACGCTGATCCAGACAATAAGATAGGTTCCGTTAAAGACGCCTTATTCGAAGATGCTACCGGCAACATTCGTTATTTGGTGGTGGATACTGGCTTCTGGATCTTTGGCAAAAATGTCTTGTTGCCCATTGGTCTGGCCCGTTTTGATCACACTGAAAAGCGTCTCTACGTTAATGAGTTGACTAAAGAGCAGGTCGAGAAATTGCCTGAGTACGATGACAGCATTACTGTCGACCGTGACTACGAAAATCGTGTACGCGATGGCTACCGAACCTTGGGTGAGAGTCGCACACGTCGGTTTATGGGCAAAGAGTATAAGGTAGACGAGTATCGCGCTTATCCTGGAAGCGCAGCTCTACATGGGGTTACTGAGCAGCCCGCCGGTACCCCTACGGCTATGGCAGGCGCTACAGGCACTGCTGTTAGCGATCGCTATGACTACGACAGGGAGCCGGGTCTATTCGGCATGGATAAGGATTCCCACGAGCCTATCCGTCTTTATCAAGAGCGTCTGATTGCTGATAAAGATCGTTTCAAGGCTGGCACAGTGGCTGTTGGTAAGAACGTCAAGACCAAGACTCAAGAAGTTTCCGTTCCGGTCGAGAATGAGCGGGTCGTAATCGAGCGCACAACCCCCACAAATACAGCTCCGGTTACCGGAACTCCTAATTTCCGCGAAGGTGAAGTGGCTCGTGTAGAAACCTACGCTGAGCAAGCTGACATTCGTAAAGAAGCGTTTGTACGTGAGGAAATCAAGGTTCGCAAGGAAGTTGATCGCGACACCGTGACCGGGCGTGAAACGGTTCGCCGGGAAGAGTTAGACGTTGACACCAAAGGCAATCCCACAGTCAACAAGCGGTAGCACTTTGGCAAATTCTAAATCTATGCAAAAAGGCCCGATACGGGCCTTTTTTTACTATTAGCCAGCCCAATGCAACGCAATCTAGCTGTACTCACTCTTTAGAGAGATGTGGATTTTGGTGACCTCAATGATATTAAGGAGAAATGTTTTGCTTTTGGTGCTGGTGGAAGGATCCTATGTCTATTAAGCGAACGCGACGTGATAAGTGGTTAAGGGGTCCACAAGGATTTATCAGCATAGTTACGTTATGCTTCGCGGCTGGCTTGTTTCTGTATCAGATGACGTCAAGTGTGCTGTTGGCATTTTCCTACTCTCAATGGATCGGTATTCGCAGTCTGGCCGCTGCCGCCTTTCCAGTCTCTGTGGCTTTTTATTTTGCCTTTATTGCTCGCGTCGAAATACCTGTAAACTCAAGCCGCGCACCCGTTATCAACAATTTTGTTATATTTCTCCTCTGGACACTGATCATTTTCTGGCTGGACATTAACAGCAATATGGTTCGTTTTCCTCTTGAGGAATTGATCTATTCCATTACGCTAGCTTTCATGATTTGGCGTTACAAACGCCAGGAATCTGTCATTGATTTGTTGGCCTGTTGCTATGGCATTTTGTCTGGCTCGTTAGCTGGCCTCATCTTTTTTGGTTGGAATCCTGTAACGATGTAGCGATCGCTGCTTTCTATATCTGTTAGCGGATAGATGAATCACCTTTGCAGCTCTCCTAACATTCGGTTTGAATAAGGGAGATCAGTTATGGAATTAGGTATCAAAGGCAAAGTAGCGCTGATCACGGGCGGTGATTCTGGTATGGGTCGGGCCACTGCCAAAATCTTGGCGGATGCGGGGGTGAAAATTGCCCTGCTGGACAAGACGACGGATAAGCTGCAGGCCACTGTGGAGGAAGTGAAAACGGTGGGTGAGGCGTTTCCTGTCTCAGCCGACCTGCGCAATTTGTCAGAGGTCGAAGCAGCAAAGCAACAGATTGTCGATCGCTACGGTACAGTCGATATTCTGGTCAACTGCGCTGGCATCACGGGCGCCACAGGTAACTTTTGGGATATCAGTGATGATGACTGGTACGAAGCTCTGGAAGTAGATTTAATGGCAGCGGTACGGGTATGTCGCACGTTCATTCCCCTGATGCGGCAGTCAGGCTGGGGTCGGGTGGTGTTGATCGCATCGGAAGATGCTGTTCAGCCCTATACGGATGAAATGCCTTACTGTGCAGCGAAGGCAGGTGTCCTTAACCTGGCTAAGAATCTGTCTAAAGCCTGTGCTAAGGACGGCGTTTTGGTAAATTCTGTGTCGCCTGCCTTCATTGCCACACCCATGACCGATGCCATGATGGAAAAGCGGGCTAAGGAACTCGGTGTGAGTTTTGAAGCGGCGATCGCGACCTTCTTGAAAGAAAAGCGCCCCCACTTGGAACTGCAGCGGCGCGGTAAAGCGCAAGAAGTGGCTGCTGTTATTGCATTTCTTTGTTCGCAGCACTCTAGTTTTGTTGTGGGCGCTAACTACCGCGTCGATGGCGGCTCTGTTGCCAGCATTAGTCTATAGCCAAAGTGTATAGCGGCTCTTTGCCAGGGCCGCACCGCGATTGGCCTTGCTCCAGTTGTTAGGCTTGGCACGGTTGAACTTGTGGCGATGTTTGATGGTAATGAAAAGTGAGTTCGACGGCAGCATTTTGGCTACGTTTACATCCCACCCGCAGATCAATCGCGGGCTAATTGGGAAAGTCTACTGAAAGTAGATTCAGAAGGTCAATGACTTATCTGGCAAGGGTTTTAACTCATTTAAATGAGTTTCCCCGACGAGCCCGCAGTTGGCTCGCGGGCGGATTGGCAGCGGAGCCGAAGATCGGCGTCGAACTCACGTTAACGAAAGGGTGCATTCATCAACCCTGCGGTACATCGGTTCTGATTGGATGGCCTGCTTAGGAAACAACGGCTATTTATAATCCTGACGTTAATGGGCGATCGCACCAGCAGCCCGTTCTGACTATCAGCGCGATCGCGCTGTCATCTAGACAACCCGTACCCGCTTGATAAGTACGACCACCACTTCATTCCCTTGCCCAGTGCCAATGGGCTTGCTCCAGTCATTGGGCTCAGCATAGTTGAGCTTGTGCAGGTGTTTGATGGTGGCCTGCACTGCGCTGAGGCTGCCAAACAGCATATGGCGCAGCGGTTCGTAGGTTGGATTGTAGGATTCGGTGGCAGCTTGAGCCGTGGACGCAGCTGCGCCCTGAACTAAGGGTTGAAACATGAGTCTGGTCTCCAGAACGTTAGTGTACGGAAGGAAACCAGAACTCAACTAAACCTAGCCACCCCGCAACGTAGTGCAAATCGGGGCGGCTAAGGCATAATCACCCTAACCTCCAGACTGCTTTGGTCAGTTTGGGGGCGAGTCATCGGTCAGGTGTTTGCGGCACCTGCCGATGGCGCTAAGTCCATTGAGTTCCGGATTGGGGTTACGACAATGTCCGCAACCTTGCGGAAGACAATAGAAAAATTTGGCACCCACGTCAACCGTAGACACGAGTGCTTCAAGTCAGTCTCAGAAGCTTTCGAGATTGGGTTTCATCGATAGCAGGTACTGAATCAATGTGCCTATACCGACCTATATCAAGGTCAGCTTACGGAGAAAGTGCAGCGCCTATACTGAAGCTTGCAACCTATCTACCCAATATGGCTGTACTATATGGTCAAATCGCAGTCTATCCATCTAATTTGGCTGAATATATTGCGGAGATTCAGTCTATCCACTTCATTCTGGATGGATAGACCGACAATATCGATCTAATAAGAGTTAGGCGGCTAAGTTACCGATAGGGGCTTCAGTAGAATCTTTTTGTAGATGTTCTGCATAAAGAACTATCTTTGATGTGGATTTATTCGAAAAATGGCAGAAGATCATATTTTAGAGCTTAGTTTGCTAGAGAATGGATTGGACTTCATCATAAGGGGTATAGATGAGCTATATGAGCTTTATGATGATATTGAGTATCAGCAATATATCTATCCAATATCTCAGCCTCAGAAGGACTATAAATATGGAGTTCTTCATCTTTTCTCAGGATTCCTCCTGCTTCTTAAAGAAAGACTATCGCATCATATGACAGGACTTATATTCGAGGGAAGAATGGAAGATGTAAGAAGAAAACTAGATAAAGGTAAGGAGCTAAATACTGTTAATTTAGACGAAGCCTTAGAGCGATTAGAAATTGGCCCGAAAGTGGTTTTTTCGGAATCTGATGCCAAAATCATTAGAAAAATATAGAAGTATAGAAATCGTTTTGAGCACTATAAATTTTCGGCGAATAAGTTTGAAATCAATAAAGCGATTATTGAATTTATTGACGTAATTGACAGGTTTCTCATCAATGAACTAAAAATAGATATTGCTTCTGATCCTCTCAATAAAAATCCAGAAATAAAAGCAAAGGTGCTATCAATAGAGTCAGTGTATAAGCGCATGACTGATAAGCGTGAACGTGAGCTGAGAGCACTTGGTGAAGAAAAACTCAAAAAATTTCAAAATAATCGAGAGAGTATTCTGAAAAGCCTAGATGGAGAGGCATATATTGCATATAAAGAAGAAGGGGGTATCGATATTACGATGACATGTCCTCTATGTTGTGAAGATACTCTTATTATTTATGGTGAGTTTGCCGGGGTTTGTTCAAATGAGGAATGTAACTCTTATTATTTATTGAAAAGTTGTGACAGATGTGGGCAAATTACGACAGGCTACGAGTGGGAAGAGAAGTGGTGTGATGATTGTCATAACGAGATCCAGAGAATGGTTAACCGTGATGACTGAATTCTTATTACCCCCTAACATATGCCCTGAGATAGACGGCTAATTCCTGAGCTTCTTCTCATATTGAATTTTGATACAATCATCTAAGATTCAGCTTTTTACAATGGGTTAGTATTATGCGGTCAATTGAGCAACTGACTGAGGAAATGTTATCCCTGCCTAGTGAGTCAAGAGCACTCTTAGCAGACATGTTGGTAGAAAGCCTAGAGTTCGATACCGACTCAGCAATTCAGGCAGTTTGGGTAACTGAAGCCAAGCGCCGACGAGATGAGGTGCGAGATGGTTCTGTTCAACCAATTTCAGGTGAAGATGCTCTAGCTCAGGTCAGACGACTGATTGAGCCATGAGGTACGTCTTTCATCCTGAAGCACTGAGTGAGTACGCTGAAGCAGTTCAATACTATACAGAGCAGAGGGTTGAGGTTGCTCAAGCGTTCATCAACGCGATCGAGGATACAGTCTATAGGATCAGGGAAGCCCCAACCCGCTATGCTGCGATTGATGAAGATGTTCGGCGGTGTATGGCGCGTAAGTTCCCTTATGGTGTTCTCTATACAATTGAGCAAGATTACAT
>JBHJHM010000142.1:0-16359 GCA_050330865.1 Leptolyngbyaceae cyanobacterium
CTCGATTCAGCTTTCGGGGGCGACTCATGGCTCACTCAGGACGGCTCAATGACTCGGTTGCTCTGAGTTTGACAGGATTTGACTCTCTGGAAAAGCGCTCACTTGACAAATCTCCTATTCCCTTAACTTGTGGCCAATGAACTCAATGTGCATATACGGTCAGAGGCTACGCCGGAGAGTATTCCGCGTAGGCATCGGGCAATATTCTATTAAGTAATATTAACTTTGGCGTGAGGAATAGTACCCATACCGGAAATTTATTTCATCACAAAAAGATTCATCGGTGTTCCTCTGGGAAAGAGCACATCGCAGGCTAAGGTGCATTCTCTGGGATCGCGTGCCTACGGCAAATGATTAATAGGCACACAAAACGTGAAAATGCGATCGCAACTTCTATAAAGCAGCATCGTCGCTGCAATTTATACGGCACTACTGAAAACTCGAGCGTAGGAGCGTCATCATGGTCCTGCTCTAGCCGCTTTTGCAGGGAGAGATACCCTAGTCTCATATTGTCTTGAGCAGATAAGATGTTTCAGTAAGATTTTCCTAATCCATTCCTGAATTGGTTGCTCGCTTGGGAGCCGGAATGCTTCCTGGTAAAGTTTTTTACAGCAGTAGCCCTGGAGAGTCTTCAAGATGATTGGGGCTGGTATCAGGTGCGACACGAACAAAAGTCAGGGGCTGTCATCGCCATCGGTGACCCATCAAGATTTTCAGCAAATGCCACAAGCTCAAGGCTTAAAGAAAAAAGTTTATAGCGGAGAATTTTATTTAGCGCTTCGGCAACTATTATCCACGGGCCTCTCCCTCATCGGGGTGATCATACTCGCGCGGACTTTGGGGCCAGAAAGCTATGGAATGGTTGTCGTCACTGTGGGCGTGTTCTTCTTTCTGGCTGGAACCAGCTCGCTCGGGCTCAATGCTTACCTAGTACGGCAACCCGAGTTACCCGAAAATGGTGCAGCGCAAATACTCGCCTTTTACAACACCGCCGGCATTGTATTTTGCGGCCTCGTTTGGCTCATCGCTCCAGCAATAGGGGTATGGGTTGATGAACCTACAGTCAGTTTGCTGTTGCGTTGTATGGTGCCTGCCATTTGGCTTTACATGATTGCTAACGTCTCGATCAGTATGCTAGAGCGCGATCTGCGATTCGCTGAAGTGAGCTGGATTGAAACGTTTGCTTTGGCCGCTAACTACGGACTCTCGATTCCGCTCGTTCTCATTTACCAAAGCTACTGGGGGCCTATTGCAGGGTTTATTTTGCAGTTTTTGCTGCTAGCGGTACTGGCCCAATACCGTCATCCAATAGCGTGGCAGTGGCAGTGGCAGTGGTCAGTGATTCGTACAGCCCTCCGCCATAGTTTCACCCTGTCTAGCGCTCACAGCGTTTTGCTCTTACGGGGACTCACGGTGCCGTTGCTGGTAGGACGTTTGGCGGGAATTGAAGCTGCCGGTTTCGTGAGTATTGCCATTCACTTTGCTGATACGTTAGCGGTGCTACGCTTGGCAATTCGGCGCACATCCGTCAACATGATTGCCAAAATTAGTCAAAACCTGGAGGCTATCCGGGCCCTGTTGGGGCAAGGCATCACCTTCCAGATCATTTTGGTAGGGCCGCTACTAGCTTTATTTTCCTGCTGCGCAGTTTGGTTCGTGCCTCTGGTGCTAGGTCCACAGTGGCTGCCGAGCGTACGGGTATTTCCCCTCATTGCGATCGCCGCTCTCGTGAGTGCTGCTTTTGATCTACATGCCTCGACGCTCCATGCGATGGGCGAAAACAAGGCTGTCGTGCAGTTCAACATCCTATATATCGCTATTCTGTGGCTGGTTTCCTGGCTAACCCTCTCCACTCTAGGGGCCTGGGGCTATGGCATTGCCGAGGTGGCTGCTTTGCCCGCTTATTTCTTTATGCATTACCTACTGACCCGCAAATGTGGCTCACCCAACTACTGGGATAGCTTTTGGGTTGTCGTGGCGACACTGCCCTCTTTGCTGTCGGGTGCTTGGATATCGGCTATTTGGGGTTTTGTGTTGTTAGTTGCAGGGTACGCTTTGTTATTTTATTTCCGCCCAACGATTCGGCGAATGATGCGGACCTTATATGTGCTGGCGCGATCGCAAACAAAGCAATTAGTAGGAGGCACCTAGCGCTCTTTTGGAAAAGCTCAGAATGCTTGGCAAGACAGTGTTTACTGTTCGCTTAGGGAATCCAATTTGTACGCCTCTAGGCTGGGCGACTTGTTCGATACCCAAGTCGCCTTGCTATTGACAAATGGACGCGGAGGAAGCCAAGACACTCCAGGTAGTATACCTTTCAGGATTTGTTGCTGGAGGTGAGTTGGCAGCAATATCGACGCTAAATATCTGCGGCTTGACGCTTATGAGCTTCCCTTAGCGTAGGTAGGTATCTTCAAATCCAACCTCCGAATCAGAGGCTGTATTTGAAGACTGTGGGCGAGTGCTCCAATTAGAACGGATGCCATAGGTCCCTGGACGTCGACTGGTTTGAGCTGGGGTTTCCCGCTCGGCAGAGACCATTTCACGGGCCTTGCGAGGATGTTCTTGAGATGTGTGAGAGTGTCGTAGGGTACTCAGTACCGATGGCGGGATGGCACTGTGTAGCTCATCGGTATGCTCATTCTCGAGGGGTGTCCGTAACGGCTGATTCCTACTCGTAGTCGATTGTGACTTCCGATGCGGTGGCGGGGGAAGCGAAATTTTAGAGCGTTGAGTAGAAGCAGCTGTGGGTGCGGAGCGGGCCGCCTGCGATCGCGCTTTACTACGCTGATTGAGCTTCTGAATTTTGGGCAAGGCTGTCTCCCAGGTAAGATTGGGTGACCGTAACCACTCACTCAGCACCTGCAGAACAGCATCGGCTTGGCCATTCTGAGTTCCTGATATGCCAATGGGCTGCGAGAGACGAATCGGGTCAACCTGAACGGCCATTAATGCTTGATGGACAGCATTGGCAATCTGCGATTTAAGTTCTTTGCGACCGCGCTCAAGCTGATGCTGCAGCCCTTTTTCGCTGGAAGCATATAGCGTAGGCAGCCGGTTGAGGGCACACGTCTCGACTTCCGCTTGCTTGAGATACTTTGACACGCGCTCAGGCAATCGGTTAAATTGCCGTTCAACTTCTTCAGCGACCAGCAACTCCATGACATTGATGTACGTTTGGGGGGATGCGACTTTTTTAATCATCACTTCGGACCTCGTTGACACTACAGGAAACAGGTGTGACTTTGACTCGCGTTGCCAATGCGTTAGGCCACAAACAATGCACCTTCAGTCTGAGTGCCGACCATCAGAGCTAGTCATGCCAGCTACGTCATTGATCGATGAATTTCCTGATGGGGGCGTTCGGGGACTTTTTTTGTTCCTATGTGTCTATATTCGCGTGTCGATTAAGTTTCGTGGGTGATGGCTGTCGGCTAGCGATCGTGAGATCGGCGCCGATTTCGCGTGACTAAATTCGGGCGCAATCGTGAGGTATTCAGTCGTTTTGTGTGTCTACAATTGTCCGTTAATGTGACGAAAGTCCCAAGAAATATGACTTCGATCACAATTCAGTGGGTGACCTCGAGGCTAAAACTCTACTTCCAATGCTTCAATCTTAGTCTCGATAATTGCTAAAAGCTCAATACAAACTCTCGGAAAAAATCTATAGAGTTTTCACCGTAGAAAAATCCGCAGCATTCTGGATTTAGCAAGATCAGCTATTGTTCAGCGGTAGTTTTTAGGTGATCGGCAACTCGAAGCGCATTGGCAATTATCGTCAATGTTGGATTTATCGCTCCCATGGAAGGAAAAAAGCTGGCTCAACCACATAAAAGTCCTCAACGTCGTGAGCGCGACAAAGGCCGCATTTTGCGCCTCATTATGATTGGCATGTACCGCGGATGGAGGACTGAGAGCGGTGAACGGGTGCTCTTGTTTTTACCCACTCAATTTCTTTACTGCCACAGAACCCAGTACTAGTACCGCTACGCGGAATTCAAAATTCAAAATTCAAAACCACGGCGGGTGGACCTTCCCAGCATTCTGAAGGGTGCGCGTACTTCTGCCGTGATGTACTAGTCGACGAGATTTTGTATCGCTACTGCAGAATGGTGGCCACCATTGCCTCTACGTCGTCTAAACCACATCCAACTGGACTCTGCGCCCAGTTCAGCAATGCAGGGACCCGCTGACCTTGAGGTGCTACAGGCGGTGGCATTACGGGGGGTGGTACGTTCAAAGCATACACAATGGAATCAAATGTTGGCCCTGGTAGGTTCGAGAGCAACTGAAACAGTTCCAGCCGCTTCTGGGCTTTAGTTTTGGGTGTAGCAGCGGTTGCCGCTGGATCATGAGCATCGATATTGAGAGAAGATGGTGTCGTTGCGCTTGAGTGTGAGGACGCGGCTGTTGATTTTGGAGCATTCATCTGAGTGCTCAAAGAATCGACGACGCGTCGGAGACCTTTCACGACATCGAGAAACGCTTCATCCTGGTCCTCCCAGCGCGTAACAGGTTTGGCGTCCTTAGGCAATGCCTGCAATTGCGAAATCGGCGTACCGACTAAATCTACCGGCTTCAAAATAATAGGAACGACTCTCGCGGTTCCTGCCCGGTGACGCTCTATGGCCTGCGCCAGCTCCACATCGTTGATGTAGTCCGAGGCTATAAAACGTGGCGTAATCAGTAGCAGAATAATATGAGCGGCTTCCAAGGCTGCTTTAATTTGCGGATCCCATTCTGTCCCAGCTTCTATTGTGCGGTCCTGCCAGGGCTTAATCTTGTTCTGACGAATCAGGGTCGAGAGATGGACCTCGAGTTCTTCTTTGAGGTCTTCGTCTTTACGAGCGTAAGAAATGAAAACGTCTAAAGGAGCAGCAGCGGTTGGGTTCATGGGCGATCGCTCAGCTTTCAATCACCCACTATAGCCATTCTCACCAGTATCAGATGTTTTCCTTAAAGAGGCTGAAATAATTGGTGGGGAGAAGGGGGGAATGGAAAATAATTTGAGATATGTGGTGGGGGTGGATATTGGGACGACCAGTACTAAGTCCATTCTGTTTCGGAAAACTGGTGAGGTGGTGCGTCAGTACACGGTTGGCTACCCGTTGAGTAGTCCGGTGACGGCGGCGGCTGAGCAAGATCCAGATGCAATTTTTAGGGCTGTTGTCGAGACGATACGGCAGGTGGTTAGCGAGGTTGATGCGGCTGCGGTTATGGGGCTGTCGTTTAGTGCGGCGATGCACAGTCTCATCTTGATGGACGCAACCCATCAGCCTTTAACAGCCAGCATCACCTGGGCCGACAATCGCAGTGCCCAGTGGGCCGACAACTTAAAGGCATCGGGGCAGGGTCAGAAGATTTATCGCCGTACAGGAACGCCTATTCATCCGATGTCGCCACTGGTAAAGCTGATTTGGCTACGCCATGAGCATCCCGAACTTTTCAATCAGGCGGCGCGTTTCATTTCCATCAAAGAGTATGTGTTCTACCAGCTGTTCGAGCGGTATGTGGTGGACTATTCGATCGCCTCGGCCACTGGGTTAATGAACTTAGAAACCTTGGACTGGGATACAGGCGCACTCAATATAGCGGGCGTCAGGGCTGGGCAGCTTTCAGAATTGTTACCCACAACGCATGTTTTGCAAGGGATGCGATCGCACTGGGCAACACAAATGGGGGTACGCACCAACATGCCTGTGGTCATTGGCGCAAATGATGGAGCTTTGGCCAATTTAGGGGTTGGGGCAGTGCTGCCTGGAACGGCAGCAGTCACCGTGGGAACGAGTGGTGCCGTTAGGGCAATTGTAGATCGCCCCCAAACCGATCCAGACGGCGTTTTGTTTTGCTACGCGCTTACACCAGAGCACTGGGTCATTGGGGGTGCTGTGAACAATGGTGGTATCGCGCTGCGTTGGCTTCACGATCAGTTTGCTGATCCGGCGGACATCCCCCAAACTCTGGGTCAGAATTCTTATGACCAGCTAATGAACCTGGCGCGAACTATTCGTCCAGGGGCGGATGGGTTGATTTTTCATCCCTATCTAGCGGGGGAGCGATCGCCCCTGTGGGATGCCAACGCGAGGGCTAGCTTCATGGGATTGGGCCTGCACCACACCAAAGCCCACATGATTCGAGCTGTGTTGGAAGGGGTCATTTATAACCTTTATCTCGTGCTGGAAACGTTGCAAGCGACTACGGGGGAAATCGGCAGTATTCGCGCAGCAGGAGGATTTGCTCGCTCTGCTCTGTGGCGGCAGATGTTAGCTGATATTTTCAACCGCGAGGTAACTATCCCGCAAAGCTATGAGAGTTCTTGTCGGGGGGCAGCAATCTTAGGTCTATTTGCATTGGGACATCTCTCAGACTTAAAGCTTGCAGCCAACATGCTCGGAACACCCCATCCACATCAGCCTATCGCCGCTAATGTGGCTCGCTATCAGAAAGTGATCCCTGTATATCAACGATTATTGAATACCCTCACATCGGAATACGCCGCCCTGACTCAACTGCGCGAGGCGCTGAGTTAAGCTTTAAGACGCTTTCATTGATTCATAGATTTCGTCTGCGGATATCCCGGAAAGGTTCGACAAATAGATTAATTGAGTCTCTATGATTTGCGGAATGATTGCCTGTCATTATTTTGTGCACGCGCAAAAATACGACTCTTTTTAAGAGTAAAGAGGGCTCAATTGTCAGTCTCGCGAAGTGTGGAAAGATAACACAATTAAGTTCATACATCTCCATGGTTGATTACGAATCTTAGCTCGGTGAACTTTCTTCAACAAGCAAATCCTGAGGGTTATGAGGGGGTTAATGTGGGACTAAGCCAGTTAGGAAACTCGCTTGAGATCACTGCAATCCTTATTCGCTACAAGGGTTCCGGTGAGGTAGTTTCGTCATGAAAAGGGGAAATTATGACCCAGAAAGCTGTATTGGGGCCACGCAACGTTGCGATTGTTGGCCCCTACTCTAGTGGTAAAACCACCCTCCTCGAAAGCCTGCTTTATGTGAGCAACGCCATCACCCGTAAAGGCCAAGTCGAAGCGGGAACCAGTGTTGGAGACGCCACACCCGAAGCCCGCGATCACACCATGACTGCCGAACTAAATGCCGCCTACACTGAGTATGGCGGCATTCGTTTTAATTTCCTGGATTGTCCTGGCTCCGTAGAGCTGCAGCAGGAAACTGACAATGCGCTGATCGGTGTCGATGCTGCGATCGTCGTGTGTGAGGCCGACCCTAGTCGAGTGCTTACCCTATCGCCGCTGCTACAGTTTTTAGATAGTTGGGAAATTCCCCATCTGATCTGGATCAACAAAATGGACCGGGCGACGGCTCCCTTTCAAGAAGTTTTAGCAGCGTTGAAAACCGTCTCTAGCCGCCCCGTTCTGCCTCAGCAATACCCCATCCGCGAAGATCAATCACTGGTCGGCTTCATTAACTTAATTAGTGAGCAAGCTTACCACTACCATGCAGACGCCCCTGCCGATCCAGTCGTTTTGCCGGCATCGCTCAAGAATCAGGAACAGGCAGCACGGGAGGAAATGCTGGAAGCTTTGGCCGACTTTGATGACCATCTGCTGGAAGAACTGCTAGAAGACATCGAACCGCCCCAAGAAGAAATCCTGAAAGACCTGAAGCAAGACCTTGGCGCCGACTTGATAGTGCCTGTACTGTTTGGCATTGCGGCTGAAGATTTTGGTACCCGTCCCCTCTTGGACGCCTTGGTGAAGGAAGCGCCCGATGCCGCAGTGACGGCAGAAAATCGCGGTCTGGATGTCGCTGCCGACGAGACACTGGCTCAAGTGCTCAAGACGTTTTACACACCTCAGGGTGGCAAGCTCTCCCTCGTTAGAATTTGGCAGGGCAGTCTGAGCGATGGCGATAGTTTGAACGGCGATCGCATGGGCGGCCTGTATCACCTAATGGGTGGCCAGCAGCAGAGTCTTACCCAAGCAGTTGCCGGGGATGTGGTAGCGATCGCCCGCTTGGATAAAGCCCATACGGGCGACACTTTGACGACCCAGGAGGAAACACCTGCCGTCGAACTGCCAGCTGCCGCCAAACTTGACCCTGTCTATGCTCTCGCCATTACACCTGAGAATCGCAGCGATGAGGTGAAGCTTACTGGCGCCCTCAACAAGCTCATGGAGGAAGATCCGTCCCTCCGGTGGGAACAGCACGGCGATACCCATGAAGTGATTTTGTGGGGACAGGGCGACATGCACCTGCAAATTTCCCTCGACCGCCTGCGCCGCAAATACAACCTGCCCATGAGTACCCATCTGCCACGGGTGCCCTACAAAGAAACGATTCGCAAGGCCAAGAAAGATATCCGCGGACGCTACAAGCACCAAACCGGCGGGCACGGTCAATTTGGCGATGTGTATATCGATATTCAGCCCCTCGATCGAGGCGCTGGATTTGACTTTCAGCAGACTGTCGTCGGTGGTGTTGTTCCCCGGCAATACATTCCCAGCGTCGAAACGGGGGTCCGTGAATATTTGCAGCACGGGCCACTCGGCTTCCCCGTTGTGGATGTTGCCGTTACCTTGACCAACGGTTCGCACCATGCAGTCGACAGCTCCGATCAAGCCTTTAAGCAAGCTGCTCGTATCGCTATGCAAACCGGCATGCCCGAATGTGAGCCCACGCTGCTGGAACCTGTCGACGCGGTGGAAATTTCAGTCCCCAACAGTTTTACATCTAATGTCCTGAAGCTAATTAGCGGGCGCCGGGGCCAAATCCTAGGCTATGAAGCCAAACGTGGCTGGCCCGGTTGGGATGTTGTTTCGGCTCAAATTCCTGAGGCCGAGATGCAGACCCTCATTCTTGAGCTGCGATCGCTCAGCATGGGCGTCGGTACCTTCCGCTGGAACTACGATCACCTGAATCCCGTGCCGGATGCGTTGCGCGATCGGATTCTGGCGAAAGCTGAAGGTTAGAAGAGTAGGAGAGTAGGAGAGTAGGAGAGTAGGAGGGTAGAAGAGTAAGAGGGGGATGGGGAGTGAGTAGTTGAATTCGGAATTCGGAATTCGGAATTTATTCGCTCACTCTCCCACTCCTCCACTGTCCCTATTCCCGTTCGGCTGAGCTCCGTCGAAGCTTATTCCCTATTCCCTTGTCTACAGCAACGACATCTGCTCCCCGCCTCCCTCATTATCCTTACGAGCGATCGGCGGCATCGCCCCGCGATTGGAGGCGAGGCGATCGGCGAGGCGAGTGGTTTCGGGGAGGCGATATTTAGGAGTGCAGCGAAGGACGTAGTCCAAGGCTGTAGGGAGACTAATTTTGTGGCCGGAAGAAATAAAGAGGGGATTGGTGTTGGTGCGGCTGCGGAGAACGGCTCCGATGGTTTCATCTTTGTCGAGCAGAGGCACCCAAGCGCCTTTTTCGGGAGGCAAATCGGCATGGGTGCCGATGAGTCGTGATTTGGCGACGCCGATAGTGGGGCGATCCAGGATGAGGCCCAAGTGACTAGCAATGCCGAAGCGGCGGGGATGGGCAACGCCTTGGCCATCACAAAGAATTAGATCAGGGGGAATGGTGAGCTGCTGCAGCGCGTCCAGGACAGCTGGAATTTCACGAAAAGAGAGAAGCCCGGGCACATAGGGAAAGGTGGTAGGGCGTTTCACAAGCGCTGCATCTACCAACGCTAAAGATGGGAACTCTAGCACGGCAACAGCGGCACGGGTGATAGTACCGGCTTCTTCAAAGCCAGCATCGACACCGGCAACATACCGCACTGTCGTCGGCAGATCATCGTCAAGACAAACCTGCGATCGCAGGTTCGTTTGAAGCGCGATCGCCTCAGCTGGAGTTTGCGGCCAAGCGTTGGGATAGGCAATATCCATAACATTGGGTTATCAACAAACGGTTAAGCCCAGCCATTATCACCTGGTTTTCCGCTAGCATCAGTAAACTCGCTCGTCAGTCAGGATACTTTGGGGGTATGGGCATCAAGCTGGCATCTACAACCTTGTTAGCCACGATTTGTTTGGGCACTACCGTCCCGGCAATTGCTACATCAATAGCTCCCGAACTATCTGTGACGTCACAGCTATCCACACAAGATGTGATCGCTTCGTCGCAATCAGGGCTTAATCCCTATCAAGCAGCCATCATCGCTCAGCAGCCGGCACCCGTTACGCCAGAGAGGCTGGCCAAGTCTCATTTAGGAGCCCAGTGGGTGGCCGCATTTTCACTGCTAGGCGGCACCATTGCGGCGATCGCGGGTATTGACGGATATTTGAAGCGCAACCGATGGCAGCGCCGTGAATTAGCACGCAGCGTTGTGGAAGAATTCACGCGTAAAAAGGCCATCCGCAGTGTAGCCCAAATTTTGGATTACGAAGAGTATCGCTACTTTGAAACAACGTTGCCTACAGGCCAGATCGTGCAATTTGAAGCGACTGATGATCGCCTCAAGCGCGCCCTGCGATCGCACGATCAAATGGTTAAAACCCATCAAGGCCTGAAAATGCTGGGTCAGGCAAACGCTCAAACAGGCAAACTGAGTGATATGACCACGCAGGTTTTTCAACGGTATCGGGATGAAGAATTTGTCATTGAGCTGACGCTACGAGACTGGTTTGATCAGTTTCTAGGTGCGTTAGAAGCCTGCAACAATGCTATTAATGCTGGCGTGATCACGGCTGAAGATATTCGCCCTTTTATCATCTATTGGGTGCAGGTTATTGGCGATCGCCAGCTGCGGCGGAAAGGAGGATCAGGATTTTACGACAGCCTTTTCCACTATATCTATTGGGCTGGCTATACAGGTGTTCAGGAACTTTTTGAACGCTATGGCTACAAAATTTTGCCGCCACCCTACTCGACTCACGACTTTGCCGATATCGAGAAAGAAGATCTCGTTAGAGAAGCGTTTCGCGCCCTCTGCATGGGGAAGGCCGCTCACCTGGTCTACGAAGATCAAGAGTATGTCGAAGACATTGTTCGTTACTGGCTTAGCGAAGATATTGATGATGTCTGGAAGAAGCAAAATCCAGCCGATTATGCCGTAGACACCATCAAACATTGGATCAGAGAAGGGGTGAGCGAACACGCCTTAGATATTCGTGAGGACTTTAGATACTTAGTGGATCGGGTCACGGATACGCAGGCCTTTATGTTTCGGAAAGGTTCGCATATCGTGTTGATCTTTCGAGGCAGCCAGCAATTCGCTGATTGGAAAACGAATTTCAAGTTTCGACTCAAAAAATTTGCCACTAGCTCAACGCCGCAAGTTGAAACCATTCCCACAGGTGAAGTCCATAGAGGGTTTCAGGAGGCATGGGAAAGCGTCGAAAAGCGGGTCATCATTCAACTCAAAAAGTGGTGGACGCCCAAGAGCCATCTTTGGATAACCGGCCATAGTTTGGGGGGAGCGCTAGCGACGCTAGCTGCCGTTTCTTTAGAGTATCAAGGGTTTAAAGTAAGCGGACTCTATACCTTTGGCCAACCGCGTATCGGTGACTGGAAATTTACTCGCCAGGTGAATACGCGCATGGGAAATCGTATATTTCGGTACGTTAATAACAACGACGTCGTTCCTATGGTGCCGCCCCAATTTAATATTCTGAACCCAACTCGCTTATATGGTCATATGGGCCAGTTTCGCTATTTTGATTCACGGGGCAAGCTGCAAAAAAAGTCATTCATCAGCCAGCGCTGGGGCGATCGCTTGATGGGCTTCCTATTTTCACTCCGCCAGCCCGGTGCTGACTTTGTCGCTGATCATGCGATGGAATTCTATGTGCGCTATCTGCAGCGGGCACTTGATGATGAGAAAGACCGCTTCCGAACCCAGCAGGAAAAAGCGATGGAAGCAGCAGAGCTATTTGCCCTGCAGCGAACCCGGTAGCTTGTTTTGTGGGTGTAGGTGTGTTGCTTTGCGACTGTTGATTTGGGTTCGTTGCTTTGCGAATGCACTCTAGCGTTGCGAATGCCCCCTATGGGAGAAATTTTTTGCTCAGGGTTGAGACAGATTTTGAGCGAGGGCTATCGGTCTGTCTTGAAGCGATCGCCTAAACCTGTCTCTGCAAGGTTTTCCCCCTTCCCCTTTTTCCCTCCAACTAATCACATCACACCCTCTTCTCTCTTCCCTCAATCCAATACCCGCAAACAGGGTGTCGATGCACTAGGGTGAAGGTATACCGCTGTCCTCATCATTGACTGTGAAACGCGCAAACCCGCCCCTGGATCGTCCTCCCCCAACGCTTTTGCTCGGAGTTATTGTCATTCTTCTGGTCCTGGCACTCTCCGGAGCCATAGTTCATCTTTTGACTGAGTCCTGGTGGTTTGAAGCCATCGGCTATCCGACGGTTTTTTGGACGCGAATTCGCTGGCAGGTCGCTATTTGGGGGCTGTCACTGTTACTGTATGCAGCTTTTCTTTACGGCAACTATCGCCTCGCGCTTTGGCTAACGCGAGCAGTGCCCTGGCGATTACTTCAGAATCCACATCTGTCTCCTTTTGCCGAGTCTTTGCCAAACTTTGGTGCGATCGCCGTTACGGTGCTGCTGTCTTTTCGGGCCGCCATGCATAGCACTGCAGCCTGGGAAACCGTTCTCAAGTTTTTGCATCCAACCTCATTTGATCGGCTCGATCCGCTCTTTCAAAGGGATATTAGTTTTTACGTCTTCCAGCTACCTCTATACCAGGATCTACAGGTGGCTCTGACAGAACTTTTGATATGGGCTTTGGCGATCGCGCTAGCTGTCTACGCTCTTAAGGGAGAAGTGCGCCTCGAGCGGGGTTGGCAGTCGGTTCTTACAGGCAAAGCTAAGGCACATATTTGTGGGCTATTGGCGGCTTTGGCTGTCTTGGTTGCCGTGGGCTTCTTGCTGGAACGCTATAACCTACTGTTCTCGCCAGAAGGCGCTATCTTTGGCGCGGGGTATACCGATGTCCACGCCCGCTTGCAGGCTTATTGGACTATGGCGTTTGTCACCCTAGCCGTGGCCGTTCTGTTTATCTTGGCTCTGTGGCGTCGGGGGTTTGCCTTGCCGGTTGTCGGCATTGTCCTGTATGTCGCCGTTCTAATGCTGGTCAGCGGACTGTATCCTTGGTTTCAGCAGCGGTTTTTGGTAGAGCCCAACGAGCTGACGCGAGAGACACCCTACATCGAGCACAACATTGCCTTCACTCGCGAAGCCTATGCTCTTGATCAGGTTCAGAGTGAGCCGTTTCCTGCTGAAGAGGCTTTAACGCGAGAAGTTCTAGAAAGGAACGAACCCACGATTGACAACATCCGCCTGTGGGATTATCGTCCTTTGCTCAGCACCTACGGACAACTGCAGGAAATTCGCCTCTACTACCGTTTTCAAGACGTTGACATTGATCGCTACACCTTAAATAACGACTACCGCCAAGTGATGCTTTCGGCCCGTGAGATGGACTACACCGAAGCGCCCTCCGCAGCTCAAACCTGGGTGAACCAGCGGCTGAAGTTTACTCACGGCTACGGCATCGTCATGAGTCCGGTGAACCGGGTCACGTCTGATGGCTTACCCGAACTGATGATCAAAAATGTGCCCCCCGTCTCGACGGTTGATTTGACAATTGACGAACCGCGTATTTACTACGGCGAGGCAACTAACTCCTATATCTTCACTGGCGCTACTACCGACGAGTTTGACTACCCCGAAGGCGAGGCGAATGCCCTCTACCGTTACGGCGGTAAGGGAGGCGTGCCCTTAAATTCCTTTTTGCGACGCTTGGCCTATGCCTACGACCGAGGCAGCCTCAAGGTTTTGATCTCTAACTACATCACCAACGCGTCACGGGTTCACTATCACCGCAATATCGTCGAGCGAGCCCAGCAGGTCGCGCCCTTCCTCATTTATGACAGTGACCCCTATATCGCGGTGATCGACGGACGTCTGAAGTGGATCATTGATGGGTATACGACCAGCGATCGCTATCCCTATTCAGAGCCCCTGAGGCGCAGCAGCAATCTTAACGAACTCATCCGCCCGGAGACCACTGCCCCTGACCCAGCAAATACCACCGATGTCATCGACACCCCGGCTAGCGATCAGGAATCGCCCGCCATTCGTACCATCGCCCGCGGTAATACAAACTACCTCCGTGATGCCGCCAAGGTAGTGCTAGATGCTTACGACGGCACCCTCGATTTCTACATCGTGAATGAGGCCGATCCACTGCTGAACACGTATCGCCAAATTTTTCCAGGGCTATTTCATGCTGCGGAGGAAACGCCCGCCACGGTTCGGACCCATTTTCGCTATCCCCACGATCTGTTCAAGATTCAGGCGCAGATGTACCGCACGTACCATATGGCAAATCCTGAGGTGTTCTACAACCGCGAGGATGTTTGGCGGTTCCCAACGCAGGTGTATCAGACAGCGCAAGTCCGCATGGACCCTTACTACACCATCATGCGACTACCCCAAGCAGAGTCTGAGGAATTTATGCAAATCTTGCCCTTCACCCCGGTCCGCAAGGACAACATGGTGGCTTGGATGGCGGGGCGATCGGATGGTACTGACTATGGCAAGCTGTTGCTCTACGAATTTCCTAAGCAGCAGCTAGTGTATGGCCCCAGTCAGATTGAGGCCCGTATTGACCAAACGCCTGACATTTCCGAGCAGCTAACGCTCTGGAGTCAGCAGGGTTCGGAAGTTGTGCGCGGTGACTTGCTGGTGCTGCCGATTGAACAGTCCTTGCTATACGTGGAGCCAGTGTATCTTCAGGCTGAGAAGGGTAAGCTACCGGAATTGAAGCGAGTGATTGTGGCCTACGGAAATCGGGTCATTATGAGCGCGACGCTGGAGGAATCCCTTGCAGCAATTTTCGGCGCTGCCGCCGTCTCGCCAGACGAGAATCGTTCCCCCGCTACGCCAGAACTGACTGGAACAGCAGCCCCCGTCCCCTCGATAGGCACTAACTTTCCTGCCGATCTCGCTAGCAAAGTGCAGGCAGCACTGGATGCCTACGAAGCGGGTCGTCAGGCGCTACAGCAGGGGGATTGGGAAGCTTATGGTGTAGCGCAAACAGAGCTGGAGACTATCTTAAATGAGCTGAATCAAGGCTTGTAGGCGAGTACTTTCAATCTCAAACTCAGTCTGAAGTTGCACCCCGTGACATCGTCAGTCCTCTGCTGCGTTACGATTCAGGCTACTATCTCGACCTTTGTCTCCGTGAAGACAGACTCACTTTTCTTCACCTTATTTCAGACAACACCCTCCCTGTTGTTTGAACTGCTGGGAAAACCTGTTGCCGAAGCTCAGGGCTATCAGTTTGACTCGGTAGAAGTGAAACAGACCGCGTTTCGCCTTGATGGAGTGTTTTTGCCGCCAGCGCATCGCCCCGATGCCTCGGTTTACTTTCTGGAGGTACAGTTTCAGAAAGATCCACTTCTATATCGACGGTTATTTTCGGAGGTGTTTCTGTATCTCAAACAGCATCCTGCGCTGCAGCAATGGCAGGCCGTGGTGCTCTATCCAAGCCCAGCCGTGGAAGTAAAGGATTCAGATGCTTTTGGCGCACTGTTGCAATCGCCTTATGTCCACGTGATCTACCTCAATCAGTTGGCGGCGATCGCGCAACTATCCCCTGGCTTAGGCGTTTTGCGGTTGATGGTCGAGCCTCAGGATACGGTTCCTGAGGTGGCCCGAGGACTGATTGAGCGGGTGCAGCAGTCGCCATTGGTAGACCAGGCGTCAGAGCTTATAGAATTGATTGAAACGATTGTTGTTTACACGTTTCCTCGTTATTCGCGCCAGGAGATTGCGGCCATGCTGGGATTGATTGATATGCAGGAGACGCGGGTTTATAAAGAAGGCCGCGAAGAAGGTCGGGAGGAAGGCCGAGAAGAAGGCCGAGAAGAAGGCCGCGAGGAAGAGGCGAAGTCTCTTATTCTGCGCCTGCTTGCGCGTAAATTGGGAGACCTTCCAGAGAATCTACGGGAGCAGGTAGGGCAGCTTAAGTTGGTGATGTTAGAGGAGCTAGGGGAGGCGCTGTTTGATTTGGAAGGGATAGAGGATTTGCAGCGGTGGTTGACGGAGAAGTAGACAATCGCGAACGAGCAACTAACAGCCCCAAAATCCTTGAACCGATGAAATTGGATCGTGAACATTGACGCGATCGTACTCATGATTTTTCTAGAGCGATCACACTCTGACGTTGATTGCAGAAATACCTCGTCAGCGATCGCTTTTGAAGCGAACATTGGAGAGCAAAATGGCATACACTGAGATCTTGCACTAGTACATCAGCACCTTGTTGTGTTTGCCCCCTAAATCCCCCAATTCTGGGGGACTTCAACCTCAGAACCCCCCAATTTGGGGGGCAGGGGGGCCAAACCAGGCGATGTAAGCTCAACTGCAAGAT
>JBHJHM010000143.1:0-17376 GCA_050330865.1 Leptolyngbyaceae cyanobacterium
GAAGGGGGAAGGGGGAAGGGGGAAGGGGGAAAGGGAGAGTTCTCAGTTTTGATTTTTGATTTTTGAATTGAACTCAGAACTCAAGACTCAGAACTATAACCAACAACCAAGGGCGAAGAAACAAGAACGAAGAACCAACAACCAAAAAACAAGAACCATCTATGAGAACGACTCCAGCCACACAACCCTTAACATCAGAACTGATTCGTGAGTTATTGCAAGGTGATACAGAGACTCGGGAGTCGGCTGAGTATTTGCGATTGATGGAAATTTACTGTGTGGTCAAGGCGGGGGGAATTGCTGAGCAGGTTGAGGTGGCGCAGCGGTTGGAGGCGATGGAGAAAGCGACGCTGCAAGCAGAAATTGAGGCTTTGTCTGGGCAGGCGGAGCGTCATAGTAGAGTGCAGGCGTTAGAACAGGAGATTCAGGAACTAGAGCAATCTATTGCTGTTCGTCTGCAGTATCTTGCGACGATTAGTGCTGAGGAGGAAGCGATCGTTCGCAGTTGTCTGTCTGAAGTGGATGCCTATTTTGCGGGGTTGAGGAGTGGCAGAGTGGATGGGGAGTAGAAAAGCAACAACCGCTGATGTCATCGTTATAGGCAGTGGATTGGGAGGATTGACTGCTGGCGCACTGCTGGCTCGATATGGTCGCCGCGTCATTGTTTGTGAAAGTCACACGATTCCAGGAGGTGCGGCGCATGGGTTTGAACGGCAGGGGTTCAAGTTCGATTCGGGGCCCTCTTTTTTCTCAGGCTTGGGTGATCCAGCATCCCGGAATCCGCTGCGGCAGGTATTAGATGTATTGGAGGAGCCGATTGAGGCGATCGCCTATGATCCTTTGGGTTACTATCACTTACCGGAAGGCACGCTGCCCATATATCGACGGCTAACCGATTACCAAGCCGAAGTTGCTCGGTTCACGTCGCAGGGGGCAATAGAACTCGGCCAATTTGTACGACGATTGCTGGCACTGTATGAACCGCTGAGTCAGATTCCTAGCCTTGGGTTACGCGCCGACTTGGGCGTTGTTCCGTTTCTATTGCGCTATCCAGGAGCGCTGATAAAGCTGTTGCCCCAGCTAGGCGCGATTCAGCAGTCAGTAGGGGCGCTGATGGATCGATCTGTTCGCGATCCTTGGGTGCGTCAGTTGATCGACTTGGAATGCTTTTTACTTTCGGGCTTGAAGGCGCACGGCACAATTGCTCCTGAGGTGGCTTTTGTCTTCGGCGAGCGGGAAACAGCGCCGGTGGATTATCCAGTCGGTGGCAGTGAAGCGTTAGTTAGTGCACTGGTGAGGGGCTTGCAGCGATGGGGCGGTGAGCTGCGTCTGGGTACCCACGTAGAGCAGATTTTGGTACAGCAAGGACGCGCGATCGGGGTGAAGCTGCGACGTGGCGACACACTGTATGCCCCTGTTGTGATTTCAAACGCTACGGTGTGGGATACGTACACACGTTTGCTAGACCCCCAAGACTTGCCAGCTGATTTTCGGGAACAGGCACTTGCCACGCCTACGGTCCACAGCTTTATGCATTTGCACTTGGGCATTGACGGAGCCGGTTTAGACGACCTCGCTGTTCACCATGTCGTAGTTCACAGTCGCGATCGCGACCTAACAGAACCTGGCAATACCTGCATGATTTCAATCCCGTCTGTCTTAGATCCGACCCTAGCCCCGGCAGGAAAGCACTGCGTCCACGTTTACTCTTTAGAACGCTGGGAAGACTGGCAGCGCGATGAGACCTATGATGCTCGTAAAAAAGCACGCGCTGAGTCGCTATATCGAGCGTTGGCAAAGGTAATTCCAGACGTGCGCGATCGCCTAGAACTTGAACTCATTGGCACTCCTTTAACGCACCAGCGATTTCTTAGGCGTTATCAGGGGACGTATGGTCCGGCAATTGCCGCTGGAACGGGATTCTTTCCTGGCTACAGAACCCCGGTGGAAGGATTGCTACGGGTTGGTGACAGCACCTCGCCAGGAATCGGAGTTCCAGCGGTAGCAGCCTCGGGAATCCTTTGCGCTAATTCATTGGTGACGTTGGCGCAGAATTCTGGCATGCTCTCGGCATTGGCATCGGTTCGTGCCTCTTCACAAAGACGCGTGAAGATCTGACGACGCATGATCACGGTTTGCATCAGAGCGGTTGAAATGGGCGCGTCAGCCTCTGCTGTTGGAGGCACATCGCCTAACACCTCCATCGCCATCTGATTAGGCTCGACTGCGGCGTCGGGTAGGGGCGCAAACAGTTCACCCCGCGACCCAGCAGGCAAAACGACGGCCAGTTCTGTTCCTGGTGCATCTTGAGCGCCAGCGGTTGGTTCAACTCCGCGCTCAGCATTCAGACTTTGCGCGGATGGTACGGGTACCGTTGGCAGCTCAGCAATTTCAGTAGTGTCTTCCGCTGCGGCGGCTGGAACGGCGGCCAGGTCAACGGCTTCGGCTGTTGGAGGTGCTGCCACGGGCACAGCCGGTAAAGGCTGAGTTGCGGCCACCGGTACAGTCGGAATTGCTTCAGCTTGGGGTGTGGGCACGGTCGCTTCAGGAGTCGCCGCCACAGGTGTAGCAGCTGCCGCTTCAGAAACGGTCGGCGCTGTCGCGAGCTGGCTAGCCACAGGCGTTTGAGCAATGGGTGTCGGTGCCGCAGACGGCGTAAAGGCGGGTGCCGCAGACGGCGCTTCTGGCTGAGTTGTTATTGATGTTTCTGTCGCTGCCACTGCATCCGCCAGAGGGTAGCGGGCGCGTGTAGCAGCAGCATCGGCGATCGCCCGTTCGCGAGCTAAATGAGCAAATAATCCTAACGGACTACTCGTTTGCAGGGTTGCGATCGAAGGCGTCGGCAGAGGTGTCAAGACTGGCTGTACCGCTTCAGTCTGGTAGGTTGTGAAGCCGGGGGTAGAAGACAGTGCTCGGGATGCCAGAACTGAAGTAGGAAGAGGCACACCGTTCGTGCCCAGCAGGGCATCAAGGTCGAGCTTTTCATCGGGATAGCGAGCCGGGTCGTAGCCTGAAGCTCGGTAAGCAGATAACCCTTCCCTGAGCTTCGAGAGCTGTGGCCCGTGGGGCAGCTGGGGGCCAGCAACAGACGGCTCTGATTCTGGGAACTTGGCGCTCAGCGCCGCAAGCAGGAATTTCTCTTCGTCAGCTGATTCGCTGCTGGAGTCGGGCTCCGGTTCTGGTCCCGTGTTGGGGGCATCAGGTGATTGAACTAGGTTATAAGCCGTCAGCGTCAGCAAACCGCTGCAGGAGAAAAGGGCCCAGGTGTGCATAGTCTTTCACCTAACGAGAATCAGTAAAGAGTGAATCAGCCATAAATAAGAGCTACCCCCTTATTCAGGGAGGCGATCGCAAATCCGCAAAACTCTCTCAAAAAGCAGAAAACATTTCGGCAGCACTCGCCAACCTCTTCTCCCCCCTTCTCTCCTCTGCCTCCCTATCGCCATCGCTCGCCCCCCCTCATCCCTCTATACAAAACAAAAGTATCCATGCTCAACATTTCATGGACTGTTCATGACCATTTCAGCTCAGTAAGCTAGGGTCTTCAGAGGAAGGCACTGCTGTGTAGTAAAGGAAAGCGGCTATGACGTACTTGCTTGCGGGCGATATTGGGGGAACCAAGACCATACTGCAGCTCGTCGCCAAAACAGATGAGGGATTAAATACTGAGTCTGAGAAAAAGTACGTTTCCAGTGAGTTTTCTGACCTCGTGCCCATGGTGCAAACCTTCATCAAGGAGGCTGAGGAACGTGCCGGGAAATCCATGCAGCCACAGCGGGCCTGTTTCGCGATCGCGGGTCCTGTCGTCAATAACACTTCTAAGCTGACGAACCTAGCGTGGGATCTGAACGGCGATCGCATGGCTAAGGAACTGCATCTAGATAAGGCAACGCTGATCAACGATTTTGAGGCGATCGGCTATGGCATCCCCGGACTTGAGGACAGAGACCTTCACACCTTGCAGACGGGCAAGCTGGAGGAAACCGCTCCGATCGCGGTAATTGGTGCAGGCACTGGGCTGGGGCAAGGCTTCCTCCTGCGCCAAGGCGGGAAAACCACGGTCTTTCCCTCCGAGGGAGGACACGCTGACTTTGCTCCCCGCTCCGAGCTGGAATTTCAGCTGCTCAAATACTTGCGGGATAAACACCAAATTACGCGGGTCTCAGCCGAACGAGTCGTCTCTGGGCAGGGGATTGTGGCAATCTATCAGTTTTTGCGCGATCGTGGCGTTGCCCAAGAATCACCCGAACTCGCAGAAGCCGTAACCATCTGGGAAAAAGAAGCTGGTGTTACGCATCGAACCGTCGATGCCGCTGCCGTCATTTCTCGCGCTGCTGAACAAGATGACGACAGCCTTGCCAGACAAACCATGGAGATGTTCATCGGAGCCTACGGGGCAGAAGCCGGTAACTTAGCCCTGAAGCTGTTGCCCTACGGCGGTCTCTACATTGCTGGTGGCATTGCAGCCAAAAATATTCCTCTCATCGACCGGGGTGGCTTTCTGGAAGCGTTTACGCATAAAGGACGTATGAGTAAGTTGCTGCAAGAGATGCCGGTTCACGTTATCCTCAACGCCCGTGTCGGTCTGCTCGGAGCCGCACGTCAGGCTGGCGAGGTGTAAAAAGCAGGTACCATCTCTGATCAGTCATTTCGTAATGCTGAGCCTATTTCGCTTTCTTTGAGGATGTTGAGGAGCTTTTCATTGAAGAGCTCCACACCCCTTTGATTTAAATGACTGATATCGTAAAAATGTACATTATCAGATGTTTCAACCAATTCGTTGAAATTGAGGTACTCGCCATAGGTATGCATCCTATCATCAAACTCTTGATTATTAGAGTAGGAATCATACAGCGCATTCGTAATTGGGGCATAAACAAGAATATAGGGAATATCTCTAGCTTCAATGAAATTTAGGTTCCGCTCAAATGCATCAAACTGATTTCCTCTAAAATTCCATCTTTTTGCGTCTAGGTTTTCAGAAGCGTAATCATCTACACTCCTCTCGACAAAACCTCCATTAACGTAAATATCACTCTTTCGAAATCTTTTTTCAACATCATTTTCGGAATGATGTTTACCATGGCCTAAGAAATCTCTATAAGCTGCATAAAAGAGCGTATGGTATATTTTGACGTGATTATATTCTGATGCTAATTGAATTAGATCTGAATGAATGCTGTCATTTGAAATAATATCTAGCGAAGACTCAACTCCGTCTGAGGTAAACACTGCTGGATATACCTCGTAGATGACTAAACTTGGATTTATGGTATCCAGGTATCGCTTGAGCAGTAGTTCAGTTTGAATATGTGTTTGAGCAGACGAGCCCATATTGAATGAAGTAAATCCGTGCCTTCGGAAAATCCGCGGATCGAAACCACGATAGGTATGTGACGATCCTAAGAATAGAATATCAACAGTCTCTGTTTGCTTAGCCTCTCGCATCCTTAGCAGCATATGACCGCCTCTTCTATAGCTCAGATTAGTACTTAGCAAGCCAGAGATAGGAAGATCTCCCCAAAGTATCAGTAGTCCTGGATATACTCCCAAAGTCAAAAGTGAAAAGAGGATTACTGACTTAATAAATTCCTTCATAATACTAAAATTGGAAGTAAAGAAAAGGAGTTTCATCTGTTGGCATAAACAGACCCATCATAAATATAAGGCAAGCATAGAAAAGCCATCTAAAGAGCCTTGGCCACTTCAATCCCATGCTTTCGATAGCATAGGCGGATTTACGGCCACTCCATTCCAAAACAAGAAATAAGGTAATAAGAATCATTGTAGTAAACCCTCCCCTTCGATCAGTGAAATCAGGAATAGCAAGAAGAGAGGGCGATAACATGTTAGCGATGTAGCTAATAGCGTGCTGCAAGCTTTCTGCTCTAAAGAAAATCCAGGCAAAAACAGTCAGGCTAAAAGTCAATATAATGCTAGCTACCTCGCTTATCGTAGGAAAGATCTTACCACTTGAAATCCCACCCAAATTTCTACGATTGCTGTTAGTTAGAAATAAAGGCAAGAAGTAAAATGCATTCAACGCTCCCCAAAAAATAAAGGTCCAGTTTGCTCCGTGCCAAAAGCCACTTACGATAAAAATAATGAATATATTTCTGATACTTATCCATTTTCCTCTTCTACTACCCCCAAGAGGAATATAGAGATAGTCTCTAAACCAAGTAGACAGAGAAATATGCCAGCGCCGCCAAAACTCAGCAACATCTCTTGAAAAGTATGGGAACGCGAAATTTTGCGTGAGCTGAAATCCGAAAAGCCGTGATGTCCCAATTGCTATATCTGAGTATCCAGAAAAGTCTCCGTATATTTGGAAAGCAAAAAACACGGCCCCTAGAACCAGAGTACTTCCGCTCAATTCGGCTGAATCGCTAAAAATTTGGTTAGCGTATTTTGCACAGTTGTCTGCAATGATGATCTTCTTTGATAACCCCCAGAGAATTTGCCTTAATCCATCAGATGCTTTTCTATAGTCAAATACCCGCTCTTTATAGAACTGCGGCAATAAGCTTTTTGCTCTTTCAATAGGTCCAGCAACAAGCTGAGGAAAAAAGCTCACAAATGCAGAAAATGCGACGAAGTCACTCGTTGGTTCAATTTTCTTTCTGTATGCATCAATAGTATAACTCAGCGTCTGAAAGGTATAAAAGCTGATCCCAACGGGCAGAACTATGCTCAGCGATCGCGCTTCTAAATTGAATCCCAAAAAAGAAAAAGCAGATACAAAGCTATCCAGAAAGAAGTTGAAATACTTAAAGAATCCTAGAAAACCCAAATTCACTGTGATACTAATCCACAATAAAAACCTTCGTCTTCTGTGATTCTTTTCATGTTTAAGTTTGCGTCCGACCAGATAATCTACCAGTGTACTGAAGAATATAAGCGATAGAAACCTCCAGTTCCACCAGGCATAAAAAAGGTAACTAGCAATAACAAGTAGTAAATTCTGTAGCTTTAAGTTCTTATTTACAAGCCAATAGAGTGAGAAAACTACAGGTAAAAATATTGCGAAATCTATTGAGTTAAAGAACACTTCAACTCCTTACCCTCTAATATAAGTACTATTACTAGATTGATTGTCGTCGTATATACTTTGATTGAAGCAGTTTAATCCTAATTGCGATTTAAGTCTGCTTTCAGAACTACTGTGTCTAATTGACCGATAGAGGTATGGTAGTTAGTTGATGAGAAGCTGCCCCATCTCTAAGGGTTTTCAGTCGCAAATAGCTGCGATAAGTCATGGAATGCTTTGAACTCCAGCGCATTTCCGAAGGGATCGAGAAAGAACATTGTGGCGTGTTCGCCGACTTCGCCTGCAAAGCGGATATGGGGTTCAATTTTGAATTCAATACCTGCTTTGATGAGGCGATCGCGCAAGGCTTTCCAGTCCTCCATGGTGAGGACAATGCCGAAATGAGGTACAGGCACACTGTCCCCATCAACAGAATTATGGTGGAGCGTATTCGGCTTATTCCGGGCTGTGGGCGGCTTGTAGTGAGCAACAATTTGGTGCCCGTATAAATCGAAGTCAACCCAAGCTGCCGCACTACGCCCTGCGGGACAGCCTAGAATTTCGCCATAGAACCACCGCGCTTTGGCAATATCGTGAACAGGAAATGCCAGGTGAAAGGGGCGTAATTTGCTCATTTGAGTCCTTTATCCTTCACCATTCATTTTGCGGATGGTATCGCCAATGTTCACGATGCCATCCACAATCACCTTGGCATAAATACCTCGCAGATGCAGCGCTTTGCCTTGAGCCGAGTTGATATAGGACAATGCCGCGATGCCAAATCGTTTCTTAAACTTGTGGCAACCATCGTGGGGAACATCAGTGACTTCAATGACGACGCTGTCACCAATCTGAAGGCGATCGCCACAGGTTAAATTTTCACTGCTCAAGTTAAAGTCCAAGCAGAGATTATCGCCAGCCAGAGCACGCTGCTCATCAGTATCCGCGATCGCTTCTAAAACTCGATAATTCATCAGCGTCAACTGCACATCAGGATGCGGACTTCCATCAGGCAGCGATTTCCAAGTACCGCTGGCCCACATATCGCCATGGGCACCTCCCTTCAAACTTAACTCGCAGGTATGCAAAATCTGTCGCTCATTGGTTCGAGGTCTAACCACGATCATTTTCAATCTGCCGTGGTTTTTAGGAGCTGCCGTAATGTAGCTCAGCTGTTGCTCGAATTGCTCCTTTGAAATATGTTGCATAGGGTCTCCGATGAGGCTACGAAGGGCCAGTAGGTAAAAAGCTGATTCTGGTGAAGTGAGAAAATTAAAGTATGGACTGCCAATTCGGCGCACAGTCGATAAGGCTATGCTAGCGTCCCGACTTGCCCAAATGCTCGCTGTAAACCCTATCGATCCGTTAGTCCTGTCACGTGTCACGGGACTATATTGATATCTTTTTGTAGCTGTGATTCAGAGACCTGGTATTGGACGGTGTGATGAGTTTCTCGCCAGACTACACAGGTGCTTTAGTAACGCTCTGAAAGTCGAGAAATCCTTCGACAGAGACTGCTTTGGTCTAGCAGCCAGTGGCAAAACTATGTTCGCCTCAGACAGCCTAAAATAGCGGATTGTTTTTAACTCGCTGATGAATAATCTTGCTATCGAGTTTCTGATGACTCTCAGTAGTCGTGACGCGCTAATCGGTTATTAGGGATACATTTACGAGAGGGCAATTTACTCTTTGTATCAGAATACGGTTTTTGACCGGCAACAAACAGTCAAAGACTTCATTAATATGACGTTTCACTGTATGTTTGAAGGTGCGATCGCTGATCATAGTACTGGTAGTCGTGTAAGCGTACCCTGCAGACGATAGCGATAGCCGTCCAGCCACTTTCATTCATCTATAGGTAACAAATTTACGCCAGCGACTAACCTGTTCTGAATAAGTCGCCTTGCCTGAATTGTGTCGTTCTATCCAGCGTCTTAGTTTGAGCGATCACGCCCGCCAGATTGATAACCTAAGCCCTGCCAATTCCCGCTAGATTTTCCGTATAAAAAATCACAGAGCTAGCTCTTTTGTTCTACGTTTACCCTCCAGAGTTTCTGAGGGCGTGTAGCAAATCGCCAGAAATGTACTTCAGGAGATATCGCATATCTATCCCAGGAAGCATACAAAAATGCGCGCATAACGCGTGCTCTTTACCATATTGAAGTTGTTATACCCAATTTTCTCATGATTTCTTTAACTTTTCGGGCACACGTGTTAACTTGCTTGAAGCGGGGTCTTAACAATCCCGGCTGATATTGCAGATACGTCTTTTCCCGGAGCTCGCAATGACAAAGACTACTTCAGCAGTTCAGGCTTTTATCGCCACGTATGACAGTGAGCCTTTGGCATCCCAAGACATAGAACGTGCCGTTGAAGCTGTTTGCTGTAGCAACCAGTTCAGAGATCTGTTGCTTTCACTTATCAATAGCAAAGCTTTCTCTGAGGAACTCGGTAGAGAGTTTGCCTCAGCAGGGGCCATTCAAGGGTTGTCAGCCTGTCGAAAACTTCGAAGTTGTCTGAATACTTCACTGAGTAGTTTCTTCGGTCTTCTTGCCGAACTTACCGCTGCCTTTGACATGGCTGCAGGGATTCAATGGTCGGCTTTTGCAGACAGAGTCCATCAGTCCGATATCCGGGCGGAAAAACTTCTCTCTACCCTTTTGCATAGCGAGCGTGGCGAGTTTTACAAGGAACTTGCACTACGTCTGGTCGAGACCGATCCCCATGCAATTTATCCGACCTCAAGCTATCGCGAAAGTCAGGCTGCGGTTGTCAGCACTGACGATGATCAGACCATTGAAGCGGTCATGACCTCCAAAACGTTCACCTCTATCCGCGTTCTGGAAAATTCGCTTGACCCTCAGCAAATGGTTCTGCGAGACCTTTATATTTCGCACGGACGCTGCGTTTGCCTGGTCGATCAAAATGTCGAGCGCTATTACGGTGAACAAATCGAGCATTATTTTGACCATCACGGCATTCGCTTAGACAAGCTGGTTTACCGGGCCATGGAAGTTGATAAGGGCATCCATACCGTGGAGCGGATGCTGGGTGACTTCAAGCAGCTGGGGGTTTCGCGGAACGAGCCCGTGCTCATCATCGGTGGCGGTGTCCTCACGGATACGGGGGGCTTAGCCTGTGCTCTGTACCACCGCAATACGCCTTATGTCATGCTGTCTACTTCGATTGTGGCGGGTATTGATGCCGGTCCTTCGCCCCGGACCTGCTGTGACGGCTTTGGCTACAAAAATCTCTTCGGAGCCTATCATGCGCCGGTGCTTTCGCTAACCGATCGGTCTTTCTTTAAGACGCTGCGAGAAGGTTGGTTGCGGCATGGCATCGCCGAAATCATCAAGATGGCTACGGTCAAAAACGAGGAACTCTTCTGTTATCTGGAAGAAGCAGGTGCCGCTCTGATCGAAACCCGTTTTGGAACGCTGGACTGTGAGTCAGGCGACAAGATCAGTACGCTGTCTCAGAAAATCTTGGGTGCGGCGCTCCGCAGCTATGTCGAGGCCGAGTACGACAACCTCTACGAAACGCACCAGTGTCGTCCCCACGCTTATGGGCACACGTGGTCGCCCGGTTTCGAAATCGAGGCTGGCTTGCTACACGGCCATGCAGTTGCGATTGGCATGGGCTTTGGCGCTTATTTGAGCTCCAAAAATGAGTGGATTAGCAAAGAAGACTGCCATCGGATTCTGCGCCTGATTAGCTCGTTTGGCCTGAGCTTGTGGCACGATGTCTTGCTGAGTCAAGAGACGCTCTGGGCAGCCCAGGAAAAAATTGTCCAGAAACGCGGCAATAACCTCGTAGCACCGCTTCCCAAAGGCGCGATTGGCCAATGCGGCTACCTAAATTCGCTGACCCGTACCGAACTCGCTGACACAATTTTGGAATACCAAGCAATCTGTGCCGAATACCCTCGCAAAGGTGTTGGGATTGAGCCATTGTGCAGTGATGTGGGGCTTGAAGATCCTTCGACTGTGGCGCATCACATTCCGGTGGAAACGGCGATCGCCTACAACGGCACATCGCAAGAGGCACTGTCGGCAGTGTAGCGTCAGTCTCTCGTCAACAGGCGGGTTGGCATCGGACAGACGATTCGGTTCCAACCCTGATTCGTAGCTTGGGTAGGGTCGAATCAATTCCCCCCTTTTCCCTTCTCCCCTTTACCCTTAACCCCATGGAGCGAGGCAGATTTTGTGGTCATGTCAGAAGCAATGTTCGACTTTGTCATTCCTCTTTTTCAGATCCGTTGGAACACGCGCGCAGTCATGGAGGGCCTCACCGCCCATTACCAGCCCCGAGCGATTCATATCGTGACGCCAACGCCGCAGGCTCAAAAACTCAGAGAGATGTCCCAGGCGTGGCAGGTGGCTCCCTTCTACGTGCATGAGGAAGAGCCTTTTTTCCAGGCGCAAGGACTGACCAAGGAAATCATCTGTGCTGAGCTTGATTTGGGGGAATCTCTCTACAATCCAGGCTGGTTTTATCAGCAGCTATTGAAGCTGGGCGCATTTGAAGGCATTGAGGACTTGAGCGCGTGGTACGCCGTCTGGGACAGCGACCTGCTACCGGTTGAAACGTGGCCCCTGATCCGGGAAGAAGCGGGCACGCTTCAGCATACCTTTGCCCTGCTTCAGCACAACGGCTGGGGTAATCCGGCAATCGTTTCAAAATGGGATACCTGGATTCGTTCGGTGCTGGGAGTTGAGCCGCTGACCGATCCAGAAGGGACCTTTGTGCCCCACCACATGTGGTTCAAGCAAGCGCACGTGAAATCGTTTGCCCAGCAGATAAACGCTCACTTTCAGTCCGATGCTCACTGGTTGTTGCTGATGATGCGATCGCCCAACATCTTTGGCACCTTCAGTGAATACTGGTCCTATGTTTCCTGGGTCGCGGCTCAGGCGCCGGATGACCTGGCTTTCTACCCTTACGATCGCTATGGCACGACCACTGAACGCTTTTTCGATGACGGTACAGGCCTATTTTCAACGACGTTGAGGAAGCGTTTGGGCATCACAGCGCCCCCTTCGAATGAGGATGATTTCTCACCCTCCTATAAGGACGTTGTCGCCTTTATTCGAGCCGAATACGGCGCCGACGCTTTACCGTCCTCTTTGTCCTTTGAAAGTAGTCCCCGTCACCTGAAGAAGAACAAAGAGAACATGCATATTGAAGAACAGCGATCGCGCTGGAACCCGCGGATGGTCGGAGCTGCTGGTAACCTCTAGGTTTGGTTGACTGAGAAAAATTATAGAAACCTTGTCGTTCGCTACAGCTGGCAACTCGAAGTCGCGCCTGCTGAGGGAAAGTCCGCCTGCGCGGACTGTGGGACAGGCATCTGCGGCAGCAGGTTTAGCGGCTGTAGGCGCGATTTTAACTGCTTGCCGCAAATAGTTTTGTCCGTCAATCAGCCTCTAAGCCTCGGAACAGGCGCAGCTTCGCCGTTTACGCCAAAGCCTGATCAGCTGATTCACGGCTTCTCCTCTTTTGTCCAGGCTGCAATCAGTTGAGGGCGCCTAAGTGTGACAAAATACCAGCGTAGCTTTGGGGCAGGTATCCCTCAACGGCTTATTTTGTGGTGTTTTTATCCACTGGCGCGCGAGCGTATTCGACCTATTCTCGCGCGCCAGAGCTTACCGGGGATACCTGCCTTAGGGATTTACAGGAAAGCATTTACCGCTCGTAGGGTGCTGTTAGCGAAGCGCACCGCACCGCAGTATTGGTATTTTTATTCCTGGAAATCTCCTTAAAGGTATAGAGGTGCTAGGTGAGGAGGAGAATCTTGTGCTGATAGGTAAGCTGAACGCTATCGTCCAAGAGATTACTTACAGTTTCAATATTAGGAATCGACGCAAGCAAATTCCGATTATTCAAGAGATCGATCGCATCAGAGGAAATGCACGCTATCACGATGCTAGGAGCCTCATCCCCTTTGGCGGCAAAATCTATTCGCAAAGCGATGAAGATGGCATTATTCGCGAAATTTTCCGACGCATTGGTTTGACTAATCGGGTATTTGTTGAATTTGGTATTGGTAACGGCCTAGAGAATAATACCCTCGCGCTTCTGTTTGAAGACTGGCAAGGTCTCTGGATTGACGCCTCTAGTCGCTCAATCAAGCAAATTAGGGAGAAGTTTGCAGCCATTCTTGCTAAAGAGAAGCTGAAAGTTGTTCAGTCGTTTATCACGAAGGAGAACATTAACCATCTGATTTCTGAAAATATAGACGACACCGAGATTGACCTGCTTTCGATTGATATTGACGGTAATGATTACCATATTCTGAATGCCATCACCTGTGTAGCTCCGCGCGTTGTTGTGGTTGAGTACAATGCTAAGTTTGCTCCCCCCACGCTCTTCTGTATGGACTATGACGAGACGCACACCTGGAAAAAAGATGACTGTTTTGGGGCGTCCTTAAAATTTTTAGAGGTCAATTTGGAACGAAAAGGCTACTGTCTCGTGGGCTGTAATGTGTCGGGTGTGAATGCCTTTTTTGTCCGCCGCGACCTGATTTCAGATCAGTTTCTAGCGCCGTTTACCGCTGAGACGCATTACGAACCTGCTCGCTACTATTTGTCGGGCTATGTCTCGGGGCACCCTGCTTCTTACGAGACGCTGGCAAAATCGCTCACGATGCGATCGCAACCGCTGCATAAAAATTTCTGACAGCTAGTACCGCTGCGCAAAATTCAAAATTCAAAACCACAACGGGTGAGCCTTTCAAGCATTCTGAAGGGTGCGCGTACTTCTGCTGTCGAGGGCTAGCGGCATACGGTGTTTGCGGTTTTCTCGGATCCGGTAGCTGACCCTGAGTAACAAAGGTTATGTTTGATCAAATTAATTCCGCCAGCCCGTATGCCCACCATTACTCTGTGCGAACAGCGACAGCTTGCCCCCCACCAATTTGAAGCGACGCTCCGGTTCGAGGGTGGGGGTAGCTACCCGGTTACCCTTACCAATCCTTTTGATGAGCAGCAGGAAGCTCGCCTGGAATGGTACTTCGAAGCGTGGCTACAGCGACCTCATCTGGATAGGGTAACGGCAGAGCAGATCAAAGCTAGCATTCCTGTCTACGGGGAAACCCTGTTCAACCAGGTGTTTGCTGATCGCAAAGCTTACTCGGCCTACACTACTGTGAGGTCGCAGCTTGGCAGCATTGAATTTGTCATCGAAAGTGCGTCGCCCGAATTTCAAGCTCTGCACTGGGAGGCGCTGAGGGATCCTGACTTGCCGCGTCCGCTAGCACTGGACTGCACCATAGTGCGCCGTCCCCAGCAGGAAGTCGCCATTGCTGCTACCCCCAACCCATCGCCCACCATCAATCTGCTAGTAGTCACCGCCCGCCCCGACGAAGAACGCGACGTGAACTATCGCACCATCTCACGTCCATTGATTGAGGCGATTCAGCAGGCAAGGGTACCGATCAATGTGGAGCTACTGCGTCCCGGCACCTATCAAGCCCTCGAAAATCACCTGCAGGCAAAAGGAGCAGGCTATTATCACATCGTCCATTTTGACGCCCACGGTGGACTGGCGACCTTCGAGCAGATTACCCATGAACCGCGAGCGACGGACCCCATTCTCTTTAAAGATCGCTATGGGCGCAGCGATATCGAGCCCTATGCAGGCGTCAAGGCATTTTTGTTTTTAGAAGCAGACACACCGGGACAGTCGGATCCGGTGGAAGCGCGAGAACTGGCTGACTTGCTCACGAACCAGAGGATTCCCGTGTGCCTTCTCAACGCTTGCCAGTCGGCCAAGCAAGTTAGGAGAGAGACGGAAGATGCCGAGGGATCCCCCCTAGCCCCCCTTGATAAGGGAGGTGCCGCAGGCGGGGGGATCGATGACCGTGAAACCAGCCTGGGCAGTCGCCTGATGACAGCGGGAATGCAGATGGTGGTGGCGATGGGTTACTCCGTCACGGTAACGGCGGCGACGATTTTGATGGAAAAGCTGTATGCCGAACTGTTTGCCCAGCAGCCCCTGGCGGAGGCGATTCGCCTGGGGCGACGCGAGCTGCACAACCGCAAGACCCGCAAGGGCTGGTTCAACCTAACGGTGGATTTGGAGGACTGGCTGCTGCCGGTGGTGTATGGCAATCAGGCGGTGCAGTTTGACCTGCAGGAAATGACTGCCCGCGACAAGGCGGCTTACTATCAGGCCAAAGCCAGTCGCTATCGCTTTACCCCGCCGACCTACGACTTTGTGGGGCGGGATTTAGAAATCCTCAAAATTGAGAAGTCGCTGCTGCGGCATAACCATAACGTGCTGCTGCTGCGGGGCATGGGCGGCACCGGCAAAACCACGCTGCTGAACTATCTGCGGGAATGGTGGCAGACGACGCAGTTTGCTAAAGACGTGTTCTACTTTGGCTATGACGCAAAGGCATACACCCTAGAGCAAATTATTCAAGACGTCGGTCAGCGGGTGTATGACGAGTTTGAGTGGAGTAGCGTACAGCCCCTGAGCGTAGAAGCAAAGGCCGAAATGCTAGCGGAAACCCTGCGTAGCGAACCCTATGCGCTGATGCTCGACAATCTGGAGTCAGTCACAGGTCAGGAGCTGGCGATTCAAAACACGCTGCCGCAGGCGGAACAGGACCAGCTCAAGGATTTTTTGCAAAGGCTGGTGGGCGGCAAAACGAAAGTGGTGCTGGGCTCTCGCAGTGGGGAAGATTGGCTGGCGACGGTGTATCGCGACAATCGCTATGCCTTACGGGGGCTAGACCCGCAATCGCGGACGGAGCTGGCCGAGAAGGTTTTAGAGAGGCACGTGGGCAACACTGCCCGCATTGAGCAACTGCGGCAGGATACTGACTTTGAGCGGCTGATGGACCTGCTGGCAGGCTACCCGCTGGCGATGGAGGTGGTGCTGGCAAACCTGGCGCGACAAAGCCCTGGCGAGATTTTGGCGGCGCTGGATGCAGCGGATGTGAAGTTGGATAGCGGCAGTGAGGATAAGACCCAGAGCATTTTGAAATGTGTGGAGTATTCCCACAGTAATTTGTCGCCGAAAGCGCAGAAGTTACTGCTGTGCTTGGCTCCGTTTAAGGGCTTTATCGACCGGGCTGACTTACCGAACTACAGTAAGCAGCTCGCTCAATTAGAACCGTTTCAAGACTATCCTTTCGAGAAATTTGACGCGGCAGTGCAAGAAGCGATCAGCTGGGGCTTGCTGTCTCCGATGAGTGAAGAGATGCCCCGACTGCTTACGATTCAACCCGTTTTCCCGTACTTTTTGAAAACGAAGCTGGCGGAGCTGGACGAAACGACCCACGAGGCGCTGGCGACCGGGTTTAAGAACCACTATCAGGGTCTGGCAGGGCAGTATCAACAGCTCATGCAGTCCAAAGATCCCCAAGAACGGCAACTGGGCATTGTCTTTACTCGTCTTGAATATGAAAACATTTACTACGCTCTTCAGATTTGCCTCGAAAAACAAGACAACCCTGATCTTTTTCATTGCTTGGGCACATACCTTAACTCTACAGCCGACTCTCAAGGTGAGCTTCAACTTCTTGAATTTGTATGTGACGAGTTAGAGCAGTATCCGACCTCCTCAATTTCTCAAGAGATTTTTGAAAATATCATTCGAGCATTTGGACAAAGAGCAAATCTTTACCAAACGTCTCGTCAGTATTCAAAAGCTGAGGAACAATACAAAAAAGTTATTGATTTTGCCAAAAACATATCAGATATAGGCAAAAGGTTCAGAGAATCTATAGTCGCCAGCACTTACCACAATATGGGCATCGTGGCCGAGGAGCAGCGGCACTACAAGCAGGCCCAGCAGTACTACCAACAGGCCTTAGACATCTACATCGAGTTTGACGATCGCCATTCCCAGGCCCGCACGTACCACCAGATGGGCAGCGTGGGCGAGGAGCAGCAGCAGTACACGCAGGCCCAGCAGTACTTCCAACAGGCCTTAGACCTCTTAATCGAGTTTGGCGATCGCTAATCGCAGGCGAGCACTTACCACAATATGGGCATCGTGGCGCAGGCGCAGCGGCACTACAAGCAGGCCCAGCAGTACTTCCAACAGGCCTTAGACAACAACATCGAGTATGGCGAAAGCAATGCACACGCCCGCACATAACAACAGATGGCCAGCGAGGCGCTGGCGCAGCGGCACTACCAGCAGGCCCAGCAGTACTACCAACAGGCCATAGACATCTACATCGAGTTTGGCGATCGCGATTCCCAGGCCCGCACGTACCACCAGATGGGCAGCGTGGCCGAGGCGCAGCGGCACTACAAGCAGGCCAAGAAGTAATACCAACATGACTTAGAACACTATATCGAGTTTGGCGATCGCTAAACTAAAGCAAG
>JBHJHM010000144.1:0-47043 GCA_050330865.1 Leptolyngbyaceae cyanobacterium
TTTCGATGGCTTTATGGACGGATTTTGTCGGTCCCTTGCTTGCCCTCAAGCCCCATAAACGTCTCTATTTTCAGCGCGGTTTCAATGCTCTATCCCTCATGCAGCAAGAGCTGTAGCTAGGTTGTCACCCTTTAAGCCTCAGGAGAACTGGTATCAGACCCAGTAGCGAATACGATCGCTCATAGAACAGAACAAGATCCTCAGAAATTATGAGCGATCGCAGGCATCGCAAGCTAGCGAAGTGCTGAACTGACAAGCGCTAGCGGACCTTGATGTTGCTCTCATGAGCCATTTTCTGCGATATCAGTGCCTGTTCTGTTTCAGCGTCAAACAGATGGCAAGAAGTGGTGTCAACGGCTAGCTCAACCGTTTCGCCTACTTGCATAGCGCAGCGACAATCGACCCGAGCAACGAGGGGTTGCTTCTTAACCTGAGTCAGCAAATGCAAAATAACCTCGCTACCCATGCGTTCTACAAGCGAAACCGCTGCTTTGATGGGAGCAGGCGTAATTTCAGGAGCAGGGTAGCTGGGATCATGAATTGCTTCAGGCCGCACGCCGAGAATAAGGGGGCGATCGCGATGCGCAGCGTAGAGAGAAGCTTGGTTTTGCGGTAGCGGTAGCTGCCAATCCTCAGACTGGAACCACCAGATTTCATCCCGCTGCAGTAAGCGTCCGGGAAAGAAATTCATAGCGGGGCTGCCAATGAATCCTGCCACAAACATGTTCACCGGATAGTGGTAAAGCTTTTCTGGCGCGTCTACCTGCTGTAAAACACCATGATTGAGGATCGCGATACGGGTTCCCATGGTCATGGCTTCAACCTGATCATGGGTCACGTAGATAAAGGTGGTTCCCAGTTCCTGGTGAAGCTTGCTGATTTCGGTACGGGCCTGCACCCGGAGCTTAGCATCCAGGTTTGATAGCGGTTCATCCATCAAAAATACCGCCGGATTTCGTACCAATGCCCGACATACCGCGACTCGCTGTCGCTGCCCTCCAGATAATTCGCGGGGCTTGCGTCCTAACAATGTCTCAATTCCCATCTGCTGGGCAGCTCGGTTCACCCGCTGTTGAATCTCAGTCCGGTTCTGTCCCTGGAGCTGTAGGCTGAAGGCCATGTTTTCAAACACTGTCATGTGGGGATACAGCGCATAGGACTGAAACACCATGGCGATGTCACGGTCCTTAGGAGGAATATCGTTGACACGGCGATCGCCAATGTGAATGTGCCCTTCGGTTACCGACTCTAATCCCGCTAGCATTCGCAGCGATGTAGTCTTACCACAGCCTGACGGCCCTACAAATACCAGGAATTCCTGATCTTGAACCTCAATGCTGAGGTCGTTGACAGCAACGAAGTCCTCGAACCGTTTGGTGACGTACTGAAAGGTGACGCTAGCCATCTTGAGAGACGGTATAAAGAAAACTGAGTGCCCTTACCTTAGCAGGCCCACTCCAGAAAAACGTCTGATCCTTCCGTAACCACGCCCAAAAGTTTGTAGAGTGTCCAGATTGAACACCTGACAAGGATCACATACTCTAGTGTTAGAGGTCACATCTACCGTACCAAAGTTGTCGTTTTTGACCTAGGTAAGTTCCTAATTTAGCTCTACGGTTAGAACGCACGCTGCAATTGTTTTCCTTTAAGAATAGGGGTACGAGCGACTGCATCATCCTTCTTTAAACCGGGAGAACAGAGGCGTAAGAAGCGTCTGCCTGATTGCGTTGATTCCCGCACCATAAAAACAAGGTCCTGAGAACACGCTGGTTGAGGCTTTGCAAAACAGGAAAATTTGCCAGCTTTTGCTTATCAGATTGGCTTATTGTCAGCTTTTGCGATCGATGGGCTGTTTGCGATTTATCTGTATCCGTTTCAATACACTAAGAATCTCGTCGTTTCTAACAGCATGGATCCGTCTTTGATCGATCTGCTCTGGGTCATTTTGAGCGCCAGTTTAGTCTTTCTAATGCAAGCTGGCTTTCTATGTCTTGAAGCCGGATCAACCCGCAGCAAAAACATTATCAATGTCGTAATTAAAAACATTTCAGACGTTGGATTATCGGTGCTGTGCTTTTGGCTATTTGGCTATGGGCTCATGTTCGGCCATAGCTACAGCGGCTGGATTGGCATCAGTGATCTGGCCCCTGAAGTGGGACAAGGAGACGTTTGGACAACGGTCTTTTTCCTATTTCAGGCGATGTTTTGCAGTACAGCCGTGACAATCGTGTCGGGGGCTGTGGCTGAACGGATGCGCTTCAGGGCGTATCTGGCGATCGCCCTTTTTATCTCCGGCATCATTTATCCCGTCTTTGGCCATTGGGCTTGGAGCGGCCTGGAAGCAGGTGAACATTGGGGGTGGCTAGGACAACTAGGATTCGTCGATTTTGCCGGTTCTACCGTCGTTCATAGTGTTGGGGGCTGGGTATCTTTAGCAGCCGTCATCGTAGTGGGTCCTCGCATTGGCCGCTTTTCTCGCAAGCGCCGCTGGCCCCTTCTCGTCGGCTATGACTTGCCATTGGCCTTACTTGGAACATTATTGCTTTGGCTGGGGTGGTTTGGCTTCAACGGTGGCAGCGTCTTGGCGCTAACTGGCCAGGTGCCAGGAATTATTGCTAATACGGTTCTCGCAGGATCAGCCGGGTTGGTTACCCCAATCGTGATCAGCATTCTGCGACAAAAACAACTGCAGCCGGATGCCGTTATGAATGGCTCGCTGGCTGGTCTGGTAGCGATTACCGCCAACTGTCACGTCGTAACGTCAGGCGCTGCGATCGCAATTGGAGCGATCGGCAGTCTGTGTATGTTAACGGCTCAATACTGGCTGGAGCGCTATCACATTGACGATGTGGTTGGCGCTATTCCCGTACATCTGGCTGCCGGCATCTGGGGGACACTGGCCGTGGCTTTATTTGGCGATCTCGCCTTAATCGACACAGGACTGAGTCGCGTCTCTCAACTCGGTGTGCAAATTTTGGGCATTCTGGTCGCCGGAGGCTGGGCCTTTGGGCTGACGCTTTTGGCCTTTGAAAGTGTAAATCGATATTGGCCGCTACGTGTACGCCGCCGCGACGAACACATTGGCCTTAATGTGGCCGAACACGGAGCCGTCAGTGACCTCGTTGATCTCTTTACCATCATGCGCCGGCAAGAACGTACCGGCGATTTAAGATTACGGGCTCCCGTCGAGCTGTTTACGCCAGTGGGGCAAATTGCAGCTCGCTACAACCGGGTGATTGGTAGCCTCGAACAAGCATTAGCGCGCACGGATGCTATTGTCGCGACGGCGATCGAAGCCATTTTGACTGTTTCGCAACACGAACTTTTGATTCGCACTACCAATCCCGCTGTCCGCAAAATTTTCGGACTATCGGAAGCACACGTAAAAGGGCAGCCGCTAGCGATTCTGCTGCAACTCTCTGAAGCTGAGCCAGACTTGAGTCTCAACGGTCACTTTCACAAACTTCCCCATCAGTCGCCATCCCAAGGTCTTAGAAGTCTGCTGCAGAAAGCAAGTGAAGATGGCAGCCCCTATGAATTAATCGGCTGCCGGCGGAGTGGCGGAACTTTTCCGGTCGAAATTACGGTAGCCTCGCTCAAGACCCGTCGCGAAGATTGCTACACGCTCATCGTTCGCGATATCACCTTACGCAAACAGGCAGAAGAGGCGATTCAAACAGCTGAGGCCAAAGATTTGGAAGCCCGTCAGCTCGAAAAGACTTTAAAGGAACTGCAGCAGACGCAATTGCAGCTCATCCACAGCGAAAAAATGTCGAGTTTAGGGCAGATGGTTGCAGGGGTAGCCCACGAAATCAACAACCCAATTAACTTCATCTACGGCAACCTGAGCTATGTGGAAGACTATTTTCGTGACTTTCTGGATTTGCTGAACTGCTACCGTGCTGAGGCCATCACTGAAACCTCTAGTGTCATTCGACGCAAAATTAAGGCCATTGATCTCGATTACCTGCTTGCCGATTTGCCCAAGATCCTAGAATCCATGCGGGGTGGAGCTGAACGCATTACTGAAATTGTGCGATCGCTACGCGACTTCTCACACCTAGGCGGCGCTACCCTCAAGTGGGTTGATATTCATCAGGGGCTAGAAAGCACCCTTACAATCCTTGGGAATCGGTTGAAAGAACAAAGAAAAAGACCGGCAATTCAAATCATTCGCGCTTATACCGACTTACCGAAGGTGGAGTGCTATCCCGGTCAGCTTAATCAGGTATTTATGAACCTACTGACCAATGCCATTGATGCCCTCGATGAGAAATGGGATCGGGAGCAGGGCAGGGCACATGACTATATTGGAACGTTCGTTCCCAAGATTAGTTTGCGCACTCAAGTTATCGCCGGCGATCGTATTCAGATCTACATTAGCGATAACGGTACAGGTATCTCTCAGGCAGTCAAACGTCGCATGCTTGATCCGTTTTTTACGACAAAACCAGTGGGTAAAGGGACCGGTCTCGGCATGTCCATCAGCTATCAAATTATTGTGGAGCGTCATCGAGGAAATCTGACCTGTATTTCTCCCCCTGGTCACGGTACACAGTTTTTGATTGATATTCCGATTGAGCAGATAAAGGCGGAGAGAAAGAGTGGGGGAATAGGGAATAGGCTTCGTCGTGAGCGCTCAGCCGAACGGGAATAGGGAATAGGGAATAGGGTTCAATTCAAAATTCAAAATTCTTCTCCCCCACTCATCCACCCTGCTACCCCTCCACCGTTCGGCTGAGCTCACGCCGAAGCCCTTCCACGCTGCTACTCTTCTTCATCTGGCAACTCCACGGCAATCTGATAAATATCGCGCTTGGAGTACGGCGTTTCTTGGGCTAACTGGCGGCTGGCTTGGGAGCGTGAGCGTCCAGCCTGTAGCAGTTCTTGGAGGCGCTGTTTCAGGTCTGCTTCAGAAGGAGGGCTCAGGGGTTCGGGGGGCTTACCGGCAATGACGAGGGTAAATTCACCGCGCGGGGGGCGTGTGGTGAAGTGGACGATCGCTTCCTGTAAGCTGCCTCGCCAAATTTCTTCGTACTGTTTGGTGAGTTCACGGGCGATCGCGATGCGGCGATCAGCACTCATGGCAGTTTGTAAGTCTTGCAGGGTGGTCAACAGGCGATGCGGCGCTTCATAGAGGATAAGGGTGCGGGGTTCGGTAGCAAGCTGGGTGAGGCGATCGCGGCGATCGCGACCTTTGAGCGGCAAAAAGCCTTCGAACACGAATGGCTGTGGAGCGAGTCCTGAAATACATAGAGCGGTAACAGCGGCAGTAGCTCCTGGAACGGGGACAACAGCAATATTTGCCTCAGCACAGGCTTCGACTAATTCAAATCCAGGATCAGAGATGCCAGGCATCCCAGCATCGCTGACGAGAGCAATGTCTTTGCCAGTTTGGAGATGAGCCATGAGTTCGGGAATGCGCTTGCGCCAGTTGTGAGCATGGTAGCTAGTTTGGGGGGTCCCAATTTGGAAATGGTGCAACAGCTTGCCCGTGTGGCGGGTGTCTTCGGCAGCAATGAGATCAACCTGTCTGAGGGTTTCGATGGCTCGTAAGGTCATATCACCCAGATTGCCGAGGGGAGTGCCGACTACGTAGAGCTTGCCACTAATTTCGGTATCTGCCACAGTGCCTCTGTCCTGAGTCCTGTGCTCCAGAATAGACTGAGGTGCTGACAGGTGGAGCATAATTTTGAAAACGGGTGTCTTCGTTGGCTTAATAACCCTGGACTGTATTTATCAAACGACCAAAGCGCTAGAGCCCAACGAAAAACAAGTGGCAGAAACGATGCTGCTGGCAGCAGGGGGACCAGCGACCAACGCGGCAGTGGCCTTCAGGGCGTTGGGCAATCGCGCCATTTTGATCGGAGCGTTGGGCTGTCACCCGTTAAGTGCGGCTGTGCGCGATGATTTGGCTCAGCAACAGGTTGAGCTAATGGACTTGATGCCAGAGGTGACGATACCGCCCCCGTTCTCGTCCATTGTGGTGAATACGACGACCGGCGATCGCGCAGTTATCTCCCGCAACGCAGCGGATCGCCCCATGCCTAAGGTGTTGCCCTCAGCTGATTGGCTCGATCAAGCTGACTGTATTTTGATCGACGGGCATCAGATGGCGCTGGGCAAGGCCCTAGCGCAGCAGGCCCAGCGAGCTGATATTCCCGTAGTGATGGATGCCGGCAGCTGGAAGTCAGGATTTGAGGACGTGCTACCTCGCGCCACAGCTGTCATCGCCTCAGCGGCCTTTCGCCCACCGGGATTTGAGACCGAGCACGGTGCGATCGCCTACCTGCAGACTCTGGCCATTCCCCACGTTGCTGTGACCCGAGGAGCCCGTCCTATTTTGTATCAAACCGGGTCTCACGTAGGCGAACTCACGGTACCTGCAATTGAGCCTGTGGATACGTTAGGAGCCGGTGACATCTTTCACGGAGCCTTTTGTCATAGCTACGCCCACGGAATTGACTTTCTAGAGGCGTTGACTGCAGCAGCGCGTGTAGCATCTATGTCTTGTCAGTCTCTGGGGACACGGCAGTGGATTCACCAGCTATCAAAGCCGCGTCAGGGAAAAGGCTGAAGGTAAAAACACGGAAAAAACTGTAGCATTAGGAAGCCACGAGGGTAGACTAAACTGATTTTGATTATGCAGTAAGAGGTATCCCCATGGCTTATGAGCAGGAGCTTGCCGTCGCAACGGAAGCAGTAATGATGGCGGCCAAGGTCTGTGAGGCAGTACGCCGCGATATGGTCCCCGAAGCTATGGAAAAATCCGATAAAAGCCCGGTCACTGTTGCCGACTATGGCTCTCAAGCAATTATCTGTCGAGCGTTAGCCGAGGCATTTCCAGCGGATCCGGTTGTGGGGGAAGAAGATGCAACGGATCTACGGACGCCTGATATGACCGATCGCCTTAAGCAGGTAACGGGCTTCATTAAAGCCGTCATTACCGATGCTCAGCCGGAGCAGGTAACAGACTGGATTGACCACGGCAACGGAGCCCCAGCCAAGCGCTTCTGGACCCTGGATCCCATCGATGGCACTAAAGGCTTTTTGCGAGGTGACCAGTACGCGATCGCCCTCGCCCTGATTGAAGATGGCGATCTTAAAGTGGGCATTCTGGGCTGCCCAGCCTTGTCCTTTGGGGGAGGCGAACCCGGACTGCTGTTCACCGCTGTCCGCGGTGAAGGCACCAAGATGCAGCCATTAGCAGGCGGTGAGGCGAAGCCAGTGAAGGTGGTGCAGCCTGGCGATGCTGACCGACTCCGCTTTGTCGAAAGCGTGGAAGCTAGCCATGGTAACCAAGAGCAGCAGCAGGCGGTTGCTAAGGCGGCTGGCATTAGCCAGCCCTCGGTACGGATGGATAGCCAGGCCAAGTATGGCGCAGTTGCGGCTGGTGAAGCGGCCCTGTATCTGCGCTTGCCCTCCCCTAAGTATCCTGACTATCGTGAAAAAATCTGGGATCACGCAGCGGGTGCGATCGTGGTAGAAGAAGCGGGTGGCCGCGTGACTGATATGCACGGTAAACCCCTGGATTTCTACGCCGCTGCCAAGATGATGGACAACCGGGGGGTGGTTGTCAGCAACGGTGCTATTCACGATGCAACGTTGTCGGCTCTGTAAGATGGGCAAAGGGTAAATACCCGTGCCTATCTTCGTTATCAAGGCTTTTGGTCAGGATGGGCACGCTTGACTTTTCCCAGTCATGGAAAAAGTCAGGTATGGGCGAAGCAATAAGGAGTTAATGCGCGATATCTATTAAGAAGGTCGTCAAATGCGTTGTAGACATCGCTACGGTGCAGATACTGCATACAAGTTACGCTGCTAGGTACAACCAAACTCAATAGTCGGGTATCCCAGTGCCCAAGGAAGGACCGATGACTCAACGCCTTGCTTCTACCCTTGCCATCGATCCTGATCGACTGATGACTTCCATCCAGCGGCTAGCTCAGGTGGGACAGCTTCCCAATGGCGGTGTGCAGCGACTCGCCTTTAGTCCTGAAGACTGCCGCGCTCGCAAGCTAGTGCAGACGTGGATGCAAGAAGCCGGGATGACTGTCACCATCGACGCTGCGGGCAATATCATCGGTCGCTATGCTGGCATATTCGACGAGGCCCCGCCCTTGGTAACCGGTTCCCACATTGATACGGTCCCCAACGCTGGACACTACGACGGCACCTACGGCGTCCTCGCGGGCATTGAAGTGGTTCGTGTTTTGACCGAACGCCGTCGCCGCTTGGATCATCCTCTAGAGGTGATTGTCTTTGCCGACGAAGAACGCAGTATGTTGGGCTGCAAAGCATTGGCGGGGCAACTGCTGCCGGATCCCGAACTGTATCGGGGACGCGAAGGCGATCCGGTCGACGCCTGCCTGGAGCGCGTTGAAGGTGACTGGGATGCGATCGCCCAAGTTCAGCGTCCCCTCGGCAGCATCACCGCCTTTGTTGAGCTGCACGTGGAGCAAGGCCCCGTGCTGGAATCTGTCGGCAAACAAATTGGGGTTGTGACCGGCATTGTGGGGCAGCGGCGCTATTGGATCACGATTGAGGGACAGTCCAGCCACGCCGGTACGACTCCGATGCCGATGCGCAAAGATGCCCTAGTAGCCGCCTCGCAGGTCGTGCTAGCGATTAACCGCATTGGTAATCAGTCCGGTGATCAAGTGGCCACGGTAGGCAAGATGGTGCTGCATCCCAATGTCCCCAACAGCATTCCCGGTCGGGTTGAAATGAGCCTGGATATTCGGGATCTCAGCAGCGATCGCCTCGACACGCTCATTACGGAAATTCAATCTGAACTTCACCTCATTGCGGCCCAAACCCAAACCCAGATTCATGCCGAACAGCGATTGAACAACGAACCCGCACCGGCCAATTCTCACATTCAATCCGCGATCGCCCATGCCTGCGAGGATCTTCAGCTGAGCTATTACCATCTGCCCAGCCGCGCCAGCCACGATGCCCAGGAAATGTCTCGAATCACCGATATGGGCATGATTTTTGTGCCCAGTGAAGGGGGCATTAGTCATTCAGAACAGGAATACACGTCGGTGGAAGCCTGTGCTCAGGGGGCGAATGTTTTGCTGCATACGCTGATGCGGATCGACCGGCATTATCGGTGTGGGAGTGGGGGGAGAAGGGTGGAAGGGTAGGAGGGTGGAAGGGTGATGGGGCTGCGGTGTACACACAAGTCTTCATCTGACCCACACTTCCGCCAAAGAATCAAATTCTCTGGCTCCGTCGTTCAAGTCCCTTCAGGACTGCATCCCGGATCAGTCAGACAGGCTCGTGTTATCGGGTCTGAGTACAGCAGTCCTCTTGTAGAGGACTTGCGCTAATGAGCGGTGGGTTTTGAACCCATCGCGGTAGGAAGCGTCATCTTCGGTTCGCGATGGGTATACACCATAGGGTGATGGGGTAATAGGGTGGGTTCAGGCGATCGCTCAACGGCAAATCCCGATTCTTTCAATCGAAACCCATCCCGCCGTCGCAATCATTCCGATCGCTGATTGAACAGCAAATACCATCCGTCAGCAGTTCCTAAATCCGTGAGGGTTTCTGGATTCCTCTGATAAGGAGCGATGTCTTGCACCAGCAGATAAATGGGCTGGGCGGTTTGCCACTGTGCCTGTAGCTCTGCGGCAGGGAGGGGAATGATGCGGCGATCGCTGTAAAAATTCAGTGACGGGCGCTCGTAGGTGTGGGATGTGTAGACGACCTGACCGGGGGGCGTCTGTTGCTGCACCAAAGCAGCTACGGGCAATACCGGAAAATCTTCTCCCAGTTCCCATACCCAGTGATCCGAGACCATCAAGCACAACAGGGCAACATAGAACCCCACTAGCAGCATCGGGACAAACGCGACCTGCTGGCGGAATACGAACAGGGCGGCGAGTCCGGCTGCCATCATCACGCTTAGAAACGTCAATGCCAGAGCCCAAGACGGTTCACCTCCCCAAGGACTGGCATACACAACGCCTGCAGCCCCGGCAACACTGAACACAGTGAGCAGAATGCCCCAAGCCTTGGGCAAGTGCTGGATGGATAAGCCGCGACGGTGCCAGTGTTGATGCTTATTCCAGGCGGCAGCTAGGGCTACCCCACAGGTGAGAGCGATCGCGGGATACAGCGGAAAAACGTACCAGGGTAGTTTGGTGCCCATGACGGAGATGGTCAGCAGATAGGCTCCTGTCCAGACCAGTAGGAGTTTGCTCCAGGGTTGGTGGCGCGATCGCCAGGTCAGCCAAGCCCCTGTAGGCCAGAAAATCAGCCAGGGCCAGCTGTACTTCAGCAGCTCCAGCAGGTAGTACCAGGGTGCTCCCGCATGACGTTCGACGGTGCTCCAAATGCGATCCAGGCTTTGGGTCATGACTGCTGTATCGACAAACTGCTGACCGTAGTACTGCCACTGCAGCAAATACCAGCCAATCACAGGTAGGCTACCCAGGCAAAGGCCCAGCCAGAGGTGGGGCGATCGCAGCTGTTTAGGATCGGCCCAGGCTAGAAACAGGAGGGCGATCGCCATCAGCAAAACCGCTAGGATGCCCTTGGTTAAACCCATGAGCGCAAACCCAATGCCCACCCCGTAATACCAATAGGGGCTACGCCGCGTTGAGGAAATGGGACTCGCAATGACCTGCACCAGCATCCAGAGAGTGGCCAGGAAAAAGCAGACAATTGCGCCATCCAGCATCGCCAGCCGCCCATGACGTACGACCGGCAGCAATGTCAGATACACACTGGCTCCCAACAGAGCCGGTAAACGGGTGGGAAAAATTTCTCGCCCTAGCAGAAAAAGTAGCGGGACCGAGACCGCTGTGAGCAAGGCTCCGGGCAATCGGGCGACCCAGGTCTGCTCTCCCCAAAGGCGGTAGGCTACGGCGATCAGTCCGTGCATCAGGGGCGGCTTGTTTAAGTAAGGCTGTCCCCAAAGCTGAGGATGCAGCCAAGCTGCCCAGGTCTCCCCGCGACTGATTTCGCGAGCAACCTGAGCCACGGTGCCTTCATCCCAGTCGCGCAGCGGCACGCCGCCTAAGTCGATGCAAAATAGCAACAAGGCGGCCACGAACAGCAGTAGGATGAGCCTGCGATCGCTAGTTTGAGGAGGCGTTTTCAAAATCATGCCGCTGCGGTTACGTTCCCTATCGGCTCACCGCGTCATCATCGTGGCAGCGAGCCTGTTTTGGATACTGATGATGTTCAGTATCCTGAATCGCCATTTTGCGATGTATCCGTCATTTTCGACCCATGACCAGGGAATTTTCAATCAAGTCTTTTGGAATGGTGCCCATGGTCAATGGTTCGAGAGTACGCTCTCTTCAGGGGAATCGGCAGCGGTTGAGCGTGAGAACCAACTGCCCGACGTGACCTATCGGCGTTTGGGCCAGCACTTCACCCCAATTCACTTCCTTTGGTTGCCCCTTTACAAGCTGCTGCCGTTTTCGGCGACGCTGCTGGGCCTGCAAGTAACGCTGGTCACGGCAGGAGGTGTTGCCCTGTATCTGCTGGCTCGACAGCGTGTATCCCTCCAAATTGCAACCTGGATTACGCTGAGCTATTACTGTGCCACGGCTGTGATCGCCCCTAACCTGGCCAACTTTCACGATTTTTCGCAGATACCGCTGCTTGTCTTTCTGATGCTACTGGCGATCGAGCGGCAACAGTGGGGGTGGGCGATCGCTGCTGCCACCCTGGTACTCCTCTGCCGTGAAGACACCGGCATCATTCTCTTCAGCCTCGGCACCTATTTTTTAGTCAGTCGCCGCCATCCGGGGTTTGGCCTGGGGCTCTGTGTCGTCAGCGTTAGTCATCTATTGGTCACCACCACGGTTCTGATGCCATTATTTTCCAACGAGATTGGCACCAACTTTTTGTCTACCTCCTATGCTCCCTATGTCAACCCGGAAAACGCCTCCACTCTGACGCTCGTCCTCGGATTCTTCCAGCGGCCTGACCGAGTCCTCATCGACTGGCTCACCCCGGTGTCCGCTACGCTACGCTTTCTCTCAGGGCACTGGCTGCCCCTGATGTTTGTTCCCGCTATTTCCCCAGCGGCTTGGCTCAGCGGCTTGGCGCCCCTGACGGCGCTGTTTTTGCGGCAAGACACTCACATCGCCCTCTCCATGCAGTTGCGCTATACGCTGATGGTGGTACCCGGCATTTTCTACGGCACGATTCTGTGGTGGACGAAGCGGCCCCCCAAGCTCTCGCCGCGAACCCGACGCATTTGGGCCGCTTGCCTCTGTCTCAGCCTGCTCTTTACCTTTACGCTCAACCCCTCCCGGACCTGGTCCTTTATCCTCCCCGATTCGATTGACCCTTGGGTATATCTCTCCCTGCCTAAACAGTGGCACCATGCCAACGAGGTCAGAACTCTCATGGCCCAAATCCCTGCCACCGCCAGCCTCGCCGCGACTGACAATCTGCTCCCGCACGTGTCGAATCGCCGCGCCATCCTCCGCTTTCCCAGACACGAGTTCCAAAACGACGATCGCGAGGCTGTCTTCGTGGACTATATTCTGCTCGACCTCTGGCAACTGCAGCAGTACCAACCCGCTTTTTCTGACTCCCGCGATCGCCTCGCCGAATGGACGCGCTTTGTCCAATCACAGCTAAACGGCACCCGCTATGGCCTGGTTGCCGCGCGATCGGGTGTGTTTTTGCTGCAGCAGGGACAGCCATCAACTCAAGAGGCCCTAGCAGCGTTTCAAGCATTTCAAGCTGAGGTGCCTTTGGGGGGAGTGGATTAATAGGAGGGTGAAACCGGAATACTCATTATAAGTACTAGCAGTATGCTAAGAATCGGAACTACAAGGGATTGGCCATGCGAACCATTTTCCTGTCGGGTGTCATCGCAACAGCAGCATTTCTTCAAAGCGCCCAAACTGCTTGGAGTCAAAGTCAAGTTATTCCTGACGAACCGGTTCCAGCCGATACCGTTTTGCGATTGCTAGAGTTGTTTAATGTTTCCGATGTGCAACAACTGAGGGGCAATCAATTACCCGAGAATCTTCCGGTACAAATTCCTTTACCTGAGAATGCCACGGTGCTGGTGAGCACCGAATTTTACGTTGGAGGATTTGATACAAACTCTCTTTACCATATTGTGCTGGATGTACCGCAATCCCCTGAGGCTTTGGCAGACCTCTATCAGGAACAATTGGAAGCATCTGGGTGGTTACCGTCACCCCAACCCCACGCCGGAAATGGTGGATTTGTCGCAAATGCTGTTTTACCGTATGACATCATCCTTTTTTGTCAAAATGTAGAGCAGCAAGCTCTCAAAGTTTCAATTACACCCCAAGGAAATCGGGTATCAGGTCTAGCGGTTAGTTTGCTACCGGTTTCTGAAGTAAATGACGGATTCTCTTGGGGCGATGGTACATGTGAGTCCCGCCCTCTACCTCCGGAAGGGCAACCCTTTGAAAACATTCCAATGCCTCTTCTGAATCCACCGCCTGAAGCCAGTGTCAAAGTCGGAGGTACTACTCTTACTGGAAGTGAAAATCATAGCCAAGGAGCTACTGCGGCCACCATTGAGTCTGAGCTAAGCGCTGCAGTAATTGCTCAACATTATGGCAATGAATGGGAAGAAGCTGGCTGGCAACTTGTTAGCAGCAATGACTCGAACAATAAGATTGAAAGCTTATGGATTTTAGAAGACGAAAATGGAATGTCTTGGCAAGGTACATTAACTGTGGAACCCTCAGAAAATGCTCCCAGAAGATACACCGCAGCAAAATACAACGTGGGGGCGATTGTAGAATCTTTGTGAAAAATACAGCATAGTATTGGACGGTATTATGATACGTCTAAGAACTTTTTTGCCCCTGTTAGTCACAGCAGCATTGCTCTTGCAAAGACCCCAAGCTGTATTGAGTCAAAGTCAGGTCATTACTGACGACGCCATCCCGGCTAATTCTGTTCTACGGTTACTAAAGTCACTGCTGGAAGTCGATGGAGTCGGGAGGACCAACATACAGCGGCTATTTATCGGTCAATTACCGGATGATCTCGCTGTAGAACTTCCGTTACCTGATGATGCAGACATATTGGCAAGCTTTGTACTTCATGGCAATAGCGAAACAGAAGTCGCAGCCCATCAGATAGTGTTGGACATGCCACAGTTCTCCGATGCTTCGATAGAGCAGTATGAAGAGCAGTTAGTAGTCTCGGGGTGGTTATCGATAGAAATTGAAGCAGAAAACCCCAGTGGTTTCGTCTCAAGTCAACAGGCTACATGGACTGCACCTAAACTTTTTTGTCGAAGCCAAGATGCAACATGGCTAAGTATGGCAACAACTTTGCAGCAGGACAACACAACAATGCTGTTACTGTTGCTGTCTCCTGACACTGACTTGAATTGCAGCCTCAACAGTACAGACTCAGATATCGTTGAATCGGGTATTCCCATGCCGTCGCTAATGCCCCCAAGCGAAGGAACGGTTAGGGTGACCAGTAACGCTCGGGAAGGTAACTCTGCGGAGATATCTGAGGCTGTTGTTGAATCGGCTCTGAATCCTGAAGCGATCGCTCAGCACTACGCAGTACAGTGGGAAGAGGCAGGCTGGAGACCCGTTGAGGGGGAACAACCCGACCATACGACTGACGATATTATCCAAAGGGGTTGGATTCTTGAAGACGAAACTGGTCAGTTATGGCAAGGTACGCTGACCATAGAACCCTTTGAAAATGAACCTGGGAAGTACACAGCTACCGCATCTGTAGAACAACATAGGTGAGCTCCGGATGAATCCTAAACCGTCGCCGGATCGGACGGCATCTCCTCTCCTTGATACTCTCGTGTTGGTGCAGGGAAGCCGCAGCTAGTACCATCGGTGTAGACGACGTCGTCTTCCCAGGGGAGCCGGTAATGACCGGCGACCATGTCCTTCATATAGGTGTAGGGACAGTCTTGGGCACCTCCTTTGACGGCGACGTAGCCCCGGTGGCCGAACTGGTAAGGATTGTTCTCGACGCTCCAGTATTTGCGGGCTTCGCGGACGAGGTCGGGGCGGACTTCAGCAGTAATAATTTCGTCGGGACGGTGGCTGCCCATCGCGAGGGGTTCGCCGTCGAAGTTGACGATCATACCTTCACCCATGGAATCGAAGCTGCCGTCACTGCCGCACATGCACACGGAAGCAGTTGCCATCAGGTTGCAGAAAGCGTTGGCCTGATTGGTGATGCGCCAGGAGTGACGGATAGGGGCGGTGTAGCCGGCAGTGCGAATCATGATTTCCGCGCCTTTGTAGGCACACTCGCGCGCCATTTCGGGAAACATGCCGTCGTGGCAAATGATGAGCGCGATCGTGCTACCGTTGGGACCTTCACAGACGGGGATACCGATGTTGCCCGGTTCCCACGGTTCTACCGGCACCCAAGGGTGGAGCTTGCGATAGTAGAGCTTCAGCTCGCCGGTGTTGTCGATAATCAGGCCGCTGTTGTAAGGATTGCCCTTGGGGTTGTATTCCATGATGGAGAAGCAGCCCCAGATTTGGTTGTCGATGCAGGCTTGGCGGAAGGCAGCGACTTCTGGCCCATCCAAGCGACACATAATGTCGGGGTTGGTGTCCATCGATAGCCCGTGCAGCGAGTATTCGGGGAAGACGACCAAATCCATTGTGGGCATATTACGGCGGGCTTTCCCTACCATTGCTACGATGCGCTGCGTTTGGGCTGCCAGGTCATCGGGCGTCACGACCGTAGGCAGCTGTAACTGCACCATGCCGAGCACCACCCCATTGGGCGTTTTGTTCAATCCACCAAGTCCACTCATGGTTCCTTCCTTTGAGGGCGTCAAAAGTGGCTTCACTGTGACACGGCGGCAGCAGCATTTCTGTGGCGATCGCTGCATCTCTGAACAAGCTCACAAGCGCTTACTCATCTGTTTCACCTTGCCGAATAGTTGGGCTTACCGAAGGATCGGTTTGAAGTGAGTCCGGTGAAATTGAAGGAATTCTGTCTAAAAGATCGACTGCTTGTTGATAAAGCCTTTCGTCGTTTTGAGCGCTAGCAAGTTCTGCAGCGGTTTGTAAATCTGCGGTTGCGCTTGTTGAATCACCGAGTTGCAAATAGAGAGTTGCCCTGTTGTAGTAAACCTGAGCATAGCTAGGAGCTAGCTCAACTGCGCGGCTAAAGTCTTCGAGTGCTCCTTCATAGTCACCTAACTGGCCGCGATCAATAGCCCGACTGTTGTAGGCTTCAGGAATATTGGGATTAAGCCGAATAGCTTCGGTATAGTCTTCAATTGCGCCTTGATGATCCTCTAGAATGGAACGACCAATGCCTCGGCTTATATAGGCTGCCGCAAAGTCTGGAGCTAAATTGATTGCACGCGTTTGGTCTTCAATTGCACCTTGATGATCGCCTAATATTGATCGCGCAACGCCTCTTCTATTGTAAGCATCAACAAAATCCGGATCTAATTCAATTGCTTGACTGAATTCATCGCTCGCTGCTTGAAAGTTGCCTGTATTCAGGTAATCAAGACCCTGTGTGAAATATAGCTCAGCCTCTGTAGATTCAGTTTGGGCAATTAGCGCATCTAGTCGATCATCAAAAGTTTCTGAGCTACCGGAAGACTGAAGATTAGTTTGCCCAAGCAGCGAGACATCTGTTTTTGTACTCGAAGCTTCTACTGAGATATTGCTAATAAAACTTAGAAGGAACGTAAGGGGTAAAACAAGTTGGAACTTAAGCATTGAGACAATTTCCTCGCAAGATCGACATTAAGGTCATCGAGTCGCTCGTTGAATATTACCAGCAGCAAAGAAAGCGGCTCCTTGAGCTGTTTGCACTTGTGCTAAGAACCGCCTGAAGGACATCCGAGTAAGATGCCCACGCACTATGATCGGGGATATGACGGTAAAAGAATGCGATCGATAGAACTAAAGAACTATAGAATAAGGACGACTGTAGCCTGCTTAATTGCCATGGTAACGATTCCAAAACCCGCTCAGGTGAAAAAAGCGATCGTCTATCCCAGTTCTGATGGAGAACCTTTGGCTGAAACTCCTGTGCATGTGGATGCCATCATCCAGGCAGTTGTAGCTCTACATCAGTATCTGGCGGGTCAACAGGCAATTGTCCTTGCCGACCAGTTTTTTTACTATGCCAAGGGCTTTCCTAAACTGCGGGTTGCGCCAGATGTAATGGTGATTGAGAATGTGGCTCCTGGTCCCCGCGATAACTACAAAACCTGGGAAGAGGGGTCGGTGCCCTCTGTCATTTTTGAGATGACCTCCAAAGCAACGCAAAAGCAGGATCAAGAGGATAAAAAGACGCTGTACGAGCAGCTAGAGGTGCCAGAATATTGGCTGTTTGACCCTAAGGGTGAGTGGATTCCAGAACAGTTGCAAGGATACCAGTTAGAGGGCGATCGCTACGTCCCCATCACAAATAACCTCAGCGCCGCTTTGGGACTCCGCCTGCAAATCGAAGGTTCACTAATTGAGTTTTATCGACAAGATACCGGGGCAAAGCTGCTGGCTCCTACGGAATTAGTTGAGGCTTTAAGAGCTGAGACAACTGCTCGTCAAGATGCTGAAGAAAGAGCCGCACAAGCTGAAGAGCGGGCAACGCAGGCTGAAGCGAGAGCAGAGGCTTTGGCAGCTCGTCTAAGAGAGCTAGGAATTGATCCAGACGAAGTGGAGAACTAGCAGTTTCTAGAACTTAGGTAATCTCTTTGAAAAAGGTTATGGCTACTGCCATTAGCGTTCAGGCACCTGTGCAAACAAGAACCTTTCACTGACAGGATTTTATTCTGCTTTCTGCCTTTAGCTGTATCAATTGGAGTGTTGGGTCTCGTACCTCGACACCAACCTACGGCGATATATCCATTGTGAGAAATCACTTTAGGAGTGGGCATTTTTCCAAGCATCTCTAGTAGTATTTCTGAGTAATCGAACGGGTCGAATTAGATAGTAAAGGCCATAGAGTGGTCTAGGTAATTGCACGAATAGCCAGTCTTTTTTCGTTGGGGTGAGGAGGCGTTTTATGGGAACTAGGCCGTGACGATAAAAACACCTGAGGCAGTATTGGATTTGTTCTTTAGGATCCGCGATCGCCCGACACTGAAACCAGAGTTTGCTCAGAGTGAACTTTTGCTGTAAGCCACATTCACCGGAGAGGATACGCTGTTCTACCTGTTGAGCAAGCGCTTGAACCACTGGATCAGTCTCCATTCTCTTGTCAACAATGGCCGGTAATTCAGTCCCTAATAGTTGATGAGCCAGCTGCACTCCCAGCAGCAGCATGCGCTCAAGGTTTGCCTTTTGCGCTTTTTGGAGTAGGTGCTCCCAATCCAGTTCAGGCGTAGTGTTGATGAGTTCAGCGACATCACAAATCCATACGAGTCTTTGCCAGAGACTCTTAGTGCCATGGGTGCAGAGGTAAAGGAGTAAATCTTCTGGATGTAATGTGAGCAGTCCATCCGTCTGTGAAACGGGGACGAGATTCCTCAACAGGTCTTGAACATCAAAGGGGTACAAGATGAACGTCCCACCTGTTAGGTTTTGATGTAAATCAACCAGTGTTTTGTGTGTGGAATGCAGCAGCGAACACTCATAAACGGAGCACAGATGGGCCATCTCTTGCTCAGGAGTGAGAAAGGGAGAGGGCGTTGGACGTTGATACTTCCCTTCTTTCATCAAAACCTGCCGAGTTTTCAGAAAATTAGGCTGAGAGACTAAAATGTCTAAATCATCAAATTGCCGCAGTTTGATGTCGCCATAAATATTCAGAGCTAGCGTTGGTCCCTTAAAAGGAATAGCTGTAATATTGTGTTTTCTAAGTAGGTCAATTAATCTAATAATCTCTGCGGTTTGATTCAGATTACGGAAGATATGCCCGCTAAAGAAGGTTTGCAAGTGAGTAAGGACTTGAGGCGGTATTTTGCTAGGGGCGATTTGCTTCAAGTTGTGAAATAACAGTGCTAAAACCCGATGTTGGGTGGCCAGAACAATAATGAACTTCCAGTCCAACTCCAAGGTCAGCAGGTATTTAACTCGCTCAACTTTTGCGGCTTCCAGTTGAGTTCGAGCACAGCATAAGACCAGCTCTACTTCAGCCTGTGTTGTTGCATGTACAGGTGCGGAGGATGGCGCAGGAACAGAGAGGGTTTTCATGATACGGGTTGGGGCGGATGGTGGGTGGAACTTTTAGCGGTAATTGTCACGTTGAGAGATGACTGAATTCTGCAGGCGGCTCGGCTGGCTCTGTAGGAGGCGGCGTTGCCTGCATTTGCGATCGCCACGATTCGGCATATAGTCCGTCGTGCTGCAAGAGCTGAGCGTGGGTACCGGATTCAACAATCTGCCCGGCCCGCATGACGTGAATCGCATCGGCGCGCATGGCTAAGGTAAATCGGTGGGTAATCACGATGGCGGTGCGGCCATCGGCCATCGTACGAAACCGATCCAACCAGTCAGATTCGGCCCAAGGATCCATGGCGCTGGTGGGCTCATCCAAAATAATGATGGGCGCTTGACGAAAGAAGGCCCGCGCTAGGGCAATACGCTGCCATTCCCCTCCGCTCAGGTCAGTGCCGCCAGGAAACCATTTGCCCAGCAATGTTCTGTACTGTTGGGGCAGCCGCATGAGTTTGTCGTGCATGCCTGCTCCGGTGGCGGCTGCCTGGATGCGATTCGGCTCGTCGATGGCAGTGAGATCGCCAAGGGCAATGTTTTCATCGGCGGGCAGCTGATAGGTCATCGGAAACTGAAACAGGACCGTAATCAGCTGTCGCAAATCCTGCACCGGGAAGTTACGAATATCGATGCCGTCGAGCTCAACTTTGCCTTTTTCGGGATCGTAAAAACGGCATAAAAGCTTGAGGAGCGTGCTCTTACCCGCTCCGTTGTCGCCGACGATGGCAATGATTTTGCCCGCTGGAATTTTGAGATCAAAGTCTTGGAGTACGGGTTCGCCACTGCCGGGATAGCGAAAAGTCACCTGCTTAAAGTGAATCCCCTGACGCAGATGAGTCGGAACTGGCAAGGGCTGAGGCGGATCACCAATCCGCGGCTGAATATCTAAAAACTTGAACAGATTGCTGATGAACAGACTGTTTTTGTACATCTGACCCAAATTGTTTAAGGCCGACTTGACCCCGGCTTGCCCGCGATTGAACGCCTGATAGAACAAGGCCAAATCCCCCAGCGTAATCGCGCCTAGCAACACCTGACGCCCCATCCAAGCTAAAACGATGCCTGCTAGCATCAGCGCAATCAGTCCGGCAAAAAAGCGACTCAGACTCTGATCGCGAATCAGCTGGAATTTTTCTCGGCGCAGGCGTCTTCGCAGCGCTTGGTAAGATTCGCGGAAGTAAGGGCCGAAGTTAAACAGTCGTAGTTCAGCAGCGACCGTCGCGTGGGTTAAGAGCAGTTCAAAGTACTGCAAACGGCGGCGATCGGTTGTGGTGCGCTGTGACCACTGATACTGCAGTCGATTTAGCCGCAGAACGACATAGAACGTGGGGAGGGTGCTGCCTAGCAGCACAAAGGGTAACCACAACCCATAATTCAAGAGTAGAGCTGCGATCGCCACCAATGTAATGCTGTTCTGCAACAAGCTACCGCCACTTTCGAGCAAGGCGAGAGAGCGACCACTGGCACCGGCTCTGGCGCGATCGAGCTGGTCGTTGTATTCCGAAGACTCGTAGCAGCCAAAATCAATGGCGATGGATTGATCGTGGACGAGGCGACTGATGTGATCTTGCACCAGTTCAGCCTGCATCGTGCGGATGAGTTCACGCAGGCTGCTTAGCAATTGGGTGGCTAGTAAGATGCCAGCCATCAGGGCTGTTGGCAGCAGCAGCTTCTGAATTGCGGCTGGGTCAATGCCCTGTCCCACAACCAATACCAGACTATCGACTAGCCAGCGCGTGAGGCTGACAGTCGCGACGGGAAGCAGCCCCTGCAAAACCAGAAGGACCATCCAACCCAGCGTCCAATAGCCCGCAGCCGCCCAAACCAAACGGAAGGTTTTGAGCAAGTGCGATGTGAGGGTGTTGGCACCCCGGAGGGGTTTGAGGAAGGGGAGTGGCACGGTTGGGGTGGAGAGTAGGAGTAGAGGGTGGAGGGTAGGGGGTGGAGAGTGGAAGGGTGATGGGGTAATGGGGTGATGGGGTGATGGGGTGATGGAGCTACCGTGTACACACATCTCGAACCGGATATGACTCTTCATACCGCGATGGGTTCAAAACCCACCGCTCATTAGCTCAAGTCCTCTACAAGAGGACTGCCGTACTCAGCACCCGCTAGCACGAGCCTGTCTGACTGATCGGGGATGTAGTCCTGAAGGGACTTGAGCGACGGAGCCAGAGAATTTGATTCTTTGGCGGCGGTGTGGGTTAGACGAAGACCTGTGTGTACACCGTAAGGTGATGGGGTGATGGGGCTTTAGTTTTTGGTTCTTGGTTGGTAACTGGTAATTGGTAATTGATGATTAGTTAAATGGATTTGCCGCGACCCACCCCACCCACGACCCTCTACTCTTCCTTCATTGCCAGATTTGCTTTGACCATGGCGACTAATTCAGGTAAGGCGTCGAGGGAGGGTTTGCGGGTGAAGCGATAGAACGCGATCGCATTAATCAGTTGGGTGCATTGCTGCAGATGGCTGCTTGTAAACTCGGTAGACTTCAGACTTATGACTTCGCGGGTGTGGCGAACCAGTTCGGCAAACGCTGCTTGGGGGCTGAGTTTTTCGATGCGGTGTTCGTTGCCTTTGGCTAGCACATAGATGCGATGGAGCGGTGTGGCATTGGGGTGAAAGTCGCGATCGACTTCGTAGGCGAGCTTGGTGGGTTTGTTGGGTAGGGGCGCGAGGTCATATAGCTGGTGGCCTAGCGCCACAGCCGCCTCGGACCAAAGGCGTAACTGAGGAAAGGCGGGATGAACGAGGGGCGGATTTACCCCGGCATCAATTGCCAATACGTCGTCGGTCAACAGGGCATGGCCTTCGCGATGAAAGGCGTTGGCGAGGGTGGATTTGCCCCAGCCTGAGCCTCCCATAAAGGCGATCGCCTGTTGATTAATCACGACGGCACTGGCATGAAGCACCAGCAGTCCGCGCTGTCGCAGAATCACAGCCATGGCTGGACCTAATACGGTTGAGCGCAGGGTAGGCACAGTGGCATTCGGCTCCGGCTCAATGATGATTTCATTGCCCGCTTGAATGAGGAATTTACCGCTCTCTGGCATGTGACCCAAGAATCGATGGCCCCAGTCCAGTGAAGCTTTGGGTACGTCGCCGAGTGTGCCCAACCGAACCGTGACATCGGCAGACCCGGAGGCTGCCATGGTCTCCAGGAGCGGAATTTCTGAGTGAATGCAGAGGTTATAGGCGGTATAAACGGTCATATCGGCACAGTCAGAACACAATCAATTGCGAAGAAATAGGGTGTTGCCCCCAATGAGTCTGCAGACGGGTTAGGGGCCCTTAGCAACACCCTATGGCGACTACAAATCTACCTAGCGGGCAGTTTGCAGAGGATGGTTTCTCAACGCAGTCGGAACCTATGACTCGAGGTCAAAGCCTTGGGACTGTGTATCAGTACCGAGTGTCTCACCGTTGAAAATCAGCACGTCTTGAGTCGCTTGCTGGCCGACGACTTGGGTCAGCTGCTCAACGCTACCGTGGATGGTCATTTGGGGTGAGGTATAACGCTTCTTCATTGGAAGAGTCTCCTGTCTTGCGAACGACTATTAATCAGGTAGACCGCTGCCCTGACTCGGACTTACAGCCTTGTTCCGTAACTGCAGGTGACCCATGCAATTTTGTTAGAACAAGCCCTGCCAAGTGCTGAAAATTATTGATGATGTTGCAGCCAGAGAGCCAGAATCGCTGTGCGCCAAACAATCATATGGTCTTTGTTTTGCGACTTCTGATCAGAAATCATTCGTTGATAGGCTGCGCTTACATTCTCTAGATTGATATAAGGCTTCAGAGGTTCCAACTGATTTTGCATAATGGCATCTAGTTGGGGGCGATCGCGGACCAGCAGACCATGCAAAAAGTTGGCTGTCATGTCGGCTTTCCCCCCCCGCCACTGCACTTCCTGAGGCAAGATACCCGCCAAGCCCCGGCGTAAAATCATCCGGCTCCAGCCCTGGCTCAGTTTCTGTTCAGCGGGCAAGGCTAGACAGAACTCAATCAAACGCTTATCCATAAAGGGATGGCGCATTTCCAGCGAGTAAGCGGCGGCACACCGATCCAACTGTTCCAAGACAAAGGACAAAATGCCGTGGGTCAGAGCGCGCCAATGGTCTTCTCTGGCTGGAGGCAACCCGCATACTGGCGGGTTATGGTCCTGTAGACGCTGCGCTAGGTCAATCCTCTCGGCAAAAGCGGGATTCACCAAAGCAGGATAGTTTACTTGGGGAGATTCGCACTGCGATGGGTCAACACGCAGGTGGCGCTTAAGCTGGGCGACCCACGGTTTGCAACCACAAGTCACCCACAGGCGCTGGCGCGAGAAGCCCCAGCGCGCATGCAGGATATGAATGGCTCGAATTAATGAAGGCCAGCGTCCTGTTGTGCCCCACTGCTTTAGAACTGGGTAGCCATACTGTTTGAATATCGACCGGGTGGAGCTGCCAAAGTTCCCCGCTAGGCCCTCAGCTTCATCACAAAAAACGGTCCACTTGCCCTGCTGAGCCAGCTCATTGAGTCGGGCAAAACCATGCGAAATAGTGGTATCCCCGTCTAAACCATCCAGCACAATGCGGACACCGGTTTGCTGGGCGGCTTTATTCAGATGCCAAGGATAGGAGTGGCTGGGGCCGAGCAACGCCTCGTCTTCGTATTGCCAAATAGCGGCGGCATCTTGCAACGGGCCAAATTGATCGGCAGGCACGTAGTGAGGGGTGAGTCCGCCTTGTTTCAATACCGCCTGGATGTAGGGGCGTTCATCACAGTCCGTCACGTGGTCAAAAATGTTGGAAAAGGTCTGCAGGGAGGTGTCTTGTGAGTCTCGTAAAAGCTCACGCGCGATGCAGGTAATGGCCGAAGAATCCAGCCCACCACTGAGGTGCGAGCCGAGGGGAAACGCGCTTCGCAGCCGACAGCGCACTGCTTCGGTAAAGAGCTGTCGAAATTGCTCCGCATAGGCTTCGTCAGAGTCCAGCGTCAGTTCGTATTCTGGATCGAGTGACCAATAGGACCAGATTTTCAGATCTGACGGCGTTATCAGGAGATTATGGGCCGCCGGTAATCGTAAAACTGCCTGGTACGTGGTGAGCTGTTGATCGTTCATCCTCAAAGCGAGGTAGTCGCCTAGCCTGACTTCATTTAGATCGTTCGGTACTTGGGGTAAAGCGAGCAGCGCCTTGATTTCAGAGGCGAAGTGGAAAGCTTGCTGGGGTTGATGCGCGTAGTAAAAGGGCTTGACGCCGAGATGATCGCGGGCACAAAAAAGTGACTGCTGAGCACCGTCCCAAATCGCAAAGGCGAAGGCTCCTAATAGATGCTGCGAACAGTCGGTCCCCCACTTTTGATAGGCGGCGAGGATGAATTCGCTGTCAGAGATTTTTTCTAAGGGGCGATCGCCCACCGCCAGTTTCTCAAACAGGGCTTCACGATTATCAATCCGGGCATCGGCTGTCAGCACTTGCTGGCTGGCTGGCTGGACCAAGGGTAAGGTCTCCAGCAAAGATTCTGGGGTTGTCCACAGCATCCGATGCCCCATGCCAATACTGCCCTGAACCCAACTCTGGCTGTTATCGGGGCCTCGGTGGGCCAAAGTTGACAGCATCGACGCAATATCAGAGGGGTTGACAGCTTTGTCAGTGAGGGAAATGATGCCCGCAATACCACTCATAATTCACTTCCTTGATGGGCCAACAGCGGCGTGAACTGAGACAGGTCTTTGAGGTTTCCCACAATGACCCGCCCGCGATACTCAATCCACGCATGGGCTCGGAACTCTCCTGCAGATGTTTTATCGACGCCGATGCGTAATTCTGACCGGTAGTGATGCCAGTCCATCAAAACTTGGGTGGCCAGTGCCCGCGCCAGGCATTTGGCACCGCCTGGACTGTAGCGCCCCGCCACCTGGATAGCCCACACCAGTTTGGTCACCCTGCGGGAATGTTGGGGATGCTGAACAGCTTTGCAATTCTCGGTTCCTGAGGGTTTGGCAAGCTGGCTGATGCGCCTCAATAAGCTGCATAGGACGCGAAACGGCATCAGCCATAGCCCCAATCGAATCAGGTTGAGCAGGAAGAACGCGATCGCTAACAAGCTCAGGTCTCGTTGGCGCAAGTGTTTGAGCTTAGCTAGCTGTCGGAATTGTCGTTGCATTGCTCACTTCAATCAAATTCTGCGCTTGTAATTCCTGAATTAGCGACTCCAAATCGCGATGACAAACGGCTGCTTCGACCTCGTACTCATCCAAAAGAGCAGTTTGCAGTTGTTTAATGGTTTTGGGTTCCTGAATCTGGTGCCAAACGAATGCGCCTGTTGCATTCAAACCATAGTAAGTGCCTGACTTGAGATTGAGAATCACAATTTCCCCATTCAAGTCAGAACAAACCTGATCGGGGGCGGCTTTGACAAGCATATTTTGAGAAAGATCTAACAGCGTACTCACTGGTTTAAATACCTCACTAGGTTGAAAGCGAATTAAAAAGTGATGACTAATAAAACCGTCTATCTGAGAACAGTTAAATCATCCTATTAGCGTCGATAGAACACCCAATCAATCACTCAAACACCCTGAAAGATATAGGATCCAGAAAAGCAAACTCTGACGACTGCTCGAACGTATGACGCAAATTGTTTCTGATAAGTTGCCTGCGGTTAAAGGTATTACCTTATAGGTAAGAACGAGCGATAGGTTAGATAACCCTCTAAGAAGTACGACCGATCATGGCCTCCACACATAAGTTTTCTATGAAGAAAATTCGGGCGATCGCGCTGAAATAAAGCGCGATCGCTTGAGCACCTTTCTTGATCGTTTGGCACTTGAAAATCTCACATAATTTAAGCGTTTAGGGGTCTCGTACTTCGACCCCAACTTACGACAGCCTGTTCATGTTTAAAGGTCTTCTCTAGGATTCAGAAGCTTCCTGATTGACTGATAAATTTTTTCGGCGGGCGATTGAAACCACGCCTACAGGAGCTAAACCTGCCGCCGCAGGTTTCCGAGCCCCTTGGCATGACAGTTCGTGCAGGCGGACTTTCTAGCAGCAGGCGTGTCTTCTAGTCGCTAGCTACGGCAACAAAAAACAGAGGTTTTAAAACTTTTGTCAGTCAACCAGTAGAGGATCCTGTAGCTCAGAAGCTGATGAGTCAAGACGATAAATTTTCAAGGACGTATCCTGTTACTCGGCGGCAATCTCTGTAGAGTCGGCAGCGCTAATGGGATGGTTTGAATCTATCGCGTGATCGAACCCATAGCGTGGTGTGGCGTCAAATCCTCGCCCGCAAAGAAAATCGATAGATGCCAAGCTGATATCCATTGCCTGGAATATCTGTATAGGGAGCGGGTTCAAAGTGATTGAATCCCAACGGGTTCCGTAAAAGTATCCATAAAACTAATACATGATTCTTTCTGAAAAAATAGTGAAATTACGTAAATTCTCAGCTTAGGGATGCTTGGTAGGCACGCCAGCCGCCAAACGCTGTGATTTCTTTTTGGCTTTCCACCGTGAGCGGTTCACCAATGACCCCAAGAACAACGGAGCCATCAGCCAATTTCACTTTGCCGATCGCGAGCCCCGGCGGTTCTTGACTCAAAATCACACCCAGACCTGCGGCGGGGACATTCCAGACCTCAACAGCGATCGCGACTCCGCCTTTAGTCACCCGTATCATCGCCGGATAGTCGTCGCGGATGCTCCACAGGCGATACGTGGCCTCAGTCGTCGTTTCACAGTCAAACGTCGCTCCCACGCTGGTCAAATTCGGGTTTAACTTCAGCCCCTGCATCAACGTTCCATTCACTGCCAACTTAAACGTCTCGCTCATAGCTTTACAAAATCGTTAGATAGGTGTCTGTGGGGTCTGTAGGCAAAATCCGCAGACGTTGATTTTTAAGATCGGGCTCTAATCCTAAAGCTTCTAGCGGAATGACACCCAAAAGTGCATCTTGGCCACCCGGCAATTCTAAGCACTCAAAGGTTCCTTCCCGCCCACAAAGAGAAATTTTGGCGTCTTGGAAGATACGAGCGGTGCTGATTCCGGTAGCGGTGGCAATAGGTACTTCGCGTAGAAGCTCTAATCCTAGCTTTTTAATAACATCAGCCGATAAACACAGCGTTGTTGCACCTGTATCAACCAATACGTTCGCCAACGTGACAGAACGAATCTTATCGAGAGACAGCCCGCCACGTTGAGCAAGTGCTTGGTCAATCCGATTGGTAACTGTCAGACGAGTTAGAACTTTTCCCATTGCATCCAATTTGATTTCTACAGGTGAAGTACTCGGCATCTTTGCACGTCCTTGTACGCGAGGTAAGTTACTCTCATCGTAATGATTCTGCTAATGCGGGTGTCGCTTTTGCCGAGCAATCCATCAACATCAGGCGTGTCTGATATTGAGCCGCTGATAAGCCACCCAAAAGCAGTGAACAAACGCAGCTCTTGTACCTGGCTACCGTGCTTATGCAAGCTCCTTGTGAGCTTGTCGTTACATCCTGATAACCATCACACGAGCCCTCATTGACGATGATTTATTTCACCCGTTCGTTTCGTCTTGGTTTGGCGCTGTCTGGCGCGATCGCGGTTGGCAGCGTTCTTCCTGTTGGGGCACAAATTACCCCAGATGACACGTTGGGAAATGAGGGCTCTTTGGTGACGCCGGACGTAGAAGTACAGGGCGACCTTGCCGATCTGATTGAAGGGGGTGCCCAGCGTGGCAGCAATCTGTTTCATAGTTTTGTCGAGTTCAACGTTGGCGAAGGGCAGCGGGTTTACTTTGCCAATCCAGACGGGGTCGAGTCTATCCTCAGTCGGATTACGGGCAGCACCCCCTCGAATATCTTCGGCACTTTGGGCGTAGACGGTACCGCCAGTCTTTTTCTACTCAACCCTAACGGCATCGTGTTCGAGGAAACGGCATCGCTGGATGTCAATGGCTCGTTTTATGCCACTACAGCAGAGGCAGTAGGCTTGGGGGATGCGGTCTTTAGCGCTACGGAACCCGCTCAAAGTACGCTGCTTGCAATTGATCCGAGCATCGTTTTCACTAATTACTTAACGGATGCATCGGGGAATATCGTTAACCGTGGCGAATTGATTGCTCAGGGAGACCTGACGCTAGCAGCAGCTCAGCTCGATATTCAAGGCAATATCTTTGTTGGGAGTGATTTGACGCTGTTGGGGACGGATGGGGTGGCGATCGCCAAGAGTCGAATCGGCTCAGGCAACTCCACTGGCGACCTGCTGATTCAGGGCCGCAATATTGCGATGGCAGACAGTGCCGTCTTAATGACTGGGCAAGGTGAGCTAGGTAACATAACACTCATCGCGGATGACACAATCACGATTCGCGCGTCTGTGAACAACCTGACAGGAGTCCTTAGTTTGCTAGAGGGACAAGGTACTGCGGGTGATATTTTCATCGCCGCTGATAATTTGCGGATGATTGACGCTGACAGCCAAACCAATTCAAATGATGTGTTTATTAGCACGTTCGGGAACAACGGTGGCAATAGTGGCAGTATTACCCTCGATGTCAGGAATTCGATTTTACTGGATGCCGCCAATGTCACAACATTCGTTGGCGGTGAAGAACAATCTGCTACTGCAGGTGATATCGACATCACAGCTGCGAACTTAGAGCTGTTGAATGGAGCCGTGCTTCTGGCAACTACTGAGGGAATCAACAATGGCAATGCCGGCAATATTACTATCAACGCGACCGGGGTCGTTCGTCTCAGTGGCTTTCGTCTGTTCAATGGCTTAGTGCTGCCCAGTGGTATTGACAGTAGTGCATTGGGCGAAGGGGAAGGTAATGCTGGCAATGTCCAGATTACAGCAGCCGAACTGCAGTTTAGCGATGGTGCTGCGGTCAGCGTTAGCACAGCAGGCGAAGGAAAGGCGGGCGACATTAGCCTCGACATTGAGGGAATGGCATCTTTCACAGGGACAGCACCCAATGGTCAAAATCCGAGCGGTCTTCTGAGTCGCACCTTCAGCGAGGCAGAAGGCGGTGATATTCGCGTCAGGGCTGCAAATTTAGAGGTCATAGAGGGTGCCAGTTTGGGTGCCCAAACCCTTGGTCCCGGAGACGCTGGCGATATTGTTTTAGAAGTTGCTGAAACAGTTCGCGTTGATGGCCGTAATCCGTTTAGTAACGGTGTCAGTAGTATTAGTGCAAGCAATTCACTGAACACTCCAGGCGATGGTAGCGATATTCCGACGGGGGATAGCGGTGATATTCAAATTATGGCTACCAATCTGGAAGTAACAGGAGGTGGACAGTTAACATCATCAATCAGTGGAACTGGCAATGCTGGCGCCATCATTTTAGAAATTAGTGAAAGTGTTCGCGTCGCGGGTGGCAGCAACATTATCAGCAATATTCAAGAGACTGGCGATGGGATTGGCGGCGATCTTCGAATTACAGCTAACAACTTGAGTGTTACCGATGGAAGTGGCTTAGATGCTTCTGTCTTAGGGCAAGGGTCTGCCGGCAATATCATTCTGACGATCGCAGAAACAGCTCGGTTTAGTGGGGTCGATGCGGCTGGTTTTCCCAGTGGTGCTTCTAGCAGCATTGCGGGTGGTGCTTTAGGTGAGGGGGGTAATGTCATCGTCACCGCAGGCAATCTGGAGGTGTCAGCCGGAGCCCAGTTTAGAACGGGTGTGTTTGGGACAGGCGAGGCGGGTGACATTGTCCTCAATATTACTGAAACTGCCCGCTTCGATGGCGTGAATCCCGTTGATGCCAGCTTTCCGAGCGGAGCCCTCAGTTCCGTTGGCTCTGAAGGGGTCGGTAGCGGCGGCGATGTTCGCCTCATCGCCAATAACCTGGAAATCACAAATGAGGCTTTTTTAGGGGCTTCCAATGGAGGCACGGGTGATGCGGGAAACATCTTCATCGCGCTCAATGAACAGTTGATCCTGGATGACGGGGATATTGAGACCATTGCCGTTGCAACGTCTGGCGGTAGCGTTACGGTTGTTGCTAGGGATATGCGCTTGGCAGGCGATAGTGACATTCGTACCAACGTCATATCGGGTGAGGGGCGCGGCGGTGATATCACGCTCACGGCCAATACGATTCTCGCCCTCGACGATAGCGATATTCTGGCCTTCTCAGCGGACGGAGAAGGGGGGGATATTGTTCTGGATACCTCAGCTTTCCTGGGTGAAGGTTTTCAGTTATCGTCCCAGTTGACTAGCCAGCAGGAGCTGCAGGCTCTGGATGGGAACGATCGCGTTGATGTAAACGCAACCGGTCGTGTTACCTCGGGCGATATTGCCATTCCGGACGTCAGCTTCATCGAAAACAACCTCAGCGAACTGTCTGACACTTTAGTCGATACGGAAGCACTCACAATTGGCAGTTGCATTGCCCGCAGCAATGAAACGGAAGGTTCCTTTGTGGTTACAGGGAATGGCGGTCTGGCCCAACAGCCGGGAAGAGGCGATGCGGTTTCAGCGTATCCTACTGGTGCAATTCGGGCAGTCCCTGACCCTACTGCCGCCACGCAGATACTTCAGGAGCCGGAGGGCATTTATCAGCTGGCCGATGGTCGGCTGGTGCTGAGCCACGAATGTCGGCAAGACGAGTTTAGTTCTGAATTTTGAGTTTGATTGGAATGGGTGGTTGGTTACTCGTTGACACAAGAAAGCGGTACTGATGAGGAGTTTCGGTTCTCAGTAGTAGACTTGTTGCGAACATCACTCTTATAGATCGAGGCTGTACAGCCATTGCCACTGGGTTGAGATGCGTACAAAGCTAGACGTCATTCACCAGTAAGTTTGCATTCTGACTTTTTTCCCCTTCTGCTTTTCACAACACAACTCACCCTTTTTGATGATGTATCCTGCCAACGCGTTTCGTCTGCTTTCGGTCGTGTCATGCGCCACAGTCTGGGGCTTAGCGGCTCCGACTGTGGCGCAAATTACCCCCGACGCCACGTTAGGAGATGAGGGTTCGCTGGTGACGTCGGATGTAGAGTTGCAAGGTGACCTTGCTGATTTGATTGAAGGCGGTGCCCGGCGCGGCAGCAATCTGTTTCACAGTTTTGTCGAATTCAACGTGGGTGAGGGGCAGCGAGTCTACTTTGCCAGCCCAGAAAGTGTTGAGTCGATCCTGAGCCGCGTCACGGGCGGTAACCCTTCGAATATTTTTGGCACGTTGGGGGTAGATGGCTCGGCGGATTTGTTTTTGCTGAATCCCAACGGCGTAGTGTTTGGCGAAAATGCGTCACTGGACATCAGCGGCTCGTTTTATGTCACGACGGCAGAAGCCATTTCCCTGGGACCAGGCGTTTTCAGCGCGGTAGAGCCCCAGAGCAGTAGTTTGTTAACAGTGGCCCCAGAAGTCTCGTTCTTCAATTACCTAACGGTGGATTCGGGCGATATCGCCAGCACGGCCCAGCTCTCAACAGGAGCCGACTTGACCCTGGCGGGACAAAGCGTGGATTTGCAGGGACAGGTGACGGCTGGGGAAAACCTGTTCTTGCTGGCACAGGATACCGTGTCGGTGCGCGATACGGCAGCTGAGGCATTCGTTGCTCAATCTGGGAATGACCTGACGATTCAAGGGAATCAGGGAATTGCTATTTTGGCGCTGAACCATTTGGAGCAAACACCCTTTGTGAGTGGAGGGGACTCGACGCTGATCAGTGATGGCGTAATTTCTGCCGATGCTCATTTTGAGGTGGGAGGCGATTTTTCTATCCGAACGCTCACAGGGGATGTGGCTGATTTTGTGAGTTTGGAAGACCCTATCTTTACGGTGGATGGCGACTTTGCAGTGGGGGACTACACGGGAGCGTCGCTGCAAGTGACGGCGGGTAATGACATTACGTATGACACAGTGCAAATCAATGCGATCGATCCCACTATTGACCCAGACAATCCAGCCTTCATACTCAACGCTGGGGGCAACATTACAGGAACTGGAAACGTTTCGACCTCTTTTGCCATTGGTGGGTTAGAGGTGGAGTTTGCCAGCGGGGGAGATATCCAGGTAGCCGACATTCGTAGCAGGGGAGGGCCTATCCGTCTTACGAGCCAAGCAGGTGACATTACAGCTATGGACTTTGATAGCAACGGAGGCCCTATCACACTCACTAGTCAGGAGGGCAGCATTACAGTGGGTAGCTTAGATTCCAGGAATGGAAATAACGAAGGGGGAAACATAACACTGGCGTCAGAGGGGAGTATTTCCACCGGGGATCTCTTGTCGTTTTCAGCGTCTTTATCGTCAATGGGGAGTGAAAATGCCACAGATGGAGGGGCCATTTCCGTTTCCAGTGTTTTTGGAGATGTCGTAGTGGATGGCGATATAAGTTCCTATTCCCGCTCTACCTCCCTTAGCTCACCATCCTCTCTACCTCCTGGCAGTGCCGGGAATGGCGGTGCAGTCGCTATCACCTCGCAAGCGGGAGATGTGACTCTCAATGGGGATGTGCGCTCCGAGTCCTTTTCCTTCTCTAGCAGCTCCACGGTCTCCTCTTCCTCTGGAAATACTGGAAACGGCGGTGCGATCGCCATCACCTCCCAATCGGGAGACATCACACTGAATGGGGAGGTTCGCTCCGATTCCTCCTCTCAATCTGGTTCATCACCTACCTCCTCTGCTCCTGGTTCCTCGGATGCCTCTGGGGATACAGGTGATGGGGGTGCGATCGCGAGCGCCTCGCAATCGGGCAACATTACACTCAATGGTGAATTGCGTTCGGATTCCACCTCCTTCTCCTTCCTCTCCAACTCATCTGGGGATGCTGGAAACGGCGGTGCGATTACCCTTTCTTCTGCATTTGGAGACATCATACTGAACAGCGATGTGCGCTCATTTTCCTTCTCATCTGATCAGCGTGCTGGCGATGGCGGAGTCATTGACTTAGTCGCTCCAGCTGGCAACATTCAAGGGACGGACACTCAACTTGTTACGTTTGCTGTTGTTGAGGAAGGCGGCACAACAGGAAGGGGCGGAACTGTCACACTCGCAGCAGAAAATATAATATCGGGTTTAGAGGTATTTACCCTGTCGTTATCGGGAGACTCTGGCCGGGTCCAAATCCAGGGGCAAGGAGACTTGCTTATTCAGGATACGAATCTAGTCACTAGTGCCCAGGTCGAGGTTCCTAGCCCTCTGAATCCTGATGGCAGCATCACCCTGAATCTAGAAAATATTGGTCAGTCCGGTGAAGCCCGTATTATCAGTGCTGGGAACCTTACCCTCACAAATGTTGATATCCAAGCCGATGCCAATGGTGATCAGCAAGCAGGCGACATTACTATCGCAAGTCCTAGTCAAATCACATTCAACGACAGCCAAATTAACAGCAATACCAACAGTGACGGGGATGCAGGTCGCATTACCATCCTGGCTGAACGTTTGAATTTGGGGGAAACGGATCGCATCTCTGCTGCCACTTCAGGATCAGGAAATGGTGGCGATATTGTCATTACCAGCACCGATGCCGCCAGTGACATTACGGTTAATGGTCCTGGTCGTCTGACGGTAGCAACCAATAGTTCGGGACCGGCAGGCAGCATCGAGTTGACCGCTCAAAACCTAACACTTGCTGACGGTGTGACGCTTTCTGCTGTCACGAATGACGCAGGGGCAGCAGGGGACATTGTCTTTACTAACTTGGGTAATGTCCAACTCAACGACAGTCGCATCCTGAGCGACACCAATGCCACTGGCAGCGGCGGCGAAATTATCTTCGCGAATCTAGACAGTCTTACGATTGATAACAGCACGGTCACCGTCGACACCGAAGGCTTAGGCGGCAATGCGGGGGATATTAGGATCCTCAACGTGGGTGAGGTTCAGTTTGTTGATAGCAACATCCTCAGTAATGCCGATGCCTTGGGGACCGGAGGCAGTATTATCTTTGCCGCCTTACAAGGCTTATCCCTCAACAACAGCACCCTCCAGACGGACACAGCGGGCTTCGGGGGAAATGCGGGTAGTATTGCCATTGAGGATGTCGGAACCGTCTCCTTAAATAACAACAGCCTGGTGTTAGCAGCGGCAGCAGCGGGTGCTAATGCGGGGAATATCGATGTCACAGCGGAGCTTGTCACTGCTTCGCCTGGTGAGAATAATGACATCATTGCCAATGCTGTGGGGGGCAGTGGGGGAGCGGTCACTGTAACCGCTATTGTGATCGCTAACTTGACTGAACAATCGGGCTTCAGTGTCGCTGAATTGCGGGCGATGGATTCTAACGATGTGAGTGCCAGCGCCACAGGAGGTCCTGTTATCAGCAACGATACAGGGGGGCTCATGATCAGCAACGACCTTAGTGGTGTTTTGAACCAGCAAGGTACTGTCAATTTGCGCTCTGAGTCGATACCGACCTTGTCCGATATCACCATCGACTTCGCCGATTCTGATCGCCTCACCCTGGGTAGTTGTATTGCCCGCCAGGAAGACGATGTGGAAGGATCTTTTGTTGTCACCGGGAATGGCGGCATCCCTCAACAACCCGACGGCGATCCAGTTTCGACGTATCCTACGGGCACGGTTCGAACGATTCCTGGTGCTACAGCCTCCCAAACACTGCAAGAACCGGAAGGAATTTATCAGCTTGCGGACGGTCGTCTGGTGCTGAGTCACACATGTCGGCGGGACGATAGAGAGTGCTATGGCTGCATCAGCGAGAGCAGAACTCCAAGAAATTCGGACTGATTTAGCAAAAGTCTGTCCTCTCCCTTCTCCTGAATAGGGCCAGAGCTGTTGTGATACCTCCGCCACCATGCCCGGATGGGCGAATTTAGAGACGTGATAAAAATCGCATGAGAATAAGAATGCGGTGGATCAAGATGTCAGCGATCGCGTCCTTTCAAGCTCAGGGAATCAGTTCTGACACTGAGGCCAAGGTTGTCTATGCAGTGAGCTAGCGTGGCCTAACAAATGCCAAAGTTCCTCGGTGACGTGCGGTGCCAAAGGAGCCATCAATTTAATCAGGGTTTCTACTCCCTCTTCGTAAACTCTTGAATTCTTACAGTTTGAATCATCTAAAGCATTATTCAACGCCAATAACTTAGAAATAGCCTTATCAAATCGATAATTCTCATCGACATCGATATCCGTCGTTACATTTCTGATTGTAGTGTGAATAATTTGTTGCAAGTTTTCTTCAACAACGGTTAATGCGGAATGGGCATCTGAACGAGGTGTGGCTGACAGTTGACTTCTAAACTCTGAAACAACCTGCCAAACCTGATTTAAGAAACTAACCTGATTCTCTAGATCCGCATCCTTCCATTCTAAATCAGCCTCTGGTGAAGCCTGAGAGAGGATATACATCCTAACTACATCGGCTCCATACTGCGATAATATCGCTTCAAGATCGATGCTATTTTGCCTTGAGATAGACATTTTCTCGAAAGATACCTGCAACAGTGTCCCAGTTTCTGGATCTCTCAATATCTGGAAAGGTTCACCACTTTTAGGATGTCTTGGATTATTCAGATCAACCACACCTTGATCAAGATCAGCAGGTGTCAGAGAGCTATACTGATTATCTTGCGGATTCACAACTGAAAAAGGGGTTCCATTGGGTGATGTGGAGGACTCCTCTTCTTGCCGCAGTTCATTGATCAGATTGAGGAAATCAGCCCCTGGATTTTCAGGATTGACCTGTGAAGCAAGAATATAACGATGAGTTATGGGGTTTTTATAAGTCAGAACTTTGACAATACCAGGATTGAGCAGGTGGGTAAAAGGCTCATCCACGTTCACAAGTCCTAAATCATGCAAAGCCTTAGTGAAGAAACGGGAATACAACAAGTGCAAATATGCCTGATTAGCACTCACAACATACTGATCTACGGCCATCCAAACATTTACCTTTGCTAGGCTAAAGGCTTGCTGTTCGTTGTGGGCATCAGCAAAGCGCAAGTAGTACCAGGATGAATCAACAAACGTGTCCATAGTATTCGTGTCCCGTGTAGCAGATTTACCGCAAGTTGGACAATCAACATTGATCCAGTTTTCCAATGTCTTCAAAGGCGAAGTATTGTGAGCTACAAACTCCACATTTTCGGGCAAAGTAACAGGCAATTGATTCTCTGGAACGGGGACTAATCCGCAATCCACACAGTGGATAATAGGAATCGGTGTTCCCCAATAGCGATCGCGTGAAATCAACCAATCCTGCAAGCGATAGTTAGACCCAGCGGTTTCTGCATACTTGCCAATCCAATTTTTCTGCATCTGCTTCACTGGCTCTGGCCAGCCTGAAAGGTGGTTCAGGTCTTGCCAAAGTTGTTCAGCGTAGGCTGTTATTTTGAAATACCATTGCCCTATTATTCTGCGTTCAACTTTTGCCCCGGATTGATAGGAGCAGCCGTTGACATCTAATTGATCATTCGTCAACCGAGTTTGAGTGATAGGGTCCCAATTCACAATGATTTCTTTTCGATAGGCCAAACCTGCCTTCAAGAAGGCTAAGAAAATTTGTTGTGTCCAACGATAGTAATTGGGAGAGCATGTTGTAATTTCTCGGTCCCAATCAACGGACAATCCCCATCGCTTGAGCTGATTTCGCATCTTGTCAATATTTTGCTGGGTCCAAAGAGCGGGGTGAAGTCCTTGATCAAAGGCAGCATTTTCGGCAGGCAAACCGAAAGCATCCCAACCCATTGGATAAAGCACTCGACAGCCTTGCATCCGATGCACTCGCGCAATAGCGTCAGTAATGGTGTAGCGGCGGATGTGCTCTAGGTTGAGATGGCCAGAAGGATAGGGGAAAATTGACAGCGCATAGAATTTAGGTTTACTAATGTCTTCATCAGCGCAGTGAAGCTCTTGTTCTGCCCAATAGTGTTGCCATTTCGCTTCGATTTCAGCAGCGTTGTAATCGTAAGCCATTGAAAACGCCTCCTTGTAGCTTAGTGATGCAGAGAAGTCCGGGAAGTGCTTTGTTGAAGGCTAAGTGTCAGAGAAGCATCTATGCAGTCCCGGAACATACTTTCATAGGGAGGCGGCACAACAACCAACTTCTGATTTGCTTCATCTATAATCATACTTCCACCCTGGATATGAGAACCGGGGCAATAACTGAGGCACCAGCGTAGTTTTTCAGAAAAATAGTCTGACTCCATATAAATTTCACTATCTCTACTAAGTAGAAAAGCACAATTATTTATAAAACCGGGCTTCGACTTCGCTCAGCCCTCAATGCCTCGACTTGTGGGGTGAGCGAAGTCGAACTCCAAACTGATCATGAGTTTAATTCTGCCCACCTACTTATGATAAATTCGCCATCTATGACAAACACGCCATCGGCACAACCATAAGACCGATTTTTATGTCTATATTCTGTGTCAATAAACTGCCTAAAATAATCATACCCATGGCATATTTCGTGAAATGATAGGGAAGGTGAAGGTCTTCTAAGTAGAAAAGCATGATTATTTATAAAACCGGGCTTCGACTTCGCTCAGCCCTCAATGACTCGGCTTGTGGGGTGAGCGGAGTCGAACCCCAAACTGATCATGAGTTTAATTCTGCCCACCTACTTATCAGCAGACTGAAATTTCTTACCGTTAACGATATGGAAGTAATTTAGTTCTGTTCCCATTCCGTGCTCCAGAGTTGGTAATAATTAGGAGAACCTTTGATCTTAATTGTGATTGAGTTTCTGAGTGTAATCAAGTTGCTTCATAAACAGAAAATTAAATTGAAAATGCCTTTGTACTGACCAAGCCAGCCTTGAAGGTAGCTTCTTAGAAGTATAAAGATACTTATCTATTGCTCTTTTTCTTCGAACACAAAGCCCAGCAAAGAACTCCAACAATACCGACTACCAACAAAGTTGTAGCAGGTGCTTGAGATATGGCCGCATATGCAACTATTATCAAAAAGACTAAAGTGGGTATACCATATAAAAGAATAGCTAGAACTGTTCCTACTCCGAGATGTATAGCCCGGAAAAGGGAGATACCTGATTGAGAGGTTCCTCTTTGAGTTTGGCTCCCATTTGCAACAGTTCGGTGTCGACTAGTCTCTGCTCTTGGGAAGCGTTTTAGATTTCGCAAGCGTTCATTGATATGCCAGTTCAGCTTTTGAATTTCCTTATCATAAGGATCGAATCTTCTAGCCAACTTTATGAAACTCAAGGCAGCTTCAATATATTCGACTTGCTTTCTAACCATACCGGCTTTAATCAGTTCATTACCCACCGCCAAGAAGCGACTCGCCGCATATTTCTTAGCCTCTTCACCAAGTGAAGATATTGACTGCATTCTCTGAGATATTTTCTCTATCTCCTTGAGATTTCCAGCCCTGAGATGAATAATAGACAGAAGAAAGAAAGCATCAAAGTCAGAAAAGTCAACTTTATCATCTGCTTCGATGGCTTTTTCAGCCCAGGTTGTGGCTAAATCATAGCAATTTTCATCCAGATAAGTCTGAGAGATAGATAAGTAAGGAGCTGCATTAAAAGACTCAAGCGCAATAGACTGCTCATATTTCTCACGGGCGTTTTTATATAATTGCGATCGCTGTTTTTCGTCGCTTCCCCGTAAGGAAAGTGCCCACTGATCATAAGCAGCGCCAAAGTTTTGCCAATAAATGGGTACCTCTGGATCACTTTTGACTAACCGCTCAAATACATTAATAGCCTGTTCCCAATTCTGGCTATAGATATAGCAAATGCCCAGACGGTTTCGAATGGCTTCATTACCTGGTACTAAAACAACAGTTTGTTTTAACAAACGAATAGCTTGAGTCCACTGTTTAGCTTGAGAGCAATATTCGGCTTGAGCTAGCAAGCGATTAACTTCGGCGCCGTGCCTTTGCAAATCGTCATAGGCTTGCCTTGCTTTAGGATCACGAAGTGTTTCATAGGCTTTACGAATTTCCTGAAAGCGGTCTGGTTCTTTTTCCGGTGGATGTTTTCGAACTAACCGACAGTAGGCTTTTTTAATCTCTTTTTGGGAAGCGTCTTCGGGGAGCTCTAAGGTTTGATAGAGATTATGGATCATGGCTGTACACTTGCTAATTGTTGCCAATATCAAACATTAGGTCTACGAGGCGATCGCCGGTACTTTCAATTCTTTTGATGTCATTAGTCATCAAAGCTTCTTTCAAATCCATCACAGCTCGTGACAACGGCGAACGCTCCTCAGGAGGAATCTTGGCCATGTAGCGCTCAGCCCGATTAATGACCCCTTTGTACTGTCTCGCTTTCGCGTTTTGCATCCACAATTCTTGAATCCGTTGACTGCCCAGAGTTACAGCCTGATTACCCATTCGTTTATCAGACTCGCCGTAGGCAATTTCAATACTTCTCTGGATTTGAGGAATGCTAGCTTTTACTTTGGCAATACCATTCACGTCGTAAGAGAACTCAATCTCAACGGGATAAGGCCGGCCATCGGGCGCGGGCGGGATGTTTGTGATATCACCAGCAATGCCAGTGTCAACGGCGTCCTCAATCAGTCGGGCTGTACCTGTATGGTCTTGATAGAGGCGGATCTCAACGCTCTCTTGGGCTGCGGAAACTAGACTGTAGGGCCGCTTGACTGAGTACGGAATCGTTGTGTTGGGTCGAATGAGCGAATCGTAGGTCATCATAAATTGGTTGCCGACCTTGTGGATAGCACCGATGCCTAATCCGAAGGGGGCAACATCCGTCAGAATCACTCCTGACTCTTCGCTAATCAAATCTTTCACGAGTGCCGCTTGAGTTGCGGCACCAATGCCTACAGCTAAATCTGGATTAACGTCAGCTTTCGGTTCCTTCCCGAACATCTCTTTAACAAGCTCTCGCACTGCGGGAATATACGTTGTGCCGCCAACCAACAGTACTCGATCAATAGAATCTGGATTGAGTTTCTTGGCCGCTAACGCCTGACGAACGCATTCACGCGTTTTCTCTAATAAAGGCTCAATTGCTTGCTCAAATTCTTGTCGAGAAACCTCTACTTCAAGATCAATGGGCTGACCCTCTATAGCTGCAAAAAAGGGAATACGAACCTCATGAAAGTGTTGAGCTGAGAGCACTTTCTTAGCATTCTCGGCTGCCTCTTTAAGCTGTCGGAGGGCCATGCTAGAGACTTGAGCATCGGGATTATCTGCTTCAAACTTGCGCTGAATCAGAGTAATCATGGCCTCATCAAAATCTTTTCCTCCCAGAAATGGGTTGCCAAAACTAGATTGAACATCCAGAATGCCTGCCATCATCTCTAGAACAGTGATGTCTAAGGTTCCCCCACCAAAGTCAAAGATGATGAGCTGTTCCTCTACTTCGATGTTCTTAATACCGAAGGCTAGAGCCGCCGCCGTCGGCTCATTAATGAGACGAACAATATTAAGGCCAGCGATTTCTCCAGCGTTCAGCGTTGCCTGCCGAGCACTATCGGGGAAATTTGCTGGAACTGACAACACAACATCCTTAATTTCTGTTCCGATCGCTTCCTCAGCATTTTCTTTAAGCTTGCGTAGGATAAGCGCCGAAATTTCTTCAGGACGATAGTCTTGCTCTAATAATTGAACTGTCTCACTCGTCCCCATTTGGCGCTTAATTTCTCGTACCCCTTGCCCCACAACATCCGCGAGTCCTCGAGCTGCATCTCCTACCAACAGCTCTTTGCTACGATTGACTGCAACAATTGAGGGGATTACCGGAATCTTCGTGATGGGATCAGGCAGAGGAGTTGCATCGCCGTTGCGATAAACACAAATCTCAGAGGTTGATGTTCCCAAGTCGATTCCAATTGCGAAGTCACTCATAATCCCTAGTTAGCTCCTAAAAAAACATTGCGAGCAGTCTGATTACGTTGTATCTTCAATGGTCTATTTTTGAATCTCTACTTGTTTTGCATCTCTACTTACCTTCTTGAAGCTTCTTATCCATGAATTTAGCATACATCACTTACGAGACTTACAAGGAATTCGGCAATTTGACTCACACTTAAAACAATTTCCAGTTCAAGAAAGAACTAATGTGAGGATTTTACGATAATGACTTCAGATCGTTTAATAATATTACTTCCCCATCGATATCCCCAGCTTTCACATTGCAAGATGTTTCCTGCCTCAATATCGGAAGATTCTGACTCCTTGATAGCTTCATGAAACCTTTCATCAAATAATTCATTCGTAGAGGGGATGATACGCTCCAGCCCTCTAGAGCTAACAATTCGACTGAATTCGACGGTTAATTTCTCAATGATGGCAAGATTTTCAGGATTCTTTTCGTAAATGAGAGCTCGTTCTAGCAGTTTAAAGAAAGAAATTGATGCGTTTAACCAATGCTCTATTTCACGCTTGAAATTACCATTCTCTTGCCGCTGCTGGATCAAAATCTCATCCAGCGATCGCTGAAGCTTTAATAGCTGCCCATTGCTATCTTCCAGGCTCGAATAGAGTTGCTCAACTGCAGCGCTGCTTTCCTGAACAGTAGCTGTATTTTTATAATATTCACGTGAAAACTTTCTAAGCTCTTCAACCAACTTCATGACAGCTTCGAGCATGGTTGGAGCAACAAAGAAGATACAGGCAATTATTAAGGTAATGCTAGAAATCCAAACTCTTGTATCTTTAGAAATTCCGGTAAATGTCTTTTCAAAGGCCAAGAGAATAGCAAATGTTCCGATTAGAATGCCGAAAAGATACCAACTCCCAAACCTGAAAAGATGCGATCTAACATCAGAGTTTTGCATGGACTTGACTGTGGCATGTGCAAGGCAAGTTCTTCCTGTGCCCAGAGCATTATACGCCGAGCATTACAGGCTAATATAAAGTACTTCGAAAAAAGCGAGTTGAAATTCTGCAGCGCTATGTAATTCCTTGCAAAACTTTACGTTTCCCTTTGGTAGCAGTTACTGTTTTCGGCAAAGTGGGTTTGTCAGTGGCGCTAGTGTGCGGTGCAGAGCAGCGAATTAGGCTAGACGGCAGCGATACCACATAGGAAGCGGCACGTGTGATAGATGTAGCGCGCTTGTTATGAGGATTGCCTTCACCGTCCCTTACCCCACCATCAAAGATGATGCATCCTCCCTATACTTTTCACTCGATAGCACCGCGATCGAGCACTGCGGCTTTTGGTTTAGCAGCTCCGGCATGGGCGCAAATTGCCCCCGACGACATGTTGGGAGATGAGAGGTCGCTTGTGACGCCGAATGTGGAGGTGCAGGGCGATCCAGCGGACCTGATTGAAGGCGGTGCCCAGCGCGGCAGCAAATCCGATCCGTCAGCTCCATGACATGTTACGAGGCTACATTGATTCCTTTTTGTAGCTGTGATTTAGAGAACTGGCATTAGGCAAAAAAAGGGACCTGTTCTTCAATCGCAACCTCCGTAGAGCGATGTTTAACTACGGTTACTTAATTGACAAAGTAGACTTTCAGGCTCTGAAGTTGGAAAAAGCGATCGCCCATCTTTTCGAGGTATTAAATCTGACTTAAAGATGCACTGTTACCATGCAAATTCATCTTTGATTAATGCCCTGCTAGGGGCTTAAATAATGAACCCTGGCGCTTACTCAGGGCTGTAAATATTGAATATTTTTGTTTTTTTCAATTTGTTGAGTCTGGGGATCAGAGCCTGACTTTTCTGATTGTATGGAAGGAATCGATCATGCCGCTACTGGGTGGAATGCCATGCTTTCAGACAAAGAACTCATAGAAACCTTTTTTGAGTCGTCTATTAACGGTCGAGAGACGCTGCTAGCCAACAAACAATTCTTAGCTGAAAGTCGCTTTGGCGTTAACCAACTGATCGGTAAGCGAACAGGGCTACTGGCCAAAGTCAATGTTCAGCAGCAGCCTATACAGTTTTGGGTGCGCCACGATGCTCCTAATCATGAGCAGCTTCAGGAAGTGCTAGAGCAGCAACAGTTTATCGCCACCGGCAAACAGAGTGATGATGGCTTTCACAGTTACCAACACATTCCCGTTAAATCGGGATATACGCTCAATTGTCAGTCGGCTCGCCTGCTCTGGAAGAATTGGCGCACGCTGTATCGCCTTAACGAAAATATGGCCCAAGCGCAAAAATTACTGATCAGAGATGGCCACGACTGGGAGCAAATTAAGCGAATGACGGTCAGTGGCAATGTGTTGTTCATTGAAACACCGGCTGGTGAGACAACCAGTCGCTTGGACGAGGATATTGCTTGGCTGAGCGAAGAGCGGACGGCACCCCCCGCTCAGCCCGCTCAGCCCGCTCAGCCAAAAGAGCAGACGGCACCCCCGGCGCAAACCGTGGAAGCTGAAGCAGGGTACGTTGGTTTTGCCGATGGCTATGAGTAGCTAAGGGGCTACTCCAGGTTGGCGATCGCCCGCAGCTGCTCAATCAGGGTTTGCTCTTGGGTTGAGAGGTCTCCTTCGGGGGGCGTTTCTAAGTCAGCGAGATCGAGGAGAAGCGACTGCCGGAAGGCTTGGGCGTCCGGCGATGTGGCGTCGTAGATTGTTGCGATCGCCTCATACCAATAGCCAGATTGGGCATAGGCTTGAGCTCTCTGCAGTGGATCACCAGAAAGGCCTGCTGTCAGTGCAGGTAAAGGACTGACAACTTGAATATCAGCCGTAGACCAGGCGTCAATGTCCTCTAGATTTTGATCACAATACAGCATGACCTGCCAAAGGTAGGTCTCTCCCACCGCTAAGTCGGGATGATCAGACGGTAGCGTATACGTCATGTAGCCTTTGGTACTTTGACCCACTGAATGGATCAAAACTTCTTCTAGCGCACCATCTGGCTGATAGCGATAGAGATGAAATTCGACTGGCTGCGGCTCATCGCTGAGCACGTACCATACAAAAGTGGGGCGGCTCGACAGGGAATGGCCTACTGACTGCAAGCGGGGGGCAAGTGCTGCAATCTCTCCACCACAGCCTCGAACGCCTCCCCCTGTATGGTCAGTTCTGGGGATTCTGGCATCTTGGGGAGGCGTATATCCAGCAAAACTAGGTGTTCCGAGAAGCAATAGGCTGATGCTGCTAGTTAAACAAGTCATTCGACGAATGAACTTAGCGTGGTGCACGATCAAGCGCTGCATCATGACGGTACCTGGGCTCCAGTTTACTCGGTAGCTTGGATGCACAAATCGGTCGCTGAAAATCCTGTAGTCAGGCAGACGAACATCCAAAATGATTTGAAGTTAAATTGACTACCTATAAAGACAACTCCATCATAGAGAATTCGTTTCCTGAAGTGAGCGCACATTTTAGGTGACTTTCTATCTGCCTACCGACGGTTTGCTGATAGAAAGAGGCCAGCGTAATTCACAGGAGGTGCCTGCTTTGTCTAGGGTGCGTTGAAAGGTTCCTCGTAGGCGTCGAGCCAGCGCGTGGGCCTGCTGAGTTCCTCGCCCTTTACCTTTAGGTCGGTGTTTCTGAGGGATGACTTCGGCTTTGCCGTCATCTTCCACGCGGATGAGGTTTTCGGTTTGGGTGGCCAGGCACATGACCGTGAGCTGCTTGACCTCCAGCGCGTGCTTGCCCACGTTGCAGATAGCTTCTTCTAAAAATCGACAGAGCGATCGCTTCTCGTCTACTGAGAGTCCTTCCGCCTGCAAAGGCTCGAACTCCACCACCTGGAATTGAATCGACCCAAAACCCGGAAAGTCTCGCTTCAGCGTTTCGTCGTAGACCTTATAAAGGGCTTGGTGGAGCGGCATATCCAAACTGATGAGCTGGTCGCCGATCTGTAGCAGTTCGCCTTGAGGCCGCGATTCTTGCAATAGCCGCTCATACACCTGGCGTAGTTCGCGATTGAGATTTTCTAACCGGATGCCGACGGTGGGTTCTAGGGTATCTTTTTCGCGTAGCAGCAAAGCCAGCATCTGCAAGGGGCCATTGTGGATGGCGTCGTAGGTTGCCTCAATGACGCGCTGGCGTTCATCGATGCGCGATCGCAGCGTCTGGTCGTAAAAATAAAATCCTGGTAGCAGGCAACCGTTAATTACAAAGCCAATCAAGAGCGGTACAACTGGCACCCACCAGCCGCCGCCCCAGAGCAATCCCAGACTTAAGATCACCAGTCCTAGGCCAATGATGGCTACGGTGAGGACATACCAGGAGGGACGGGGGACATAGTAAACCAGCAGCATGCCCAAGGCCCCCCAGAAAACGATCCAAGCATATTCCCAACCGTCGCCCCACACGCGTAGCAGGGGACGATTGTCGAGGGCGGCGCTGAGAATCTGGCTAGTGATGTGGGCGTGCATTTCGACGCCAGTGACAAGGCCAGGATTGTTGGCATTGATGGCGGCTGAGTTGACGATATCTTTGACGCTGAGGGATGTAATTCCAATCAGGATGGTGCGATCGCGCATCAGGTCCGCATTTACCTGCCCCGTCAGCACATCCGTCATGGATACCACAGCAAAGGGACGTTTGCCGCTGCGAGGATTGATCAGTATTTGTACAGCACTAGATTCTATGCCGACGTAGCCACCCGAATTGGGCCGCACTTGAAACAGTTCGGCTGAGCCAAAGCGCATATTCTCAGGATTGCGCCAACCGCTTTCTAGCGTCAAGCCTTCTGCAGCCAGATGAGCCTCGGCCAGCTTCAGGGCCAGCGAAAAGCGAAACCGATCAGGATCCTGAGCCTTTAAAGAGGGTAATGCTCCGAGGTAGGTACGGCGAACGAACCCGTCTTGGTCTAAGGGAAAATCAACGAATCCCGTGCGTTCAGGGGGAAGCGAGGGAGGGGGCGGAATGAGGCTGCTGGCAGTAATCTTTTCAACCCCAATGACCTTGGAATCGGCGGCTAATATGGCTGCCAGCGTCGCCCCACCGGGGTCAACCGGCAAATCACGATAGATATCCAGGCCAATGGCGCGGGGATTGTACTCAGACAAGGTCTCGATTAGATCGGCCAGCTTGACATCTGGGATAGGGTAGGTGCCCGTCTGCTGAATATCGTCTTCGTCAATGCCGACAATGAGAAGTCGGGAATCTTGTGGCTCGGCTGGACGCATCCGTAGAAACGCATCCAGCGCTTTGAGTTCGATACTCTCTAAAAGCCCCAAAGCTCTCGCTAATATCACCAGCCCGATGACCCCCACACCCGGCAAAATCCGTCGCCAGCTAACTCTAGACAGGCGTTCCCAAACAGAAGTGGAGGTTTTAGAGTGTGCCATAGCGGGAGCCTCCAGCCATACGGGGCGGTTCTAGATCAGTCGATCAAACCCTTTGCACGAGCCTGGATTTCGGTTTGGATGCGGATATTTTTGCCAGCCTCGGGATACACGTCCAACACGTCCTGGATTTTGGACCAGTAGTAACGGATCGATCGCTCTGAGACCTGCATCTTCTCGGCGATCGCTTTATCCTGCAATCCCTCTTTATAAGCCAATCGTAAGACCTTGAGCCAGTCTGGCTTCACTTCCAGACGAGGCCGTATTTCCGGCGGTGTATAAATGAGCCCGCTAAGGGCCCAATCAACTTTGACCAGCATTTCCTTCAACGGCATGTTTTTATCTACAACCGTGAATCCCCCTTGATGCGTATCAATGGCAGGCTTTAGCAGCACCAGCGATTTAACGTGAGTGCTCTGCACGACAACATTCAGTTCTGGATAGCTTTTCAATAGCGTTGCCAACAGATCTAGCCCTACTTCCGTCTGTGAGGGCTTTCCCGCTTCTGCGGGAATGGAGAGATCCATGACCAGGACATCGGGCAAAGCAAGACTAAGTTGCTCTTTGGTATCCTGAGCTGTCATCGCTGTCCGAATCGCGGCTTCTGGACGAGCTTCCTTTAACGCACCGACCGTGCCGTTCAGAACCGCCTCGTGGTCATCAACGACGAGAATTTTGGGATTGGAAGCGGGGGTGTTGGGAGTCATAGTTTTTTGTTGAGAGGACAGGGAAAAGGGGGCGAGTGGGGATATGGGGCGAGTGGGGGTGTGGGGTGAGTGGGGGAGTGGGGGTGTGAGGGTTGGGGT
>JBHJHM010000145.1:0-16754 GCA_050330865.1 Leptolyngbyaceae cyanobacterium
ATGATCTGCTGGAAGGCCAAGCCGGGGACGACTATCTCGATGGCGGCGATGATGGCCTGTTTGGGGTTGCCGGCAACGACAATTTGAGCGGTGTTGCGGGTTATGACCTGCTGCGGGGCGGCGATGGCAACGATCAGCTCAGCGGGGGAGATGACGAAGACCAGCTCTATGGTGACCTGGGGGATGATGTTCTCCGTGGCGATGCTGGCAATGACCTGCTCGATGGGGGGGAAGGGATTGACCAGCTTGCGGGCGGTGAGGGCAACGACCAGCTCTACGGCCAAATGGGTGAAGATGTTCTGGAAGGCGGTAACGGCAACGATGTTCTCTGGGGGAATGAAGACGCCGATCGCCTGCTGGGAGATGCTGGTGAAGACACGCTGGACGGCGGTGACGGCGATGACGAACTCGACGGGGGGGACGGCAACGATCGCCTCTATGGCCAGCAGGGGGATGATCTGCTGGAAGGCCAAGCCGGGGACGACTATCTCGATGGCGGCGAAAATGAAGATTGGCTCCTGGGTCAGGACGGCAGCGATCGCCTCTACGGTCAAACTGGCCATGACCAGCTTGAAGGAGGGACGGGTCATGACTTCTTGGATGGTGGCAACGGCGATGACTTCCTGTACGGCAATGAAGACGGCGATCGCCTCTATGGTCGGTTAGGCGAAGACTATCTCGACGGTGGCGAGGGTGACGATCGCTTAGAGGGGAATGACGGCGACGACCAGCTTTACGGCCAAACAGGTCGGGACTATCTGGACGGGGGTGACGGTGAAGATGGTCTTTGGGGCGGCGAGGGTAACGATTTGCTGCTGGGCCAAACCGGGGATGACTACCTCGAAGGCAACGAAGGGGACGACGAATTGCAGGGAGGTACGGGCGCAGATCAGCTGTATGGTCAAGCCGGGGAAGACACCCTGGAGGGCGGTGCCGATGACGACTATTTATCAGGGGGCGAGGGCTACGATCGGTTGACTGGGGGCACGGGGGATGACCATCTCAGCGGGAATATCGGTGACGATCACCTCGATGGGGGTGACGGCAATGACCTCCTGGGTGGGGGCAAAGGGAACGACCAGCTCCTGGGCAGCGAGGGGAATGATCAGCTCTACGGCAAGGTGGGCAATGATGTGCTCGATGGCGGCAGCGGCCACGACTATTTAGACGGCGGTGAGGGCGATGACCAGCTCATCGGCGGTGAAGGGGTAGACCAGCTCTACGGTCAAGCGGGTGACGACCGCATGGAGGGCGGTGACGGTCGCGACGGCCTCTGGGCGGGGGATGGCAATGACCAGCTGAATGGCGGCAGCGGCGATGATTCGCTAAATGGCGGCAGTGGCAACGATAGTCTCACTGGGGATGAGGGCAACGACACTTTGTTCGGTGACGAGGGCGATGACACACTCCAAGGGGGCGCTGGCGATGACCTCATCGAAGGGGGGCTAGGCCAGGATGTGCTCTCAGGCGGTGCTGGGATTGACCAATTTGTCCTCAGCCAAGGCTCAGGCGTGGATACCATTCTCGATTTTGTTGCTGGCGAAGATTACATCAGCCTCGCTAACGGACTGACCTTTGACCAACTCGCCATTGCCCAAGGAACGGGTGAGCAAGCCAGTGACACGGTAATTGCTCTGAAGGAGAGTGGTGAAAATCTGGCGGTTCTGGCAGAGGTGCAAGCCGATACCCTCACCTTCTGGGATTTTGCGATCGTGTAATACCAGTTCTCTCAATCAAAGCTACACAAAGGAAATCAATGTGGCTCCGTGACATGTCACGGAGCTAACGGAATCTGTAGCATTTACAGCGAGAATTGGTACAAGGAGATCTCCAAGAAAGAAATTACCCAAAAAGTTGACTGTGTAGGCTGGGTTGAACGAAGTAAAACCCAGCAAGATAGCAATGCTGGAAGTGTTGGGTCTCGTACCTCGACGCCAACCTACGGTGGTATATTCATTTCGAGAAATCTCCTAAAGCCTGCTCCGGTCATTGAGTCAGAAAATCTGAGTGGAAGAAGACTCTAAGAACCAGAAGGCAGTTTTTTAAGACTGCTTTCTGGTTCTTATCGCTTGAATTCTATCGTCATTGCTATTGATTCTGCAGCGCTGCATAAAAACTTCTTTGTTTTTACGAGGTTGTTATAGGGGTGGACTACTGGGTCTTTGAATACTTTTTAAGAACGAACCTTGTCAAAGATTTGTTCTTGATGCGAGTCTGTCCATCTTTAAACAGCCGCTTACTTGAAGGAAAAAGGCATGGCTAATTTTCAGATCTTTGATAGTTTCGTAGATTACAGTGGTAATTTAGGAGATGCTTCGTTAAACTTCCAAGATTTCGAAGCCTTCAGCAGCGGCCAAAACCTGGATGGCATAGAGTTTTTGCCTGGAGTTTTTGCGACTTCCAATCTACCAGAGGTCGAAGTCTTTCAAGGTTCTGGAGACAAAAATCTCTTTATTCTTGATCGGCAAGCTGTTGTAGAAGACTCGTTCTATGACATCAACTTCAGTCAGGACTACAACGCTGTTGGCTTTAATATCGAAGCATTCAATCCAGCGACTCCTGGTCCTGCCATTCTTGATATTTTCTTTGAAGACAGCGACACCACATCTCTGAATATTTTTCCAACCAATCCAACGGAATCTGATCCGATCTTCTTTGGCGTTGTTGCTGATACCAACATTGACAGAATTCGGCTCACTGAAGGACCAGAAATAAGCGGTATTGGTAACGAGGAGATCTCGCTCGATAATTTTGCGATCGCTAAAATCATCAACGCTTCGCCGATCGCTAACAATGACTTGTTAAATACCGACGAAGATGCTTCTTTGCTCACTGCTAATGTTTTAGCCAATGACAGCGATTTCGATAGTGATACTCTGACGGTCACAGCCATCAACGGCAGCTCTACGGATGTGGGTGACACGATCTTGCTATCTTCCGGGGCTCTGCTGACGCTCAACAGCAATGGTGCACTGACCTATAGCCCTAACGGTCAATTTGAAACTCTCGGTGTCGGCGATACCGGCACTGATAGCATCACTTACACAACATCCGACGGTAATGGCGGCAATGATACAGCAACGATCACCATCCTCATCGAAGGCGTAAATGACTTGCCTGAGGCTGTTGCAGATACCTTTGCTACAGATGCAGATACTCGCTTAACAACAGGTAATGTGCTATCGAATGATGTCGATATTGATTCACCTTCAATCGTTGTTAGTGCCTTAAATGGTAGCGTTGCCAACGTTGGAGTCCAGACTACATTGGCTTCTGGAGCCTTGCTAACGCTCAACAGTGACGGCACTTTTGACTATGACCCCAATGGCCAATTTGGGAACTTAGAATCAGGAGCGACGGTTACCGATAGCTTTAGCTACGAAATCAGTGACGGTCAAGGTGGCATCGATACAGCTATAGGCACGCTGAGTATTTTAGGGGGAGGGGCTGAACCCGGCTTTCAGATTGATCTGGATTTTTCTGACAACAGCCTCACGGAAGCACAAAAAATACTGGTGAGGAAAGCTGCCGACTTTTGGGAAACCATCATTATTGGCGATTTACCAGATGTTTTTGTGCCAGCCCTAGGAACTGTTGATGACATCTTACTTGAGGTCATAGCTGAACCTATTCTGGATAGTAACGGTAACCCAACCAGTACATTGGCCCAAGCTGGACCGAGGAGTCCCTATCGTAACGGGTCTCAACTGCCGGCTCGTGGATTTGTGAGAATTGATTCTGCGGATATCGAAGACTTAGAAACTGAAGGGTACGTCGAAGATAGTACCTTTATGAGTGATTTAGAAACAGTCGTTGTGCATGAAATTGGGCATACCCTAGGTTTGGCCGATTGGTTCTGGGATGAGGTTGGCTTGCTTGATACAACAGACGATGGGAACCCACGCTTCACTGGGGCTGCTGCAACGACTCAGTACAACGAAATTTTTGGCAATAGTGAAGATTCAGTCCCCGTTGCAACTGGCAGTGATGGCGATCCGACAGGGCACTGGCGAGAGTCAGTATTTGAAACTGAAATCATGACGCCCGCCATTAGTTTGGGGCGCAAGAATCCTTTGAGTGCGATCACTGGCGCTGCCCTAATTGACTTAGGCTATACCGTCGATTTAGCAGCCGTCGATCCCTATTTGGCACCCGGTGAGAATGATGCCAATTCCGATGCAAAAATTGTCCATAATCACGGTGAGCCTGAGACGATAGCTGTTCTCGAATCGCTTTCTGTAGAAACACTGCAGGTGTTAATGGCCGGGGTCTCAGAGGGGCTACAGAATCCCATGATTGGAAATAACACCAGTGAATTGCTGGCAGGACTCTTCCTTAACGATGTGATTGAAGGGCAAGCAGGCGATGATGTCCTGCGCGGGGACGGTAATTCACGGGCATCTGGCAATGTTGAGGGCGGCAACGACCTATTAGCTGGCGGTGCTGGACGCGATCGCCTCGGTGGCAAAGGCGGTAACGATGTCTTGCTAGGCGGGGAGGATGACGATCAGCTATGGGGCGACGCCGGTAACGACCTTCTGTTTGGTGGACTTGGCAACGATCAGCTGACGGGAGATGATTTTTCCGGAGGGCAGGGCAGCGATTTATTTGTGTTAGCCCTAGGGTACGGTACTGACACCATTACCGATTTTGAAATTGGCACTGACTACTTTGGCTTAGTCGGTGATTTGACCTTTGCCGATTTCACGCTCGGACAAAAAGGACAAGACACAACCGTCAGCGTCAGCGATGAAACGATCGCTATTTTGAACAACGTCAATCCAGCCGAGCTGACCCAAGATAGCTTCCTTGCCAATTTCGTTCCAAGCGTTTAAGGACTCAAAAATGGCGTATTTCAGTAGCGCTTTCGAAGGTTTACTTACAACTTGAGAAGAAAATAACCGCCTACTGATTCTCAGATAGAACCTGAGAAAACTCGCCATAGGTGCTACCTGAAAACAGGGCAGAACATTCTCAACAAGTTATTCACCCTGCGTAAAATGGCTTTTCTACTTCTGAGAAATCGATGTAAGTATTACGAGGAAAATTCAAAATGTTAGGTAGTGAGAAATTAACTTCTCTATTGCTCAAGAATCACCTACTTCCTACAGACCTTAGTTCTCTAGGCGACGATGTCGTTACGATTCTGCCAATGCTTCCTTCCCTAATTGACGGAACTGAAAACAACGACCAACTTCGCGGCACTGCCGCTGACGACATCATTAATGGCCTCGGCGGTGACGACACCCTTTATGGCGAAGAGGGCAATGACATCCTCAATGGCGACGCGGGCGATGATCTGCTCCGAGGCGGTAGAGGAAGTGATATCCTCACAGGGGGGCGCTGGCGGTGATACCTTGAGTGGCGGTGCAGATGCTGACGTCTTCGTGTTCGATCGCTTAGACAGTACACCGGACAGCATTAGCGACTTTGTTGCCAGCGACGGCGATCGCATTCAAATCTCAGCCACAGGATTCGGGGGTGGCTTGACGGCGGGCGTTCTGACGGCTGAGCAGTTTGTGGTGGGAGCAGCGGCGGTGGATAGCAGCGATCGCTTAATCTGTGATCCCTCTACCCGCATTCTCTCCTTTGATGCCGATGGTTCAGGGGCACAGGCAGCCGTTCAAGTGACCAGCGTTGGCGAGTTGACCCATACCGACATTGTGGTGATTTAGCCCCAAAGTCGCGATCGCACCTTCTCCTAATTCTCAGGTTCTGCCTGGGAAGCCTCACCTCAAGCTCTGCTTAAAACCAAAGTTGTGTAACAAAACCTAGAAGACTGCATAAACCAGACAGACTTTTACCCGAGACAGCGTTGACGATTCTTCTTAACACGCTGTCTCTCATCGGGTGCCTCTATGAATACTCGCGCGCTCCCCCCGGTTCGCGGTCTGCTCTGTCTAGCGGTTGTCGGTACGGTTTATTTTCCCTTGCCAGGACTGGCTCAGGACGTTATCCCTGATGACACGCTAGGTGCCGAAAGCTCCATCGTTACGCCATTAGACGCCAACACCGATCGCATCGACGGCGGAGCCTTGCGGGATGCGGTACTCTTCCACAGCTTTGAGGGGTTCAGCATCCCGGAAGGGCATAGGGTGTACTTCGCGAATCCAGAACTTGTAAACACTATCTTCAGCCGCGTCACAGGTGATGATCCGTCGCGGCTGTTCGGCACGTTAGGAGTGTTGGGCGAAGCAGATTTGCTCTTCCTCAATCCTAATGGTGTGTTGTTTGGGCCGAACGCAGAGCTGGATTTGCGGGGGGCGTTTACGGCCACAACGGGGACAGGCGTCGTGTTGCCAGGAGGTGAGGTGTTTAGTGCGGTGGAACCGGAGGCAGTGCCGTTGCTGACGGTAGATGTGCAGCCGCAGGTAGGAATCGTGTTTGAGGGGGAGACTCCGGGGGCGATCGTCAACTCAGGTGATTTAGTGGTTCCCGAAGAACAAGGCATCGCTCTCATTGGCGGAGTGGTTGTGAACGATGGCACCCTGACGGCTCCAACTGGACAAGTCAGCCTAGCGGCGGTTCCTGGAAACAGCTCCGTTCAAGTCGGCAGCCAAGCCCAAGTTTTGGGTTGGGATGCTTGGACAAGCAATAATGCTAATTCGTTTGGCAGCAGCAACCCCCTAGCGGGCAATGAACTCGTCAACAGTTTAGGTATCCATGTTTCTAACGAGTTGACAATCGGTACCACGCTTGTGTCTGGCGAGGTGGATGCGTCAAGTCCACTTAGCAGTGGCGGCACGATTCAGGTGTTGGGCGATCGCGTGGCTCTGGTCGATGGCACGCTCAATGCGTCAGGACTCAGGGGGGGCGGCACGGTTCTTGTTGGTGGTGAGTATCAAGGACAAGGTGCTCTGCCATCCGCGAGTCAGACATATGTGGGGGAAGGGGGAGCGATCGTGGCAGATGCCTTGCAATCCGGCAACGGCGGCGATGTTATTGTTTGGGCAGATGAAACAGCCGATATTCATGGAATTCTAACGGCACGGGGAGGCTCTGTTTCCGGCAATGGTGGATTTATTGAGACCTCTGGTAGGCAATTTCTCAATCTCACAAGCACACCGGATGCAAGTGCTCCCAATGGCAATGGGGGAACTTGGCTAATTGATCCAACTGACATAACACTTGCAAACGGTGGTGGTCCTATTGGGGCAAATGTTGTTGATGTTGCCAACATTAATGCCGCACTCAATATGGGAAGCAATGTCACTATTTCAACCGGTATTGAAGGCACTGATGACGGAAATATCACTCAGGATAATGACGCAGCGATTCTGAAGACAGCAGGAGGAGAAGCTACTCTGAGCTTACAAGCAATAGATAATATTGCTCTTAATGCTGATATTGCGTCCATCAATGAAAAACTGAATATTGAATTAATAGCAGATAGTGACAATAGTGGGATTGGCGCTATCAACATTACCAATGCCGATATTGATACTAATAATGGAGTGTTTACAGGCTTTGGGATTGGGTTAATAATTACAAATAACTCTAATATCAGAACAGAGGATGGAGATATCACCTTAACAAGTAACGGTCAAAATAATGTTCTAAACGCTTTGGGTATCGGAATTGACGTGAATAGTGTGCTGGAATCTACTGCTGGAAACATTACTCTCACCGGTACTGGCGGAAATGGTATTGATCTTGCTTACGGTCTAACAGTTGCAAATAATTCCAATATTAGGTCACACGATGGCGATATTACTTTAATAGGTACTGGTGGAAACAACGCTGACAATGTTGATGGTATTGGAATTGTTCTAGGCGGTGTAGTGGAATCGACTGGAGTAGGAACAATTTCTTTGATAGGTACTGGCGGTACTGGCGGCGATGCGCAAGGTGCTGTTTTTGGATTTGAGGGGAGTAGCGGAGTACGCTCTGTTGATGGCGATATTGTTGTAATCGGTACGGCAAATGGAGATGGAATATCAGCCTTCGGTGATCATGGAATTTTGGTTTTTCGTGATGGTTTTTTAGAAACGACTGGAACAGGCAATATTATACTCAATGGTACTGGTGGAATCGCAAATACCTTCACCGGAATAGGGTCTAATAATGCGGGGATATGGATTGAAGGTGAGTTGATTGCATCTGATAGTGGGGATGTCTCACTTGCAGGAATTAGTGGTAATGGGACAGAACTTGATCGAGGTATTGAGCTTCTGGATGATTCTCTAATTACTGCCAACAACGGTTTAATTTCGTTAGATGCAACTGGTGGAGTAGTGTTGAGAGGTGCTGAAATGTCATCTGATTTCGGAGGAATCTTTATTCGTGGACGTGGCCTATCTGACGGAATTGAAGTCTATGGTATTGGTATATTAGAAGATAGTACCATTTCCACAGAAACAGGTGATATTCGCCTCGAAGGCATTGGTGGAGATGGATCAGGATCTGGTCATAGAGGAATTTTGGCTCGCGATTCCCAGATTTTTTCTTCTGGCAGTGGTAATGTCAATTTACGCGGGATAGGAGGAAATACTTCTGGTGAAAACAACGACGGGATTGTAATAATAAATAGCTTGATCCAGACACAAGACTCTGCGTCAATCTTTTTGGACGGACGAGCGGGTGAAGGGAGTACTTTTCTAGAAGGTATACTCATTGCTTTTGGAACTAGATTTTTATCGCAGGATGGTGACATTGAGCTGTCTGGAGTTGGGGGAGTTGGGGGAGTTGGTAATTCTTCTGATATTGAGAATAACGGAATTGCACTGGTGTCAGATACAGTTTTAGTGCAGGGCTCTGAACCTATTCTCATAGAATCCACAGGTCTTGGAAACATACTTCTTTCGGGAGTGGGAGGTAGTGCCATTCCTGGACCCAATTCTAATCAGTCAAGTCGAGGTATATTTCTTGGTGGACTTGCTTCTCCTACAAGAATACTATCGAATCAGGGAAATATTTCTCTAATTGGTCATTCGGAAAATGGTGAACTTGATACAGTCGGGATGTTAATTCGAAGTATGAATATTATCGAATCAAATAGTGGTGATATCTTGTTAGAGGGATTTACCGGAAGCAATTTAAATGATGTAGTAGTCAATAGCTTTCCCGACGATACGGACACGAACACATATGCCCTGAGTGCTGGCGATTCTATCACCACCAGTGGCGTAATCAATATGCCAGAAAATTCACTTCAGTTGAATTCTGGAGGTGATGTAACCGTAAATGACGCAATTCGCACCTCTGGTAATTCATTCAATATAGTTGCCGGGGGTTCAATTAGTATCGCGGATGAGATCGATGCTGAGGATGGCGATGTCAGCCTGCAAGGAGGAGGTGAAATACAGCTAGATGATATTAATGCAGCAACCCTAGAAGTCATTTCTGCCGGTCGTATCTCAGGCGAAGGCATTCTTTCTGTAGAAGGTGATGCGAGCTTCACAACAACAGACACTGACGCAGGTACCGTCCGAATCAACAATACTGAGTCAACTATTTTGGGTAGTTCCCTCATTGGTGGCAATTTCAGCGTTACCTCAGCAGATCCTGTTGCTCAATCACCGGGTGAACCGCTCCAAGTTGCGGGAGCAATTACGGTCAACGGAGCAGAGAATGGTAGCTTGATCAGCACAGTGGGTGTCCCTGAATTTGAAGATGTCACTGAAGATGGCGATGTTATTAAGACTGGCGTAGGCAATGTTGTTCTCAATGCTCAGACTGTTACAGGGGATTTAATTGTCAATAGCATTCCGATTGGGGTTGTCAGCTTTGACGGAATTCTAGAGCCGTCTGCAATTACGTTAGAGAATTCCAACAATGCTTTCGGTGGTACGTTGCGTTTTAGAACAGCCATTGGCGAGGATGCCGCTATTATTGAAGGGACTCCTGGCATTACCCAAGCGGGTCCAATTACCGTTGTTGGCACAACGACTCTCAATGCAGCGTCCGGCAATATTTTATTGGCAGCTCCTGGCAACGAATTTGGTGCTCTCGCGTTTAATGCTGCTGCTGTCAGGCTTGCAGAGCAAGATGGACTCAGCCTCTTGCGATCGCAGGCCACGGGCGACCTCTCCATTACGACAGGTGGTTTACTCACTCAGTCAGAGCCACTCGCCATTACAGGCACTACTGAAGTGGTGACAACCCTCTCAGGACGCGGCGATGTGGCTCTGACAAATACCACCGACACAAGGTTGGGACAAACACTAATTGGCGGCGATTTCACACTTACCTCAAGCGGAGAAATTAGCCCGGTGTCAGGCACAACTCTACAATTTCCAGGTGATACCAATGTTGACTTTGCGGCGCTGGGGTTTGACCAGAACGCCTTACCACCAACATTAATAGCATTGCCTGATGGCGATGTTGTTGTCACGGCTGTTGGCCCCATCGAGTTGTCGCAAAACACCGCTATTACCAATAACGGCCCTGTCAACTTACTTCAAAACAACCCTGAGACGACACAAATTGAGGGCAGTCTGACAGTGAATAGCTTGGCTGAAGCCCTACAGGTTGGTGAAATCTTCGATGGTGCTGCTATCCAACTAGCAGATTCTGATAATCGCTTTGAAGGTCCCATCAGTGTCCGCACAGACGCCGACACGATCGCACTAGAAACTGGAACACCCGCCATTACTCAAAGTGAATCCGTTTCGGTTAGAGACACAGCCACATTCAATGCTGTTGGTGGCGATATCACGTTAGCCGAAACCAATAATCAATTTGGCCTTGTTAGTTTTGATGGCAACACTGTAACCCTTGCCGAAGCAGATGACACCGTAATAGCAGACGGAACTGTAACGGGAGATTTATCGCTGTCCTCTGGGGGAATAATTACCCAATTAGGCTCATTGCAAGTTGATGGCACCAGTCGTATTGAGTCTCGTCAAGCCGACGCTGACATTATCTTGAATAACAGCAATCGACTAGTTGGTGACATTACGCTAATTACTGTTGGCAACGGCGATGTTGTGCTTTCCAACAGTTTGGATAACACTCGCTTGGCAGAAACCACCCTGGATGGTGACCTTACGGTCAATTCTGGGGGGGCCATTGAGCAGTCAGGACCATTACGAGTAACGGCAGGGACGACTACCCTCAATGCAGGCAGCGATGGCGTATTACTTGACCAAGCCAATGACTTTAATCAACTTGTGGTTACAGGCATTGGCAATGTGACCGTTGAAGATATCAATGACATCAACCTCGGCAATTCCGCTACGTTTGGCGATTTCCAGGTCACTGCGGCAGACAACATCATTACGCAGGATATCTCAACCTCCAGCGGTGACATTCAGCTCATCAGCAGTAGTGGCGAAATTGACACGACTGGAGGCCTCCTCTCGACGCGCTTACCCTTCGACAGAAGTGGTGATGTTTTGATAGAAGCTCCCGGTAATGTGCATTTGGGCGACATCACGGCCAGTGGATTTCCGAGTGGCAGCATTACCTTAGTAACGGACAGTGAACTCACTCTGGATGATGCCAATGTGCGGAGCATCCTTTTTGGTCCCGATCCCGGGGGAGAAATTTCAGTCACAGCCGACAGGCTAAACCTGCTTAATGGTGGCCGACTACGAACCTCAACCAATGGCGATGGCGATGGCAGTGATCTCATCATCAACGCGCGTGAGCTTAGGGTGCAGGGCATTGATGGCAGAATTACAGGCTTAGGGACGGATACTCGGTTAGGAAGTAGCGGCAGCGGCGGTGATATTCGGATCAATGAAAATATCGAGGCAGACCTCATCGAAATTGTCGGTATTGACCCTCAAGACTTCAATCCTGACCCCGAAGATCCGTTTTCTTTGCTAACAGCTGCACTCCTTGAAACAGGATTTACAACAGCCACACTGGGCACAGGGAGGTCTGGCGATCTAACAATCGCCAACACCTCACAGTTAAACATCCGCAACGGAGCCGGAATCACAACCGCCTCGCTGGCGATCGAGTTACCTGAAAATGCTGATGCATTACCAGAACAAGATGGCCGTGCCGGAACCCTGAGCATTGATGTAGAGAGTGCCGAATTCAGCGGCGCTGCAGGGTTAGCTTCGGCCACGCTCGGCCCTAGTGATGCAGGTCGTATAGACGTGAATGTGGACACCGTTTCATTATCGAACGGAGCTACCCTGAGTGCCGACGCTATTGAATCGGCAGAACTGATTCAACAGCTCCCTGATAATGACCTTGATATCGAGTCGGGGTTAGATGAATGGCTCGAAGCTGTTCAAAACAACCCTCCAGAAAGCATCGGGCTGGCAGGCGATATCAATGTGTCAGCAACTGAGCAAATTGTGCTCGATAATCGGGGTCGTATCTCGACCTCTTCCTCTGCCACCAGTGGCGGTAATATTTTTATTGACACTGGATTTTTGTCGCTACGACACGGTGATGGTGTCGGCGGTATCTTTACGCAGGGAGGCTTGCTCGATGGTGAAGGCGATGGTGGACGGATCGCGATTATCGCTGATTCCATCATCGCGAACCAATACGAAAATACGGACATTTCTGCCGAAGCCTACCTTGGAACTGGAGGGGGGATCGAAATTGAAGTGGGTTTCCGCAGCGGCATTGAATTCAGAAATCCACCGACCCCTCGAAGTGACATCACGACCTTCTCCGAACTCGGTGACTCGGGCATAGCAGATGTTAATGATATTGGCTTTGATCCCACTCAAGGGCTACAGGCTCTACCAGAAGAGCCACAGGGACCAGAAGCAATTGAAGGGTGTGCGGTGAGTGCCAACAACCAAGCAGCTGGCTTCTTTGACCTCGGGCGCGGGGGCAAGCTTCCGGGTCCAGAAGACTTCGTGACGGCAGACACTATCATTGCTGAGTGGATTCCACTGGAATTAGCCGATGCGAATGAGGCTAAAGTGCCGGAGACCAACCGACAGCCTTACCTGATAGCCAACTGTGGCGTTGAAGATTGAGTCCCTGGAAAGGCAGAGAAAATTCAAAACTCAAAAATGCATTAACGCTATACTGCGGCATGTCTTTGTTCTTGAGTAACCATGCCCAAATGGTTCAATATAGCGGGTCCCTGTCAGCCGGACATTCACTATATGCTGCCCCCCACAGCGCGGTTGCCAGGGCTAGAGCGGCTGATTGAGCAGCGGGGCTATTTTGTCATTCATGCTCCGCGCCAAACAGGGAAAACCACCGCTATGCTAGCGCTGGCGCAGCAACTGACGGCTAGTGGCCGCTACACCGCCATCATGGTTTCAGCCGAAGTCGGGCAACCCTTCAGTCACGATCCGGCAAAGGCTGAGATTGCCATTCTGGAATCCTGGCGACAAGCGGCGAGGGCTTGGCTACCCTCCGAACTCCAGCCGCCCAATTGGCCCCAAGTTGAAGCAGGGCGGATCGGTGCTGCCTTACAAGCCTGGTGTTTAGCATCCCCCCGACCGTTCGTCATCTTCATTGATGAAATCGATGCCCTGATGGACACTGCTCTCATTACGATGCTGCGGCAATTACGGGACGGCTACCCCCGTCGCCCTCTCAACTTTCCTCACGCTCTCGCTTTGATTGGCCTGAGGGACGTGCGCGATTACAAAGTCGCTTCGGGGGGGAGCACTCGCCTGCAAACTGCGAGTCCGTTCAACATTAAAGTCGAGTCGTTAACCTTACGAAACTTCGATCGCGAGGAAGTCACCCAACTGTACGAGCAACACACCGCCGCAACAGGACAAGTGCTTACGCCAGCAGCGATTGACTTAGCCTTTACCCTTACCCAAGGTCAACCCTGGTTGGTGAATGCCTTAGCGCGTCAGGTGGTGGAAGTGCTGGTTCCAGACGGTAAGACAACCATCGTTCCTGACCACATTCATGAGGCGAAGGAAGCCCTGATTCAACGACAAGATACTCACCTCGATAGTCTGGCCGAGCGTCTACGAGAGGATCGGATCAGAGCCATTATCGAACCGATGTTGGCTGGACAATCGCTACCAGTTATCCCCAATGAGGATTTGCAGTATGTCCTGGATTTGGGGCTATGTCGGCTGGCTAACGGGGGCGGATTGGTGATTGCCAATCCTATTTACCGGGAAGTCTTACCCCGAGTACTGGCCCGCGTGCCACAAGCATCGTTACCCATGATGAGCCCGTCTTGGCTAAACGATGCCGGACAATTACTCCCCGATGCGCTGCTGACCGCATTTCTTGACTTCTGGCGACAGCACGGTGAACCCCTGCTCAAGAGCGCGCCCTATCATGAAATTGCTCCCCATTTGGTGATGATGGCCTTCTTACATCGGGTGGTGAATGGAGGCGGTACCCTGGAGCGGGAGTATGCCATTGGCAGCGATCGCATGGATCTGTGCTTGCGGTACGGCAAGGTGATTTTAGGGATTGAACTGAAAGTATGGCGACCCGGACGACCGGATCCGCTCAAGGTTGGCATGGTGCAATTGGATAAATATCTGACAGGACTCGGGTTAGATACAGTCTGGTTGGTTATCTTCGATCAGCGTCCACAAATCCCGCCGATCGCGGAGCGCACCACTACCGAAATTGCCACCACCGAAAATGGGCGATCGATTACAGTCATTCGAGGTTAACGCATCGTCGCAACTAACTCCTGGGCTTTGCATGCAAATTACACCCTAAGCTGCGCCTAAAACTAGGGGAGTTGCTCGAAATGAATCTACCGCCGTAGGTTGGTGTCGAGGTACGGATGCTGTTGGCGAAATATTTTGCAACCCAGCGCTTCCGTAGTGATGGTAGGCGTCAATATTGCTAAATGTTGACTTCGCCAACAGCCTCCGAGGTACCAGACCCAACACTCCGATCGGGTCATTTCTTTCTTAGAAATTGCCTAAAGCTGTGTAACAAAACTCCGAAGACTGCATAAACCAGACAGACTTTTACCCGAGATAGCGTTGACGATTCTTCTTAACACGCTGTCTCTCATCGGGTGCCTCTATGAATACTCGCGCTCTCCCCCCGGTTCGCGGTCTGCTCTGTGTCGCGGTTGTCGGTACGGTTTATTTTCCCTTGCCAGGACTGGCTCAGGACGTTATCCCTGATGACACGCTAGGTGCCGAAAGCTCCATCGTCACGCCATTAGACGCCAACACCGATCGCATCGACGGCGGAGCTTTGAGAGATGCGGTGCTGTTCCACAGCTTTGAGGGGTTCAGCATCCCGCAAGGGCATGAGGTGTACTTCGCGAATCCAGAACTCGTAAACACTATCTTTAGCCGCGTGACAGGCGATGATCCATCGCGGCTGTTCGGCACTCTAGGAGTGTTGGGCGAAGCGGATTTGCTCTTCCTCAATCCTAATGGTGTGTTGTTTGGGCCGAACGCAGAGCTGGATTTGCAGGGGGCGTTTACGGTCACAACCGGAACAGGCGTCGTGTTTCCGGGCGGTGAAGTGTTTAGTGCAGTGGAGCCGGGGGCAGTGCCGCTGTTGACGGTGGATGTGCAGCCACAGGTCGGAGTCGTATTTGAGGGGGAAACTCCGGCTGCGATCGTGAATCAAGGCAATCTGACCGTGGATTCAGGGCAGAGTCTCGTTCTGGTTGGGGGGGCTCTTGCCAACAGTGGAACCTTATATGCACCGGGAGGACAGGTTTCGGTCGCGGCTGCACCGGGCAATCATGAAGTGCAGTTTGAACCCACGGGAACGGTGCAGAGCTGGTCGGCTCTGGCAGGTGAACCGCTTGCTTATGAAGGGCTATCGATTGAGGCTTTGGTGAACTCATCGGGATTGGATTTAGCGACGCTACCAGCTGAGCCGAGCGTTTTTGAGCCGGGAACGACTGTGGTGAGTGGCAGGATTGATGCTTCCAGTGATGTGAGTGAGGGTGGCGCTATTCAGGTATTGGGCGATCGCGTGGCGTTAGTGGATGCGATCGTGGAGGCTTCGGGTGCCGTGGGTGGTGGTGAAGTCTTTATTGGGGGTGATTATCAAGGTCAGGGAGTATTGCCAACGGCTTCTCGGACTTTTATTGGTTCAGAGGTTTTGATCACTGCCGATGCCTTGCAAGAAGGTAATGGAGGCCGAGTCATTGTTTGGGCCGATGGTAATACCGAATTTCTTGGAAATATAACAGTTCGGGGTGGAGCAATTACTGGAGACGGTGGTTTTGTAGAAGTTTCTGGCAGCGAAGATCTGAGGTTTTTAGGCAATGTCAATACTCAAGCAATTAATGGTGATGGCGGCACAGTTTTACTTGACCCAAGAGACATTACGATTGTGAATGGTTCAGGAGGAAATAATGATGGAGAGCTAGCAGATGCGATAATTTTTGCTTCGGATAGTCCTGATAATGATTTCACAATTTCAGAAGAAGCGCTAGAGTTCCTATCTACCCAAACTAATAACATTTTGCTTCGAGCTAGAAGAAATATTACGATTGAAAATTTGTCAGATAATGAGTTGACAATTGCAAGAAACCCTGGAGCTAATTTAACTTTTGAGGCTAATTTTGACCCTAGCCAAAGTGGCAGCTTTAGCATGGATGTGAGCGATCGTATTGCAGCGCAACAGTGGAATGTCAATATCTTGGGTGACGAGGTAAGCATTGGCACCATAGGGGTAAGTGCTTTTGCTTTCCCAAATCAAATAGAGAATGCTGGCTCAATTACTATAAATGCTCTTGATGACATCAAAGTTCTTGGAGCAACAAACATAGCAGCTGATCCCAATAGACATCTCCAACAAACAAATTATGCGGCAAACTCAATAGAGAAGCATCTTTTCTCTTGAGCTATGACCAGTCCCTTTGAGTACATAAACGCACATCCAAAAGAAACCAAACGCATGCTTGGGGTAAGCTATGAAGA
>JBHJHM010000146.1:0-15501 GCA_050330865.1 Leptolyngbyaceae cyanobacterium
TCTGGATATGAATCGGCTCAAGCGCTAGACTCTGCACAGCCCCCTCAATCCCCCAATATTGGGGGACTTCAAGCACTTAATCCCCCCCAATATTGGGGGGCAAGGGGGGCGAAATCATACCGCTATTAAGCAACGCCCAAAAATTAGGGACAGCCTATAAATTTAAGCTTGACAGAGCACTAGTACCGCTACGCGGAATTCAAAATTCAAACCTAAGGCAGATAAGCCTTCCCAGCATTCTGAATAGTGAGCATACTTCTGCCGTGATGGACTAGCACTGAATTGCTCCGTATCGCGATCGCCTGTCGGGCATACAGGCTAGTTTTGAGCGATCGCCTCATCTTCTTCTTGCGCTCGCTGCTGCAAAAATTCCAGCACTTCGTCACACCAAGCGATCCAGTCCTGTTCGTAGCGCAACCCTCGGCGCAGGGTGAGATAGCGGTACTGCTCCTGCAAAGGGGGATCGGGATGGGTTTGAAAGCAAGCTTCCATGGCTCGGTAGTTTGACAGCTGGTCGAGGTGAAGCTGACGCCGTCGCTGCACTTCTTGGATCAGTGTCTTATTCGGCAAATGTGCCCCGCCCAGCACTTTTACCAGCAAGTCTTCGCGGATGGGAGCAGGCTCAGTAGGTTCGGGATACCAGCGCTCCAGTTCTTGCCGTCCAGCTTCGGTGATGGCGTAAATCTTTTTGTCTGGCTTGCCCGTTTGGGGCACGAGATCAAAGTCTACCCACCCTTGTTTTTCCATCTTGCCCAGCTCGCGATAAATCTGCTGCTGGCTTGCTTTCCAGTAGCAACTGACGGTTTCTTCAAACCGTTTGCTGATGTCGTATCCGCTAGAGGGGTGTTCCGAGAGAACCGTCAGAATTGTATGTGCCAGAGCCATGGACGGAGAATTAAACCTTGAATTGACATACCCAATAAGTTGAGTATAAACTCAAAACCAAATACACAACATTTTGAATATCAAACTGTTTGTCATCAACTTTCTGGGTATGTGTTATGACGCCTCATTCTGGAACGTTGTCCACTGTTTCGCAATCAGCTCCTGACGAATCTTTAGGTCATACAGAATCCTTAAAGCGTCCACGCTGGCGACGATATGCCTGGGGACTTTTGCCGTTGGCGATCGCGCCTATGATCCTTGGCGGTTATTACCTCAGGTCCGCAGCCAACGATACGCTCGCTCCAGAAGTCGCTGAGGCTCTCCCCGTCGACGTGATTGCAGTCGAGCCCGTGAGTCAATACACGACGGAGCGGGAGTACACCGGGGAACTGGTAGCCGGTCGGAGTAGCGTTCTGGGATTTGAGCGCACAGGTACGGTCGTGGAGATTCTGGTGGATGAGGGCGATCGCGTTACGACTGGCCAACCCTTGGCACGGCTAGACACCCGCATGTTGGCAGCCCAGCGGCAGCAGCTAGAAGCCCAGCGCCAGGAAGCGATCGCTCAGCTACAAGAACTCGAAACCGGGCCGCGTCGGGAAGACATTACGACGGCTCAGGCGGCAGTTGCCGAACTAGAACAACAGGTCGCTCTCGCCAGAATTCAGCGCGATCGCCGGGAAGACCTGTATGCTCAGGGAGCCATTTCGCGCGAAGAACTCGACCGCGAAACCTTCAACACGGGGGCCCTCGAAGAACGCCTCGCTCAGGCTCAGAGTGAACTTGCCGAACTGCAGGCCGGCACCCGCAGCGAACAGCTCGATGCGCAAGCTGCACGGGTGAGTCAGCTCGACGCCCAACTGCAGCAAATTGACGTGGATTTAGAGAAGAGCGTCCTGTATGCCCCGTTTGACGGGATGGTGAGTGTCCGTTCGATGGATGAGGGAGTGGTTGCGGGTAGCGGTCAAGCCGTTTTGAGTCTGGTGGAATCGGGACCGTTGGAGGCCAAGGTCGGCATTCCACCGGCAGTTGCCGACACACTTTCCATCGGCAGTAGCCAAACGGTACGCCTGGGCGATCGCACTTTCGACGCCCCTATTACCGCCCTACTCCCGGAATTGGATGCCACCAGTCGCACTGTAACCGCTGTCTTGGAGCTACCCGTTACCGACCTAACCGTTGGGCAGACCGTACGCTTAGCCCTAACCGAAACCCAAGCAGCCGAAGGATTTTGGCTCCCGGCCACGGCTCTGGTGCCGGGTGAACGTGGTCTGTGGTCAGCTTATGTATTGACCGAACCTGCAGATACTGCCGATGCCGATGAAGCGTCGGACCTGTACACTGTCGGTCGCCGTGAGCTAGAGGCGATTCATACAGAGGGCGATCGTGTTCTGGTGCGCGGTACGTTGCAGGCTGGGGAGCGGGTCATTGCGTCTGGGATTCACCGCATCGTACCTGGAGAGCTTGTCCAAGTTTCACAGTAAGTAAACTTCAGATACAGTCGGAACAGAGGTTCTGGGGATAAGCAATATGGCCTTCAGCACTTACAAAACAACTCGTGCCGTAGTTCAAGACTATGCAATCGTGTATCAGGAGATGGATTTTGTTCAGCCTTTGACATTTAATCTCAGCACCTACTTTCGCGAAGATCTTCTGGCATTTCTTCAAGATGGCGTTGTGGACAATTCGGAATATGCTATCTGTGAAAATTTAATTGCCCCAATCTTGAAAGAAGTCTGGAAATCTTATCGTCAGCGCTTCTTGTTGTGGAGTCACGAGAGCTTCCGTTATGACAATGTTTTAGCAGGTGTTCCTGATTATATTTTGGCAGCGCGATCGCCCTTAGGAAAGGTTGTCATGGGCCAACCTTATCTACTTATTGTAGAGGCTAAACAAGACAACTTTGATGAAGGATGGGGACAATGCATCGCGGCTATGATTGCAGCCCAAAAGCTGAATCAAGATGAGTCTCAAACGGTGTTTGGAATTGTTTCTAACGGCGACATCTGGGAATTTGGTAACTTAACCTCAGATAAATTTACGAAAAACAGAATTGTTTATCTTTTACAGGATTTAGATCACCTTTTTACTGCTGTAAATGCCATCTTTGCTGCTTGTGAAAAGCAGGCTATTTCTTATTCAAATCCGAGCCCTGATCCATAACCTTTCAGAACAAATCCATGTTCAACCTCTTCTACCGCAACCGCCAACTACTCATCCTGACCCTAACGCTGGTCGTCGTTTGGGGATTGTCGGCCCTCTTCACGTTGCCGCGTATGGAAGACCCGAAGATTACTCAGCGCAATGCTCAGGTAATCACGTTCTTGCCCGGAGCGACGCCAGAGCGGGTTGAGTCGCTGGTGACAGAACCCCTAGAAGATGAGCTGTTTGAACTAGAGGAAATCGATTTCCTAGAGTCCACCTCTAGTACGGGCATCTCAATTGTTTCAGTAAACATCAAGGACTCCATCCGCGACGTTGACCCCGTGTGGTCTAAGGTGCGGAGCAAGATCGATGATGCAGTGCCGGAACTGCCGCCAGAAGCCTCAGACCCGGAATATCGCGAGAGCATTCCAACTGCCAGCGCTTTGATTGTCGGGTTGACTTGGGAGTTACCGGGAGAGCCGAACCACCTGATTTTGGGACGGTTAGCCGAGGGCTTGGAAGACACGCTGCGATCGCTCCCTGGCACCGATAAAGTGGAACGCTTCGGCAATCCCGATGAAGAAATTCGCGTGGAAATCACGGCTAGCGAGCTGGCCCGGTTAGGACTTACGGCTCAAGGACTATCACAACAAATTGCGGCCAGTGATGCCAAGGTCTCAGCAGGGCAGGTGCAAGGCGATCGCAGCGAGTTTTTGCTGGAAGTGAACAGTGCCCTGGATTCGTTGGAGCGCGTTCGCAACATTCCCATTCAGGTTGGGCAGGATGGCGTAACGTCGCGGTTGGGGGATGTGGCTCAGATTAGCCAGGGGGTTCAGGAGCCAGCTACGGATCTCGCTTATGTGAACGGCTATCCTGCTGTAGTTGTCTCGGCCACTGTTGAAACCGATTACCGGGTCGATTTCTGGGCTGAGACTGCGAGGACTGCTCTGGCAGATTTCGAAGCCAACCTCTCTGATGGCTTAGGACTCCGCACCGTGCTGGATCAGAGCCAATACGTGCAACAGCGTTTGAATGGCGTCATCGGCAATCTGCTCTTCAGTTCCGGTTTAGTGGTTGGGGTCTCGCTGCTGCTGCTGGGCGGCAAGGCCGCGCTACTGGTGGGCTCGGCCCTACCACTGACCACGCTGATGGTGTTTGGGTTGATGAAGGGGTTGGGGGTTCCCTTACACCAAATGTCTGTCACCGGCATCATCATTGCATTGGGCCTGCTGATTGATAACGCGATCGTGGTCGTGGATGAAGTGCAGGGAAGGCTGCGTGCCGGTCTATCCCCAGCTGAGGCCGTTGGCACCACGATTCGCCATCTGCTGATTCCGCTCTTAGCCTCCACGCTGACGACGGTCCTGGCGTTCGTGCCCATTGCTACCTCTCCCGGCGGCACGGGCGAGTTTATTGGCACCATTGGCCTGACAGTGATTCTGGCCTTAATCAGTTCCTTGGCCCTCTCCCTCACGGTGACGGCGGCGTTGGTGGGACGGCTGCATCACTGGCAACCGCTGCGGTGGCAGGCCGACTGGTGGCTGCACGGCATTTCTAATAACGCGCTGGCGGCGGGATATCGCTGGACGCTGCGGCGAGTCTTTCGGCGACCCTGGTTGGGTATCGGTCTAGCAATGGTCTTGCCGGTGGTGGGATTTGCGGTTTTTGGCACGTTAGAGCAGCAGTTTTTTCCGCCGACAAACCGTGATCAGTTTCAGATTGAGGTACAGCTACCTAACCAAACGGCGATCGCCCAAACCGAATCGGTTGTCCTGGCGGCCCGCGATCGCATCCGCCAAAATCCCAATGTCGAGGATGTCCACTGGTTCCTGGGTGAGAGTGCCCCGTCCTTTTTCTACAATGTTGTCGGCGGGCAGGAAGATGCGCCTTACTACGCTCAGGGCATTGTGCAGCTCACAGGAACTGACGGCCTGCGGCAAACCATTCAAGCCCTGCAAACAGATCTGGATGCCGCGTTTCCCGAAGCCCAAATTCTGGTGAAGCAGCTGGAGCAAGGGCCGCCCTTTGACGCGCCGATTGAACTGCGAATTTACGGCTCAGATGTGACACAGCTACGCGAAATCGGCAATGAACTGCGCTATGAATTGTCGCAAATCGACGCAGTCACCCATACCAATGGCAGTCTCACAGAGGCGCTTCCCAAACTCGCGTTGCAAGTCGATGAAGAACAGGCGCGACGAACGGGACTGGATAATCGGGCGATCGCGCAGCAACTACAAACTAGCCTCGATGGCACGGTTGGCGGTTCTATCCTGGACGCAACGGAAACGATGCCCGTTCGAGTCCGCGTGTCGGATGCCAACCGCAGCGATCTCGACCGAGTGGCGTCACTCGACCTGGTTACGTCTCGCACGGGTGAAACCATTCCCCTAACGGCACTGGCTGACGTCACGCTAGAACCCGACTTAGCGACCATTTCCCGCCGCAACGGCCAGCGCATTAATACCGTGATGGGTTTCCTCATCGCAGGCTCTTTGCCAGATACCGTACTGCAAGCATTCGAGCAGCGATTGGCTGATCAGAACTGGCAGCTACCACCGGGCTATCGCTTGGAATATGGGGGCGAAGCCGATGCCCGTGGGGATGCCGTCGGTAACCTCCTCTCCACCGTCGGTGTTCTGGCGATTCTGATGACGGCAACGCTGGTACTGTCGTTCAACTCCTTTGGTCTGGCAACGTTGATTGGATCTGTCGCTTTACTGTCTGTTGGCCTCTCTGCTCTCGCCCTCAAAGTGTTTGGCTCACTATTCGGCTTTACCGCCATCCTCGGCACTCTAGGACTCATCGGCCTCGCTATTAACGATTCAATCGTGGTGCTGGCGGCATTACGGGAACATCCCGACGCTCGCCAAGGCGATCCTCATGCTACTGAGCAAGTCGTCATGCATGCCACTCGTCACGTTATCGCTACTACCCTGACGACGATTACCGGGTTCATTCCCCTGATGTTGGATAGAACGGGATTTTGGCCGCCCCTGGCGATCGCGATCGCGGGTGGACTCGGCGGCGCAACCATACTTGCTCTCTACTACATCCCCGCTGCCCATATCTTGATTTTTCGTAGAGAGAGTAACATGGCAAAAAACTATACAGCTACTCCAATCTCTCCCCTAGAAATACTTTGAGCTATGATTGATTAGGTGCAAGCTCAAAGTCCAGGACCGCAAATGCAGTAGAGAAATAGCTACCAAATAAGAATGAAGAAATAATCTCCAGATAAAATAGTAGGGTATCGTCATTCACTCAGAAGCAGGAAAAATAAATGGGCGTAGCTGGAAGAATAAGCAGTGATTCAACCCGATTAATTGAACTACAAGACGGCAGTTATATCGAGGTCAGTGCTGACGAATATGAATCGCAACCTATTTCATCACGTTTTGCTTCACGTGTTTCAGGTAGCCTTGACAGTATTGCACCGATGATTCAGAGGGCATGTCGACCTGTGCTGTATGCTCTGGAGAGAGTGCAATCAGTAGAAGGTAGAATTTCTAAAGCAGAAGTCGAAATCGGCTTTAATTTAGAAGCAGAGGGAAATGTCTATATAGCGCAGACTGCAAGTAGCGCCTCGATAAAAGTTAAACTAGTTGTTGAGCGAAATCCAACTTCATAATCAAAATTCATCGAGTTCATTGATGACAGGTACACGGATAGCCGCTGCATGTTTCTTACTTCTTGGAATCCTCTCAGGGACTCTATTTTTTTATCGAGATGAATGGCCTCTGAGTAAGCTTATCAAAGAGTACTACGCAAATGTTAGTACAGAGCTCGTGAGTATAGGGATAACTGTACTAATCATAGAGTCACTTAACGAACGACAGCAGTCAAAGCAATTTCAGGCGCAGCTTATAAGAGAACTAGGTAGCACAGACAATGGATTTGCATTAAGAGCACTTAGAGAACTTCAAGCTACTGGTGCCCTCAGAAACGGGAGTTTAACTGGAGCTTCTTTGGAAAAGGCAAATCTTTTAGGCGCCAGGCTTGAATCAGCAGTTCTAGAAGAAGTTGTTTTTGATAGTGCCGTCCTATCTTCTGCCAATATGCGATATGCAAAGTTATCTAAGGTTAGGATGATCAAAGCCCGTCTTCAGCAGATCGAATGCTATCAGACAGATTTTACAGCAGCCATGATGTCTGAAGCTAACATGTCGGGAGCATTTCTGAATCAGTGCATTCTTGACAATGCTATATTACGTAATGCAATCATGCAAAACGTAAAAATACAGAATTCCAGTCTCAGAAAAGTCGACTTAATAGGAGCCAATCTAGGCAAGTCTAATCTTTCTGACTGCAAATTGACGTTTTCACAATTAGAAGAGGCAATACTAACTGAGGTCGATCTAACAAACTCTAACTTAGAAAGCTCAAATCTTTTGAGAGCCAATTTGGAAAGAGCTATTCTCCGGAATGCAAATTTAACTCGTGTCAACTTGCGCTCCTCAAATCTGAAAAGTACAGATCTTGAAGATAGTATCTTACAAGGTTCTGAATTGGATGGTGCGAGATATAACTCTGATACGAAATGGCCGAGCGACTTCAATCCAGAGGTCGCTGGTGCAATTTTAGAAGATTCTGTAGAAAAAGATCGGGAGCCTGAAATCTAGTAGCAGGACATTGCTTTTTAGATTGCTGACCAGCATATATTTAATCTTATTTTTAGTAGCTGAGACTTACTAGAATACGATAAAGCATATGAGGGATGAATACAATTTCTCTGAAGAAAAGCGGGTTGCTGTGATTCCATCAAAGGGAAAAACACGTATCACCATTTACTTGGATGATGAAGTGTTAGCTGGTTTTCGAGAACGAGCAGAAGCAACGGGTCTTGGGTATCAGACACTGATCAACGAGGCGTTAAAAGCCCATCTCAAGAGCCCGGTCGAACAACCACTGACCGAAGATACACTCCGTCGAATTCTTAGAGAAGAGCTACTACAGGGTGACGATACATCCCTGAGAAGGAAAGTTTAAATCTCTAAGTTGAGTCATCTAGGCTCCTCTAAGAAGCAGCTCCAAAGCCCGACGGACATAGTCTGTTCACGATTCAATCGTTGGTTGAAAAATGAGTGAATACAGCATAATTCCACTCATAGTATCGAACACTAAAGATGTCATGTACGACGGCATGATTCGAGAAAAGGGCGTACTCTGGCTGTATGGGGCCGTGCTTAGAGTGCTGCCTGCATTGATTCCAGAACTCATTTCGATTTGGTTCAGGACACGCGATCGCACCCAACGAGTGCCGTTTTTAGACTTCCAACCGCTGCTTGATCGATCGCTCCTAGATATTCGCCAAGCGTTTGATCTCTTATCATTCATCCAATAGTTGTTGGGGACCTACGGTCATGGGCAAACGCTACTCCGAGATACCAGATAAGCTGCAGCAATTCATCAAAGCTCAAAAGATTTTCTTTATCGGTACGGCAACTGCTGACAGCCGCATCAATATTTCGCCGAAAGGGATGGATTCGCTGCGAGTTCTCAACGCCAATCGCGTAGTGTGGTTAAACGTTACAGGCAGCGGCAACGAAACGGCTGCCCATGTGCAAGAAAATCCTCGCATGACTCTGATGTTTGCTGCCTTCGAGGGTGATCCCATAATTCTGCGTCTCTATGGGACGGCCCAGGTTATCCATCAAAATGATCCGGAATGGCCAGCGCTATTTCCGTTATTTCCTGCCCTCCCTGGAGCGCGCCAACTCTTCGATGTTGCCGTTGACTTGGTCCAGACATCGTGCGGCATGGGCGTTCCTTTCTTAGATTATGCGGGCGATCGCGAGCAACTCAATCAGTGGGCTCTCAACAAAGGCAAGGACGGTATCGAACAGTATTGGCAAGCCAAGAATCAGGTGAGTCTGGATGGTAAGCCAACCCACATCGCAGCCAAAAACGGCGTAGCTTAAACAGAAGCTTTAGAGAGCGTCTCTTCTAAGTTGTGGCGCGAATCTCCTGTTTCCTGGAGATGTACTATATTTTGGAGGAGAGCTCTTATCCTGATACGTCGTCTACCATGCAAACCAAGCCAGAATTACTCCGCATCGGGCAAGTGAGTGCCCAAAGTGATCTTCCCGTCAAAACCATCCGTTTCTATGAAGAACGAGGCTTGATTGAAGCAGCAAAGCGCACGTCGGGAGGCTTCCGGCTGTTTGAGCCTGCGGTTCTGAAACGGCTTAGCTTTATTCGGCGATCGCAAGCGCTTGGCCTGAGCCTCAAAGATATTCAAGACATTCTCAACATTGCGGACAATGGCCAACGCCCCTGTAAAAATGTGCGTCATAAATTTCAGGAGAAAATTAGTGAAATTGAGCAGCGCATCGAGCAGTTGGAAAATCTCAAGGTACAGCTACGGACTCTGATTGCCGAAGCGGATGAAGCAGAAACCCTAGATGCTGAGATTTGTCCCATCATTGAGCATGCGTAAAATACTTGAATCGTCGGATGGGCCAAGCCATGATCCTTGAGGTTGCAATTTTAGACGTCACGCCAGGTCGCGAAGAAGAATATGAAGCAGCGTTTGCCAAAGCATCCAGCATCATCGCGTCGATGCGGGGATACCAATCTCATGAGCTGAAGCGATGTATCGAGCAGCAGAACCGCTATCTACTGCTCGTACAGTGGGACACCTTGGAAGACCACACTGAGGGGTTTCGGCAATCGGCGGCCTATCAGGAATGGAAGACGCTGCTACATCCTTTTTACGATCCGTTTCCGGTTGTCGAGCACTACGAGAATTTATAGCTTTAGCCATTTAGGCCAAGACACCGAGTACTATGCTGATACTTGATCTATCCAAATGGCTTGCCGTCTTGTCTTAACGGAACTGACGACGGCTAGGTGAAACTCAGATATTGCAGTTGAGCTTACATCGCTTGGTTTGGCCCCCCTGCCCCCCAAATTGGGGGTTTCTGAGGTTGAATTCCCCCAGAATTGGGGAATTTAGGGGGCGAACGCAAGGTGCTGATGTACTAGTGCAAGATCTCAGTGAAACAGATCCCGACCCACATTTTGTGGAGCAGACGTTAATCAAATATCCGTCTCTCACCTTCCCCCCGTCCTCAGGCCATCCAACGCAGCTGTTGTGTCTTTACGGGCGACACAAATTCGCGATCTTCAGCCTGCGATCGCCGATATTCTGCTTTCAACTGGTAGTACCAGCGAGCCATGACATCTGAGTCTTTGATCAGTCGTAGAACCGATTCATGCTGTAATCCTTCTTGTTGTTTAATCACCACATCGCGGTCTTGGCCCAAAAAGTTAGGAATCATCAGGTGAAGAATGGGCTTCAATAGCCAACCCCAAGGGATATCCCAATAAAACTGAAAGGTGACATCGGTCTGGGTGTCTGTCAAAGGGGTGACGGTTGTTAAATTGACGGCCCGATGTTTGGCGGTCGTAATTTCTTCAGTACGAACTCCTGGCAGATAAAACACAATCTCATTCTCAGGGACACCCCCAATGAGCCAATAGCCTCGCCCCATGTTCGCCATCTTATGCCGCCGCATCGTGAACCCATACGGAGAGGGATCAAACCACTTGATTTCTGGATTAAGCTTAGCCCCCCGCCACCACCACGACCGATGGACATAGGGCGAGTGAGCGGGATCCATCAGGCCGACGATGGCATGATCCACAAAACAGGGGAAGCGCATTGTGTAAGTGACTTTGGGCTTAGCGCTATCCGAAAATCCGGGGATTCTGGGAATCTCAACGTGGAGTGGGCGAGACCGTTTCTGCTCGTTGTCTGGCATATAAATCCACAGATTTCCCTGCACTTCCTGCACGTCGTAAGCCTGAACCTTAAAGCGACTCAGATCCATCTGCTGGTCCTCCATCAGCGATGGAATTTCAATGCATTGTCCCTGAGCGTCGAAGCGCCAGCCGTGGTAACAACATTGCACGTCTTCTCCATTGAACCAGCCACAGCTTAGAGGCACCGCTCGGTGGGGACATAAGTCACGTATAGCGAAAGCTTTGCCGGTTTGGGTTCGACCAAACAAAATCGGTTCGTTCACTAAAGTCTTGGCCATCATTTTGCCCGGTTGCAAGTGCTGACTGGGCATAGCGTAATACCAAATATTTCGGAGAAGGAACTGATTGTCTGCAGTGAAAACCATTGCTAGATGAAAAAGTGGGATTATGATAACGGGGCGATACACAATTTAGCAGACCGGTAACCCCTTGCGGTTAAACGTCCAAACTATTCTGTGCTAGCTCAAGCCTCTAGCAGAGAGTTAAACTTGTGATTCTCAGAGCACAGTAGTTAAGCCATCTCATGTCAATCGGCATAATAGTTGAAACCAAATTCGAATAGCTTTAAAGCGTACAAATGAGAGCTATCAACAAATTAGAACCAAATTTTGATACGGGGAAAACCCATATTCTTTTTTGTAGCTAAGAGTCGATCAGATTTCAGTCTGAATCTGTAGAAAATATAGGAAATATTAATATCTCAGTTGAAAAGGATGCTGACTTTTCTGGCCGCACCATATTAAGAACAGCCTCCGAGCATGAGATTTCCAGGAATAAAAATACCCATACGGCGGTGCGTTACGCTTTGCTAACGTCGCCCTACAAGCGGCAAATTCTTTCCTGGAAGTCTCCTATATTTCTTTATCCCCTCACTTGTAGTGATGTGGATTACGAAAGTGATCGCTCGCTTGTCAGAGTGCTTAAAAAATCCAGTTGCGCCGCACGCATCTCAACGGCAGGATTTGCTTGCGCAATTGCCGCTATGACTTCTTCATAAGGAGTTCCCGTGAGCACCAGATAGGCTCCTAGCAGGGTTCCAGTCCGGCGTCGACCGCTGGAGCAATGCACTGCGATCGCATGACCAGCAGCAATCTGCTCATCGGCAAAGGCACGAAACATTTCTGCCTGCTCCTGTGTAGGAGCCGTGCCGCCTTTAACCGGCAACCAGCGGTAAGGGATTCCAGCCGCCTCGTATAAATCCAGATTGGACGGATCATCCATCACTGAAACGATCGCGCCAATCCCTTGTGCCTTGAGATCCGCTAGCTCGTCGGCTACCGGTTTTCGCATCCCTGCTAGTTGCCCCGGAACGATCCACCAAATACTGTCTATCAGTGTCCCTTCAGCCATAATGATGCCCCTAACTCACTGCTTGCTTCGCGGTTGCGGCAACTTGCTTCGCGGCTTCGGCCTTACGTTCGCTGTGGCGATCCGTCAGGTCATCGACCTTGTCTCGTAACAGGAGCGTAAAGCGATTGAGTTCTTCCATCACATCAACGACGCGATCGCGGTAGGACGATTCTTTCATCGTGCCGTCTTCATGAAACTCCTGATATGCCTTGGCTACGGAAGACTGGTTGGGAATGGTAAACATCCGCATCCAGCGCCCCAGTAACCGCATAGTGTTAACTGCGTTGAAGGATTGCGAACCCCCAGACACTTGCATGACTGCTAGGGTCTTGCCCTGAGTCGGGCGCACTGCCCCCATGGTGAGGGGAATCCAGTCAATCTGGGTTTTCATTAGTCCCGAGATGTTGCCGTGCAGTTCCGGGCTCGACCACACCTGCCCCTCGGACCACTGCGAGAGTTCACGCAATTCCTGTACTTTGGGATGCGTATCAGGTTCAGCTCCGTGTAGTGGCAAACCGCGAGGATTGTAGAACTTCACCTCAGCCCCAAAGCCCTCAATAATGCGGGCTGCTTCCTCTGCTAGCAACCGACTGTAGGAGCGCTCCCGTAAAGACCCATAGAGAAACAAAATTCGAGGCGGATGATCGAAACTCATATCAATTGACGTACAAATGAATGAAGAACTTACGAACAGTTTCCTACAAGCTATACCACTACGGGGCGGTTAGCCATGAGCGAACATTGATATTTGACTTGGCGATCGCACGCACTCAGCAGTTCCAACACCTGTGCTTCGCCGAGTTCTGCCAGCCGGGGCGCGATTGCGTAGTAGCGGCGTAGATGATCCAGGTAGTAGGCTTCTTTCTGGGCGTAGGTCAAATCAGGCTGTACTTGCACCACATAGTCATAGTCTTCAATTGTCTTGTTCTTGCCGTTGCAGTTACCCTCAGTCAGATCCACCCGATAATCCTGATAGGTCAAAAAGCAGTGGATTTGCGGGATGAAATTGAGCCCACTCGGTTCCAGCAAAGCATTCACACCCGTTACAGTTTCATCATTCAACCGATAAAATCCCAGCGCTTTGTGAACCGGCAAATTGTGTTCCTGGGCAAGGCGAGCGATCGCGCCATGCTTTGTTGTACAGGTTCCTTGCCCCTCTTGAAAAAGAATCAGGGAGTCTTCGCTGTTAGTGTTTGAACCGTAAGGCATCGCCTTCACAAAGGAACAAGCCGTCCGAAACGAGGTGATTCCTCTACTCAAAAACTGTTTAGATAGAGGACCGTTTGGCTGAATTTCGGCTTCTGGAAGTATGTTGATAGGATGCATGGTGGTTGATTATTGGTGGTTGGTGAGTGGTGGTTGGTGGTTGGTGGTTGGTCGATGGTGAGTGGAGGTGGGGCGAGGCATTTGGAGCGTGGAGTCGCGATAGGTAACAAGTATACGGGCCACATACCTCGCCCTTACGGGTTTTGGTCTCCCCTCTCCTTCCACAGTTCGGCTGAGTCCTTCCACCCTTCTACCCTTCCACCCTTCTACCCTTCCACCCTTCCTACAGCCTTTCCACCATCTGCTTAAACATCTGCAGTGTCTCTGCATTGATCCAATAGCAGCGGCTTGAACCTTCCAAATTGCCTTGAATAAAGCCCGCCTGCTGTAAGATTCGCAAATGCTTCAAGACGGTGGCTTGCGAAAAAGATCCGATTTCAATTACCTCACCGCAGATACAATCAGCCCGAGTGGAAAGAATTTTGAGCAGCTGCAGACGGACAGGATGCGATAACACTTGAAACAGATTGGCCAGCATACGCTTCTCCTGAATCAATATGCGAATCCAACATTTGAGCGGCGCGTCGGGGCGACGCCCCAATTATCCACAGCAGGCGCTCTTCAATCGCACAGGCACCCCGACGCCTGAGAGATTTTCTTCGGGGGTCGTGTCAGCTACTTTGAGCACAAAAATCTCCCAGCGATTACCATCAGGGTCGGTAACCCAAACCTTATCTTGCAGAGCGTAACAGCAGTCCGTATCTTGCTCCTCAAATGTGGCGAGTCCGGCAGTCTTGAAGCGGGCGATCGCGTCCCGAACGGCTTGTGAGGTATCAACCTGAACCCCCAGGTGAGACAACGAGCCGTGGCGGTCAATGTCCTCGCCCACATTCAGCGTCAGGTTCAAACCCGGATTCTCCAAATCAAATTTGGCATAGTCGGGCTTGTGCTTGATGGGCTGAGCGTCAAACATGGCGCGATAGAAGGCAATCGAGCGATCGAGGTCAGTGACGCGCAGGGCAACATGGGTTTTGAAGGTAGCCATAGGGTACTCCTTTGATATTTTTATAAACATCGAAACAAAAACCAAAAAAAACTTGCCGATCAATCGCAGCACTCGGAACTATCGGTATCGCCGACAGCCTCGACGAAATCCATATCCTCAAAGTCAATCACGCGGTTGCGGGTACAGCATTCCTCGTATAGGAAATCGATGAGGTGCTTCAAAGACTCCGAACGAACGCTATACCAGATCCACTGCCGATCTTTTTCAGCAGCAACAATCCCCACCTGACGTAATTTATCGAGATGGTGAGACAGCGTCGGGGCCGTAATGCCCAGCTCTTTTTGAATTTCCCCCGCAGGCAAGCCTTTGGGGTAAGCCGACAGCAACAGCCGCACAATCTTGAGCCGCGAGGGTTGGCCCAACGCAGCAAAAGCAGCGGCGATCGCTTCAATAGACAGCTGAGTGGATGGCTCAGATTTCATGTTTCGATAATCATCGAAATACCCTAATTTGTCAAGCCGAAGGGGGAGAAAAGGATGTACTGAGATTTTGCACTGGTACATCAGCCCCCTAAATCCCCCCATCCTGGGGGACTTCAACCTCGGAACCCCAATTTGGGGGCATGGGGGCCAAACCGGGCGAGATAAGCTTAACTGCAAAATCTGAGTTTCGTCCTTCATCCTTAGACAAGGGTTTCCATCCCCTCTCGGGGTGGTGGTTTTGAAACCGTGAATATCGGAGGCAGCATTTCCGCAAGTGCGGAGTTTCCGTCCCCTTTCGGGGTGGTGGTTTTGAAACATTGCTTTCGTTTGTCTCTTCGGAGGCATCTGCTTGTTTCCGTCCCCTCTCGGGGTGGTGGTTTTGAAACGTGACAGAGTTTTGCGGAACACGTTCTCTGAATGGGTTTCCGTCCCCTCTCGGGGTGGTGGTTTTGAAACGCCTGTGTCGAACTGGCAGATACATTGACATACCTGTTTCCGTCCCCTCTCGGGGTGGTGGTTTTGAAACCCATCATTCATAAATATAATTCCGAAGTAACCATAATTAAGTCCCCTAACAGGGTGGTGGTTTTAAAACCTAAAAAT
>JBHJHM010000147.1:0-7066 GCA_050330865.1 Leptolyngbyaceae cyanobacterium
TTGCTTTGGTATTTTTGGTTTTGTACAGATATGGTAATGGGGGCTGGTAAATGTATCGTTATTTTGCTCTTGGCGGCTCTTCTGCTGGTGGCTGGCTTGGGGGGGGTTATGGAATCGTCACAGTGGGTACGGGAATGGTAGTGGGCGGCGGTGGCAGAACCCCCTCGGCTTCGGCATTGGCGGCGGCTGCCGGATCAACCGGCTGGGCAGGGTCAAACCCAACCTTCTCAACCACGATCGATTGAGTCACCGCCTCCTCCAACTCATTGATGGCACGCAGGGTAATGATCTCAGCACCGGGTGTCGCGCTGACTGTGTAGGTAATGGAACTGCCCTGAATGACTCCGGGGGCAGGCATAAGTTCGACCTGAGTGGCGTTTTTCACTTCCCACGTTAGGGCAACATCTAGAGAACCCCGGGCTGGGTTGACGACAAATACATGTTTGGGACGCTGCTGCCCCTCTTCGCCATTGAGCGCGAAGCTGACAATTTCTGGCAGGGGCGGCTTGATAGGAATCGTGGCGGTGCTTTCAACGATTTCGGCTGCTTCCGGATGCCGTCGCGGTGTCACGATGAGGTAGAAGACATACTCCCCGACCTGGGAAGCCGTGGTGATGACCTGATTGCAGTTCAGGATATTGTCTGTGGCTTGGCAAAAGCGTTGTAAGCGATCCGGAACCCCATCGGTAAAATCAAAGGTTTCGGGGAAAATATTTTCGGAGCCGTCAGGCGCTAGACTGACCAATCGAAGCGATTCAATATCCTCAAAATTGGTGATTTCCCAGTTCAAACGGATAGGGGCTAGGGGCCGTCCGCCTGTGGCTGAGGTACTGGCGGCATCCTCAGAGGGCGACGCTGCCTCTGCACCCGGGTCGGCTGGATTGGTTTGGGTGGTGGTTGGTTCGACCGCAGCATCGGAACGATTGGCCGCATTGAGAGCGGTATCAGAGGCAGCGGCTAGGGTTTCGGGCGTGACGAGGCTGTATGCTGTTGCGGTGGCGCTGAAGGTGCGAATCGCCGGCGGGGCTGGTGGAGCGATCGCCACCTTTTCCACTTCCTGACGGTCGGACACTGACGAGGCAACGTCTCCCCGACGAAGGGGAAAAACTTCTAGCTGGAAATCGTAGGTACCTTCCTCAACGGTAAAAGGCTCTAGCGGCACATTGCTACAAGCGAGCGCTTGAGTGTTGGTAGGGCGTCGCGCCAAGCGGCGGTTAAAGCTAAGGAGCGTGCTGAACAGAGCAGTGGGTTTGGGTAACTCCTGAACGGTACAGAATGCTGCCAGTTCACGCGGAATGGCTTGTTCGAAGGTGTAAGTCTTCGTAACTTCCTGTTCATCATTGATCAGGGTAAGTCGGCCAATCCGTTCGGGGTTGGTGACCTGCCAGTCAAAGGTAACCGGGACACCATCCCCTTCCCGATAGGTTTCCTGCCCAGTGGAAAAGTCTGTCAGCAGGGGGCGAAAGCTGGGTCGCCAAACCAGAAAATACCAAAGCACTAGCGCCACAGTAGTCAAGACGCCGAGGCCAGCGGTGACTAGCAACAGCCAAAATAGCCAGCGGCGTCGAGCCTGCCAAATAATCTTGCCGGTAGGAATTGCGGCTAACAAAGCAGGCTGCTGGTCTATCGCTGCCTCTGATAGCCTGTCAGACGCTGGTTCGAGGCGATCGCGAGGTAGCTTGACCGGAACATTTTGGACATCTACAGCAAATTCAATGGTTTGTTCCCGGAGCCGCCAGAACTGCCGCCACCAGTGGCGTGGACGCGGCTGCAGGATGGCTGCGCTGGCTTCTCCCGGAGCTAAGGTTAAGGTCTGAGGTTTGATGTGATAGGCAAAGGTCCGTTCCGGGTCGGCAGCCGCGATCGCCAATGTTCGCGGAATATTACCTGGATTTGTCAGGCGAACTTCAAAGTCATCTTCCTGAGCCGGAACCTTGCGGCTTGCAGGCAGTAACTCCATCTGCAGGCGATCATCAACCGGAATGGTTAGGTAAACGATTTCCAGAATGACGAGGTCACTGCGATTGATTGAAGTCAGCCTTACCGTGGGAAAGTAGTTACCTGCCGGCACATGTCCAGGGGGATGGATCTGCAGTTGAATCTGACCGATTTCTTTAGGGTTGAGCTGCAGGCCATCCGTTTGTTCCACCAAAGCCGATCCATCCCCTAGTTTCTCGGGATAGACCACCGTAAACCAAGAAGCAGGCAAATCGGGGCAGGTGAGGAAAAACCGATCTGTGCGGCGCGAGGGATTCTCTACCACAATAACCAGCGCGATCGCTGATCCAGCGAGCAGCGTATAAGGATGGGTAGAACTGGTTTCGGGAGTGATCGTGATTTTGGGTTCCGTATGCAGCGCATCTTGCTCCGAGACCAAGACCTGCAACTGCTGCGATCGCTGAATTTCTTCACCCGGATATTGGGGCGATCGGACCCGGACGTCATAGCTATAAAACCCAGGTTCAGCCTGTAGCGGAATTCGGAAACTGAGCCCGACATCCACTGACTCGTCGGGTTGCAGCTTGATTTCGTCGTCTGATTTATCAAAGCCTCCCCACTGTCGTAGGGGTTCAGCCCGCATATCGGAAGGTTCTAGCCAAACTTCTATCTCAGCTAAGCGATCGCCCTGGTTACGGACAGTAATGACTCGTTCCAACGGATCACCCCCGGGTTTGCCTCCCTGGACATTCCCCTGGACATCGACGTACAGGTTTTGCAGTGAGTTACTGACAGCCATTACGCTTCACCTGCCGACGATGGACCCGTACCCGATTGCCTGGAATATCATGCGCTACAAGAACGGTATCTTCCTGATTTCTAGCGGTATCGCGATGAATATCGACGACATTCAAATTGGCTCGGGGCAAACGCTGTAGCAGCATCCCCTTTGCATGCTCAGTAGCGCGCTGGTAGGTTTCACTCAGGGGCCATAGGATAACCCGGCCATCGTCACCCACGCTACTGAGGTAGCAGCCGTTCTCAGTTAGCGCTACCGAGCGCACCGCCTGGCCATTTGGCACCGCCTGCCATTGGTCGAGAACCGCCGTCGCACAGTCTTCAGCAACATCGACAGTGGCATATATATTGCCGTGGATATCGCGTCGTTGACGAGCGCTAGCGCCTGACCGTGAACCACGGCGCTGCAAACGGCTAAGTCTGCTGCTTGCTTGCGACATGCAGCCATACAGCTCATCCATATTCCAGAGGGTAATGAATCCTTGCGTATCAGCGCTGGCCATAATCGCTGCGCCATCGGCTCCGGCTAAACTGGTCAAGTAGCTTTGACGACTCACGACTGGCGTGAAAGCCGTCTCTGATGGGGCTTTGAGATCAACTGAATAATCAATGTTGAAGGCTTGTTCCTCATCCCATGCCCACAACACCAGACGATTAAACTGCCCGCCGATCGCTAATAGCTGATACCGTTCGGGTTGCTCGATTGCAGTCACTGCCGCGATAGCAAACGATCGCGGCGGGTAAAGGCGCTGCAGCGGACTTTCGGAATCGCCTGCCATATTCCAAAGGCGGACCTGACCACTACCATGCCCACTAAACAGAAGTCGAGAATCCTCCGTAAAGTCCAGCGCAAAAACCCGATCAGGCCGACTCTCCTCAAAGAAACTGCGAACGCTTGATCGCTCAGCGATGTCCCAAATTTGAATCTCGCCGTTTTCCAAACCGACCGCAAGGCGATCCACTTCCGCTGGCAGGTGACGCAGCGTGCGTACCGACTTGCCCAAAGGGGGGTCAGTCAATACACTAACCGACTTCAGTCGCCGCATATCGGGCAACCAAGATTCTGGATTTACCTGCCAGTTTCGGAGCGTCTGGTCACTAGAGCCGCTAATAACCGTATTGCCATTCGCCATGAGCGTTAGCGCGGTAACGGGAGCGCTGTGATGCGGTCGCGGCCAGAGCCACCATCCTAGAAGCGTCAGAAATAAAGCCAGCAAACCACCACCAATTTGCAGCCAGAAGGGAATGAGAGGCAACAGCTTCACGTCTAGTCGCTGGGTTGAAGGCTGCACCGGAACTTGCTGAATCGCCTCGCCAGACCCGGGCCAAGTTAAGGCTGCTAAAACCTCAATCGCTTCCGTTCGTGGGGTGCCTAACCAGGGACGGGTAGCCTCGACAGGGATGGCAGTTTCGTCGAGCGCGTCCGGTTCTAGCGTTAGCGTCGCTGGTCTATCAATCAGCTGCGATCGCACTCGCTTAGGCCCAGCGGGCTCCTCTTTGAGATTGACGCAAACCCCAAGATTACTCTGGTTGTGCAAGGTTAAGTCGAACTGGAGAGTCTTCGTTTGGGAGGGGCGCCGTGACCGCTCTGGGGGGACTCGCTGCGTGGGCTCATCACAGGTGAGCACCACCTGACCAAAGGGCAAGACCTCCAGCGTGCCCTGAGCACTTGCGGTATTGCCCTTATCATCAAAGACTTCTAGCAGCAGGGGATACACCTTATGGCGGCTGCTAGAGATGGGCGGCGGTGCACACCAGAAAACCGTTTCGCCGGATTCCCCAGAATCTAGATGAATCGTCTGTTCGGTGCCTTCTGGCAGCCAGTTCAAGTCAATGCCCTTGAGCCTTAATGACACCTTGCGCGCCGCCGAGTTGAGGTTGTAGACCAAGACCGGAATCTTGCAGCGATCGCCCGGATAAACGGTTAAATCCTCGATGGGAAGATAGGCATGCAGCGTCTTGCGGGGCCGCTGTACTTTCAAAAAGACAATAGCTTCCCCGGTCAGTTCAGCGACCTCAATAGAGACCACCCGCACCGTAACCGGAATCGTGATGTCATAGCTGCGAACGGGAGCCTTTAATAGCGTTACTGTAAAGGTTGTGCGATCGCCCGGCGGTTTTTTGGCGCAGATATTAGGCTCGACTCGATACCATTGCTCACCCTGACCTTGTTTTTGATCGCCCACCTCTAGCTCGATCTGGAAGCTCGAAAAGCGATCGCTGAGGTTGACGACGGTTACCTGAAAGTCGCCCGCCTCCGGTTGATTCTCGGTTCTGGAAAAATCTTTGAAATTGTCTGGTTGAAAGGAAATCTGTTTTTTTGAAAGTTCGAGTCTAACCAGATTTGCCATCGTAATAGGTTACTAAGGTTATCAGGCAGCTAGTCCATCACGGCAGAGGTAGGCTCACTATTCAGAATGCTGGGAAGGCTTATCTGCCTTAGGTTTGAATTTGAATTTTGTAGACGCCTCAGCGGCTTCCCGCAGGGTATTTTGAATTCCGCGTAGCGGTACTAGTTCAGGAACGTTCGTAAGAGAGCGATTAAGCGATACCCACTTCCCTTTTATGACGAAAGCCTCAGGGGCTATTTGATTAATTAGACTCTATGCGTTGGTAGATGGTTGAAACGCCATACCCCTAAGTTACGTTGAATGCTACTGCATCTGCCCCGGTGGTCACCATAGATGTTGCTCCAAGTTTACAGAGGAGGGGAAAGCGGTCTCGCTAACTCAGCAACTGCCTAAAGTAGCGTCGCTGCCAGGCGTAGTACAAAATATTGGCGCCTAGTTCTTGGGCTGAGCGGATTTCGTAGCGAGGTAGGTAGTCATTGTCCCAGGTGGCAGCGAGGGCTGCTGGTGTCAGGAGAACGCCCCCCCCGTATATCAGCTCGACAGGGCCTTGTTCGGTCAGCGGTAGCTGACCAAAACGAAACGGATGAAGCTTGAGCGGATGACGGTTAGGCAGCGACTGCATCATTTCCAGAGCTAGCTGTTGCAGCAGCGATTGTAAGAGGGGCTGTTGGTAATCGCCTTCTACGTACAGAAATCCATCGGCCAGTAAGTACTGCCGCAGGGCCTCCCATTCACGGGTTCGGGCCTCGGATTGCCACTGCAATAGCGTGCGCCCAGAGACATAAACCAAATCATAAGGTAGTAGGGTTTCAGGAGAAATTGGATCGACAGGCGCAGCTGTGAGATGCCCTTGGAAGGAGCTGTTATGTAAAGATGGCAGGGTTTCTAGCAAGGTTTGCCAGTGTCGATACTGCTGATTGCTTAGCGGCATCAGGGTTCCGATATGAACCTGAATCTGGGGACGCAACTGTGCCGCCCGACGATGCCGCAAGTCGAGTTCATTGGGTTGGGGCTCAAAGGGATCTTCGGGATCTTGCAGAATCGTTTCACCAGGAGCTAGCTCAATCCGGCAAAGCTCAATGTCTTTAGCGCGTAGTGGCCCAATCCGCTGGTCAAACCGAAACCGCTCAACGACGCGATCATCTTGTACATCCACTTCCAGATTATCCGGGTCCACGTAGCGTACCACTACTTGCAGTAGCCGCGTACCTTTGACCGGCGCAGGAGCGGCAATCCGATAGGTCCGGTCCTCGGTTGGCCCCACCACAATGGGATTCCCTTCGACGTCGATCGCAATACCAGGCTGTATTTCAAGCCAGCGCTGGTCGCGAAACTGACTTGGGACCGCCTCAGGTGGTGCGATCGTTTTGACGCCCAACCCACACACAATTCCAGGTTCCCACAGCGCCTGATAGTGCAGGTTCTGACGTTGACGATGATAGTTATGAGCCAAGAGCCAACGCTCGGCATTGATCCGTAGGCTGTCTTGGACGTGTAATCGAGTCAGGGGTGTGAAGTCTGGAAAGGCAAACGACTGTTCGGCCACAGTGGCTTCTCCTACGGTAGCTAGACAAGTCTGCGGTTTCAAATGGTAAGGGTAGGTACTGGTTTTATCGCAGAACTATAGAAAATCATCCGTTATCCTTAGATCTTGCACCCAGCTGGCCATGCCCAGACATCCGCGCCGAGTTGAAACCTCAGCGCTCACTGAGCCAAGTCCCTAAAGGGACTACAAAGGCTAAACCCATTGATACACAAGGATTACACGCCCTTCAACCCCTTTAGGGGTTTGAGTCAGAGCCCTGAAACTTTCAGTGAAGGGAGGTGTTTAGCGGTTTCCCGGCCAAGTGCAAGATATGAGTTATCCTAAGATATTGCACCCAGCTGGCCATGCACAGACATCCGCGCCGAATTGAAACCTCAGCGCTCACTGAGCCAAGTCCCTAAAGGGACTACAAAGGCTAAACCCATTGATACAT
>JBHJHM010000148.1:0-8091 GCA_050330865.1 Leptolyngbyaceae cyanobacterium
CCTTCTTCATGCCATCGAGTTCGATCGCCTCAATCACTTTCTTGCGGAGGTCATAACTGTAAGCATTGGACATCGGGGTATTTTCATAAGCACCAACTTAAGCTTACACCTTATGTCCTGATTATCTTGGCTACTGCTATAACTGCGTAATCTACTCCATTGCTGAACTATTCGCATGCCTCGATCGATAGAGCCAGGGCATACGTATTTCTGCGGATATCATTCGAGCGTAGATATTGTCTTGGTGTCTAAAACCCAACATTTCAAGAGAATTACGCAGGCAATAAATTCGCATTCATCCGACAATGCTGTTGAAGCATGTATCGCGTTCAGGTCAGTATCCAAGAGCTTTGCAATTACCTAGCCGTCTTTGTGAATCTTGAAGCGAAAGGGATTCAGTGTTGGGTATCTTCTTCATTTCGCTGCGGGCTTTTTCCTAGCTCCGGGGAACCTTAACAACAACATCGTGCATCAACAACCATTTTGGGAAGCAACTTGAAACAGTACTACCCCAGATCAACCCAGAACCAACCATCGTCTGTCTCTGTTCTAACAGATACACCGTTCTATCTCATTAAGCTTTATACCCATGAGAATGAAGCTCTCTTTGGCGGCATCTCAGAAGGTCAGTTTGAATTGAATGAAATTGGCCAAATAGCAGCAGATGAGTGGCAGCGCTCATCGCGCACGTGCCAAGATATCAAGCTAGATGAATGGATGATTTTTCCGGATCATCTCATTGGGTTTGTCAGCATCTGCCAGACAGCACGCTCGCAATCCTATCCAGTCCGCAGCAGTAAGCCGCGTCTGTTGTCCTCCTTTATCGCCAGCTACAAAACAGCGGCAGCCAAACGCATCAACCTCCAACGGAATGCTCCCGGAAGTTCTGTATGGCAGCGCAGCTACCAAGAGCGGTTGATTCCTGACAGAGTTATATTAGGGCGCATCAAAAAAACGCTCTTTAAAGTACGGACTCACCTGTAGAAACAGCATCTGCCCGTAGACATCATTTCCGGGCCATCATTTAGGGTGCTCTTCCAAGCTGGAAATTAATCCTCTGGGTGGATTAATTTCCACATACCCCGCTTCTAAGTCCACTACCGGCACGATTTCGTGGACGAAAGGTATTAAAGTAGGCAGCTTTTGAGGCGTCGGCTTTTTGCGAGCTCTGGGGCTTGCAGATGCTTGTCGGTGAGGGGCTGTTGAGGCTATTTCTTTCGCCCCTGTTAGCTCGATCGCTAACAGATCATTTCCGGCAGCATAAACATCGACAACGGTGCCGATAGTAGTACCCGTTGCTTGCAGCCGAACCTGCAACCCAATAAGGTCTGCGACATGAAACTCACCCGGCTCAATCGCAAGTCGATTGCTACGGGGTACTAGCAATTTCGCACCACGCAGTGCTTCAGCTTGATCCCGATACGTGACTCCCTGTAGTCGTAGCACATATAGTCCTTTACCCTCTAAATAGCGCCCTGATAGTAATTGGGTAAGCTCAGGCTGATCCTGCCCAGGCTTACAAATCCAGCGATCGCCGGGCTCTAAAAAGCGCTCGGGGAAATCACTCTCGGGGTAAACGCGCACAGCACCGTCTAGGCCTTGCGGCGCGACGATCCGCCCGATTTCTAGCCAATCCTCCGCTGACAAATCCGCCATACCTACCCGCTATTGATCAGGCCACGGCAACAGGAGTTTGAGGGGTGGTTTTTTGTTGGTAGAGCTCGCTAACAACACTTGCCAGATGACGTACTCCAGTAGCGATTTCTTCATCTGTTGCGGTAAGGCTAATGCGAATGCATTGGTTGGTATGTGACCAGTCTTCCTTCAGCCCTGGGAAGAAGGGGTTACCAGGCACTACAATAACGCCGTATTGCTTCAGCCGTTGGTAAAGTTCCCAATCTTTTACGGGGAGTTCGTCAAACCAGAGCCAAGCAAAAATGGCGCCTTCGCCTCGATGTAAGTACCAGGGAGTATTTTGGGGCATGAAGCGTTCTAGGCTATCCTCTAGAACCGTAAATTTGTTGCCATAGTGGGGGCGAATCACCGTTTCAGCAATCTCGCCTAGAGCACCTGAGGCAATCGCTCGGGCTGCGATCGCTTGACCATAGCGTGATGAATGGATGCAGAGATTCGTCTGAAAAGATTGCAGAACCTGAATAATCGACTCATCGCCCAGCGCAATACCAATTCGTTCGCCGGGTAGCCCAGCCTTGGAAAGGCTAATGCAATGCACCATATTTTCCCGAAAGATGGGTGTCATTGCTGTGAAGTTTAGGGCTGGGTAAGGGGGCGCATAGGCTGAGTCCACAAAGACAGGGGCTGTATGAGGAGCTGCCAAGTCAGCAATGCGGTTGACCTCTTCATCCGTCATCACATTGCCGGTCGGATTACAGGGGCGGGAGAACAAGACAAATCCTGTTCTTTCGGTGATCTCAAGCTGATTAAAGTCAGGGCGATATTTAAAGCAATGAGGGCGATCGCCAATATCAATAAACGGTTTGTAGGCCTTCAGCGCCTCCGGATATAGCGAAACCCCGCCATAGCCCGTGTAATCAGGACTGAGGGGCAACACAATTTCTTTTAACTGCCCCTCAGAGGTGTAACCGCCAAAGGCATTAGCCGCATAAAAGTACAGAGCCTGACTACCGGGCGTAATTAATATATTGCGCTCAGTCAGCGATAAGTTGTAGCGCTGATTGAAATCTGCCAATACCGATTCAATAAAGGGTTCATACCCCTGGCTGGAACCATAGCGGCAAACGACTTCGCCGTATTCTGAGCTATTGAGCAAGTCAGCTGTACAGTCACGCCAAAGCTGCTCAACCGCAGGCAAAATAACCGGGTTACCAGCACTGAGGTTGATAAAAGATCGACCGTTTCCTGCCCGCAGTGTTTCAATAATGTCCTTCATGATGGCGCGAACGCCGGTGAGATGAGACATTTGGTCGCCAAATTGAGTCAGGGCAGGGTTCATAAGCCAATCCGGGTTAAGGTCAGAATATCAATACAACATTGAATTTTATCGATGCTATCCGATCTTCTGGGGATAGTCTCCTCAGCATCGCATGGATTTTTCTGAAAGGACAGCCTTGAAAACGTTGCGAACGTTGCGAACTCAGAGAATTTGGCCAAAAATTCATATCCCGATTAGAGAGGTTAAGAGATTGTGAATACCTGGGCGCTTGGCGCGATCGCAAGCTTGGTGGCCGGACTCGGAACAGCCGTCGGGGCCTTACCCGTCCTCTTGCCACTCACCCCTTCGAAGGAGACAGAAGGGATTCTGCTGGGCATTGGGGGAGGTATTATGCTGGCCGCCACCTCTTTTTCGCTAATTGTACCGGGGACAGAAGCTGCCGTTGCTTTGGGATACTCCTCAGCGATCGCTGCCCTGATCATGGCAGGAGGTATCTTGGCTGGCAGCGGTGCGCTTTGGTTCGTTCACAATCGATTTCCCCACGAGCACATCTTTAAAGGCCAAGAAGGCCCTAAAGCCGATAATCTTAAACGCATCTGGCTGTTTGTTGCAGCTATTACATTGCACAACTTTCCTGAAGGACTCGCAGTAGGCGTGGGTTTCGGAGGCGGCGATACCTCGACCGCGATCGCCCTTACTTGCGGCATCGGGCTGCAAAACATGCCCGAGGGTCTCGTTGTTGCTTGGGCTCTCAAGAATCTGCAGTATTCTCCCCTCTATGCGTTGGGCGTTTCAACCTTAACCGGATTGGTTGAACCCGTGGGCGGCATCTTGGGGGCAGGGATTGTCAGCATTGCGCAAGAAGCCTTACCCGTGGGTATGGCCTTTGCCGCTGGTGCGATGCTATTCGTCATTGTCGATGAGATTATTCCTGACATCGCTCAAAAAAGCCTCGGCCAAAGCGGGACTCTGGGCGTCATGCTCGGGTTTATTGTCATGATGTTTTTAGACATTGCTCTAGGATAGGTGGACATTGATACGACGCACTGCTGCACGCTAGTACAGTCATGCCTGCAAGGCCACATACCCTCCTTAGCCCCCCTATTTCTCCGTTCCCTTAGCAAAAGCAATTCTGGGCAAGAATCCCAATCCAAAGCGATTTTCAGAACTAAAGTGGGTACTCTAGTGATGTTTTAAGGAAATTTGCAGGGATTCATCGTAATAGTACGCTTGACATTAGGAGATTTGGAGCCACCTAATCGAGTTCCTTGGCCAATGCAACCCTGTTGTTGATTGAGCGTCTAATAATGTCTTGCCCAGCGACAGGATACGAATTGTATTGTCTTCGTCATTGATTGAAGCTGCTTCAAAAATCCAGAAGCGACTAGTCCTGCCTGATTCCTTTTGGTAGGCACTTGCAAGCATCCTGTATGAACTCATAAGGAACCTTAACAGATATGACGCAACCCAAAAGCGCACTCATCACTGGTATCACAGGCCAAGATGGCTCGTACCTGACTGAACTGCTGCTCGAACAAGGATACGAAGTGCACGGTATCATTCGCCGTACTTCTACCTTCAATACCGACCGGATTGATCATGTCTATGTTGATCCTCATAGCCAAGATGCTCGTCTATTTCTTCACTACGGTGATTTGAATGATGGCACCATGCTGCGCCGTATCTTAGAACAGGTTGAGCCCACCGAGGTCTACAACCTGGGAGCTCAGTCTCACGTGCGGGTTAGTTTTGACTCGCCAGAGTATACGGTGGATACCGTTGCGATGGGTACCTTGCGGTTGCTAGAGGCCATTCGTGACTATCAGCAACGAACCGGTAACCAAGTTCGGTTCTATCAAGCGGGCTCATCTGAGATGTATGGCAAGGTGCAGGATATTCCCCAAAAGGAATCAACACCGTTCTATCCCCGCAGTCCCTATGCCTGTGCCAAGGTTTATGCGCATTGGCAAACGATTAACTATCGCGAATCTTATGATCTTTTTGCCTGCAACGGCATTCTGTTTAATCACGAATCGCCGCGCCGGGGCGAAACGTTTGTGACGCGTAAAATCACTCGTGCGATCGCCCGCATTGTCACCCAGCAGCAAAAGAAACTCTATCTGGGCAATCTCGACTCCAAGCGTGATTGGGGGTACGCCAAGGACTATGTTCGAGCCATGTGGCTGATGCTGCAGCAAGACGCTCCTGATGACTATGTTGTGGCTACGGGTGAGACCCACTCGGTCCATGAGTTCCTAGAAGTTGCATTCAACTATGTCAATCTCAACTGGAAAGACTATGTTGAATTTGATCCTCGCTATCTTCGCCCCGCCGAGGTCGATATCCTGATTGGCGATTCCACTAAAGCCCGTAAGGCTCTAGGTTGGGAGCCCAGCGTCACCTTCCAAGAATTGGTGCAACTCATGGTGGAGGCTGACCTCAATGCTTTAGGCGTTAAAAATACGGATCAAAACGGACGGATTGATTTAGCCACAGTTCGGAATGATCAACTCAGGCAACCCATCTCATAGAAAGCATCCGCGTCAGGTAACTGTTCCACGGACCTTTTGGCTGAGCGTAGTTAGATCTTGTTGGTTGAGTGTAGTTGTCAATGCAGTAGCTCCTCCGGAGCTACTGGCCAACTTCCCAGCCAGTATGTTTTGGATTCTGGTCAAGCGATAGATCCTGTTCAATGCTATCGAGACTTGCCTGTCCTCGTGAAACGTTGCTTCAGCCTAATAAGGCCTCAAATGTTGATGCGCTTTTGAGGAATGGGTTGCGAGCAGGATCAGGTGCATATTCAAGCGGTTAACACAGTAGAGAATTATGAGTACACTCAACCTCGCAGATAAGCGTATTTTGGTTACTGGCGGTGCCGGGTTTTTGGGCAAACAGGTCGTTGAACAGCTAATTGCAGCTGGCGCAAACCCTGAGAAAATTAATGTGCCGCGATCGCGCGATTGCGATCTACGCGTTTGGGAGAGCTGCCAGCGGGCTGCTGATAATCAAGACGTTATCGTTCACCTAGCAGCTCACGTAGGTGGCATTGGTCTTAATCGTGAAAAGCCTGCCGAGCTTTTTTACGACAACTTGATGATGGGTACGCAGTTAATCCACGCAGCCTATCAGGCGGGTGTCCAGAAGTTTGTGTGCGTGGGAACGATTTGTGCATACCCTAAATTCACACCTGTGCCTTTCAAGGAAGATGACCTTTGGAATGGTTATCCCGAAGAAACCAATGCTCCCTATGGCATTGCTAAAAAAGCACTTCTGGTGCAACTCGAATCTTATCGGGCTCAGTACGGCTTTGATGGCGTGTATGTCTTACCGGTCAATCTTTACGGTCCTGAGGATAATTTCAATCCCAAAAGTTCTCATGTAATTCCGGCTTTGATTCACAAAGTCTATGAAGCTCAGCAACGGGGCGACAAGACTTTACCCGTTTGGGGGGATGGTAGTCCTACTCGTGAGTTCCTTTACTCTACCGATGCGGCTCGGGGTATTGTCCTATCGGCTCAGGTTTATAGTGCATCGGACCCAGTCAATTTAGGTACTGGGGAGGAAATTAGCATCAAAGATCTGGCTGAACTCATTTGTGAGCTGATGGGCTTTGAAGGCGAACTTGTCTGGGAGACTGATAAACCCAACGGGCAGCCGCGTCGCTGTTTGGATACGACGCGAGCGCGTGAGGTTCTCGGATTTGAGGCTCAAATGTCCTTCCGCGAAGGACTGAAGCGCACCATCGACTGGTATCGTAGCCACGCTAATCAAATGGCGTTTGCCACTGTTTAAGGCATTCGGTTACTAGACGCGATCGCTAAAACACACAGCTCCCGAGGTTTAGCATACTTTCCTTATGCCTAAGCTCCCCGGGGGCTTCTTTGTGCCTGTGCTCAGCCCTCTGGCGTCTCGGACTCGGGCTGAAAATCCTCTATTTGAGCCACCAGTGCTAAGTGCTTCACGGTAGAGCGATCCGGCAGATAAACACCATTTTCCCATTCGCTAACCGTTTGTCGCCGGACCCCTAAAGTTTCGGCAAACTGAGCCTGAGTCAAATTCATATGCTTTCTCAGGGCTCTGATAGCGGCCCGGTCCCAAGTAAGCTTGCCATCGACGAACTGTACTTTGTATTCCGCTTCAAATCGCTTAAAAGTGACGATCTGTTTCTCTAAGTCGATCGCATCAGTTTGATAGCCCGCTTCAATCCAAGCGGTCGCTTGCAAGGCACCTTTACTGCGGTTGCTCCACCAGGCACGTTGAGTTCGGGCGGAAGCGGGCAATTTGCCGGTCGATAATGCCTCAATCTCAGCTAGAGACAGGGTAAGGCTGTCTTGCTGACACTGGGCCAAGTGCTGATATAGGGGATAGTATTTGCTGCCAGGTTTCATCGCGATCGCTGAACTGATCTGCTGAATTGTTATGAGGAAACGCCCAGAAGGACTGTCGTTGGTCGCCTTATAGTACTCAGCTCATCCCAAGACAGATGAATTTTTGGCAATTTTCAGTGTTTCAAGTGATGTTCGTTACCTCGTCTCAGGAAGCGATCGCGGGGTTCTCAGAATTCTCATGTAGCTATTAAGCCTGACTTATTTGGCGGTCAGGAAAGCCTTAGAACTCCCTAGCACTATAGAAACCAAGATGATTGATTCACTTAAGACCCCAAAGGAGTTCACATCATGAAACGTATCGCAACTGCCCTAACTGCTTTAACTATCGCAACTATTGCTGTTGCCCCCACTGCCTACGCAGCTCCTAGCTTCGATGAGTTGCGCCGCGAGAACCTAGAGAAAGATGCCACAAACTTCGATCAGCTCCGTCGCGAAAACTTAGACAAAGACGCAGTTCTCCAGGTTTCAGTAAAAGGTGTTGACTTCGATGAGCTGCGTCGCAGTAATTTGGACAAGGATGCGACCAACTTTGATAAACTCCGCCGTGAAAACCTCGACAAAGACGCCGTCGTTGAAGTTTTGGCAAAAGTTGATTTCGACCAGTTGCGCCGCGAGAATCTAGACAAAGATGCGACCAACTTTGACCAGCTCCGTCGCGAGAACCTCGACAAAGATGCCGTCGTTGAAGTTCTGGCAAAAGTAGATTTCGATGAGCTGCGCCGCGAGAAACTAGACAAAGACACAACCGAATATCGACGTCTAAGTAAAGAAAGAATCTAAAAATGTTCG
>JBHJHM010000149.1:0-17772 GCA_050330865.1 Leptolyngbyaceae cyanobacterium
AAACTCAGCGCTCACTGGGCCAAGTCCCTAAAGGGACTATCAAAGGCTAAACCCATGGATGCATAAGGATTACACGCTCTTCAACCCCTTTAGGGGTTTGAGTCAGTGAGCCCTGACACTTTCAGTGCAGGGCGGTGTTTAACGGTTTCCCGGCCAAGTGCAAGATCTGAGAATAAGCCATTTGCGCTGATAACCCTACGCGTTGGGGTCAGGCGTGTCTGTTTCCCCTGCTTCCGCTCCCCTGGCTCTTTCAACTCTAGGGATCCTCAGCTGCAGAGGTTTCGGGGTTAGCGACAAGGAATTGATTCCAAGGCAGGGTAGGATCTTCGGCAAGCTGAATCGCAATCTGGGCTGCGCCGGTTTGATTGAGATGGCTGGGGTCAGCAAAAAAACCGTCTTGGGTAGGCCACTGCTGCAGCAGATCAATCACAGTGAAATTACCGGTCGCAGCTTCGCGCTGAAGATAGCCCTGGAACTGTTGCTCGTAGAATAGGCGGGTTTCGTCTAAATAATCGCTGCTGAGGGGCAAATTGACAAATATGAGGGGAATTTCACGGGTTTGGGCATAGCCTGCGATCGCCCTTGTCGAAACTGTCTGCACCCCTTCTAGGTCAAAAGCTTGGTAGAAGCCGTCATAAAGTCCGGCAACACGAGGAAAGTTGCGGTAATACTGCTGTGGATCGAAGACATCGGGAACGGGCAAAAAGCCATAGCCGTTAATAGCTGAGACCGGAACAGACGCTTGTAGATTGTTGACCGTCAGAGTACTATCAGCGCCAGCAACAGCGCCATCGATCCAGCCAATTTCAGGGCGATCGCCGACTCGTATGGCCGTATAGCCTGGCGAGTCGAGGATGGTAGCAAAGGTCCGATCTACCCGGGCACTGTTAAAGGCACGGGAACCGTCAGCCCAAATCAAAACCTGAGGTAGCTGTTCAGGGGTGAGCAATTGCCTCAGAATGAAGCTCACCACCTGAGCAGTTGCCCCATTGACCCCAAAGGTGTAAGCGCGTACGCCGGTAAAGCCCTGACGGGCGAGACGCTGCTGCAAGATTTGTGGATTGATGCCCTGAAGCGCCCGGGAACTGCCAATCACCATGACATCTGGAGGACCAAAGGTTGCCACATACGACAGATAGATACCTAATTGCTCATCCAAGACTTCGCTACCCAGAGTAGGAAACACGACAGGCGCTCCGGCCAGTTCAGTTCGCTGGAGCGCGATCGCTTGGTTATCTAGATATTCGCGGGCTTTGCGTTGGGCGAACAGCCATTGCGGATCATCGGGTGGCAATGCCTGTAAAAGTTGAATAGCCTCAGACCAACCTGCCGATACCGTACGCCAATCCTCAGGAGTCGCAGCCGACTGTGCCAGCTCTGCAGCTGTGAGGGCGGCTTCAAAGGCTGGGGTGACCGAGGCGGCCTCGGTCACAGCCGGTGCAGGTACGGCCTCATCCTGCGAACCGGGCCATCCAAAGGGTAAAGGGGTCCCAGCACGAGCGCCCCCCGTGATGCTTAACCAAAGGAGCGCACCCAAGAGTATCCAAACCCAGCGACGACCTCGCGTGTTCATAACCGCTGTATCATTTCCTCAAGCTGTAAACTCCAGTATCCGATACAAAGCTAGCCTTCAGAGCTGTACTGTAGGGCTGGCTTCAGACTAGAACCGATTTTGCGACTGCCCGCTTGCCACCAAATACCATTTCCACCCCGCCCTTCATACCTAGGGTAATACCACGTCGCTCCGGTGGCATCGGGCGATCGCTCGCTAGCGTTAGCTCGTAATGAGTCAGCAGGGTTCCCAGCACAATCTTGAGTTCGTACATTGCCAGGGCTGCCCCCACACATCGCCGGGCACCCGCCCCAAAGGGCATAAATTCGAACGCGGAATATTGGCGATCAAGGAACCGCTCGGGCCGAAACTCATGGGGTTGAGGGTAGAGATCCTCACGGTGATGCAGCAAGTAAATGCAGCCCACCAACATCGTTTCGGAGGGAATCGAGTAGCCCAATAGCTCCATAGGCTGGTGAGTTTGGCGGCCAAAAGTTAACATTCCTACTGGATAGATGCGCAGAGTTTCGTTGCAAACGGCACTTAAATAGGGCAGCTTGGTGAGGGCGATCGCATCTTCCTGGGCGGCGGCAGCCTCTATCTCGCGCCGAATTTTATCCCCGATTTCAGGATGATGATGGGTCCAGTAAAGACTCCAAGCCAACGCTGTAGCGGTGGTTTCATGACCTGCCACTAGTAACGTCATCAGCTCATCGCGCAGTTCCGCATCACTCAGACCATGCCCATCCTCATCTCGTGCTAACAGGAGCAGCGACAGAATATCGTCGCGATGCGTATCTTGTGCCGCCCGCCGCTCGCGAATTTCAGCGTACAGTAAGGCATCGATTTCCTGCGCCTGCTTAGCCAAAGTGGCACCCGGACTCCAGTCACCCAGATTAGTCTGCAGGATAGGAAAAAATACCAGTGTCGAAGCAGCAGGGCTGCTGAGCATATTTAGCCGCGTTGCCAACAGGGACTCTAGCCGCTGGCAACGGTCGCCTGAATAAAGGCCAAATACAGCTTGCAGAATCACTCGCATGGTGATTTTTTGTGCCAAATCGCGAGCTTGGAAGGGTTGCCCTACTGACATTTCTGCCATGAGCGATCGCGTGATGTCTTTGATTAAATCGCCATAGACCTGCAGCCGTTCACCGTGAAAAGGCGGCATGATGAGCTTGCGACGCTGTCGATGTTCGGCTCCATCCAGCCGCGTAATGGAGCGGTCTCCTAACAGGGTACTCAGAATTTTGTTAGCTTCTCCAGGCGCACTAATTTTGTCACCTGCATCCTGACTAAAGATTTGCTTCAAAGCTTCAGGATGCTGAACAAAGACCCAGTCAAAGAGGCCCCAGCGCGCAAAGAAGAGGTCACCATGCCGTTGGAAGTTCGTTTCCATGTAATCCAACGGTCGAAAAATCCAGTTCGCCAGCTGTGCGTAGGGTAGAGTCCTAATCTGCGGAACGGCTTGCATGGTCCTTTATAGTCGCTACTGAGCTTAGCTTAGCCTGCGGCTGCTAGATACTGCTGCTTGAGGGTGGCAGCATAAGGCGGGCGTAAGATTCCTCTTTCAGTGATAAGTCCGGTTACAAGAACGTTAGGAGTCACGTCAAAAGCAGGATTGCGGACTGGCATACCCACGGGGGCAGTGCGGCGATCGCCAAAGTGGGTAACTTCGTCCTCACTCCGTTCCTCAATGGGGATGTTCTTCCCGGTGGCGGTCGCAAAGTCAATTGTGGAATAGGGACAGGCAACGTAAAAGGGAACATCAAAGTATTGTGCAGCGATCGCCAACCCCAGTGTCCCAATTTTGTTCGCGACATCACCGTTGGCAGCAACGCGATCCGTTCCGACAATAACGAGGTCAACCATGTCACGACTCATCAAATGGGCCGCCATGTTGTCGCAAATAAGGGTGACGTTCAGACCATGCTGCTGCAGTTCCCAACTGGTTAGTCGGGCTCCTTGTAAAAGTGGACGAGTTTCGTCAGCATAGACCCGGAAATTGATGCCCTGCTCATTGGCTAGGTACAAGGGAGCTAAAGCGGTACCTAGTTCAGATGTGGCTAGGGCTCCGGCATTGCAGTGGGTGAGCACCCCCATTCCGGATTGAATCAAACGGGTGCCATGCTCGCCAATAGCGCGACAGAGTTGGCGATCTTCTTCATGGACCTGGATAGCTTCCTGTTCTAGAGCAGCCAATAGTGTGGTCGAGGCAGCAGCTGTATCGGCGATCGCGCTGATGTGGCTAACCAGCCGCTGCAAAGCCCAGTGTAAGTTCACAGCGGTAGGGCGGGCGCTGTCTAAGTAGTCAGCCTGGCGGTTGGCTTCAGCTAGGAACTCAGCAGGGGATAGATGAGTCTTTTCTCGCAGTCCTACAACCAGCCCATAGGCTCCAGCAATGCCAATAGCGGGGGCTCCTCGAACTTTGAGCTGCTTAATCGCATGCCAGACCTGTTCTAGAGTGTCTTGCCTTTCGATAACGGTCTCTAGCGGCAGCCGGGTTTGGTCTAACAGATATAGCGCTCCCTGTTTCCATTCAATGCTGTAGGGCAGCGTTACCATAGCTGGCATCCTCCTGGTAGAGCAACATTATAAGGTCTCTGTTGGTATCAAAATTACAACAGAACCTGCAGAGTCAGTACTCCACAGGTTCTGAAGACAATAAAAACTTATTGGCAAGAACTCAATAGGTTGAGGTCAGCAGCTAAGCAGTCAACGTTAGCTACCGGCACAGGGGTCAGCTGCACAGGGGTCGGCTTCCCCAGCACAGGGGTCAGCTGCACAGGGGTCAGCTTCCCCAGCACAAGGGTCAGCTGCACAAGGATCAACCTGCTCCTCGGCACCGGCACAGGGGTCAGTGCCACCGGGAGAGCAAGCAACCGTTCCAACCGTTAGAGTCGCCGCGATCGCGACAGCGCCCAGATACTTGACGTTCATAAGTTTTCTCCTATTTATTCAAGAGGTACGCTTGCTTGCCGTATAAGGCAACAAAACGCTAGAGTCAGCCCGAATTGGCAAACTTGCACAAGCCTAGCAGTTTATTAAGCATCCTACGGCTGAGATTTTCCTGAGAGCTGCCTTGAGTACTTCCAGTACTCTTGAGGACAATTGATACAGCCTATCTGTACATTGCTGATACAGGCAATTGCTTAAGCTCCAGGAAACTGCAGATTTTCTAAAGGCGGCCACTTATCCCCAACATCACGGACATAGTAAGACTGATGACAGTTAATTAAGATGCCTGCCTAATCTCAAAAATATGTGGCAGTCAGTCCATCTCAAGCAATCAACCCCTGAAAGGTTTAATTATTTCTTAAGGAAACGGCCTAGTAGTCGCTCACAAAGCTTGGCAAGCTTACTCCACAGGGCTCTCCACAACCAGACTTCTCTGTAGAGCCGAGCCACTCATGGACATATCTCCGCTGCCGCGAGTAACAAGCCACCCGCAAGGTTGAATCCCCGTTGTGTTCGGTGCGTCGAGCAAAGTCGCCGGGCTGAGGCAGTGAACACCGTATACAGCACCTCTACCCAAACTCCGTGACGACAATGAAAGGATAGTTTGGCGGAATTCTGCAATATTTCGAGCGCTGCATCCTGTTGATTACGCCTCAAAGAAATTCTCACTCCTCGGTTAGATGTTGAGTCTATCCAAAGTAAGGTACTTTCGCTTTCAACCGTTCAGGAGTATTCGGAATTGGGTAGTCTGCTTGCGCGTCTTTTCATTGGGCTGCTTTTTGCCATCTTTGGACTCCTCAATTATTGGAGCAATGTTTCGCACAACCCTATTACTGGGGAGGAACAGCGTATTTCTTTATCGCCGCAGCAAGAAATTGTTCTGGGGCAACAAGGACGTCAAGAAGTCGTTGCGCAAATGGGCGGGCTTTATCCAAGTCCGGAGCTGCAGGCTTACACAAGTCAGGTTGGCCAACAAGTTTTACAGCAATCGAGGGCTTCACAGTCGCCCTATCCATTCGAGTTTTCTGTTCTAGATGATTTGGACACCATCAATGCCTTCGCGCTTCCAGGCGGGCAGATATTTGTGACAACGGGGCTGCTACAAGCCCTGGAGGCTGAATCGCAGCTAGCCGGAGTTTTAGGCCATGAGATTGGGCATGTCGTTGCCCGACATGGTGCGGAACATCTGGCCCGGCAGCAGCTCGGTGCGGTGCTGGTCAATGCCATTACCATCGCAGCTAGCGACGATCGCCAAAGCAGTCAACAAGCTGCAGCGATTGCTCAGGCTGTTAACCAAATCGTGAATCTGAACTACAGCCGGGAAGACGAGTTGGAGAGCGATCGCCTAGGATTTGAATTTATGACCGCTGCCGATTACAACCCCGAAGGTATTGTTGAGCTTATGCAAATCTTTGAAGCGGCTGAGTCACGTGGCCGTCCGCCAGAATTTCTCAGTACTCATCCTAATCCAGGAAACCGGATTGCTCGCCTGCAAGCGATTATTCAAGAAGCGTACCCGAGTGGTATTCCAGACCAACTCACGGAAGGTGAGCAAGCATTTTCTCAAGCCGTTGATCCGGCACTCCCCTAACTCTCCTCAAGCGTAGATTCTTTTCTCCTATGCTGCTGCGCTGAATGACTGCTCTGTAGGCCATCGTTAGCCATCAATTTTTCTTCTCCCAAATCTCAACTTCCTAGCCCATGGATCTCACAACTTTGTACTGGATACTCGTTGGCATCATGTTGCTCGGCGCGGTTGGCGAGCTCATTCCAGGAATGCCTGGAGCTAGCGTTATTCTGGCTGCTATTCTAATCTGGTCAGTGGTCACTCAGTTTGCAGGTATCGGTTGGCCCATCATCATTGTTTTTGGCATTTTAATTCTGAGTGCCGCAGTTGAATTTGTGGCCGCCTCTTGGGGCGCGAAACAATTTGGGGCTACTAAGTGGGGACAGTTTGGCGCCATTATTGGACTCGTCGTTGGTTTCCTTGGATTATTGCCCGCTCTTCCCTTCGGTGGGCCTCTTTTAGGGGTTTTGCTAGGCCCTTTCATCGGTGCCTTCATCGGCGAATACCTATCGCGTCAGGAAATGGAGGGAGAATCCAAGGTGAAAACAGCGTTGAAAGCCAGCGTCGGCACTGTAGTGGGTTCTATCGTTGGCAACCTAATTGATGGCGTACTGGCCATCATAGCGGTCATTATTTTTGTTCTCACGACTTGGCCAATTGCATCCAGTTTGTAGCGTTTGAAGAGGAGACAGAACCTGAGGGAGGCTCTCGTTGCGCGACACCTTTAAGGCAATATGCTTTTAGATAAAAGGAGCAGTCGCGCCATTGGTTGGTGGTAAATCCACAGGAGCGTGCTAATAATAATCAGCATGATACCTGTGAGTCCGTAGATTGCAGCAATGCCGATGCTAGCAACAATTGGCTGAGAGGCGATCGCGGATAAAAACTGACCCAAGAAAAGGAACGTCGTCACCCCACCCAAGGCCCGTCCCCGCTGCATCTCATGAACGGCTGTACAGGTCCAGACGTTTAAGTTAGGAATAATTAGTCCTAAACCGAGCCCAGTAGGAATCAGCAAAAGCAACACCATTTCATAGCTGTTGGCCAAGCCAATGCCGACATATCCTAATCCCATCAGCAAGAAGGCGATGCTCAAAATGAGAATAAACCCCAAGTGTAACCCTGAATACCGGCAGGAAAAAAGAGTAGAACGATTGAATTGAATCTAATACCGAGCTTAAAGTTGCTGGCATTTTCATTGGCTCCCAAGTAAATCGATCGCGTACAGAGACCCCCCAGCCGTAATAAACAAGCGCTGGTTATTCTTTCCACCAAAAGTGAGATTACTACAAATTTCTGGAACTAGAACTTTACCGAGACGGACGCCATCAGCGGTGTAGACCTGAATACTATCCGCAGAACTGATAAAAAGATTTCCTTGTTGGTCGACTTTGAGACCATCGGGCTGTCCAGGTTCGATCACTGCAAACACCCGACTATTTTCTGCCTGCTTCCTGCTGACTAAATCATAGGCTCGAACATAGTGATGCCCCTGAGGGTAGTTGACTTGAGAGGTATCCGAAACATATAAAATCGTTTCGTCAGGGCTGAAAGCTAACCCGTTAGGCCGCTCCATTTCCGTGATGACAGCATTTATCTCGCCGGTCTCAGCATCAAATCGATATACAAAACTGCCAGCTTGTTCCTGCTGACCACCATAGCCTTCCCCCGGTTGCGTCAAACCAAAAGGAGGATCCGTAAACCAAATGGTGCCGTCACTTTTAACAACTAAATCGTTAGGACTATTCAGGCGACAGCCTCGATAGCGATCCACTAAAACGTTCCATTCATTGTTTCGTTCTCGCCTGAGAATGGCTCGCTGACCATGGGAGCAGCTGATTAATCGGCCCTCACGATCGCGACAATTGCCATTTTGATATTGAGAAGGTTCACGAACAACTGTTGTTCCGTCTTGCTCCGACCAGCGCAGTAGCTTGTTACCGCCAACGTCGCTCCAAATAACGCTGTCATCCTCGGCAAAATAAACGGGACCTTCGCTATGCTTGGCGCCTGTCGATAATTGCTCCAGTCGTGATTCAGCTGAGATAATGCGATGCATTCGCTGGTCGTAAACTTCAATCGCTTCCGACATTTCAATCAAGCCCTTTTGCCAGAATTATGGTCGTCTAAAGGAGGGGTAACCAATACCAGAGCATTACCATTTGGATCCAGAATCAAGCAACCCTGTCTGTAAGGGTAAGCAGACGGAAAGTTGACGATTTGGGATGAAACTATCCTGACTCCCTGCTGCTTAAGAACCTCGAAAACGGTCTCAAGCGGGTCCGTTTCGAGGAGGAGATGTCTATGAGCTAGGTCGCTCATTGTCCAGTCGTCTGGGATCGCTCGTCCGGTTCCGGGTTTAACGTAATCTAATAGCTCAATGCCCATGCTTGCCTGCACGGGCTGCAAGGAATTGATATGAACCTCGGCTACCGGAAGCCCATCGAGAAGAGCCTGCGTCTCACCTTGGTTGACGCCGCTATCAGCAACTTCCATCCCGAGCAAATCACGATAAAATCCCAGGCTTTCCTGCGAGTCGGCAATTGCGATCGCGCTATGGTCAATGCCTAAGAACAGATCTTGGTTGGGTTTGTGCCACTTGTCTTTGCCCTTACCCTCGGGGAACCCGAGAATTTCGAGGCTGTGGTAGTCGCCGTCTCTAAACTTGAAGGCTTTGACGCCGCCCGCCATTGATTTGTCGGCAGGCAGTGTTTGTGGACCGTCAGAAATTGGGGTAATCGCAAACGAGCGCAGATGCTCGTAGGCGCGATCCATATCGCTGACGACAATTGCCATGTCCTGAAACCAGAGGTCGTTGCTTTGCGAGTCTCGGGGAATAGGTTTAGCCTTCAGCTCAAGGTATTGAATCAACTCGACCTGCTCATCACCCAACTGGAGTGTCAGGATACGGACGGGACCCGACGTCGAAGGCGCTAGCTGGCTGTAGGTTGCCGCCTCAAGGGTCAGATCTTGAATTGTCTTAAAGCCAAGTGCCTGCGTATAGAAATTCTGGGCTGTGTCAATATCGGCAACCGTGAGGGCGATCGCTCGAATGGCTTGAATTTTGATCATGCTTGCTCCAGATCGCCGGGTCGTAGCCCTAGCCAGCGATCGCCCTCCAACTGCACAATCATGAGTCTGGCGGGCTCGTTGCCAACGGTTCCTGATAAATGACCTTGATGCCCATCACTATTAGGTTGGGTATTCTGGTCGGCCCCGAAGGAAACCTCACCCGGCCCCATCTGCACACGCATACCATCCATGGTTTTCACAAACCAGGTGCCCGACAGCGGGATAATCCACTGGGGCTGCGGATTCTCGTGCCACTCACCGACCCAGCCGACCGGAAGCTCCGCAAAGATAACCTTGGCATCCGTTTGAAGAAGTCGATTATTCCATTGCGGAGCCGCATCTCCCCCCATACTTTCTTGCTCAAAGTTCGTAAGCTCGCAACGAGTCTGGTGGCTCACGCCCTCGTCATCAGTCCAAACATGCCAGTAGGCCAGTGATGGAGGACGCTTGTTCGCCGCATCGGACATGGCAAAATCTCCTGGGGACTTTCTCGAAACAGCCATCAACGGAAGGATGAGTAGGGATGAAAGGAGCTGGCGCCGTGCGATCAGACCATCGATATTGGCTAAACTCATGGCCCACGCTACGTCGTCATCCATCGTTCATTGAAGAAAACTATCGCGGAGGAGTCTTCAGTCTGAGGGGAGATTTACACAAATCCTGTCATGCCTAAGTTTTTTAGAGGGTGGCACCGCCATTGGCTAGGATATGCTGCCCGGTAATCCAGCGGGCTTCTGCGCTAACCAAGAACGCAACCACATCAGCAATATCTTGAGGGGTGCCAAGGCGGTTAAACGGTGATAGGCTAGCCGCGTGCTGGCGGGTTTCCTCGTCAGCGTTGTCGAACATGCCCGGAATTGTGGGACCTGGCATAACACTATTAACGGTGATGCCGCGATCGCCGATTTCCTTCGCCAGTACTTCAGTGAACATTCTTGCCGCTGCTTTGCTCGCAGCGTAGACCGCTAGGCCGGGACTGGGATAAACGGTCACGCTAGAGGAAACCGTGACGATTCGCCCCCCATCGCGCATGTGTTGGGTAGCCGCCTGCAGTCCAAACAAAACGCCTTTCACATTCACAGAAAAGATCTTCTCGTAGTCTGCTTCGGTGACCTCAGCAATTTTTCCGCGCACTGCAACACCCGCATTGTTAATCAAAATATCGAGTGAACCACAGCGATCGCTGACTTCCTGAAACAGACGATGCACCGCGTCCGTGTTCGTCATGTCGGCTTGGATGGCGATGGCTTTACCGTCAGCCTGCTCGATTTTGGCAACAACTTCTTCAGCATCATCAGCGCTGTGGGCATAGTTGACAATGACGGTCGCGCCCTCTTTACCTAAGCGTTCAGCGATCGCCCCACCAATGCCTCCCGATGCTCCGGTGACAATAGCGACCTTATCGTTGAGCGGCTTCATTTCTTTCCCCGAGTTCATTGTCGGTGCTGTTGGCTAATGCATGTTCGTACAGCAGGGTTGAACCGCCGCTAATGCCTCGTAGCATAGTAACGGCAAGGTGAGGGTTCTCAGCCGCCAAGCTGTCTAACACGTCGCGGGGAATATGGATGACCGTACAGTCGGTTGTGGCTTTAACCAGAGGTGGCGCAACTTTATCAATTAGCCCAATGCCACCATGCCAATTGCCTGGACGATCATCGATCCATGTACGAGGCGATTCGGTGCCAACTATCTGACGCTGCATCCACCATTTCCCCTGAATCAGAAAGCTGTAGAAATCGGGCGATTGCTCTGGCGATAATATTGAGTCATCGGCTCGGTAGTTCTGGATATTGGATTCCTCTATCAAGCGTTTTAATTGAGTCGGGCTAAGTCGGCTGAAATGGTCGATAGTCTTGAGGATGGTTTCCATAAAGCTTGTGGTCAATGAACATGTCTAGCTACAAATTTCCAGATAGCTAGTAGGAATGTAGCCGATAGTAGGCTCAACGATCTGCACCCAGTTTTCGCCATGCGTGCCAGCAACGGTGACCTGTGTCCGCTCTGGAAGTATTCGCACTATGTTCCCACTGGTCGAAGGGGCCGACAGAACATAAATTTCCTCCAGTGATTCCTCTGCCGCGATTTGAAAGCAAATGCGATGAAGGTCATGTTCAATTACAGTTCCGGCCCTTTCTGTAGGCGTCGCTAAGGCGACGTTGGCGGGAAACAGGCCACAAGCCAAAAGGCTAGAGCTATAGAGCAATCTTCTACTAAGCATGGGGTTAACTCTCCTCGTCATCCTCAGGGCATTTCATATCCCCACTGCTGATCAGCAGTGCCGCAAAACGCTTAGCCACGGGGAAACTTGCATCAATAAGGCGATCGCCTATCCCAATCGCAAAAATGCAAGGATTTGCCTGAAAGTGTGTTGATTAGTTTAGTTAGATCGTCTCGAAAGCACTTCCATCCAGAGTTGGAAAACTCGACTGATGGTTTCTACATTTAGATAGTTTCTGCATTTAGAAAGCGACGATGAAGACACGTTGCGATTATGACTCTGCCACCGTGGAACAATAGGTACGGCATCTAACGGGAGACCGTTGGATTTACTCATTATGGGTGAACAACGGGCACTCTCAGTAGGGTTAAAACATGGCGCGACAGTCTCTACAAAACGAGCCGCTGGCTGTGGAATGGGAAAAAGCACGGTCTCGCGGTCCTCAGCAATGGTTGATTTGGAGTGCGGTATTCGTCGTTACGGCAGTCTTAGCGTGGCAGGCTTGGGCTGAAATCAAAGCAGTCGATTACCGCATTCAAGATGATGCACGGCAGCATATTTTCTGGATGCTGCGCTACGTTGATCCGGGCTTGTTTCCCAATGACCCGATCGCCGACTACTTTCAAGCGATGGCTCCGTGGCTGTATCGGTCGCTTTATGCTTTGGGTTGGCACGTGCTGAGGATTAAACCGCAGGATTTAGCGTTAGGGGTGTCGCCGCTGCTGGGGCTCATCGCCGTGGGTTACGCTGCAGCAATTGGGCGTCATCTTTCGCCTTTGCCTTGGGTGAGCGGACTAGCGGGCATTCTCTGTGCTCAGACCCTTTGGATGGAAGACGATTTGGTCTCTGCCACACCCCGCGCCTTTGCGACTCCCTTAATGCTGATGTTTTTGTTCTACGCACTGCGGCGTAATTCTTGGGGCTGCGGTCTTTCCATCTTCATGCAGGGGGGGCTGTATCCACCGGCGGCACTGATGTCTTGGGTGATTGCCGCGCTCCGACTGGGCGATCGCCGCAATCGAGGCGTTTGGCTAGCCTCAACGATGGGTCTGAGTTTGGGGCTGCTGCCGCTACTGCTGCGACCTGATCCCTTCGGTCCCATGATTACCGGGCAGGAAGCTCGCTCCATGCTGGAATTTCAGGCCATTGGGGATACCTATGGTCGCGCCTTCTTTTTTCATAGCAATCCGCTGATTTTTTGGGGGGTAAGCCCTCGCAGTGGTTTTTTATTTTGGGGCCTCATGGCTCCCCTCAACATTGCGGTGTTGGGATGGGGTTGGCTGTGGCGTCAAAAAACAGCTTTGATTTCCAATGCCCGACCCGAGACCGCTTACCCGCTTCAGGGCGAGCAAGTAGAGCAGGGAAAAGGACAAGCGCACTCGCCTACAGGGATCGCCAAAAGCCCATTTGCGCGATCGCCCCTACACCCTGATAGTCAAATTCTCTGGCAGTTTGCTCTGGCGGTAGTGCTGCTCTATGGGGTGGCTCATTTGGCACTGTTCAAGCTGCATTTTCCGGCACGCTATCCCTATCATGGCTTCCGAACCGTATTGCCCATTGCGGCGGCGATCGCGCTAGCGGAATGCGGTCGCTGGCAAATTCGTCGCTGGCAGACTCATCCTCATGGGGCACATCGCTTGGCAAATCTGGCATTGGTAAGTCTGCAGCTCATCCTATTCCTCCTGCCGTTTTATCCCGAACTCAGCATTGCCAACCAGCTTTATACCACTGGCAGAGCAGACGATCTCTACGAATTTCTGCAAAACACGCCGCGTCATACCCTTGTGGCCACGCTCGATAAAGAGGGCAACAATCTCCCTATGTTTGCCGAGCGTTCCCTCCTGGTTGGGGGGGAATATACACTGCCTTACCATCCCCAATACTATGCTTTGCTACGCCAGCGGGCCTGCGACCTCCTAGCGGCCTACGTCGCCATCGACTCCGAACCCTTAGCACAGCTGCTGGACCGCTACCCCATTACGCATTTACTGCTCCACGAGAAAAGCTTTACCCCCCAGTATCTCCGTACTCGAACTTGGCTATATCCCTTCCAGCCTGACTTCGATCAGGCCATCGAACAGCTCGAAATGCAGGAAGAACTCGATGAAGAATCCATGTTACAGCAACTGTTGCCAGCTTGTACGGTACTCAAGACCCGCAAACTATCGCTTGCCGATGCGGACTGCCTCCGCGATCGCCTGAAGGACGAGACACCAGCACGGGATGCTCTGAAAATAACCGAAAAAGGTGCATCGCTGCGCGGATGACACCCTACAATTTTTATCCTTGGGGGTGCTTTTGAGGTGGCATGGACGATTGATATAACATCTAGCCCCGCTTCCCTGCTTCTCCCTCTCCCTCTGCTCCCCCTGCCTCCTATTCCCGATTCCCCATTTCTCCCTCACATCATTCCCGCAAGCGAGGCATTAATTCAACCAAATTACAGGGCGAATGGCGGGCATCTAATTGATCCTTGATCAGCGCGTCCCAGCCGGTACGACAGGCTCCTGACGATCCTGGCAGGCAAAAAATATAGGTGGCATTGGCAACACCAGACAACGCCCGTGACTGAATGGTCGAGGTCTTGATGTCGTGATAAGAGATCATGCGAAAGATCTCGCCAAAGCCCTGAATCTCTTTATCGAGCAAAGGGTGAATCGCTTCTGGCGTCCCATCGCGTCCAGTAACCCCCGTGCCGCCTGTCGTAATAATTGCCTGAACGGCCTCATCTGCAATCCAGCGCGAAACGACCGCACGAATTTGATAAATATCGTCTGGCACGATCGCTTTTTCTGCCAAGGTATGCCCTGCTTCCAGGAGGCGATCGCACAGCAGCTTACCCGACTTATCGGTTGCCTCAGTTCGCGTATCCGAGACTGTCATCACCGCAATATTGACAGAAATAAAGGATGTATCAGCCATAATGCTGTCTAGTCTGCCCTCTGCTGCCACCAAGCTCGTAATAATTGTACTGCCCCGATTTCGTCTTCTTTTGCCTGGACTAGAAATGTGTAGAGACGTTCCTTGGGCACGGAGAAAAAGATAGAGCTGACTTCGACCTCCACGTAGATTTCATTTTGAAGCGCGTAGATCCGCCACACTTTGCCGTCAAATCGCCAGAACTCAGGAACACCTAAACTGGCATAAAAGCGATTTTTGGCATCATACACAGGTAAATTTAGATTTTCTTGATATTCAAAGGGAATTATCCTCTTTATTTCTACATGACACAAGGAATATATACTTTGGCTAAATACGGACATGTTTCCTTGCTTTTGTCCTACTTTCTTTACTTGGATTTTGCGTAAGAATTGCTTCACGGCAAAGAGAATTCCTGGGTTTAAAAAACACCTTTGTACGCTAGCGTACAAAGGTGTTTACTGTGTCTACATGCTTCTCTGACTAGAGGTGAGGTGATTCAGTCCCCCTACAAAAGGGTTGCAGCCTCAGATGAAATTACATCCGTTTTATGAGCAGGCATCGTGCCAGAGAAGTGCCCCACTGTGATCTTCACCTCGTCAGGCTGAGCCCAGAGCACGAGCCTGGGATCTAGCGAGGTATTGAGGTAGCGGTGCTTCGGCAAAATTCGCAAGGAAATTCCCTGTAAACCACTACTGGTGTAATTGAGGTTGACGGCATAGTGACTTCGCTGCTGTGTATCCTTACCCCGATAGGACATCGGAATAGCCGTACCACTGTGCATTTCACCATCGACTTGAACGGCCCCTTGATACAGCTCTACCTGAACATCTTCGTCGGATAAGTGACCTAGGTTGATGTTCGTAGTGACTTCAAAGGGCTGATTGACCTGCAGCTCTGTAGGAGCCGTAATATTGACATCCTCAATCCGGATTTCATACCAGTGCTCAACAAGCCGACTCTCCCAGGCAGCCAGCTCTTTAGCAGGCTCGTACTGGTTTTCGCTCAGCTGGCCAAGGCGATCGCTGGTAGGGAAGTAAGCTCGACGAGCATATTCCTTCACCATGCGGGCTGTGTTGAAAAACGGCGTGTTGAGATAGATGGCATCCTTCATTTTGCCGACCCAGCCTCGGGGCACGTCGTTCTCATCACGATTGTAGAAGAGCGGGATTACTTCTTGCTCAATGAGTTCGTAAAGAGCATCTGCCTCGACATCATCCTGATAATTGGGGTCGTCGTAATCTTCGCCGGAACCAATAGGCCAGCCAGTCCGGGTGTAGTCTGCCTCGTCCCACCAGCCATCACGCACACTGAGGTTTAAGATGCCGTTCATGGCAGCTTTCATGCCGCTGGTACCGGATGCCTCACGCGGACGACGGGGATTATTGAGCCAAACATCGCACCCGGCCACCATGGCTCTGGAGGTGTGAATGTCGTAGTTGGGGACGAAGACGATAGAACCATCCAGCCCTTCATCCCGCGTAAAGTGAACGATCTTGCGAATCAGCTCCTTGCCAGGAATGTCTTTGGGGTGAGCCTTACCCGCGATGACAAACTGCACTCGCCGTCCCGCGTTATTGCCACCTGTAATGATTTTACGTAAGCGCTCAGCATCCCGAAGGAATAGAGTAGCGCGTTTGTAGGTAGCAAATCGACGCGCAAAGCCAATGGTTAGGACTGAAGGATCCAGTACCTCCTCGGCTGCTGTAATTTCGTGAGGTGATGCGCCTCGCTCAATTAGGCTGTGCTTCAGACGATTGCGCACATACATCACCATCTGTGATCGGCACAGCTCGTGGTTACGCCATAGCTCTTCGTCAGGAATCGACTTAACGCGATCCCAAAGCGGATCCTTGGAGCCAGCCTGCGACCAGTTCGGTCCCAAGTAGCGATCGTAGAGCTCTTGGGTAGATTTGGCGACGCAGCTCTTAGCATGTACCCCATTGGTGATGGACGTAATCGTGACTTCCTCTAGGGGTAATCCCTGCCAAAGTCCCCCGAACATATCACGCGAAACTGCCCCATGGAGACGGCTTACACCATTCACAAAGTTGGCGGTTTTAATCGCTAACACCGCCATGCTGAAGGGGGTCGATAAATCGCCAGTTACCTCACGTCCCAATGCTAGGAACTCAGCATCTGAGAGGCCGAAGCGACGGGCGTAGTGACCGAGATAGTACAAAACTTTGTCGGGACTAAACAGGTCGATCCCGGCAGGCACAGGCGTGTGGGTCGTGAAGATCTGACTCGAGGAAGCTACCTGTAGCGCTTCTGGATAGGCCAGCCCCTCGTAATCCATCAGCATCCGAATGCGCTCAAGAGCGAGAAACGCGGAGTGACCTTCGTTCATGTGATAGGCCGTGGGTTTCAGACCCAGAGCTTCCAGCATCCGCACACCCCCGATCCCCAGCAGGATCTCTTGGTGAATACGCATGTCGATGTCACCACCATAGAGGCGATCGCAGATATCTTGGTCGTACTCGCTGTTCGGCTCAATATTAGTATCTAGTAGATACAGCGGTATGGTGCCTACCTGGACGCGCCAAATTCGGGCGTAGACCGTACGCCCAGGATACTCGACGGCAATTCTGATTTCGGAGCCCTGTTCATCGCGCTCCAAATGCAACGGCATATTATAGAAGTCGTTGATGGGGTAGCGCTCTTGCTGCCATCCATCCGCATTCAGATACTGAGCAAAATAACCCTCCTGGTACAGTAGTCCGACCCCTATCAACGGCAGTCCCAAATCACTGGCAGACTTTAAGTGATCGCCAGCCAGAACACCTAAGCCCCCAGAATACACAGGCATACAAGACGTGAGACCGAATTCCATGGAGAAATAGGCGTAGCATTCACTCTCGGGCGATTGGGGCCGATTTTTGTGATACCAGGTACGCTCTTGAAGATAGTCCTCCATGCGCTGCAATGCTCTGTCTGTCTGCGCTAGAAAGCCTTCGTCTTCAGCAACTTCCTGAAGCCGCTGCTGACTAATGGTTCCTAGCATTAGAACAGGATTGTAGCGACTCGACTCCCAAAGATCGGGATCAAGTCGCCGAAAAAGTTCGATTGTGTCAACATCCCAGTCCCACTGGAGATTGTTTGCAAGCTTCCTGAGTGCCTCTAGCCGGGGGGGCAAAGAGGGAACTACGTTAAAGGTGCGAATAGGTCGCATAAGCGTTATTACCCGTCAAAATGTTGCCCTGCCGTAGCCCCTACATGAAGCATTTACCTTCACCAAGGAACCGCAGCTTGGCCTCATTGTGACGCTGAATAAATGAATCCCCCTTACCTTTAACACTCTCTTGGGGATTGTTGATATGGCGAACGGTCTCTGAAGGTATATCCCAACCCATTGGCCACAAGTTAAGGGAATAGGAGATTTGTCAAGTGAGCGCTTTTCCAGAGAGTCAAATCCTGTCAAACTCAGAGCAACCGAGTCATTGAGCCGTCCTGAGTGAGCCATGAGTCGCCCCCGAAAGCTGAATCGAG
>JBHJHM010000150.1:0-6186 GCA_050330865.1 Leptolyngbyaceae cyanobacterium
TCTCAAATTTTTACGATCGATAAGACGTTTTTGGTTAAGTGTATTGGTTCGCTACCTGACTACCTGCAAGAGGAGATAGATGAGGGTTTACGAACAGTTTTGTATCTCTAGCAACGCCAGCTAACAAGTCGATGGAGCGGCCAATATCAGTTTCTTGCTTCGTTTCGGTCTTGCTCATCGCCGCTCATCTTAGTCGTTATGTCGCACACCCCTGTCTGGGCTCCCAGCATAGAAACTGAAGCTTGTCACGAATAAGAGCCCTCTTCCGTCTTAATAAGTGGAAGGTCTAGAAAGAGGGACAAGCATGAATTTACTTGAGATTCAGTCGAGTGTACGGGAAATCGGTTCTATTTCGCGCTCTTTGAGTGATGAATTTGTCAAACGTTGGCAGAAGGCTCATTCTGAGACTCAGCACCAGAAGCGCGATGTGGGGATTGCTCCGCCAGCGCATCCAACGGATCTTTGGGTGAAGGCAAATTACACCTCGCCAGAAGAGCGATCGCCTGAGATGACGGCAGTATTGACTCACTCAGAAACGCTCATTGAAGAACTCCTCTGGGCTGATCGTCTTCTGCTGGGTGTACCCATGTATAACCTTAGTGTTCCGTCCACCTTCAAAGCGTACTTGGATAATATTATCCGAATCAATCGGACTTTTACCTTTGACCCAGACACCTATGCATTTCAAGGATTGGCAAAAGGGCGAAAAGCACTAATTATTACACCAAGCTCAGGAAATTTCGTGGTTGGAACGCAATTGGGGGAAATGAACTTTTGCGATACTTACCTACGAACTGTGCTGGGATTTATCGGGATTGAGGACATTACAGTTGTGCCTGTTCCTGACCAATTTATGTCAGAGGAAATTCGACAGCGAGAAATCGCAACGGCAAAAGCCAAACTCATTAGTTTGGCGACAGAGTGGTAGTTCATGGAACGCCTAGAAATTTTTAATCAGTACCGTTCATTGCTATTTGCGATCGCCTATCGAATGCTAGGGAGCCACGCCGATGCAGAGGATATGCTGCAAGAAACTTGGATACGGTGGCAATCAACCCAGACTGTTGTGCAATCTCCAAAAGCATTCCTATCAAGCATCATTACCCGCCTGTGCATTGATCGGCTTCGTTTAGCTCGCGTGAAACGTGAAAAATATGTGGGGATTTGGCTGCCAGAACCTTTGATTACTGAAAAGACAAATCAAAGCGAAGATCACGCAGAATTAGCAGAGTCATTATCATTTGCGTTCCTGACTCTGCTGGAATGCTTATCTCCAAATGAAAGAGCTATTTTCTTACTACGTGAAGTATTTGGCTATGACTATTCAGAAATTTCAAAAACCGTCGGCAAGAGTATTCCAAATTGTCGACAAATCTTTCGCCGTGCGCGTCAACATCTTGTTCTTCGTAGACCCAGCATCAATCCATCTCTTGAACAAAAAGAGAAGATTGTCGAGAAATTTTTGGTAAGTTGGAATCAAGGTGATTTGCATCAACTGATAGCGCTTATGGCAGAGGATATCACCTTCTGTTCAGACGGGGGTGGTCAAGCAACGGCAGCACATTATCCATTGGAAGGAGTGCAAAAAGTGGCTCGCTTTTTAATTGCAATTCGACGGAGTCGGCTTATCCCAGCATTCTATCCTCAAATTGTTAAAATAAATGATCAGCCTGGAATCTTAAACATTGTAGAGGGAAGCACGCAAAGTGCGTTTAGCTTCGAGTTTTCAGATCAAGCTATTAAGTCAATTTTTGCAGTTGTCAATCCAGAGAAGTTAAGAGGAGCTAAGCTGTAGGTTGTCTGCCTGATGTAAACGGCATAACATAGTCCCTTGCAGCGGACGATAGAGGTCTCAGAGAAGGGGCAAAGGTTCTGCCACCGCTGAAGGACAACGTTATGCGGCAATATGACACCGCTTCTCTTTGACTCAACAGCCGAATCACACAAATGAGCGTCACGATTGACACGCTTCACCGCATGGATGGTCACCACAATCGACATTTTGGGTCCATCACGCACAACGGTCAGACACTTGATGCCGTCTTGGTTGGCCCATATGACCGACTTCAATACAAGGTTTTGCACCGGAGTGATGGACAGCTCGCTTTCTGTTTTCCGTACATCGTTCGTCACTTCCTTGAAAAGGAGCACATGACATAGCTTAAGCAAACATGGAAAACTTCTATGGAATAGGCGTTATCTATAATAGAGCTGTAGCTAAAGCCTATTGATATCTGTCTATGCTAGCCACCAGTGAATCCCTCAAACAGGATATTGAAAAGCTCACTGACAAGCAGCTTCAGCAAGTTGCTGAGTTTATCGCTTTCCTTCGATTTCAGGAAAAACGGAAACGTATAATCCTCGATCCGGTCCTTTTAGCTCCGCTTGCAACTGAGTTTGCGGAGGAAGATCGTGCCCTTGCAGAATCAGGCATGGGCGACTATGCGGATATGCTTGCTCAAGAAGATCAACTATGACAAAGCAATTGAAGCGTGGAGAGGTCTGGCTAGCAAATCTCGATCCTACTCAAGGCTCCGAGCAAGCAGGTATTCGCCCTGTCATTATTTTTCAGAACGATATTGTTTCAAAGTTTTCTACGACAACGATTACTATTCCCCTGACAACAAATAAACGTCGTGCTTCTTTGCCAATTTGCGTGATGATAAAACAAGGAGATGGTGGGCTACGACAAGATTCTATAGCACTTTGTTTTCAGCTTCGGGTATTGGATAAAACACGGTTGATTAAGCGTTTAGGACAACTCAATCCACAGACAATTGCTGAGCTTGAAGAGGTAGTTTTAGTAACTCTGGGATACGATTTGTAACAACAGCGATTTGCCTAGCCAGCATAACACTGCGCAGGAGCGGACGGATTGAACAATCGTGGGTATCCCGCCAAAATACTGGCCGCCGCTCAGCTTCACGTTAGACCGTTGCATCTTGTTAGTAAGCGATCTCGATAATTCAAAGTGTATCGAGGCTAGCAAACAATATCATTATCATCTATAAAAATATCGCCATAGACAAAAAAGGGTTAAACCAAATTATGTCTCACGAGAATGGTGTCATGTTTCAGTTCTTTCATTACAAGTATAAAACTGGGGGTACATTATGGAGTGAATTAAAGCTTGAAGCCACTCATCTTAGTGAAAAAGGCATAACAGCAATTTGGTTTCCACCACCCTATAAGGGAAACAGCGGGGGGTTTGATGTCGGCTATGGTGTATACGATCTTTTTGATCTTGGTGAATTTGATCAAAAAGGAACGATACCTACCAAATACGGTACAAAGATAGAACTTGAAGAAGCAATTAAAACAGTAAAAACTTCAGGAATGAAGGCTTACGTAGATACTGTATTCAATCATAAAGTAGGCGGTGACTACACTGAATGGGTTAGTGCTTGTGAAGTAAATTGGGATAATCGAAACGAAGTGTATGGTTGTAGGGATATTCAAATTTGGAGCAATTTTACATTTGATGGTCGTCGGGATGCTAGTGGTACGTTGCAGTATTCAAAGATGGAATGGCACTGGTGGCATTTTGATTCTGCCGATTGGGACGAATACAGAAAAGAGAAGAAACTGTATCGTCTAAAAAATAAGACTTTTGAAACTCCTGTTAGCCCAGAAAACGGAAATTATGACTATCTATTAGGAGTTGATCTTGATACCCGTGAACCTACTGTTGATGGTGAATTGAGATGGTGGGGAAGATGGATTGTTGACACACTTAATGTTGATGGCTTCCGGATCGATGCAGTAAAACATGTGCGCTCTGAGTACTTCAAGGATTGGTTGAATCACCTAAGAGTGCATTTTAGTAGACGTAGCTTGTTTGCAGTTGGTGAATATTGGTCAGGAAAATCCGAAGATCTGCATACGTATATAACACAAACTCAAGGAACATTATCTGTCTTTGATGTTCCCTTACATTATCGTTTCTTCGATGCAAGTAACTCAGGGTCTAATTATGACATGCGAACCATTCTTGATAGGACTTTAATGAAAGAACAACCATCAAAGGCGGTTACATTTGTCGACAATCATGATACACAACCTGGTGAGAAGTTGGAGTCTTGGGTAGAACCTTGGTTCAAGCCAATTGCATATGCAATTATCTTGCTACGTAGAGAAGGTTATCCATGCGTATTCTATGGCGATTATTATGGTGATCGCTACAAAAGAGATGATGGGCTAGATGCAACAATGTATTCGCATAGTTTCCTGATTGACAAATATTTATTTGCAAGGACCAGGTTTGGTTTTGGAGACCAGCATGATTACTTTGATCATCCTAATACTATTGGCTGGACTCGTTTAGGCAACAGTGATCACCCAGGTTCTATGGCAGTTGTTTTAACGAATGGTAGTGATGGATACAAGTGGATGAATATGTTTAGACAAAATGCTGAATATTGGGATGTAACAGGTCATTTTGATCCAACTGTAAAAATCAAGACCAACTCAGACGGCTGGGGACGCTTCCCTTGCAAGGCTGGAAGGGTTTCTGTTTGGTTGCAGGAATAGTACTTTCTGCGTCAACCTTTAGGAGGATTAATTAAACACCAGCATTTTGAAAACAAACTTTTTCAGTAAGCTGTGAGGTGTGCTCCCTGCTACAGTTTCTAATGCCCCACCGATAAATTTTGGAGATCGCATCATGCTTATGAGTTCTTGAAATAAGCGATCTCTGAGGCGGACACGGACAACCTGCCGTCTAACCCTATGCAGGAGCGGACAGAATTTACAATCTATGCATTGATGCAAAACATTGGCCGCCGCTCAGCTTCACGTTAGGCTTTCGCTCGTGAGAATCTGTTTAAGCTCAGTATGGAAACATAATCAGTTGCACACTGCTCTCAACAACAGAAATTTACGCAATCATGATCAGGTCTGAGAATCAAGTGATTTCAGCCAGGATATTATCTGCAACCAATAGCAAATATAATAAGTGTCAACAAAACACACTTATTACCTTTACTTGCAATTCTGAAGGCTATAATACTAACAAGGCGTTTTGTAGTGCTACAGACTCTATCGTTTAAGGATTTATAGACAATAATCAATTTGAGAATTATGGATTCTCGCGGCATATCAAAAGCGGAAACATCTTACTCATCTGGAGAACCAGACTTATCCAGACAAAGACAGATAGATTTCTATCGGGAAGCATCAGCTAGAATTTCTGCTGCTCAAAGCTTAGAGGAAAGATTAAGTTCACTTGTTAAAGATAGTACTCGAAGGGTTTTACTGGCTCATCCAGAAAACACTGGATCCAGCAGGCAAGTAGCTGCTTGTATGCGTGATATTGAATATTTCATAAAGTTTATTATATATGCTCTTATTTCTGGAACTACTAGTACGCTTGATGAGAATTTATTAAATGGCCTTCGCGAAACATACCATGCTTTAGGATTATCTCTATCGTGTGCTGTTACTGCACTAGAGGGCATTAAAAGCAACCATCAACTTATTGAGACTGAAGCTCGATTAACTAATGAATATATAGATTACATAATTAATGCACTGACTTAAAGCTGAGATGGGCATGAAAGGTGATTTAACTACAGAACTTACTCAAGAAGAGCTTAAGGAAGAATCTATAAGAGCAACCAAAGCTCTATATAAAATCTTGATTCGTGATATCAAGGAGTTCCGCAATCAAAATCACCGATGGTCTACTATCTGGTTTGCTTTATATGTTTTTATTGGTCTAAGTGCAGTTCTTTCCTCCTCAATTAGTGCCATTCTTACATTTCTTGATCTATCTAACAATACTCTTTTATTTTCAGTAGCGTTTTCTTCAACGGCTTCTGCCTATATATTGACATTTTTGGATCCATCAGGCCGTGCTTCTAGGAGGAAAACTGCTGCTCGTAGAAGCGCATCTATGTTAGTTCAAGCAAAAAAAGATGAAGCATACGTGAGCATTATTGCTCCTTCCGATGCTTACAAGAGGATGTCAAATCTTACTGATCAATTTGCTGCTCTAATGCAAGACTATACTGAGTAGCAAGGGTAGATCACCATCAGTTTTTATATCGTAATTGCTCGACTGGGTTGACCTGAGCGTTGTTGCAGGAGAGGATGGTAGGCTTTTGCTATGCAAGAACTGCCGCCACTCGACCAACTCAGTCCTGATGAGAAAGATGTCCTCATCGGTAAGCTGTGGCAAGAATTGAA
>JBHJHM010000151.1:0-2660 GCA_050330865.1 Leptolyngbyaceae cyanobacterium
GGCATCTGATCGAGAACTTTTTCGCTAAGTTAAAGCAATACCGGGCGATTGCAACGCGCTACGACAAGACAGCTCGCAACTTCTTGAGTGCTGTCTATCTCGCCGCTGTTGTCATTTGGCTTAATTGATGACACGCCCTAATAAACCTAAATATTTTTCTATAAACTTCAGCCTTGCATTTTGATACTAAATGGCGTCAGAGATTCAAGATACCTGACAAAACCTGACAGAGTACCTGACAAAACCTAACAATTTTGGCTCAACATCTCGATGCATCAAGATTTTCTCGGCTTCACCAAGAGCTGGGAAGAGTCCAATTTTTGGGCTTACAGCAAGAGAGATACTGCCGTGGTTTGTCTGGGCTCTAAATACCTGACAAACACCTGACGGTTTCTGCCTAGTTTTGACTAAAGAATTTTGCAATATTAAGTTGAGCATTTATCCATAATCACAACAACTCAACAGTGGTGGGGAAAGTGCTCTCTTAGTCACTAGAGTCATGGTGATTTCCATCGCCTATCAAGGCTAAATCAACATCTCGAAGTCGTTCTTAAAACAAAGCAGAGGGCTACCATGAATAAGCGTTTTGTATCCCTATCTATTCTCGTATCGACTCTAATTCCAAGCAATGCTCTCGCGGGACTATTTGAATCCGCAGATTGGTTAGAACACTCATATTATGCAGCTGTTTCAGAGGGTATTGGTGCTCCTGGGATTGGTGGAGTAGAGGTAAAGATCCAAAATAATCTAGAGCTGAGTTCTTCGGATCTCTCATACGATGACGGTTATCTCATTGCTGACTTAGGTACTGATATCTTATCAATACCTGTAAGCTCCATAGAGCTCAGAGAAATAGTTGAATTAGTCGGGGATAACGATGAGCTTACACTTCAAGCCTCATTAGATTCAACTCCGTTTGGCCCATACCCTTATTTGAGTCCGTCTCTAAGAGATACGCTGTTCATCGGCCCTCTATTTTTGATGGCCGACCTTGAATTTGCTGCGCTTGCTCAAGGACGGTTACCAATGCCCCCGAACGGGACAATACATCCCTACATAGAGGCTATAGATCTTCTTCAAAGTAGTGGCCCCTACAGTGAAATACCAACAAGGTGGCCAGAGTCTCCGACGGATTGGCCGCAGCTTTACATGACTTTTAGCCCTGAGACTACGGGGCTAATTAGCATGGAATTTCAGCCACAGCTCCTCTTTCGAAATTCGGCTGGATATCCAGTTTATGTTGATAATGAGATCGCTGACATTAGCATGCAACCATACATCCCTCTTATAGAAGACGTAAATAATCGGCCAGAAATATACCGGGAAGTCTTACCAACAGTGGATCGTGCGGCAAATATCGCAACTGTGTTAGGTCTTGTTGACGCTGCTTGTCCGCAACCAGTTAATTGCCAGCACTTGTTGATAGAATCTACTGCAGCTGAGTTTTCCACTCTTCTTCAAGAATACGAAACTTTAGAAGACTACCAAGAAGTTTCTTCAGAGAACTATTCAGAGAATCGGTCCCAATTATCACTTCTCTGGGATCTCCTGAGCTTTGCAGACTTCGAGCCTGGGCAAAACCCTCAAGCCTGGGGAAGAGCCTATGACGGTGTGCAAGAGCATATTCAGTATTTGACATTAGCTGCTGTCGAATCCGCCACTAGTGAATTGCCTGAGGATGAATCTTACAGATACCTAGCTTCCTACACTCTAGGGCTAGCACAAGACCAATTCCTAGAATACACAACCCCTGAAGATGCGCTCTTGCAGGCAGCTGCCGCAGTCGTTTTTGTTTGGCAAGGAGAAGAGGGTACGCAAAGAGCTATCCAAAATCTGAAACAGGCCCTTGAACTTTCTGCCAACTCTCCTGGAACCCGTGCCGAAGTAGCGAGAATGGGGTTATTTGTTGGAACAGTTCTTAGCAGTGGCATTGATCAACAAAAGGGGGAAGCAATTCTTACTTCCATGAACGAGGTATATGATGAAGCACTCATCGCTTCTTACGACGAAGTTGATCTCTATTTAGCGGGATGTATGGAAACGATATCAAATTGTTCATCATCAGATTTACGAATCTGGGAGGCAGATGCCGCAAGGGCAGGTCTGAATCGAGAAATAGAAGGCAAGGATATTGCATGGTTACAAGGCCGATTTGCTTACCTTGTTGGTGTACAAGAACCAGCTTTTCGAGCAGATCGACTCCGGTTTCTTGAAGCATATGCTCAGCTAGCAACCTCAGAGTTACATCAGAGACAGCTCTTAGAACTAGCAGCAGATTTAGAAAGCATGCTTGAAGGAGAATAAAACTCTGAATTTGACTGGCTCAAGCAAAGAGGGGATAGTTCAATTTGGTTCGCGATGGGGCAACACTCTTAGCCGTTGATAGATCTGTCATTAGTTAATGGCTCAGTTAGAAGAATACTAGCAGAGGTATTTGCAGCCTTGATGATTATTTGAGAGTGTTACCTTCGCTTAGAGGCTGTTTGAAAAGCCAAAAAGGTTACCTTACCTGAGTTTTACCGTAACCGTCCCTAGCGTTGCTGTTGTGGGAGCAAAGAAGGGGGCTCTTTTCCAGTTCGTGCTGCCAAGCAGGCATGAGTCAGGAAATCGAGGATGTTTTTGCCTTGAGCCTTGAGCGAGGTAGTGACGGTGAGTAGTCG
>JBHJHM010000152.1:0-18826 GCA_050330865.1 Leptolyngbyaceae cyanobacterium
GATTGCCACTGATCACCTCCAAGACGACTTTGGCCTTAAATTCGCTACTGTAATTCCTTTGCTTGTTTGCCATGATGCTTGCCCCATATGGACTCCAGCTTACTCTCTCTAGTGCTGTCCTAATTTTGGGGGTCACTACAGATAGTCGTTGCCTTTGATGTTGAAAACCACTCTGTTGTTAGCAACAATGCTAGCGTTTCGATACGTTTGCTTAATATCATTTGGACTACGCCACTGAGCTCGTATCGCTTCTACAAACCAAGCTTTTAGAGGCTGTTCCGCATCTGGATGTCGTTCCCAAAACTCCCGAAGCGTTCGACGGGCAATGATTCTCATAGACTCAATGCTTCCCCTGCTCCCTCCGCTCCTCTCGCCTATCCCAGGGATAGTCTAAAGCCCTTATGGTTTACACCTTATAGGTCTCGATGCGAGAGAAGAGAACCCGGCCCCAAGAACGGTCATACCACCCATTCAACGGGAGATGGCCGGTGGGAGCTGTGGTGTCAAAAGTGACATCGGAGTACCCAAACCATATTCCCTCTTTTCGCCAACCGATGCGATCGCAGAATTGATCCCAAATTTTATCACCTGGGTACTCGCCGTCGAGCGTTGCTCCGCACTCGACGTAAATTTGCTTTTGCACGCTGAAGCCAAATTTACCCTTGCTGTACTTCACCCATAAGCGATCAATCGTGAGCAAGTCAGCGCAGGGAAAATTCAACAGCTCATCGGAGATAAAGTATTGTCCTGGTTCTTTACCAACGGCACGGATCATCACTTCGTAGGTTTCACGGTCAGCTGCTTTCCAGTCTTCAGCCCTCAGCAGGTCTCGCAGGTGGGTGTAGTCAATTCCCTTTTCTGACTTGAGTTCGTCTGCTTCGTGACGCTCCGCTTTCGCCAGCATCCGGCTAGCGTCAGGGTGTCCATACTGTTTTGCTTGCCTAAAATCAGCCATAGCCTGGAGGAAGTTACCGGCCTCAAGATGGTAAAGTCCGCCGTTATAATACTCTGTCTGCTTTCTGAGGCGTTCCGCTTCTGCTTCTGCCTGACGTCTGCGCTCCGCTTCTGCTTCGCGGCGCTGGCGCTCTGCGGCTTGCTGTTCCTCTTTCAACTGCTGAATGCGAAGGAAAATGCCCTCGGCAATGCTAGTAAAGGCATCATCGCGATCCGCCCAGCGACTAATGGGTCTGGCATCTTTAGGGAGAGCTTGCAGATCGCCTAATCGCATATCACTGACGGGTACATGCTGCCATAGGCACGATCGCAAAATCACTGGAATCACGCAGGCATCTTTAGCCTTGTGACGCTCGATAGCGGTTGTCAGCTCAACGTCGTAACAGTATCGAGAGTTAATAAAATCAACGCTGATGAGTAGTAGAATAACGTGGGCTTTGCCTAAGTTTTCCTTGATCTGCGGCTCCCACTCTTCTCCGGGAGCAATACAGCCGTCATACCAGCTATCTACTAAACTGCTTAGCTTCAGAGGGTGTAGATGGCTTTCTAGCTCCTGCATGAGGGCTTGGTCTTTTCTGGCATAGGAAATGAAGATGGAAACCGGATTGTCTGCCATCAGTGCAGGTGCTCGGTGTGACTGATTATTTCTCCACCAATTATAGGGAGTGTTCCGGGGATGCACTGATTGGCTGTCCAGCATTCAGCGTAGATGGTAGCAGGGGCGCAAGGCTTTGCGCCCTTACGGCATCTTCCAGTTTCGGGAATATCCTCTGCATATATGAAACAGTCCCCTGGGTATTAGGTGAGTTCGCGGCAGGCACGGTAGAGGTCTTTCCAGCCATCGCGTTCTTTGACGACGGTTTCCAAATACTCCTTCCAAACCACGGCATCTTGCACGGGATCTTTGATGACGGCGCCTTGCACCCCAGCTGCGAGATCGTCGGCGTTGAGGCTGCCATCGCCAAAGTGAGCAGCTAGAGCCAGACCACTACTGACCACGGAAATTGCCTCGGCTGTGCTGAGCGTACCGCTGGGCGATTTGAGCTTGGTTTTACCGTCTTCCGTGACACCGTTGCGCAGCTCCCGAAAAATCGTGATCACGCGGCGAATTTCTTCCAGAGCGGGTGCTTCGGCGGGTAGCTCTAGGGCTCGACCTAAACTTTCCACGCGCTTTTGCACAATCTGCACCTCCTCATCGGCATGGCTGGGGACTGGCAGAATGACCGTGTTGAAGCGGCGTTTGAGAGCACTGGAGAGTTCATTGACGCCCTTGTCGCGGTTGTTGGCGGTGGCAATCAGGTTAAAGCCCTTGACTGCTTGCACTTCCTCGCCTAACTCAGCAATCGGTAGTGTTTTCTCTGATAGAACCGTGATCAGCGTGTCTTGCACATCGGCAGGAATGCGGGTCAGCTCTTCGACCCGAGCAATTTTGCCCGCCCGCATGGCGTTCATCAGTGGACTCGCCACGATCGCATCCATCGACGGTCCCTGCGCCAGCAGCTGAGCATAGTTCCAGCCATAGCGAATGGCTTCTTCACTGGTGCCTGCCGTGCCCTGAATCAGCAGCGTCGAGTCACCTGCGATCGCCGCCGCCAAATGTTCTGAGACCCAAGATTTGCCGGTACCCGGAACGCCGTAGAGCAGAAGAGCCCGATCCGTGGCTAGGGTCGCGATCGCGACTTCCATCAAGCGACGACTGCCCACGTACTTTGCCGCAATCTCTACCCCACTATCGAGAGTGCCTCCCATCAGATAGGTCACTACAGCCCAAGGAGAAAGCTGCCAATTGGGTGGACGCTGGCGCTCATCTGCTTCTATAAGAGCCGCGAGTTCTGACGCGAACTGCTCTTCTGCGTGCTGGCGCAAGATGGTGGTGACGGGGTTGTCGGTAGGGGTGGATGGGGTGGGCATAGGTTGGTTGTTATTGGTTGTTGGTTATTGGTTGTTAGTTATTGATAGTGGGTGGTGGGTGGAGTGGGGGCGAGGCATTTGGAGCGTGGAGTCTCGATATGTATTGAGGATACGGGCCAAATGCCTCGCCCTTACCCCGTCACTCCTCCCCATCCTCCCTCTGCCTCCCGCTCTCGCCCTCGTTCCCTGTTCCCTATTCCCTATTCCCTATTCCCCTACTCCCTACCCTTCTACTCCCTTCCTCCTCAAAGGCTTGGTGAATAGCCAACCGCAGGCTCAAGCGATTAAGAAATTCGTTCAGGGGGGATTGCCAGTAGCGTGAGGATTTGTCTTGGGGCAGCGCCGCGATCGCGTCGGCGACGTCGGGTGCGAGTTGAGGATGTAGAGTGAGCGCCATGTTTCTTACGGGATAGAGGAGGTTATAGCTGTTTTTCTTGTGGTTGCGGATGATTCTTAAGAGCTGCTTGAGAACTAGGCGGCTGAACGCTAGGCTGCGAAGCTGGGAGCTTTGCGAGACCTGGTAAAGCCAGTGGGTGAGTCGTTTGCCATCAGCCTGGTGAGCGGGTAAATGGGCTTGGAGAAGCTGTTCTTGTCGTTCAGCGGCGAGTAAGGCCAGGAGTTCTGTAAACGTTACTTCGTCAAAGGGCTCTAATCCAAATTGAGCAATCAGAGCATCGGCCCAATCCACTCGGTTCTGATGCTGGGCGGCCTGACTCCAACCTTTTAACAACAAATCTTGCCATTCATGGTCCTGGATGGCGCTGGCGATCGCCTCGGGTGCTGCAGCCCAGACATTAAGAGAAGCGCTTGCCAGCATTTGCTGCAGCCACCAGGTTCGCTGGCCTTGTCCTTTGGGAGGCTTGGAATTGACACCGTCTCGCTCCCAGTCTTTTTCGTAAGCTGTGGGCAATATGACCTGAATTGTCAGGGCTTCCCCTTCACCTTGAAGCTGTATGAAGGATTGAATGCGCTGTGCCATTCGTTGTGAAAGTTCTGATGCTGGCAGTTGGATGAGCAAATCGACTGCTAGCTCGCGCACAAATTGGCCGCGATCATTCAGGGCTTTCTCCAAAAAAGGCTCATCAGCTAGGGAAAGACGAGTTGCCATGACTTCCAGTAAAGCCTCGCGCTCTTTGACCCGCTCGGAAGACCAAACGGCGATCAGTGCCTCGCGGGCAGCAGCAGGATCGACTTCGCGCCATCGCTGTAGAAATAGGGCGCGATCGCTGCGAGTGCCGTGCGACCAAATTGTCTGAGACTCGGTTGACTCAGGGACGAAATCGGCTTTTCCCTGAACTTGACCGTAGCGCCAAGCTGGATTTTGCGCCGCTAGCCACTGGCCTCGCCTCCCTAATACAGCAACAATTTGGGTGCGGAGTTGGGCGTTCTGAAGACCAAACTCTAATAGCTTAGGAAGCCACTGATCGGGAACGCGCTGTCTTGCCATTGCTATCAACCCCAACAGTTCTGGCAATACTTTGGGATGTTCGGCCAATGCTATCTGCAGATGCTGGGTTGTTCGAGTACTGCAGATAGGCAGGTCATCCGGTGGGCAGGGCTCGATGGCTGGGAATGTCATCGTTGCAGGTTGACGGCCTACTTGTTGGTGCAGTGCGATGATGCCAGCAGCACTCAGCAAGGCTTGCTCTGGTTGATCCCAGTTCAACTGCTCCAGTGTGCTTGTCAAAGCATCTTTTGCTTGGGGTGGGGTCGGAGGCTGTCGGTCGGTCCCTAATAGGGCTGTTCCGATCCAGGTTTGCCAAAGGCTCATGTCCCATCTCCCAAGGCTACAAACTGGGTCTCATGCCATAGGCTCAGGGGTAGCAGCGTTACCCCATTCCATTCGCCAAACACGGTTAAGGGGTGTCCACCCGCTAGGGCAATTAGCTCCCAACCTTGGTTGAAATGAGGTGAAATCGGCAAGACCTGACCGGCTTTATCCTGTAACCACCAGGCATCTGCTTGGTAATGAGGCGCAACCTGGTGTAGGACTAAAGGAAACTGCTCTAGCCACGGATTTTGGCTGAGGGTTTGGGCATAGGATGCGATCGCAACATCCATTTCCTTGAAGCCTGTTGTCTTTTGAGATAACTGTGACGAAGTGGCCTCCCGTGATTCAACAAAAGCCCGCTGGATCCCGGTTCCTGGATAAAAAATCAGCTCGCCTGTAAAGCTCGAACCAGGGACCAAACTCAAATCGAGGGGAGCACGACCATGCGCAAAGTTCAGCACCAACGCTGTTGTCTCGGAAGTTTCTCCCCAGAGCCAAAGCCGCTGCATACGTAAATTCTCTTCTTCGGTTAGCACTCTGCCTAATATCTGCCAGCTATCTTTCACACGGGCTACGAGCGGATCGGCTTGGGCGGCTCGCGATCGCAGCTCGTCTTGGCTGTAGGTCCAGCCAATCTGCGATCGCACTTCTGCTTGTAAACCAGGCGGTAGCGATGCCAACTGGCCATAGCCTTGGATGAGTAAGTGTAGCTGTCCCAATGCTTGCAGCATCCGCTCTGGCCAGCCTTCGCCCGAATGGGGAATACTCGCGAGCGATCGCACCCGCCGTGCGAGCCCGGGCGCCTGAGCATCCATCAGCCTTGCCGCTGTCTGGTCCCAAAAGCTATAGGGCTGATTCGGTAGGGTCGCGAGTCCATGCCGCAGAATATCTTGCAGCCATTGACTCAAATCGACTAGCCCTATTTCGACCTTCGCTATGCGTTTTTCAGCCCGTTTAGCCTGGGCTACCGGATCCGCAGCCGCTTGCTTCGGTTTTGCCGATTTTTGAGTTGGGGTTTGCGATCGCTTTGCCAGCCATTCGGCAACCCAGTCTGGTGGCGCTCCTTGATTGAATGCACCGGCCTGCTCGACCCATAAAAAGAGCAGCCCTAGCGCATGCTTACAGGGAAACTTACGACTAGGACAGCTACAGCGAAAGGCTGGTTCGCTCAGGTCAATTTGAGTCCGATACGGTTGCTTACCACTGCCCCGGCATTCGCCCCAAACGGCTTGTTCTGAGCAACCCAACAACACCCATTTAGCCGTGTTGGCAAGGGATTTTCCTCTTTTGGCGGAGCCAGCATCGGGCGAAAGCGCCAACACTTGCTCAGATGTCCATCCGACGGTCATTCAGCCCTCTTGGAAGCAGCACCGCTGACTATTTTAGTCCGTTTGTTCTAGAGAGAGGCAGTAGGGAGTGAGGGTGACTCAAGGGATCACTAATTGGGCAATCAGCGGCTCTGCCAAAGACTGACGTTTGCCGCGTAAAAGCGTTGCGAGATGATTGCGGATGCGATCGCGCTGTTGCGCATTCAGCATGTAGATATCTTCTGATTGCCGGGTAAATAACGGCGCTGCCTTTAAATTTTGGTAGACCGCTTGTGAAACGGTAGTCTGGCTCAGATAAGGGTTGATAGCGACATCGGGAACGAGGCCAGGGGGAAGGTGTCCTGCCAAAATAGCGAGGATGCGAGAACGGCAGGCATCTGTATTAAGTCCTTGTTCCTCCAACAGGTGCAAAATGCCGCTCAAGGGCATAGGCTGATCCGGTACCGTGCGAATGATTTCGTGCAGGAGGAAATAGTCGCTGTATTGATGGCGTGGCACATCGAGACCCTGTGGATAGCGACAGAGATTGACCAAGCCATAGGCGATGCGGCTACAGCTAGGGGAGCGATCAATCGGGTAAGTATCTTGAATGATGGTAGCGTTGGGAAACTTTTGCCGCAGCCACTTGGCGATGGTTGAGAAAGACGCATTGCCTCCGGTGCAAATCACCTGGTTGATACTCTGGGAGGCAAGCCCTGTTTGACTCAGCAGAGCGTTGAGTTGTTGATTGAGCCGTTGGATGTAAGGCACCAGTACCCGACTTTCTAGATCTCGTCGCAGCACTCGCCAGGACTGATCGGCCAATTCTAGTTGGAACTGAGGCTGATTTTGCAAGATAAGCTTCAAATGCCGGGCTGCTTCTAGCAGGCTCTGCCCTAGCTTCGATGTTTCCAAATGCTGACGCAGATGAATGCGATGACCGATATCCGGTTCCGCTAATTGAGGCAGTTCCAAGGAATCTAGCATCAAACTCTCCCACTGTGCTGATGCGGTCTCTGGAAAGCGCGGTTGCCAGCCTCCAGCTGAGGACAAACGACGATCGCTGTCAGTTCTGAGTTTCCGTCGTTCCGGTGGTAGTAGCAGTTGGCAAATGATATCTAGATCCAGTGCATCGCCACCGTAGGCCAGATTGCGTAACACGAAATCTTCGCGGCTAATGGCATCTAATGGGTAGGGTAAATCGACGATCCCCAGCTCAGTGCAAGAAACACCGGCGCTAATAACGACTGTGCCTCCCTGCCAACTGCATTGGTAGAGGGTCTGGGTTTGTTGGCCCTGCGATGGCGGTGGGTCATTTGGATCTGGCAAGCCCGATAGAATAGCCGCGATCGCTTCTTCAATAAAGAATATTTGGTTAGGATCCTCAATCAAACGAGCTGCTAGGATGGCTTCCCGCAGGTTGATGCAATATGTGTCTGGCCAGCTGCTGGGATGTCCTACAACGATTCCCTGAAGATCGTCCAAAACCTGTTGCACCTGCCCATGGCCTAGGCCAACTGCTCCTAGCTCTAGAGGCGTTCCCGCCGATTGTCGCAGCAAAGTCAGTAACGCTTGCACGCCCGCACTAATTTTTGGCAGGGGAACCGGTTGCTCGCTTGACCACTGAATAATGGGTTGCCATTGGTCAGTCTCAATCTGGTGCGGAATCCCTACTTTCAGCAGCGGTTTCAGCGTATTGAGGAGCTGTAGATTTGTGTCTTTGGCACCTTCAATAAGGGCTGCAACACCGACTGCTCGCAATTCGGGAGCCGTCATCGCCGCTTCGGTATTGACTTGAAGCGCGGCTACCGTAGGTAATCGAAATGTGTTTTCACTGGGGGCATTCGATCCCCTGTAAGACCAATACAGCGGATGAGCAGCGCCATTCAAACGATTCATCAAGACCGCCGATAAGCCACCTGTACCAAAGTCGATGCCCAAGAACCATTCATCTCGAATCGGCGCTGCCGTTATTGGCGGCTCGGGCTCGTCGTCGGCAGGTTCATCGGCAGGGAGTGCAGCCAACAGAGCTGATGTAGAAGGAGTTTCTTCGGCTATGACTGCATCAGCTGCGGTTTCTGGCTCAACAGCGGGAGCCGTAATCGGCTCCTCGGTGGGGCGATCATCTCGGGCAGAGATGGCCTCAGGTGCTTCCACGTCCGTTGCCAGCAGCGAAATATCAGGGGATGTATCGCTGACATCGATATCAATTTCGGCATCATCAGCTTCGGCTTCAGTATCGAAATTGGTGCGAGGCTCTGAGGAGACATTGGAAGCGCTGTCTCTATCAGTGGTAGAGTCAACAGTCTCAAGGTCGGTCACCTCAAGATCTGCTAGAAGAGGAGGAGTGTCGGTACTGGCGTCAGTGTCTGCTGGCGTCAAACGGGTTTCACCGTCAGCTTCTTCGACTTCGACTTCGACTTCGGCTTCCGCGATCGCTCCACCAAAAATGTCTTCTAAGCTCTCACTATCTAAGGGGGCAGACACGTCATCGGCAAAGACTGAGTCGATACTGGCGTTAATATCTGCTGGCGTCAAACGGGTTTCATCGTCAGCTTCTTCGTTTTCTTGGCTATCCGTGGCTGCGGCTGCGGCTTCAGTGATGGCCCCGCCGAAAATATCTTCTAAGCTCTCACTGTCTAGGGGATCAGATATGTCGTCGGCAAAGGTCGCTGCAAAACTTTCTCCACTCGTTGAATAAGACGGAGCTTCTGTCTCGGCTTCAGGAGGATTCTCCCCAAAGATATCTTCTAGGTTGGAGTCATCGGATACTTCGGAAGTATCTTCGGCAAAGGCCGCTTCAAGCCTTTCCGCATCCAAAATTGTTGATGTTGGGTCAACGGCGTTTTCACGATCAGCTGCCGCTGCAGAAGGGGGCGCTGCGAAGAAATCTCTCAAACTTGCATCTTCAGAGATAGCCATCCCAGTTCCGCTATGAGGGATCTCGTCACCGAAAATATCGTCTAAGCCTTCGTCGGCTGTTTCTTCAGAGGCTGCTTCAGCAAATGCGGCTTCCAAAATCGCCTCATCTTCGTCTTCAAAAAGCGCATCGAGGCTCGGGAGATTGACCTGCTCGACAGCATCCGTATCCTCTAAACCTTCGGTCGCATCAGCGGCATCAGCGGACGCCCCAATTGGCTCTGCATTTTCATCAGGATTTTCCGTGGCTACGGTGCCATTCTCAGTAGCCTCAGCGATTAGAACTTCTGCAGTCTCTAGTCCGTCACCCTCCAACTCTTCGGTGACTTCGGTCATGACCTCAGTGGCCTCAGTGCTTGTGAGTTCTGGCTCGGCACTGTCTTGAAAGGCTGAATGAAAGGCCTCGTCGTTTTCAATATCAGCTTCTGGGATTTCCTCCATCGCTAGATCAAAATCAACGAATGCCAAGGACTCAGAGGGCGTTTGGATAGCGTCGACAGCAGCTTCAGAATCAAGGGTGAAGTCATTCTCGTCAACACTTTCAAGGGTCTCAGGGATAACGTTAGTGGCGGTGTCAGGAGATATTGAAACGTCATCGGCGATCGCCTCTGCCTCAGCTGTTTCCTCATTCAAGCGGTCGGTGGTTGACTCTAAATTGCTAACGCTGCTGGTGTCCGCTGCCGCTGAGTCCAAATCAAGATCAGCCGTTCCTGGAAGTTCTTCAGACGACATCGCGTCAAATAAATCAGCGAAGCTACTCGTATCTTCATCGGGTATGCTGGCGACGGTATCGGCTGTTTCTAGAGTGCTGCTGTCCGCTTCGTCTCGGTCGACTAGAGCGGATGGCTCATCTAAATCGAGGGCAGCTGACTCGGAAACTTCAGGCATTGTAGGAAACAGCTCTGCAATCGCAGCGTCAGATTCCTCAGTTTCTCCCGAGATACCTGCTAAGGGTTCAGCACCGCCGGGGACGAAGTCATCTAATCGCTGCACGGCATTGTCTAATCGATCCAAATCGAGCGTTTGCTCCCCAAACGTTTCTTCTGACAGCTCTGATGCAGCAGCATCTGGATCTTCAGCAGGAGGAGTTGTCGGCGGAAACAGCTGAGCCAGCTCATCATCGGAAAGGGGACCTGCTGCTAAATCCGCCTCCGCTGCCAGCATAGTGGGAATATCAGCGTCATTGGCTGGAGTCACTTCAGCTGCAGCAATCTCGACCACAGGAGGCTCCGTTGCTGGCGATGATGCCTCCCCTTCAACCGAAATGTCAGTAGACCCCATGGGCTCACTGTAGAGAGCATAGGTTATGGGTGAAACGGGCTCGGGCTCAGACACTTCGAGGATATCTAGACGTGTCTGTGAAGTGTCCGTGACTATCTCAGAGGTATTGCTCGCAGGTGTCTCATCGACTGCTTCAACGGAGTAATCGAGAGTGGTGTCAAGATTGGTATCGGTATCGGTATCAGTGCTAGCCGCCTGCGAGAGAAACGGAAATAGCTCAGCCATTTCTTCATCCGAAAGCGGCTCTGGACTATCCGCTGAAGGGGAAGAAGCATGAGGCACGGATTCTTCTGCGGTCTGTTGATCAAGAAAATCATCCTCAGAAGCCACTGGAATTTCGGCGATCGCGTCCTCCCACTGACGACTGAACGTATTCGGCTCAGTCACTAAACGGAAGCCGTCTTCATTGGAACCGGCAATCTCAAAAGCGGATTGGGGCGTTATCAGGTTTGCCGCTTCTTCCGTGGCAATCGGTTCGGTGTCTGTCGCCTCAGAGGCAGTGTCAGGTCCAGGTAGGTCAGCCAGCGTTGTTTCAATAAATTCGTCGAGAACAGCCTCGTTAGTCGCTAACCGATATCCTTCGGTAACGGCTCCTTCGACGGTGAAGAAGATAGGCTCAGGTGGTGTCGGTGCGATCGCGTCGGCTCCATCGACCGTCTCATCCGGCAGATCAGCAATATCGTCATTTAAAGCCGGACTCTCTGAAGCATTGTCTTCTTCCCCGGGTACGCTATCCAGCGAGAGGTTGAGGTCTACCTCTAGCAAGAATGCTTCCGTCTCAGCTTGGGGCGTCGCATCGGAGGCCACCACAGTCACTGGAGCCTTGTTTTCGTCTTCTAAGATGGGCGCCTCTGGCTCCGTGAAGACAGATTCGGATACCTCGGCAATATCTAACGTAGCGGCAGTATTCAAAGCGCTATCTGGCTCAGTGAAAGCATTATCTGGCTCGTCTATGGGAAGCGTGACGGCTGCCGCGTCAGATAGGGCAGTCGCATCAGGAACCTCCGGAGTACTGTCGGGATCATCGGGAGTGAGTCCTCCCACCCCGATTTGAGTGTCTTCTGGGGAAGCCTCCAGCATCTCCAAATCTAAAGAGACTTCCTCCAGTGGTAGGGAAAGATCAGCCAGAAATCCGGGTAGTTCCTCAGTCTCAGCGATATCTACTGAATCTTCGCGATTTTCGCCATATTCTGAGCCGTTAGCAGGAGCTGGTTCAGCGGTAGGTGGTGTGTCTTCTAGGGGCGCTGTCGGCAATTCTTCGTGAAAATCCTCAACGGGTGCATCTAGAAGCGAGGGCGCGATCGCGCTAGTGGGAAGGTCTACTTCACTGTCTGCTTCAACGCTAAAAATCTCACCGAGATCCAGATCCTCGACAATGCTTTCGCCCTCTAATTCAAGCCCGATGATGGCGTCTAGCTCATTGCCTGCATTTTCAGATTCTTCGTATTTGTCATTATCAGGAGCTTCACCTTCCAGAAATTCAGGCTCAACAGTCTGGGCTGAATCGCTCTGTAAGGCTACGTCACTCGATTCGGGCTGAATCGCTTCTAACTGTGAGACAGCCGCTTCAAGATCCTCGATACTACGGCCAATATCTTCTGCCTGTGAGGTTGCAAACACAGTTTCAAGTGAAACCTCGGCACTGTCAGAATCATCAGCTGGTTCTTGGTCGATGCCGAGATTTTCGAGGCTTATTACGGTTTCCGAAAAAACATCCTCAGGATCAACTGCGGCACTGTCAGTTTCTTCTATGCCTGCGGCTGCCAACCCACTGTCAAGATTCTGCATTGGGTGAGCGGATGGCATTGTGGGTGCGATCGCCTCCGCGCGATCCGCCTTGGAAAGTTCAGCATCGATTTCGCTGTCGGATGGCAAATCCACAGCCCAAAGATTGACGGCTGAAATTTCATTGGGGTCTGGTTCTGCGTCAATAGCTTCTGTCGCAGGTGCACTTAAGGGGCGATCATCCACGGGGGCGGGTTCATCCGACCTAGTCTCAGGTTCAGTCTCAGTGGGGGCATCAAGCGAGGTCTCTTCTAGCCGTGCGAGATCTTCATTGAGCTGCCCTAGAGCCGCTTCATCCAGCGATAGCTCAATCTCTGGCAGCGCTTCTTCGACTGCCGCAGCCAGCAGATCCTCTTCCAGAGGAGCCGCAATAAACGTGTCTTCAGAGGGTTCATCTAAAGCTGCAAACGGATCGGCTGAGCGTTGTGCCTCAGTCATGTCTGGGGCTGGCAATAACTCATCCAAAGAGGTAATCGTATCGGCTTCTAGTGCAGAGGTCTCAGTTGGCGTCAGTTCAGCCGCAACTTCTGTCCCTATAAAGGTCTCCAAGGCAGTTGCAGATTCAGAATCGTGAGTCTCGGTCAGATTGTCTACGGTGACAGTCTCGGAGCCATCCTCTAAGTCTGAGTCATCTAAGTCTGAGTCATCCTCTGGAGCTGAGCTATCTAAAGACTCTAGGAGCGTATCGAAAGAAGCGTCTATCGCTGTGGCTCCATCGGTATCTAAGGAAACAGTTGCGCGATCTGCCGCTTCTGAATTGTTCGCTGTCTCCTGATCAATGTCACTGTCCCTCAGGTCATCCGAATCAGACCCTGGGTTGTCGGCACCGAACAAGGTATCTTCTAGGGCTTTCTCGACCCCTGGTTCATTGTCTCCTGCAGCTTCCACGTCCCTGGCTTCTGTTCCTTGTCCGCTATGCTCTGTTCCCTCTGCAGTTGCTGCTAATTCCTCGTCTCCTTCTGACTCACTGCTCACCTCTCCGAATAAACTTTCATAGAGCGAATCAATCGCTTCGGTATAGTTAGGGTTGTCGGCATCGGTAGACTTGCTGTCGGTAGAGGGGGAGACTGCCGATGTAACAGAGCCGGTCCCAGATGTTGCCAAACCAACTGCATCCTCCCACGCGATCGGCTCTGTTTGAATTAGGGTACGGTCTTCATCTTCTTGTAGGACTGTCAGCTCATCGTCAATATCAAGGTCATCCAGCCTGTATTCCGACTCATCAATGGCATCTTCGTCTTCCAACCGAAGCTGAGTAATGTCATCGTCTAGCTGAAACAGCGTGATCTCTTCGCCTGAACTATCGTCATCCAGATCAACATCGTCTAGGTTGACAATTGACTGTAATAGCGGATCGTCTTCAAAATCATTGTTTTCCAACCATAGGTCTTGATTCGTCTCAATTGATGGGTTGTAGGCTCTTCGGCTACCGTCTTGCCCTTCTAACAGTCCAGCGGCTTCTTCGCGATCGCTATTCGATAGATAACTCGCATCTTGCCGCATCTGCTGGGCAAAGTGATTGATAAAGGCTCCGAAGATAACTTCGCCTTGTTGCCCTAATCCGTGCATCGTTTCCAGCCCTTGCGCCAGCGAATCGCAATAGCTTTGGACACTTTGATCCATGGCCTCGAAGACAGCCCGGAGATTGGCATCCAGTTTCAGGAGCAGATGGTCTGTCTGGGACTGAATTTGATGGAGCTGAGCCAGCCGTTGCTGGGGATGTAGTTGGGGTAAGTCGGCGGCAATTTCGCGCGGATCTTCAGCCGTGCCGTAGAGGGCAGGAGCATCCTCAAGGGGGGTTCGCAGGGCTTTGAGCTGAGGCGTCAGCTGTTCTAGTAGCGAAGACCGTAGCTGGTCAACAAGAGCACTGACCCAGGTGGGATCCGCTGGGAGGGACTCGTCTTGTTCGGTGAGCTGCGATCGCACTGACTCGAGCTGACGAACTTCGTCCTGAAGCTGTTCACGCCGCTGCTGGAGCGTAGCCACTTCGTGAGTCAAAGGCTGAATCGTTTGGCTTCGAAGATACTGCATTTCTTGCAGTAAAGCCTGCAGGACCTGCTGACTGGCTACCTCTGAGTTGGATGCAGTTTTAGGTATGCCCGTTGTCTCGGTATTACCGAGCGTTTCCCCCGTCGTGGAGGAAGGTTCTACCGTGGCTTGAAAGGCTCTTAGAGAAGCCAGTGCTTGTTCCAGCAAGCGCCGCTGCTGGCTGGGCTCTCCTTTTGCCGACCAAGGTAATCGTGGAGTGCCCTGGCCCAACAACGATTCGATTTCGGCGATGAGTGATTGAAGTTGCGCCTGATCCGAAGTCACAATAAACCCCTACAAACCGATGAATGACAAAGTGATAGGGACCTGTCGTTAGCGTCCTTATCTAAACTCAGACAAGCATCCTGATCATCCCAAGTGCCTTCGAGCATACCCACTGCTATTGCTCGGATTCTCCCGAGCACTTGATTTGCCCAAAGTTTAAGACAGGGTGCCAAAAATGGTCATAAATTGCAACAAAGCATGATGCGGCCTTGACACATTTGCCAGCAGCAAGAACACAGTGAATTTGGACGATCGCTCATTGGCATGGCTGCATTCTCAAAACTTTATCTATATTATCGATGCTGATCTCAAGCCAGGCTACTAAGCAGTCAAGCTGTAGATTGTTTGTTTACGCATTCGCTTAGCTTGTTGAAAGGGGCAAGATCTTTGGCCATTTAATGCCAAGCTATGATGAGCTATCGCGATCGTGCCTAGCGTAGTATGTTAAGTGTCTGATGGAAAGGATACAGAAACGCCTTACAGGATTACGGTTGCTTAAAACGTTCGCGTCTTGCTTGAATTCTTGACACGGGCTAAGCTGACTCAGTGAATTTTGAGCAATTGTGCGTCAGTTAATTAGCATTGATACCGCATCCTTCTAGAAACTTTTGTAGGAAGAGAGTACGCGCACAGTAGATGGAAAGCCGCTATGGGAATCGTGACAATTCCGTGGAGGAATTGCCAATACAAGAGACTCCTTTCTTTGAGGGGCTCCCGGACGGAATTGTGCAGAAGGCGACTGCTCAGGTTGTAACGCGTCGCCATCCTGCCAATCAGGTCATCCTGCTGGAAAACGATTGGGGCAGCTCTGTCTACTTCATCCTTGACGGCTGGGTTAAGATTCGAACGTATAATCTTGACGGCAAGGAAGTTACACTCAACATCCTCGGCAAGGGCGAATTGTTTGGCGAAATGGCCCCATTGGACGAAGTACCGCGCTCGACTGACGTCATTACGCTTGTTCCTACTGCTATTGGCAACCTCCCAGCTCAGGATTTTGTAAACCTGATTCAATCGGAACCATTAGCTGGGATTCGTCTTTCGCAGCTGATGGCGAGACGGTTGCGTCAGGTTAACCGGCGGTTGCGACTGCGAGAGTCAGACAGTACCTCGCGGGTAACAGATATTCTCCTGTTTTTGGCCGATGGCCAAGGGAAACGATCAGAGACAGGTGTCGAAATTCCGAATCTGCCCCATCGGGAACTGAGTAGCTTAAGCGGCTTAGCCCGTGAGACGGTCACGCGAGTGCTGAATCGATTAGAAAAGAAAGACTTGATCAAGCGCGATCGCGACATTATGTGCATCCCGGACCTTAACGCGCTTGAAAAACTGCTGGTTTGAAACACTATGAACGAGTCTTCGTCAGAGTGGTCCCAGCCATCAGCTATGGACCAATGGGGACAGGAATCTCCACCGCCGGATCCGGACGAACTGGCCGAAGTAGAGGCTTTTTTGGAATATCGTTCTCCCGCCGCGGAATTGTCAGCACGACCTCAGCGGCTACAGGGCGGTAGAGGCCCTATTGCCATGTCTGAAACGGCCTTCCTGGCGAGCGCGACCAGCCTGATTTGGTTGGTGAATACCTACTTTCCACCCGGTCCGATTCTCCGTATCGTCTGCCCTCTGCCTTTAGCCTTGGTCTATTTACGGCGGGGTCCTCGTTCTGCCTGGATGGGAGTCCTTGTTTCTGGGCTGTTGCTGGCCGTTCTGATGGGTCCTCCCCGCAGCTTGCTATTTGTGATGCCCTATGGCTTTTTGGGCGTACAGCTGGGATGGCTTTGGCAACGCGGAGCCTCGTGGTATGTCTCCGTTGGCTTAGGAACGTTGCTGAATTCGTTGGGTTTCTTTGTCCGACTGTGGTTGTTTTCTCTGATGTTGGGCGAAGATCTGTGGGTATACCTCATCAATCAAGCAACCCAAATCGTCAACTGGGGGCTAGAAAGACTCATCAACTGGGGGCTGTTGGGATGGGGTAGCCTGAGCCAGACAAATGTGACGCTGGTGCAGACTGTGGCGTTAGCAATTGTCCTGATTAGCTCTGTGGTGTACTTGTTTACCGTTCACCTAGCAGCTTGGCTCTTGTTAGAGCGTTTGGGCGAAAAGATGCCTGCACCCCCACCCTGGGTGCAACGGCTGCTTGAACCATAACTAGGCCATAGCAAACCAATGATTCGTGTCTATACTCAACCTGATTCAGGACAGCTATGGCTACGGCGCTATTGGGGTAGACGGCCTCGTTTAGCGTGTGTGCTAGGCTTCACCGAAACGGGGCTAATTGATGGCATTTCAGCCGCCGGAGTCAGCCCAGCTGATCGTAAAACAACGGCGATCGCCGATGCCGAGTTCTTGTCTCGAGGGGTGACGAAGACTCCTCAATATCCTTTACCTCCCTTAGCTGCTGGGGTTTCGCCCGTTCTAATTTCGAGGGCTGTTGTGGCAGCTCAACGTCTCCCAGTCCACCTTTTCAATGCTGGACTCCCAATAGCTCCACCGGTCCCCCATACTGATTTAGAGGGGCTGCCTGCCGCCTGCCTCAGTTCTGGCAAAGCGCTGCCACGCGATTGTGTTGAGTCTTTATTTCGGCGGGGGCTAGGCTGGGGCCATCGCCTCGGAAATGAAGCGAACACGGGCTATCTGATTTTGGGTGAATGTGTTGTCGGTGGCACTACCACAGCGCTTGCTCTCATGTTGGGCTTAGGCATTCCCGCCGCCGGGAAGGTAAGCAGTAGTCATGTCACCTGCAACCACGCCCAGAAGCAAGCTATAGCAACTCAAGGCATTGAAGCATGGCAGAAACTTCACGGAGCAATTCCCTCTCAAGACCCGCTAGATTTACTGGCTGGTGTTGGCGATCCCATGCAGGTGTTTGTCGCTGCCATGACATTGACCGCCAGTTGCCATGGCGGTGTCTTGTTAGCCGGTGGAACTCAAATGTTGGCTGTATATGCACTCGTACGGGCATTATCGCGCTACTATCGCATCCCCTGGTTGCCAGAGAACGTTGTCGTAGGTACTACTCGCTGGGTTGCCGAAGATCCTACCTGTGATGTAGTAGGGCTAGCTGATTTAGTTGGGAATGCACCCCTATTGGCAACTCAGCTTTCTTTCGCCAATTCCCAATACGACCCGCTACGACGATATGAAGCTGGATATGTTAAAGAGGGCGTAGCTGCCGGTGGTTGCGCGATCGCGGCTCACCTTTATCAGAATTGGCATCAGTCTCAAATTGTGCAGGCGGTTGAAACTGTATTCAAAGACCTGATGGTGTATCAAGGCCAAGAGAGTGGATGCACTTAGAGAATAGACGCGAAAAAAATGGCACCTTCAACCGAAAATGTGCCTCAACAGGTCAGTAGTCTTGATAATCGACGGAATTAAGCGGGTCGCACAGTTCTACAGTTTAGTGAACTCTACTTGCTAGCAACTGTTCTTCTAGAGCTGCAATTCGGTTGTATGCTGCCGTTAACTGAGCCGTTAAGCGCTGAATCTGGACCTCGGGCGATAGCGACGTTTCTTCACCGGATCGCTCCGGATCAACGTACGTCGAATCCACCAGAATATCCTTGTGGACGATGGTAGCCTCAGAGCTTTGCAGACTGCTCTGAGAGCCTATGTAGACGTGTTTGCTATCATCTAACACTCCGTTCCCCAGCTGGGGGCGATCCTGTGACTTTGATAAAATCTCAGACACTTGGGAATTAACCTGATCAACCGTTTGATGAAGTGCGTCAACCTTGTGAGTCAGCACAGTGACCTGCTCTTGAAGAGATTCCATATGACGCTAGGTCTCTTGAATAGAATTGAATCCATCCTATAGCCATAGTTTTTCAATGAGTCGCCTATTCCTTAATCATTTAAAGTTTGTTGACGTTTATTGATATTTTCGTTGGCGGCTAAATTCTAATTACTGGCAAAATTTGCCTGATAGCCAAGCGAACTCTAACTTTTCAAATCAGGATGATTCTATACCTGTGAAAAGCTCTGGTGAATCAATAAAGATACAGGCTATAAATTCGCTAACAGGAAAAGAGAAAATATTGTTTTTGGCAATGACAGAAATAAAAATGATTTTATTGATAGTGCTGAGGATTCATTTGGCTCTGTGAAGTTGGTAGCGCTTGAAATCACGCCATAGATGGCGGCAGGTCCAGACCATCATCCAAAGCGATCCAATCCCCCACGCGATCACGATCAGTGATGCAAAGACAGCTCCAATCTGAGGCGTCTCAGCAGCTACATTACTCATATCGGAACTTCCTGTCAGCCCATAAAATATAACGAAGGGTAAGAAAGCATAGGCATTGTTAACCGCATGAAGCCCAACTGCCCACTGAAACCCGTACTGGATTCTGACATAACCCAGCACGAGACCGATGACAGTGTAAGGCAGCATAATGAGCGGACTCAAATAAAAATGCTGTTGTATTCCAGCGAAGTTAAAAACATGGTAATTGCTCAACTGGGTTGACTTGCAAAGTTTTACTGGTACGGGTGGTAAACTTTGGCCATGAAAGACCTGCCCCCACTCGACGGACTCAGTGATGAGGAAAAGGATGCCCTCATTGCTCAACTGTGGCAGGAATTA